>JANMGP010000296.1:0-3004 GCA_031374705.1 Verrucomicrobiaceae bacterium | reverse complement strand
GCGGCGGCAGAGCGTTTGCGGACGAACGGCGACCAGCTCGTGAGGCCCGCGAGGAGTTGATCGGTGCTGCGTTCGTCGTAGCGATTGGGATCGTCTTTGAAGGCGAAGTCGCGTCCGGCGGAGATGACTTCGGCAGCTTGTGCGGCATTGAGCGCCGTCGTGATGAACGGCTTCCGGCCCGTGAGTCGCAGCGTCTTCAGCGGCAGGGCGAACGCGGTGAGATTGCTGCCGCTGGTGTCCCAGTTGATGTAGGCGCGGTACTCCTCAGCACCTTCGGGCGACGGTTGATATTGGAACGCACCGTCCCAGCCGCGAGCGAAGTCGTAATACCACGCTTGTTCCTTCATGTAGGCACCGATGGCCTGCGGTCCGCAACGAGCAACTCCCGGCAGCGCCCAAAGGTAATTGAAGAAGTTGCCGGTATGTCCGCGCTCTCGTTCGGTGTAGGCAGCAGTCGACATCTTCGCGAAGAAGTCTGCGGCCTCGCGGTCGCCCAGCAGGTCAAACAGCACAGCTCCAGCAGCGCATTTGCCGTTGTCCTCATGTGCGGGAAACGGCTGATGGTCGCCATAGGGAATCGCCCCTTTGTTGACCCACCAACGCAAGAACCCCGCAGCCTTCGTGATAGCTCGGTCCAGATCAGGATCGCTCACACCGGCCTCGCGGGCGAGCACCATGCCAATCGTGAGGCTGAGGCCGGGCTGGTTCATGGCTCCGTAACCGTGAAGGTTGCCGCCGGGTGCCGCGAAACGATGCCCCCAAGTGCCGACGCCGCTCTGCCCGCGCGCCGTTTCGAGGGCGAGGCGTTTCAAACCTGGCAGCACAGAGGTGTCGCCAGTGGCCATGACGTATTCGCTGAGGAAGGTCATGACGTAGCCGTAGTACCAAGAGAGGTAGCCGTCGGTCGTGTAGTCCGCAGCCCACTTCGCCTCGCGCTGAACGAGCGGCAGGTAGGATTTATTACCGCTCGCGAGCAAGCCGAGCGCATTGAGCGAGCGAGGAATGGCATCGAGCCTCTTCGTGTAATTCGGCGACTCCATCCGCTTGGCGAGCGCCGCGCAGCCGAGTTCAAGAATTCGTTTCGACTTCGGGCAATCATACGGCGCGGTCGCGCTATAGCTGCCGAGCACCGGCAGTTTGATCTCCACCGCCTCGGACTTACCAGCACGGGATCGCAGAAGCCGCAACGTCCCGTTCGCCGATTCCGCCGCCGTGATGGCATTGGCGAACTGCACGCGAGCGTCGTCGGTAAAACTCACGCCGTTCACACCGAGGATGACATCGTTCTTGCTCAGGACGCCATCCGCCGGAGAGCCAGCCGCAACCCCAGTGACCCAAATCTGCCTCGCCACATGCGAATGCCCGTTCGCCGTGCGATACCAACCGCGTGCGCCAATGGGACCGAGAGTCCAATCGTGCTGCACCCTGTCAGGAGCGGAGGCGTCCTCATTCTTCTCAGCGGAATAGGCAAACGAAGTCAGAAGGCAAGTGGCGAGGAGGAGCAGTAATTTCATGTCTTGGTAAGACCTGTTTGGTGAAAGGGGATGTTTCTCAAAACTCTCATTGGGCGCGTCGTGCTATTGGCGAAAGCCCTTTTCCGTGCCGGAGCGTTTGCCGTCGTCCTTGAGCGTTCCCGGTTTCCAGTTGCGAGCGATGTCGATGTCGGCGGCGACCTTTTCGGTCAACGCGGTCACCTCCACATGGCCGACTCGGTTGTAGAGAGCCGGGACGTAGTGCGCGTCGCGGATGGCGGCGTATTGCTTCCAGTGTGTGAGAGCATCTGCGCGGCGGCTTTGCCGTCCTGTTCCACGCGGAGTGAAAGGCGAGTCGCCTGCGCGTCTTTGCCCAAAGTCATGCCGCGCGCCAATGCCTCGCGGCGAATCTCCTCGGCAGCGAACTTCGCTGGCCCGTCCGCCGACGCATCGACGACCAGTTCGAGGTTTGCGGCCATCGCAGACGCCGACAGAAACAAACTCAGAAACGCAACGCGTGCGACCGCAAGGGCCGGAGAGAGAGCGATGAGGGCAAGTCGCAGTTGTTTCATCATCATTTTGAACTCGTTCGAGTGGGCAATAAGGCGAAGTGTTGGGGGCATTATCGTGGTTCGCTCCGCGAACCAACGTTGGATCGCGGAGCGATCAACGACTATCAGGAGACCTCGATGTCCTTCGCGATCAGTGTGTCGGGTTTGTCTTGGCCAGCTTTGACGGTGTATTTGCCGGGCGCGTACACGCGGGGGATGAAGCTCGCGGATTGCGACCTCACGGTGTAAAGAATCTCGCCGGTGGCTTCGGCGATGACTTGGATGACGGGATTCGCCACGCCGTTGAGCCTTACCTCGGGGAGTTGAGCGTGGACCTTGCGGCCGTCGTTGGCGTCCTGGGTGATGGTGATCGGCCAGCCGGGGAACTGGGCTTTGTCACCGTCGGCGACTTTGGAGAATCGCGGCCAGCACTCGAAGGTGATCTTCCGCGCCTGCTTGTCGAACCGAATGAGACCGTAGCCGTCGGCGCGTTTCTTTTCGTTCTGGATGTCGTCGGGGTTCGCGTAGGCCATCATGCTGATCGGGTTGCCGAGGCCATCTTTGAAATCGCCGGTCCACGGCAACGGGCTGTTCGGAATCGGATTCGGGCCGGGCTGTTCATCGAGCGGATGCCACCAGCGACCGTAGATCGTGTTCACGAGCGCTGGACTCGTGAAACCGAACGGCCCGTCGCCAAAGTTCTCAATGCCATGCTTCACGACGACGGCGAGATGCTGATCACCGCAGAGATGCGGAGCCCACGCACGGCGGATCTCGACCAGAGCGCGATTGCGACCACTCTGCGGCCAGCCATTGCAATCGAGGTCGGCGAGCAACCGCTGATTCCGACCGCCGTGCATGTGAACGGCTCCGCAGAAGGCCGTGGCGGAAAGGACGCACTTCATCTCCGCGCCGCCGCTGTAGTCCTGACTCCACTCGCGGAGGAACTTTTCCTGTCGCTGGCCCAACAGCTCCAAGCAT
>JANMGP010000276.1:0-36820 GCA_031374705.1 Verrucomicrobiaceae bacterium | reverse complement strand
CCCCCCGCTACCGAACCGGGTTGGATTATAGGGCGGAGCCACCATGTTCCGCACGCTACAGTTCCGGAAGCACACATGATGGGAACCATTTCGAACCGAGAATGCTGCGGAGGCCGAAGTGTCAGGAGAACCCGTGCCATCAAACACCACTCCATCCACAATGACGTAGGAACTTCCCGAAACGGAAAGGTAGATCCCGACCGCTCCAGGTTGAACTTTGGATTGGCCAGTCCCGACGATCCAGACGGGGGTTGCTGCCGTTCCAGTTGCAGTCAGCGATGTATTGGTCCGGCAATTCGCAACAAATACAACAGAGCCTGCGTTCAATGTCGAAGGAATGGTCAGTCTCGGCTTGTCCGGGAAGCCAAAAGGATTACTTGAGTCAGTCGCAGCAAGATGCGCACTGTCCACGTAATAGAATCCCGTCGCCTGCACTGAAGGCCATGAGGTTGGCATGCCGGGAGTTGGAACCGAGATCGGGCTTATGGCGTCCCATGTCGGATTCGGAATACCGACCGCCGGGACATATGATGGCGATGCTGCCGCGGGTGTCGGGCGACGCAGGCTGAATGCCCGGGCTATAGGCTGTGCCGCAGCATGAATCAAGTTATCATAGGTCGCAATCTCTGCCAAGGCGGGTGCGAGTGCCGCTTCATGTAAGGCACCCCGGTTCCCATTTGTTTCATACGAGGCTCTCGCATTGCTGTTGTATCGAACCACGCCCTTGTTCGGTGACGTTGCAGCGAGTGTCGTGCGGTCGATTCCCTGCATATCGCGAATACGGCCCAGAACCTCCTGCGTCTGGTCGAAAACTGGCCCGACCGTCAGGTCTGCCATGTTCCATCCGGCAGCGAGTTGAGTATTGCTGACAGTCGCTACTCTCACACCATCAATGAGAACATCGTAAATCCCGTCGGCCAGTCCCGTGACTGCGAGCGAATAGGTCTGCCAATTGGCAAAGGACGGGAGCATGGCGACCGCTTGAGCCCGTCCGTCTGCTGGATTGTTTTCATCAATCGCCCAGGGAAGTCGTTTATCGAGACGGGAGAAATCAATACCGCCGTAGGCGTTCGGAGTAATCGGCCCGATGGTGCATTGATCAGTGGATATAATCGATTTGCTGGCAGCGTCCACTGCGGCGGATGACACAAGAGTCGGGAGCCCGAGATTCTTGATCACCTGGTGCGCGATGAGGATGTGACCGGCTGTCCCACAATGGATCTCTGGGACGCTCTGTGTTCCCGGATATTGCAACTGCGTCCAGTTCGCACTGCTGGTAAAGGTCGGCAAAAGGGTGTGCCAAGTGTCGCTAAACGGGAAGCTGCCGGCGATTGCAATCTCCTGCATCTTGTTGGCGTAATCCCCCAAGGTGGGCTTGCCTCCAGCGTCCGATTGCGGATGGGAAGCGATTAAGATCGGCTTCGCCGCGCTCTGCCCCACGATATGATTGGTAATCAGGCACTCGTAATCATTCTTGAACGCGGTTGCTGAAAGGGCTCCATTGTGCCCGAACATTACAAATACGTATCGCGGATGATAGGGCGCAACGCGCTTTGGGTAGCGCTCTCCTGTGGGGATAGAGTTTTCCGGAGCCATGCTGGGCGGGTTGACACAGGATTCCGCAATGGTAGTTCCGCCTCTTCCTTCGGATTGAACGTGGAGCATTAATTCCGGATGGGTGAGAATCAGGTAGCTTGCAACGTAGTTGCTCCACTTGTTTGCGGATGTGATTGAATCTCCGAGAAACACGACCCTGTCGCCGTCTGCGAGCGGAAGCTCGGCGGCTTTCGAAACCGTCACGAGACACGCAATCAGCGAGGGAAGAACCCCCAGAAAATACCGCTTCATAAATCGATGGAATAGTGAACCGCCAGAGTGTGTGAGGTGTCGAACATTGCAAGCTTCGAATGTAGCGCCATTCGTGCCAATCGGCGGCGTTGACCGATTCTCAGATATTCAATGGGTTGGCGGTAATCACGAGATTTCCGGTGAAGAGTTCGACAACTTCCTTGCGGCGTTCTTGGCCCGGAGCCAGTCTCTGAATAGCAGTACAATCGCAACTGGCAAGGCCCCGGCAGTGACTAGTTTGTGGATCAATCGTTTCGCGATGAAAGGGTTGCTGCCTGTGGAAATGGCACATTTCGAAAGTGTTAATGCGGAACGGATAGTGCTCCCGATGGGCAGGCCGCGACGCCCGTTCAAGAGGTCTGCGGCCCTCGTAAGGTACGCCATTGGGTTACGCCAACTGTTGAGTGCGGACTTGTCGGTAATCCCCTCGGGCTGATACTCCTTCACCCCGATGCGTTCGTTGATAAACAGGGTATCGAACTCTTGCGCGATGCGGTTCCACACAATTGACTCCGGGACATAAAAGCGTCCGAAATCCTCGGGGAATGGAAAGCGTCTCATGATTTCCGTCCGAGTGAAACCAATCTTGTCCCCCGTGACGCCAAGTTTCAACCTCAAATCGATCGCATTACTTACGAGTTCGTTCCTCGGAAAATGGCTCCCGACCACTCTGCCATCGGTGTATTGAAATAGGCCGCAGGCTCCTGCGAAATTGGCTTTGGTGCGAATTGTTTCCCATCCGTTCGAAAGGCGCTCCAACCCTTCGGGAAGCAGCCAATCGTCGGAATCCACGACCGTGAACAATACTCCTCGAGCTGCCTGGACTGCCACATTCAGAGCGGTGTGCTTGCCACCGTTTTCTTTCCACACGTAGCGCACAGGAAACAGGACCTGAGGAGTCCACTGCCTGACTACATCGCCGGTGGCGTCCGTTGAGCCGTCATCCACAATCAGCCATTCAAAGTCGAGTGCGGTCTGACCTTTCAAGCTCTCAAAGACGCGGGTCAAAAGTCCCGCCCTGTTGAACGTCGGGGTGCAGATCGTGAAGAGCGGACGACAGGACGATTCGCAACTATTCAGCTCAATGAAGGAGTTGGATTCAGATGTTTTAGTGGCCATCAAAGTGAGGCGTCGTTTTGTGGGAAGGGACCAGTGGCAGGTCCGGCAGGAGATCTAACAGCCAAGTAATTCTGATCGGTGATGAAAGAGACCTCATATCCGTTCTCGGCAAGAAGACTTCTCACGTCACCGCCAGATCTTTCCGCCAATGCCTGATTGTGCTCAAAAACGAAAAAACGAGGCAGGAGGTGAGCGGGAGGGGAAGCCTTAAAAAATGTGTCGAGAACCCTGAACTCGAAGCCCTCAATGTCGAATTTTGCGCCATCAATGCGATTCACGTTCGCAGAAAGTAGCATGTCGAGCAATGGCATGCACGGAACTCTCTCGGTGATACTGGACGATTTCAGAAAGGAATTGCCACTGCGATTTCCGTAGTCACTGCAAGCAAGTTCCAATTCCTCAATTTTGTCTGAAAGCCCAGCTTGCAAAATGGTCACATTCTCGATCTTATTCAGCTTACAATTCGTGCGGAGGCAATCCGCGTTCATCGATCCGGCCTCGACGGAAATAACCCGCCCGCCATGGTTCACTAACCGTGAGGCAATCATCGTGTAAATCCCGATGTTGGCACCCGCATCGAGGAAAACATCGCCTGGCTTTAGAAGGCGTTTTAGAATGCGAAACTCACGATAGTCGTATAGAGCGGGCGCGAACAGCAGGATACCGTCCACGGACTCCGAGGGATCCAAATCCATGGTAAATCCTAGGACGTCAGCCTGAACGCGATCGCGTTTCCGGCGGTTGTAAATGCGTTGGATCAACCGTGCTGCCCGACCACTGCCCCGGATTCTTGGAAGGTTTCGAGAAATTGCCATCAGAAGCCGCAATTCATTGCTCATGTAGTTAGTCATATATCGAATTTATTTTTCAAAATAATGGGGCGTTTGTTTAACATGTCCGAAGTGTTCGCGCCTGTCTGCGGTCTATTTGTAACCGTATAATGAATTGATGCCCGTATCTTCTTGACGAAATTGCTTGAGATCGGAGTCCGTTAGCAAATCCTCCCATTCGCCCCTCACCTTGACCTCTTTGGTTCCGCTGAGTCGGCTGTTATGACCGATGATATGCTCGGATGCGCAGGCAGTAGGCTTTAGACATATACGTGCTTCATCCGCAACGCCCGCAAATCGGAAAAGCGAACTCAGAACTCCCTCGACATCCGCACAAAGGTCTTCGTACTTCAAAGTCATTAGGTTCTTAGTTGGCAGCATGCATTTGGCGCGCTCGCATTCGATGGCTTTGGATTTCCAAAGTCTGATATTCGTGGGCATATCAGGAGATCGTTTTTTGTAGGACGCTATAATGGCTCGACCATCTCGCACTAAATGGATGGCCATGATATCGAAAAGGCCTGAACGGGAAAGATGGAGCAGGCGCGTTGGATCCTTGGATCCATCCAGGAAGACGGGTTTGTTGTCAGTTTCGCAGATCGCGTCAATGATAGCCTTGTTCCGCAACAACAGTCGGGATAACTCCCGCTTCGCGGGTGGGTAACCAGCGAGTCCAATCTTACGTACCAGTTCAAGGAACCGACTCCGGACGGCGGTTCGGATCATTTTGTCGTCCAGCCAGCCAGAGCCTTTAAAATGCGTATCAAAGTGATCGAGGTTCAGATCAACATCATGCGACTTGCATGCGAGTTGAACGGACTTCCAGAATCGGCAATCGAGAAACCGGTCTCCACATCCACAAAGATAGGAATCAATATCCTTGATGGCGGTGAGTTTTAGTTCTCCCACTGTGGAAATCTGAGAGTGCCGGCCCAGAAGACCGGTAAGCAGCGTGGAGCCGCAATTTGCACAACCCATGATATAGATCAATTTTCGCATACACGTCACAGAATGAAGGGGCTTAGGATTTTGATCGGAGGTTTTCGTGATAAACATTCTCGAGTTTCTGCGTTGCTCTTTGAAGCGAAAACTCATCGCACATGGATGCTCTAGCACCCGTGCCGAAGCGCAGATACAATCGCAAATCCGCCAGTAAATCGCTGACCTTCGCGGCCGCCGCGCCGGGAGCATCGGCTGGTATTATAAATCCTGTGTTCCCATGGGAGACAATCACGGCATTGTCGGCAATGTCTGAAACCACGACTGGGACACCACAGGACATGGATTCCAAAACCACATTCGGAACGCCCTCACGCCGGGAGAGCAGCGCTGTGATGTCGCACGCATTGTAAACGGCGTTCATGTCCTTTTGGTTTCCGATGAAATGGCAGTTCTGACTCACGCCAAGGGAATCCGCAAGCCGATGAATCTCTTGTTCATAAAGCTTTCCGGGTTCGCCATCGGTGGAGACTGGGCCACCGACGATGAGGAAGCGAGCGGACGGAGTGGATTTCACCACGATTGCCGCCATGCGGAGAAAGTTGTCGTGTCCCTTCTGGCGTTTGTAACTTCCAATCATTCCGACTACCGGAGCATCGAGTGGAATGCCGATCGCTGTGCGGAACGCCAGTCCCGCTTCGCGATTTGGATGGAAGCGTTCGGTATCAACCCCGTTGTGAACCACTTCGATACGACTGGGATCGAGTCCCTGGGTGCGAATATTGAATCGTTTTCCTGCGTTCGAATTGGAGACCATCACATCGAACAGCGGGCGCGTCAACTTGAGCGCGAGACGATGAAGCAAAGGGCGTTTGTAATCGGCATTGCGTTCCGACGAAACTACGACCCGGACTCCGGCGAGAGGTGCAGCGAGTCGGGCGACGATTTCGGAATCGAACAGGAATGCGTGGACGACGTCGATTTTCTCACGGCGAAGCAGCGCCGCCACCCGGAATACGGTCGTGAAGTCAAATCGCCCATGTTTCTCAACGGTGTGGAGCCACTGTTCCCTGTCAGGCAGGGATTCTGCCAGCGGGACCCTGGACGAGAGTGAGCAAACAATCGGTCGGACCCGGCTCCGGTCGAAAGTCCGCATCATTTCAATCACCTGACGTTCGGCACCTCCAAATTCCAGACTGCTGATGAGCAGACAGACTGAAATCGGGGAGTTTGAATCCCAGTCTTCAAAGCCGCTACGGCGGCCATCTTCAAGACTATCAATTGCCATGGCGTGCATTTCGGAGGGTATCGAATTCCTGCCGATTACGGGTGAATATCTCGTCAATGACCTGAGTAAGAATCGAGGATAAGAGCATTCGACGTACTAACGGAGCTGATCTCACGATTGATTTGTGTTGAGCTCACTCCGTGTGCCGCGGATTGCCCGACCAACAGTTCCGCAGGCACTTGCGCTCACTTCGCACCGATCATCGGTAGTGGACGTCGTTTCGGTTGTAAAAGAGTGAGCCTCAAACGGTCATGCGGGCTGGCATATAGGTCGAAACCATCAGTTTGATATGCGCGCGAATTCGCTCCATATCGAAATCCTCATCTTCCAATGATTCCTGAAGAGACGTCAGATTATTCAGAAACTTAAGGCGGTCAAAATTCAGGTGATTCTTCGTTTTGAACACGCCATCGATCGTCGTGCTCGTGGTAGTTTCCTCATCCACCAGAAGTTCTTCATAAAGTTTCTCACCCTGTCGTAACCCAACTACCTCAATTCTGATATCCTTGTGCGGCACGAACCCGTTAATCGCGATGATCCATCGTGCGAGGTCGTAGATCTTGATTGGTTCCCCCATATCCAGGACAAACAAATCATTGTTCTCGCCCATCATCGATGCTTTGAGAATCAGATGCACGGCCTCCGGGATCGTCATGAAGTAACGGGTGACATCCCTGTGTGTTACGGTCACCGGTCCACCGCGTTCGATTTGACGTTCGAACAAGGGGATCACGCTGCCGTTACTGTTCGCGACGTTCCCAAACCGCACGGCGCAGAAGGTGGTGGTGCCCTGGCTTTCCGCCAGAATGTGAATGATCTTTTCGGCCCCCCGCTTTGTTGCACCCATGATGTTTGTCGGGTTGACCGCCTTGTCACTGGACACCATCACAAACTTGCGCACTCCGTGCCGGATCGCGGCCTCGGCCACAATCCTAGTTCCGATAATGTTGTTCTTGATCGATTCGCTCGGATTATCCTCCATCAAGGGGACATGTTTGTAAGCCGCAGCATGAAAAATGGTGTCCGGCCTAAATTTCTTGATGATGTAATTGATCTTTTTCTTATCTTTAATGTCACCGATGACGAATTCAAAATTGCCTTTCGGATATGCGTCCATGATTTGGTTTCGCAATTCGAACATGCCATTTTCCCACCAGTCAAAAAATATTACTTTTTTGGCCCCATACAATGAAATCTGCCTGCTCAACTCAGACCCAATCGATCCCGCAGCACCTGTGATTAGAACCGTCAGAGGGGTGATGTAAATGTGAATCCCCTCCTGATCTGTCTTGTTGATTTCCCCACCAACAAGATCCACAGCCGTGACTTTCCGGACATGCCTTAAATAATCCTCCTCGAAAGGCTGCGCAAGCACCTCCGATATTCGTGGTAAAATCTTATAGCCCACCCGACGGCCGATATCGTTATCCACAACCTTCCTGATCACGTCACCGCGAACGGACGGTAGGGCGATCAGCACTTCATCAGCCTTCGTATCGTCGAGAGCTTTGGATATCTCACTCAAACCACCGAGCACCCTTGCGCCGTTAATCGTTTTGCCGTGTTTTGCGGGGTCATCATCGATAAAACCGACAACATTAAATGAGGTGTCCGGATTATCGGCAATGTTCTTGGACAGAAGTTCGCCGGCTTTACCAGCGCCCACGACAAGCACTTTGATGTTCTTTTCAGGAGTGTTCATACAGAATGTTTTCGATAGCCTGCTCCAGGGAATACATCGGTTCCCATCCGAGGTCGTCTTTGATTAGTCGGATATTGGCGGCCGATGCGAATTGAGGCTCTTTCAGTGGCGAAATCTCACGAACCTGGGTGCCCGAGCAGCCTGCCGATCGATCCAGAATCATGCGCACGAGTTCACCGTTTGATGTGGCCCGCCCGGACCCCACGTTATACACGCAATGGCTCGGAGCTCCGGCTAGTAGAGCACCCACAGCGCCGGCTACATCCCGCACATCCACGTAATCGCGCTCGGAATCGATTCGATGCACCTCGATTGCAGCTCTCTCACCAGCCTTCACTTGTTGGACCTGTCTCATGATGCTGGGAACCAACTGATGCGAAGGCATTCCGAGGCCAATTGGGTTGAAGACTCGCGCAACCACGACCGGAATTGCGTGCTGGAACCGAAATTTCAAAGCTTCCTCAACCTCCCGAATCTTGCTGACCCCATACCGTGACTGTGCGCGCAACGGAACATCCTCACTGACAGGCAATTCCTCATCCTTCACCGCGCCGTATTCGCCCGCTGATCCAAGTATCACCACGCGCTGCGGGTTTTGTCCGCTGCGGATGATTTCCTGCATCAGGTTGCAAGTGTAGGTCACATTGAGTTCCGCTTTCGCAGTGTTTTGCGCGACACCAGCGCAGTTGACGATGTAGTCAGCCTGGGCGTTTGCCAGTGCGGTTCGGATACTGGAGGGATCAGACAGGTCAACTTTGACGGTAAGAGCGTCGCCACTTGATGCCGCAACGACCTGATATTGACCTTCCAGTTTTGCGGCCAAATTGCGCCCGATAAAGCCCCTGGCTCCAATGATTAGTACTTTTTTCTTCAACGGTGTGGTTGCAAGTGGCGAACGGACCAGTCAGCGGAATCACGTCCGCTGTGATATGTGCTTTCGCAGGTCTACGGAGTTCATCTACCGTACAATTCCTTCGAGTGCCTCCCTGAACCGTCTGGAAACAACTGGAAGCGAATAATTATTGGCATAGAATGCTTTCGCAACTCCGGAGGCCTGGGCGTAAGTTTTCGCGTCCCCAAGATAGTGACGCAGTCCCGCGACCAATCCATCGATACTGTCCGTCACCCATCCAACTTGATTCTTTGTTACGATATCGTCCGAATCAAATGTGCTCACAACCGGCAGACCGTGGCTCCATGCTTCAAGGAATGTAGCGGGAAAACCTTCATAGACGGATGTGTTGCAGAGCAGCTTGGAATTCGCATACAGCTCTTGCACTTGGCTCGGACCCAGACGTCCGTGGAATGTGACGTTCGGGAGCTGCGTAGCGTCTTCAGTCAATCGGGTTGCATAATCAGAGGTTCGATTTGGGGCACCGGCAATATCGAATGCGATATCCGGACACCGCCTGGCAACTTCCAGCAACCATTCCAACCGCTTCTCTTGCGAAATGCGTCCAATCCATGCAACCCGAGGCATTTCACCGATTTGCGGGGCCTTCGCGAAGATAAGTGGTTCCGCTGGCGCCATGGGAATGACTTGCGAATGGATTCCCGTCGCAGTGTTCAACCCCTCGCGCTGCCGCGCCGTTTGCGCAATCACGAGGTCCGCGCGACGAAGACCGTACTGGTACATCCTGCCCTCGATTCCAAATCGCCCCGCACGAAGGTGGGAGCCGTAATTTGCGTCGCTGGCCAGGCAGAATGCAAAGCGCCTTGGACGCCCCCATCCCATGCGACACCCGAAGGCCACTCGACCTGTCTCATCACCCGCTCCCATTTGCAGATACACATCCGCATCGGCCCGGCGCATCGCCTGCCAAAGGAGCGTTGAGCGAGGATGGAGCAGCCGCAGGAACGGCAGGCCTGCTTCAGGATCGTAGCTCCTGTAGACGGTAACTCCTTCATAACACTGGGCGTCAGGCTGTCCGTGATCATATGTGACCATCGAAACCTGGCAGTTCTCCTTCGCAAGACCCTTTGCAAGCAAAGTGAGAAGTGTTTCAATCCCTCCAAGATAGCGCGGCGACGGATTTCCAGCAATGTAGTCGAAGCATTTCAAACCGATGATGCACACTTTTAATGACATAAGTATTTAATTCCTAGATGTTAGCGTCGCTACCTTTTGGAGTTCCACAACATTCCGATTCTACAGCGGTGCCACCGGCGAAAACCCGTGATTCCGGACGAAATCCGACTGATTTCAGAATCCGGTGCTTCCACGGTCGCGGGATCGCCCAGATCCAATAGCAGGTTGCAAGAACACAACCGCCCGATACACAGCCCGCCATGAGCGAGGCAAGCGGGCGGCCCGCGAAAAAGTGTTGTCCCATCCAAAGCGCGAGTCCGAAAGGAATCATGCTTATCAACGGACGGAGCCAGACGTCTTTGAAGAAAGTCCGAAGCGGCAGTTCCAGACGGCGGCATGCATAGATCGGCAGGTAAATCCCGTGAGCCAGAAACCACGGCAGGCACATCCCCAAAGCTACGGCGGTAAGACCGAGACTCAACGCAAGGGCCACCCAAACCAGCGCAATCGCTACGAGTGCGGCTACCATCGATACCAAGCCGGGACGTCCGTGGAGATTGAGCCCCATAAGCAGATTATTCAGCGGCATATGGGCGATTTCTGCAGCGAAGGTTAGTGTCATGACGAGAATCAGCCCGTGGACTGCATAGCGGGGGCCCATCCACAATTCGATAAGCGGTGCCCCGGCTATTGCAAGGAAAGTGATGAGGGGAAGGGAGATCCAAAGGCCGTTTCGGCTCGATTCGCGAACGAAACTTCGGACTTCTCCGGTTTTTCCCGCCCCGGCCAACGCTGCGACGGAAGGAATCAGCATGAATGCGTATTTTTGGGGAAATACCGCAGCTTGCCGGACGAGCGAGCGTGGGCGAGTAAAGAGGGCAAGCGCTGCGGGACCCAAGTATGCTGCAATTAAAACACTGGTCGTCTGGATCATGAGAACCAGGCTCATACGGCCCACGAACATCTTCCCTCCGAAACTCAACATGGAGCGAAGCGTTTTGAGGTCCGCGTTGTGAAGTCGGATCCTCAGACCGGGGCAAACACGGTAGGCTATAATCGCCCGCACAATGCGCCCTAGCAATTCAGTGACCATGTGGACCGCTGCAAGCGCGACGATGCCCATTCCGCAGGACAGGACGGCAAGCATTCCAACAAACGACAATATGTTGGTCGCCGCATAGACGCTGTGGTGAACGGCCCACCGGTGACACCCGGTAAGGACGCCAGTGTACACGGCACCTGAAAACGAAAGGGCGACACTCGATCCCAGAAGAAGCACAAGCCATTTTGCCTGCGACAGGAGCGTCGGCCCTGCATTCTGAAGTCCAAACCTGAGGTTCCATGCAAGGACTGCCGTAACGATCAAGACGAGGAGTCCAATAGCCCGCTGAAGCATTGCAACCGAGCTGATGATTCCGTTGACCCGCTCCATCTCACTTCCGGCGCGGTAAAGAGCCACATGCCTATTAATGGATGAGCCTATTCCTGCCTCGAGAAGAGTAAAATAACTGACCAGAGACCAACCTAAATCCCATACCCCAAGCGTTTCGCTCCCCAGCGAATGGTCAATCATGCGCGGCACAATGAACCCCGAAAGGATCTGGAGAATCTGAGCGACCCAACTGACAGCCACGCCGCGCACTAAGTTCGGCGCGACATCTTTAACTTGTTCTACGTTGCTCTCCATGGGCACGAATGCGTCAGAAATTCTATACTTCGACTGCGACTGGCTGTAATTGCGAGACATTTGAAGCGCGCTCCGGTTCGTCCTCTGATTCCATAATCCGCCCGCGGCCACCGATTGCCTCCCGCTCGACCCATGCACGCATCGCCAGTCCAATGATGGCCCACATCCCGACGACGCTCTCTCGTGGATAAAGGCTTAGGGCACTGAGACCTGCAAAAACTAAGGCCAAGGCCAGCGATAGGGCTGCGCCTCCAACCGCCTGAACCAATAAATCGTCACGATCTCTGAAAAGACTGGCGCATCTGGTCACGATCTTAAAGAAGAGCGGTAAGACCAAGAGGAGTCCGAGAATTCCATTATCTAGCAGCAATTCGAGAAACGCGTTGTGCGGATGCCCAAAGACTTCCCTAAATTCACTGAAGAGGTACGACGACGCTCCTGTGCGTGTCATCGCGTTGCGACCGTAACCAAGAACGGGGGAAAGCATTATTTTTTCCGTTGCGACCGTCCATGCCCGGTTACGACCTGCGGTTACTTCGTTCATGTTGGTGTCCGTCACGACATTATTTTCCTGCTTTGCGAACCCTTCAAGCATACGGTCCCGGACACCCGGTGCCACTATCGGGATCATCAAAAGTGCAATGGGAGCGATCAGGATGAGTTTTCTCCATCGTAGTAGCGAGAGCGTGATACCCAGCAGAATCCAAGTGACGTATCCACCGCGCCCGCCTGTCAGCGCCTGTCCTATAAAAACAATTCCTGCGGATCCCCAGAGTGCCGCGCGAATGCGAAAAGTTGGAGCCAGTACCGAGGCGGCGACGATCCCCCAACTGGCCCCGGCCAGAATCATCGACATATCCACGCGATGATAACCGGTATCCCGTTCAATGACTCTCACTGCACGATCTTTTAATTCCTCCCCTGAAAAATTGCTCAAGCCCATGCATTTAATAGTCAGAATGCCCAGAATGAAATACGTCAAAAGGATTGCAGCCAAGCCGAAGGTCATTTGCTTCCGATCTCTGCACCCGTCATAGATGATCAGACTAGGCAAGAGAAACTTCAGTGGATTGATCAAGTATCCGATGATGATCGAAAAACGGCCCTCATCGTAGTAATCGGTCGGGTCGATAAAGAAGCGGGAGAAGGACCAGATGATGACAAAGACGTACGCGAGAAAAGCGCGCTTGAGCGCGATGGGGAAGTCCCAAGTGAGCCCCTGGTTGCGACGACAAGAGAGCCACGCCCATACGGTGTTGGCGACGAGAATATTCCATAGGTTGAGCCCTGGAATTCCAAGCATGGAACGTGGCATATCCTTGCGCTCCAAGAATGCCATCATAATGACAGCTCCGCAGGCCGACATAAACCATTTGCCTCGCCAAGCCTCGATGCAAAGCCAGAGAACTGCCAGAAAACATAGTGTTACTCGAATGGACATTGCTCTATGATGTGTTCTTCGCGCTGAGGCTCATCGGACGTCCCGTTATTCTGTGGACCACCGGAATCAGACAGCCAAAAGCGCTTCGAGGATTCTCTCTGCAGCGCGCCCGTCCCAACCATCGGGAATCTGACCAGTTCGCTCCGGTCCTAGAAGGACATTTTGGAGGTCTGTCCTTAGTCGTTCGACGTCCGTGAGACGATTGCTACCGACCGAAACAGTGACTGGACGCTCGGTATTGGGCCGCAGAGTCAGGCACGGCGTGCGAAAATACGTGCTTTCTTCCTGAAGACCGCCGGAATCGGTCAGCAGGCAACGGGCGTCCTCGGTGAGTGTGATCGAATCGTAGTATCCGACCGGATCCAAGAGCTTGAGACCCGGCGTATCGCCAAAGGAGAGACCAAACTCTTCCATTCGTTTCCGCGTCCGGGGGTGAATGGGGAAGATCACCGGGCATTGATCCGCGATGGCAGACAACTCCTTGACGATCACGGCGAGAGAGTCCCGGCAATCGACGTTCGAGGGACGGTGGAGGGTCACATAAATGAATCCGCGTTCTTTCACGCCGAGGTTTTCGAGCAGTTTGGAGCCTTGGTTTTGGTTTCGATGCGTGACCAGAGAATCGATCATGATATTGCCAACCATCCGGATCTTGTGCTCTGCAATTCCTTCGCGGCGGAGATTATCACTGCCATCTTCCGATGGAGTCAGGAGCAGGTCGGCGATCGCGTCTGTCACGAGGCGGTTAATTTCTTCGGGCATCGTGCGGTCGTTGCTGCGCAGTCCTGCTTCAATATGGGCGACTTTAATGCCGAGCTTGGCCGCAACCAGCGTGCAGGCCACCGTCGAATTGACATCGCCCACCACGACCACCCAGTCGGGCTTTTCCTGTTCGCACACCGGCTCGAAACGCGTCATCACATTGGCGGTCTGCACGGCGTGCGAACCCGAGCCAACATCGAGACTCACGTCGGGTTTCGGGATCTGCAATTCACGAAAGAAAACATCGGACATCTGTGCATCGTAATGCTGGCCTGTATGAACCAGGCGGAATTCGACCGGCGGTTGACCATTCTGAAGGGATGCATTGTGCCGCTGGATGCAATGAATCAGCGGGGCGACCTTCATGAAATTGGGCCGGGCTCCGGCAACGATCAGTAGTTTCATATTTTGTTCGTAAACAATTCAGCGCTTTGCGTGAAAATCGAGGATGGCCTCGATATGGGCGATGATCTCGGTTAGAGCCGGGCGGACCGACGACTCACCTGTATTGACCTCTTTGTTTCGCGCCCGGAGCGGAATTTTCTCGTGAACATCCTTTGTAGTTTCGATGAGAATCAAGCGACCTTCATCTTGCAAGCGCATGTCCACCGCGCCGGGTGTACCGCGGAAGATGCTGAATACCGGTACGCCCAATGCCGCAGCTTCACGATTCATGGTCCCGCCGCCACTCACAACCAAGTCGGAGTGCCAGAGTAGATTCAATCCATCCACCACGCCTGAGGGAATGATGACTTTTGACGTTTCGAACCAACGAGGAAACGTGGTACGGATTTCCCTCTCCTGATGCTTGCTCCGGGGCAGGAGAACCGCTCTGACATCGTCTGAAGCGCAAACGCGATCCATGAACGCCGCAAAAAGTGCATCGCCTTCCTCGTTGTGGTAGTGCGCTTCGCTGGCGGGTGGACGCACGGTGACGATGATGGGAGCATTCTCCAATCCCAGTTCTTTCAGGATTGCCGGGTCCGGCCGAAATTCCGGTGCATAGACATCTTCCTTGATTCCCGAGTATCGGCGGAGGCGCGTTTGCTGAACGCCGGGGATTATTTCAGGAAGATACTTGGGAGCAATGGTCCAGGCCGGGCGGTCGATCGGAAGTGCGACGGTGTGCTCGTAGTCCATGATCTCGATACTGGGAATCCGGAGGAGATTGCATGTCAGAAGCTGTGATCTACTCCCGTGATTGAGCGCCATGAATGGCCGTTCCTTCATTGCGAGTGGCATCAATTGAAACGTTCTATAAATGAAGCCCATGAATTTCCGGAGGCGGTTCCGTCCGTAGTGACGGCCAATCACTTTTGGCGACAGCCCGAATTTGGCCGTCATCTCACAGACTTTATATGCATCACGGGCGGTGAGCAGGACTTTGTGTCCGCGTAGTTCCAGTTCCCGGATGATCGGGCGGAAAAACGGAATGTGCGGCGTGTTATCAAGGTCAATCCAGATTTTTCGTCCCGTTTGTGCTCCGATCCCGGTCATTCCGGTTTGCCGGACGGCAGAGGCGATTTTGCCGGGTGGTCCTTATAACCGCAGATCAAAGCGGCCATTTCGGCCGGTCGGCCATGCCAATATTGGCCGGAATACTTCGTTCTGATGTGATCGAGCACAGCTTTGTACCAGCCGACGGGATACGTCTCAGATGAACTCAGGTTTTCGAAATCCATGTAGTCGGGATGCGTGTTCATCAGCACCATCCCACCGTGGGCAGCGATCCAATCGAGTTTTTGAAGCCATATTTCCGGGGAATGTTCATTGAGCAGCAGGAAGAGCGTGGAGTCCTGAGGGAGAGTGTATGGAAGGTCCACGTAACCGGGCACGCGTCCGTCCTTTCCTGCATTCGGATTTGGTCTCCAGGACGGAAAAATCGTGTGCAGCCCTTCCGGTTGCGGTTCGAAGGGATCGGTGTCGAATGAAGTTGCCTCCCATGCGACATTGAGTTCGTGCATCCATTCATTCTGTTTCATCATGAAGCCCGAGCGAAAGCCCACTGCATTCCAATCGCGAAGGTAGCGGTTGATTCGCGCCGCTTTTTTGGAGAAGCCATTTTTTGAAATGTAGAGGTGGCCGTTGTGGTGAAGGTCGTGGACGGCGACTTCAAAGCCATTTTGAACCAGTTCCTCCCTAAGTTGCACGGGAACCGTGTATCCGCCTTCCGGGATGAAGTTGAAAGATGAACGGAATCCGGCCTCGGCCTCCATTCTCATGAGAGCCGGACATTTGTCCAAGCCCGACTGGCCTTCCACGTCGTGAGTGAGGACAACGGCAAACTTTTTCCCATCCGGCCAGCCCGGCCAATCCTTTGGAGGGCGTTCCGAGCCGGGCAGAATCGGCCAGATATCGCGAACCTTTTCCCGTTTGCGCCGGGCGAGCAACCTACGAATCCCCATCCGGACACTTTTTGGGAGTACAGGCTTTATTAAGTAATAAAGCCGATTTCGGAAGGCATTGAGCATTATGAATGGACTCGACGTAGCGAATAGAAGTCTGGAAGGGAGCGGGGCTTTTATGGTGCGAGCGCAAAAAGTCCGCACGGCAGGATTTCTTACTTCATACTCTTGCTCTTGCTCTTGCTCCCTCTCTGTAGAGCAAGAGCAAGAGTATGAGGTAAGAAGTAAGAGAGACGCTTCGGCGGAGTTTTTGCGCCTGCATCTTTTATAGCCCCGTCTGCGCCGAAGGTGCAGCCCGGAGCGGTGAAGGCTGGGGAGATAATCTTCCTTGTCGGTGCCACTGTGTGGCACACGGGGCTATAAAAGCCCCGCTCCCATTCGCGCACTCCGCTTTTGTCAAGAAACCGGATAGGCACGGAAGGGTAAGCGTTACCCTTGCAGCCACTGCGGGCCGTAGGAACGTGTCTTATTGAGAATTCCGGACACATGCGCTTTGCTTGCGACCAATTCCGCACAGGCCCGCTTGACGACATCGCCGTTGCTCTTTTCTGCTTCGATGACAACGAGGACTTTGTCCATGGAGCCCGCCATGGCCAGCGTGGCGCTGCTCTGATCCAGAGGGGGCATATCGAATACAATGTAATCGAAGTCACTCGCCTTGAAATGCGGCACCATACTGTAAAACTTCTTCGGGATCATCTGCGCTGCCCCCTTGCCCGGGGTTGAGGCTGTCGCCAGAAAGAGGTTTTCAGCGGCAGGTGGGGCTGACTTCCCTCCTTGAAGGACTTCGGAGATGGAACTCACGGGGTTGCCATCGAAGAACGGGTGAACTGCGGCTTCCTGCCCGTTCATGTCCACGAGCAACACCTTCCCATCTCCCATTTCCGAAAGGACGGCGGCCAAGCCTCCGGCAATTGTCGAGGTGCCTTCGCCGCCTGAGAAACCAGTGACCGCGATCAATTTCGGCTTGTGGGTCATTTCGTGGAGCTTAAAGAAGAGCACCAGCCGGTCCCGGATGGCCTCGGAAAATGGCCGGATGAAGTGACCGACATCCCAGGGAAGTGAGTCCACGCGGGAGCCGTTCTTGAGCGCGACCGCAGAAGTCCGGCCTGCTTTAAGCCGACGCACGCGACCGATTCCTTTCCGGCCGACCTCCGGGATGGTGAGCATCAAGGGGATGCGCAGCTTGGTCTCCAATTCAAGCGGTCGCTTGATGCTGCGGTCCATCACCAACTCAATGAGCAGAGCCAATCCAAGTCCGAGTGCTGCGCCTCCAAAGGCGAAGCCGCCGGCGATTTTGTTTCTAGCACTGACGGCGAGCATCGCTGTCGAAGGTTTTTGGACGATTTTGAGGTTCGGCGCTTTTGTCGCATCCAATGCATTGTCGATTCGTGCCTTCTCCACACTGTTTCCAATGTATTTGTAATTCGCCTCTTCGACGCTTTTCTTGCGCTCTAATACGGCAATCTGCCCGGCGATTTCTCTGAACCCGACAGCCTTTTTTTGAACGCCTTCCAGGCGTTCGCTGAGAGTCTTCGCCTTCGCGGCAATCCCGACCAGACGAGCCCCTTCGGAGACGAGATCGGGCAGATTTGCATGTACTGCGTTTTTGGAAGGAGCGGAGGCCGCGATTCCCGGGAATCGCTTTTCCATATCGCGACGCTGGGCATCGAGATTCGCGATTTCGGACTGACTACTTTTCACGAGCTGGTTCTCCGGAGTGTACTTGGCCAGAAGCTCAAACTCCTTCTGGCGCAATTGTGCGAGCCGGATGTTGAGCGCCTGATACTCCTGAACTTCCGCCGTATTCGACTGAACCTTCGCAGGCGCAGGCTCCTCACTTTCCGGCGGTTTCGCACCGGTTCCACCGAGCAATCTCTCGAGTTCCCGGACTTTAGCGTTCTGCTCCGCAAGTTCGGTTTCCACCATTTGCAAATCCGCTTGGTTTTTCGCGATTTCCGCAGTCAGCGCGCTCGTACTTTCGGAAAGCGAGAGGATGTTTGCTTTGTCCATCAAAACCTTCAAGTCCGCCTCAGTCTGACTCAGGCGACCACGAATCTCATCCGCTTGTTTGCCGACGAACTCGCGAGCTTCCTCACCGATGCGGTGGATCTCCAGATGTTTCTTGAAATACTCCGCCACCAGCTTTTCGAGCACAAGTGTCGCGAGTTGTGGATCCCGATTTTGGTAGGCGATCCAGATGATATCGCTGCCCTTCCGGGCGGTCACTTTCAGGCCTGACTCGATGGCATACGCAGCGGCGGGCTTCGTGATCGGGCCTTTAGTCCCGGCCAGCAGTTTGTCGATCCCAATGATGTCGGCTACATCCAATGCGAGGTCGGTGCTTGTGAGGATTTCCACTTCGGAATTGATCACCGAATCATTGGTCTTTTTGGCGGACGAGCCTGCGGAGTTTTCCAGAGTATCGACGGCGCTCCGATCTACGATGTACTGAACGAGAACCTTCGCGTCGGATTCATAAGCCGGCGCGGCGGTGAAATAGACGGCTGCCGCGGCTCCGATGCCGATGAGCGAGCAGAGGATAATCTTCCATTTGTGCTTGAAGAGGGCCGTGAGGATGTCATGGACCCCCAGACTGGAAGCTGGTGCGTTTGATTTGAGTTCCAACATAATTTTGAGTGGTTTGTCCGGGGAGGACTAATCGAGATGCGGGTAAATGATGGCTCCGGCGAGGCGGTTTAGCGCGAGCGGGAGCCGGTGAAAAACTGCGGTGTGAAAGCCTGTGGTGCGGTCGCGGTCGGTGAGCCATGTGCCGCCCGTAGGGTCGAAGCGGAAATACTGGATGGGCGATTCCTTTGTGCCCCAACCGAGCTTGAACCGGCGCAGCCCGTCGTTGTCCATCGACGTCCGCCCAAAGTGCAACGACTCCGCTCCGGTTGATGCGAGGTGCTTGATTGCGGTCCACATCGCCAGATTGTTCCCCCGCGCTTCCAGCAGTGTCTCGTCGGAAGCGCCGAATTTATAGACGGCTTTCTTTCCCGACTGGAAATACATTGCAGCTGCGACCGGACGATTACCTGACTTTGCCAAAACAACAAAGCCCATGTCACGGGCGATAACTTCCTCGTAGATGTTCAGGAAAAACGAGATCGGCTGCGGTGGAAGTCCATGCTTCCGGCGGGTTTGAACATGGAGCCGGTAGAATGCGAGAATCGCTTCGCGGGTCCGGGTGATTTCCACTTTGACGTCGCTCTTTTCCGCTTTGCGGATGGCGCGGCGTACGGAATTCGTGAATCCGGCAAACAGGGTTTCTTCGGATTGACGCAAATCCAGTTCGTGGCCGTAAAACGTGGACGATGGCATCGCTAGTGCGTGACGCGCGGGGCCGCCGCGGACTTCGAAATGTTTCCATTTTCGTTGCCGTGAGAGCTCCGTGAGGGTTTCCATCACTAGATTTGCGCTTTGTTCACAAAACAGCAAGGGAGCGCAGAAATCCGTGAAAGGTAGAGAGACGCCGCGGCGGCCTGTCAAAAGACTTCGCACTTCCATCATGGGCACCAGCGCGGCGAGTTCCGTGCCCTGCGAGATGCGGAGGTAAGCTGGTCGATGGCCGTAAGTCTTGGAGAGCACTTTCGCCCACGCCGAACTGTGGAAGAAACCTGCATCGGAATGCGAGAGCGCGAGACGATCCCACTCCGCGTCGTGCAAAGGGTCGATCGATTCCACCTGTGCGGACCTCTGAGGAATCGCGTGGCTCATCGGCACGCTTGCAGATTTTTGGGCTGCAAAAGGTTGTGGCATCGTTTCGACCATGGGTGGATTTTGGTGCCCGCTTACGCTGGCACCCCGGCATTCACTATTTCGTTCAATGTTGTGGCTACCCGTTCCACTTGGTCATGGGTGAGTTCGGGAAAAATGGGCAGCGAAACGAATTCCTCGGCGCATTGCTCGGCGATAGGGAAGGAACCGCGGCCGTATCCGAGGCTGCGGTAGGCGACCTGAAGGTGAACGGGGATTGGGTAGTGGATTCCGGTGCCGATTCCTTTTTCAGCGAGACTTCGCATGACGGCGTCCCTTTCCTGCACGCGAATCGAGTAAATGTGATACACGTGTTTCATGTAGGGCGATTTGCTCGGAATAACCACTCCCTCGCAATCACCGAGCAGTCGGTCGTAGTGG
The DNA here is from genome assembly GCA_031374705.1 of Verrucomicrobiaceae bacterium. Classification (GTDB taxonomy): domain Bacteria; phylum Verrucomicrobiota; class Verrucomicrobiia; order Chthoniobacterales; family Chthoniobacteraceae; genus SXWH01. The sequence goes on along the minus strand of JANMGP010000276.1, from coordinate 16,630 downwards.
ACGGCAAGAGCGCGACGGCGCTGATTTCCCTTTTCCAAATTGCGTAGTTTGACTCCGAGGACTGCTCCCTGAATGCCGTCCATGCGGCAGTTCCATCCAATCACCGTATGGTGGTACTTTTTGGCCTGGCCGTGATCCCGGAGAATACGGATCTTTTCCTGAAGGGCAGCGTTGTTCGTCACGACCGCTCCCGCTTCGCCAAACGCCCCGAGATTCTTGCCCGGATAAAAGCTAAAACATCCCGCGTCTCCCAGCGTGCCCGCTTTGCGCCCCTTGTACTCTGCGCCGTGAGCATGGCATGCATCTTCGACGATGAATAAACCGTGCCGGTGGGCGATTTCCAATATCGGGTCCATGTCCGCGGTTTGGCCAAACAGATGGACCGGGATGATGGCTTTTGTCCGCATGGTGATCGCCTTTTCAATATTCGCGGGATCCATCGTGTAAGTCCGCTCATCGATATCTACAAACACCGGCTTTGCTCCGCAGTAGGTGATAGCTTCTGCGGTCGCCATGAAAGTGCTGGGTACCGTGATGACTTCGTCCCCCGGTCCCACATCCAGCGCCAGGAGCGTCAGCCAAAGGGCGTCTGTTCCACTTCCGACCCCCAAGCCGTATCGGGTTCCACAGAATGCGGCAAAATCCTGTTCGAATTGTTCGACAAAAGGCCCTCCGGCAAAGGCACTCGTGGCAATGACTTGCTGAATCGCTTCATTGATCTCGGTCAAGAGCGGCTCGTTGCCAGCCTTGATGTCAAGAAACGGAATATTCATGACTGTCCTCCTGCCGAGACTTTGAGATTCTTCGCCGGATTGCCCGCGACAGTTGCGTTGTCCTCCACGTCTTTGGTAACGACACTTCCCGCACCAATCACAGCATTCTGTCCGATGGTCACCCCACCGAGAATCGTAGCGCCGGATCCTATGGATGCGCCGCGTTTTACGATTGTGCGCTGGCAAGTCCAATCGCCTTCTGTCTGGAGCCGTCCTTCCGGGGTGACCGCCCTCGGCAGGCGATCATTGATGAATGTCACATTGTGTCCGACGAAAACTTCGGATTCGATCGTGACTCCTTCGCAGACAAATGTGTGGCTCGAGATCTTGCAGCGTGCGCCGATTTTTGCGCCTTTCTGAATTTCAACGAAGGTCCCGATTTTCGTGTCGTCGCCGATCTCGCACCCATAAAGGTTCACGAATGCAAATATTCTGACGTTGTTGCCAAGCCTTACGTCGGCTGCAATTCGCTGGTAGTTGTTGAGTTGCTGACTCATACGCCAGCCAAATCGCGATGCAATTGCTGTGAAGAATGCTTCATCTCCGAAGAAAGGAGACCGGCAGAGTGTGGCAGCGCGACTGCGCCGCCGTTTGCTCTTAGTGAGAGCGACGATGCTTCCAGAATTCGAACCAGGTCCAATCCGTCGCGACCGCTGCTTATTGGACGGCTGCTTTTTTCGATACACTCCAGAAAATGCTGACACTCAGTTTTGAGCGGCTCTTCCTGTTTGATGTGGGGGATGTAGCTGTCGCCGTAATGATAGGAATAATGGAACTCCGCGAACGAATCGTAGTGAGGGGGACGCTCGACGCGAGCGTCGTAAATGCGAATCTTTTCGGATGTCTGGAGATCATCATACACGATCATTCGGCGAGTTCCGACGAAGGTCATTTCGCGGATTTTTCGCGGTTCAAGCCAACTGCTTTGAATGGTCGCGAATCGCTTGTGGCGGAACGATAGGGACATGTTGGTCACGTCTTCGATACCGGGGGTGACGTGGGCATTTCCCTGGCAGTTTACGGCAACAGGAAACTCTCCGAGAACGTGCAGGATGATCGAAATGTCATGAGGGGCAAGGTCCCATGCAACATTGATATCCTTTTGAAACAGGCCCAGATTCAAGCGGCGCGCATTAATGCAACGGATGTCGCCGATGTCGCCGGACTGGATGATTTCGACAATTTTTCGGACGGCCGCTGAATATAGAAACGTGTGGCCGATCATGAGCACCAGACCGTTCCTCTCCGCGATTTCGATTAGTTCTTCGCATTCCTCAGCAGAAGCCGCCATTGGTTTTTCGATCAGCGTGTGCTTTCCCGCGAGCAGGCTGGCTTTGGCGAGCGGGAAGTGTTGTTTTAGCGGCGCTGCGATAACCACGGCGTCCACATCGCTCTTGAGCAATTGCTCGAAGTCGGTCATGCCCTCGATATCGGGGTACATGGAGCGCATGTGTTGAAGTCGAGCCTCGTTGAGGTCGCACATCACTTTGACCCGGCAGTTTGAAAGCCCTTTAAAATTCCGGACGAGATTGGGCCCCCAATATCCGCAACCGATGACCCCTATGGAGATTTGATTTTTCATGCTCAATTGATGGGTTGATTGGGATTTCCAGCCGGCGGGTTCCCGCTTTTCAGTTCGGCTTGTTTCGCGAGATGCCTTCTTTTGCGGTATTCCAGTACCTGGTCGAGGAGAACCGGGATGGTCTTAAGCATGATTCCCACGTCCATCCGGACCGACATGCGTCCGCCGTATTTGATGTCCAACTCGATCATTTCGCTAAAGGTGGTTTTGTTCTTCCCGTTGACTTGCCAATAGCCGGTAAGTCCGGGCGGGAAATGGAAGCGTTCCTTCTGTTTGTCTTCGTAGCAGTCGAACTCGGCAGGTGTGCATGGACGGGGGCCAACGAGGCTCATATGTCCGCAGATCACGTTGAAAAGTTGTGGCAACTCGTCGAGTCCGGTTGCCCGAAGCAGTGTCCCTCCAGTGATCAACCTTGAATCACCGGAAGGGTCGAGTTTAGTCATCGGACAGTTCGCCTTCACAAGTTCTTGAAAATAGTTCTCGTGAGTCGTGGTCTCTGCGTTCACATGCATGCTCCGGAACTTCAGAATCATGAATCTTTCACCGCCCAGTCCGACGCGCTCCTGACGGAAAAAGACCGGCCCCCGTGAAACGAACTTGATCATCAACATGATCAGAATCATCAACGGCAGCCAGATTGGCGACGTGAGGAGGATGCAGGTGAGGTCGAGGCCACGTTTCCACGCAGGGAACCGGCTCCGCGCCTTCATCCCGGCATCGTCGTCCGCGATGGCATCCGCGATCTTCCACTCCGGCAGGCGAATCGACCCGGTAATGGGCCCGGCGGCGGGCTGGGCGTCACCGGAACCACCGTAGGAGTGGGCTCCCGGGGCGAAGCTCGTCCGGTTTACTGAAAAGGGATCTTTCATAATTATCTGGGTGCTGATTAGCGGACTGCGGGGCTGGGAATGGACTTCGCGCGCTCCGACGAAGAAGCTGGTTGCGCCTGGAAAAAAGCGTTTGGTCGCAGACTCTGGAGTGCTGGGTTCGGATTCATTGGCATGTCTGGATTCGTTAAAGGGCCGGCCATACATTGAAATTCGAGCAAGCTGCCGCACGTGGACGACGGGTGAAGTTCGTCCGATCAAACTTGGTTTTGATGTGCTCGCTCGTTACTCTCATTCGATGTCCGGCTGGCGTTTTGATCCCACCCGGTTTTGCCGACGTGTGACCGTTTTCTACGGTCGCAGATTAGACATTCCACAATTTCTGAATAGTGGCAGTCGGCTGATCGTTCTGTAAGTGTTTGCCCTACAAGCCATGCCGCCCTGTCGAGGCGGATTTGGCGTGCTGAGCCACCATCCGCCGCTGCTGAATGCAGGGTGCGTGCCAGCTTCGAAGTCATTTGTTTATGAGGGTCCCGCGGCTTCGCTGTGCTTCACCCTTCGGTCAGATCCTTTCGAAGTGTGCCATCGTGACGGTGCACGCCAACCGCCCCCATGTCTTTAAACCGGCATTTTTTGCACGGAATTGAAGCGTGTCGGAATCGACGCGCTATTCCCGGTTTTTCGCGTTACTTTTCGGTTGCGGAATCCCCGGGTGCAGAGGCCGCTGCGCGCTGTGCTGTCGGGATGATTAATGTAATCCGGCTGCCTTTGCCCGGTGCGCTGAGCACGTGGAACCGGCCGCCCAGCGATTCGACAAGTTCCCGCAGGCTGAACATCCCGAAGCCTCCGGCCATTCCTTCCTTCGAGCGGACGAGATCCGGCGCGAAGCCCGTGCCTTTGTCACTGACAGTAAGGCGCACTTCACCACCGGGCATCCGATCCAGACTCACGCTGGCGAGCTCCGCTTTGGAGTGTTTGAAAACGTTGAAAATCAACTCGTGTGCGGCGCGGATGATCGTGACCCGCAAGTCCTTGTCCTCAATTTCAAAATCAGTTTCGATTCTGATTTCCACCTTCAAACCGAATTTTTCGCGATGCCATTGCACGAGCCAGTCCATCGCTGCCTCAAGTCCGAGGTAGTCGATGGACGGCGGGCAAAGTTCGTAGGTGAGTGTCCGTCCGACTTGGATGGCTTCGTTGATATTCTGCTCCGCGCTCGTCAGGCATTCCAAAAAGCCTTCATCGGCACCGCGCGATTTCAGCTTTGCAAGCTGCATGAGCGATGCCGCGAGAAGTTGGAGCAGGCCTTCGTGCAATACCTCTGCGACGCGCTGCCGCTCGCGTTCTTCGACGCGGGTGATTTCCGCAGTGAGGGCGCGAAGTTTTGCGGTCCGGTCGGCGACCCGGCGCTCGAGTTCGTCATTTGCCCGCGCTAAAAGTTCGTTGGTTTCCCGAAGGGCGGCATCCGAGGCGGCGAGTGATTGCTGTGTCCGTTTGCGCTCGGTGATATCGCGCACCGTTCCTTGCAGCAGGACTTTGTCTCCAAACTCCACAGCAGTCAGCGTCACCTCGGCGGGGAAAACGGAGCCGTCGAGCCTCGTGTGGGTCCACTCAAAGAATTGCGGATGGCCCGATGCTGCTGCTGCGAGCTTTTCGTGTGCGCAGTCCAGCGAGGAACGGCCATCCGGCTGGGTCGGAGGCGAGAATTCGTATGGCGGACGCCGCACGAAGTAATCCCGGGACGGGCACCCGAATAGAGCGACTGCGCGTGTGTTGCAATCGACAAACCTGCCGTCTTCCATCAGAAAAATCGCGTCTCCGGCATTCTCGAACAGGGCGCGGAACTTCATTCTGCTTTGCAGGAGGGCTTTTTGCGCGGCCTTGCGCTCGGTGATGTCTTCGACCACCGAGACGTGCCGCGTCGGCGTTTCGCCGGGCTGCCACATGGGCGAAACGGTAAGGTTGAACCAAGTGATGCTCCCGTCGGGATGGAGGTAGCGCTTCTCCATACTAAAGGTACGAATGAGCCCCGCTTTGAGCTTCTCCATGTTTTCCAAATCGGCGGCGAGATCGTCGGGATGGCTGATGGCCATGAATGTCTCCGCCATCATTTCCTCGCGAGTCAGGCGCGCGATTTCGCAAGCCCGCTGATTGACGCTGAGGAAACGCCCGGTGGTCGAGTCAATCATCGCGATGCCGACGGCGGCTTGCTCAAAGATGGCGCGGAAACGGGCCTCGCTCTCGTTCAATGCGAGGTCCGCCTGTTTTCGATCCGTGATATCGCTCAAGACAGTCTGGCAGACCGGGGCTCCATCCGCTCCACGCCCGGCGGTTCCCTCGATGCGTGCCCAAAACCACGTTCCATCGTTCCTGCGCATCCGCAGTTCACAAGCGTGTGTTTCAGCCGAATCCAGCAGAGCTTTCTGGTGAATGAGATAGTGTTGTTGGTCCTCGGCGCAGACGAACTGGACGATGGGCTGATGGCTCAATGAATTCCGGTCCGCACGCAGCAAAATTGCTGCGGTCGCATTGGTTTCCAGAATCAAGCCCTGGTCGCTGAGGGTCACGTATCCGACAGGCGCGAGGTCGTAGAGGTTGAAATACCGGTCGCGCGAGGCTTCCAGTTCAGCCTGCCGGACTCGCAGTTCTTCGTTTTGCAACTCCAGTTCGAGTTGATACTGCTCAAAACTGCGAAGCAGTCGTCGCATCTCGTCCGGCGACTTCGGTGTAGCGTCGTTTTGAATGATGCCTACTTTCTCGAACATCGCTTCGGCGCTTGTTTTGAGGGACTTCGCAAGATTTGCGAGATCCGCATCATGGCTCGCGTCCTGCCCGCTGGAGTTTCTGGCTGTCATTCGTTGCTCCGCTGAAACCGTGGATGACTGGTGAATCTTACGGACATCCAGGCAGTTGGTAGCACCGCCCCGGGCAGACAACGAGACCCGCCCGCGTCAAGCAGCCGACAGGGAAGGGATCGGAAAAAAACGCCGCCGGGACCAGTCGTCGGGACGAAGATACTCGTTCGGCAACCGGATGAAGGCCGCTGAATGGTCAATGGTCTTGTGCTGTACAGGCAGTTCTGTTTATCCACAGGTTTAGAATGTTGTCAGCGTCCGTCACCCGGTCTGGACAGGCGTGAGCGGCGATGCTCTTTCATTGTAGGTGGCGCTCCGTACAGCAAAGTTTCGAGATTTCAATCGTTAGAATCGGGATTCATCAAAAAGAATGTGGGGGTCTGTTTCCTGCTTTTGGGGAGAGGCCCGATGGGGATCGACCCATTCAGGGAGCATGTTTTCCGGCGGCAGTCAGGAGCCCAAACTCTCGTTTCCCAAGTCCGGGAAGTGCACTCTAAGGGAGACGGACGCTTCACTTTTCCCAGCGTCCGGAAATACTGACTGGAGTTCCAATCTCCACCCATTCGTAAAACCGTTTCGCGGGATTGTCGCCGGTGAGCGGAACCCGAACGCAGCCGTGTGACGCGGGGCGATCCGGAACGTCCTTGTAGCCGTGAATGAAGACGTGACCGGTGACGTGGACGCTGTAAGGCATCGGTGCGTTGTTGTACCGCTTTGAGTAGTGCATCCGCTCTTTCGACTGCACCTGAAACTGTCCGTTCGTGGTTGAGCGGTCCCACTTTCCGGTGCTGATGTGGGTTTCGATAATGAGGCGTTCGGCTTCGTAAGCGCGAAGGATTTGCTGCGTTTTGTCCACTTCCACTCTTTTCGCAGGAGCAGCGGGCGGCGGCGCAGGCTCTGGAGCTGTTGAACTCGCGGAAGCGAAGGTCGCAAAGGCCAGCGTGCAGACTATTGCGAGAAGAGGTTTCATCATTTGAGGAATTCGGATTGTGACGCGTGAATGACCACGCATCAGGCGGACAAGTGACATTCTTCGAGGGAAAATGCGAGCGTTTGCTGATGCCGGCGGCGTCCTATTTTAGCGACAATACCCACTCGGCGAGAATGCGCGGCCCGTCCGGGTCGGGAATACGCGTTCCGACGGGCGGCATGTGGCCGGTGCCGCGGTGGCTCACTCGCAGCGGCAGGATGCTTCGGGACATGTCGCCCGGCGCCATGATGCGGGCGTTCGCGAGGCCGAAAGTTGCGTGCTGCGGCGCAGAATCGAGCGTGTTCATTTTTTCGCGTGGGGTCGTCCAATCAAATTCCAGCGCGCTATTTCCGCCGCCGTAGAGCGTGTGGCAATGCGCGCAGTTCGCGGCAAGGTAAGCGCGCGCGCGATCTTCTGCGGTCGCACTCCGAAAAGTTGCGCGCTTTTCCGCGGGGCGGATTTCGCCTTTGACGATTCCCAAATCGTTAAAGTGTTCGAGTTGCCCAGGAACGCTGAGCTGCGGCTCGGTGAGCGCGATGGCGAAACCCGCCTGCCGGGAGTGGCACATGAGGCATTCCGCGCGGCTGGGCACCCGCCACGGCTGGCGGAAATCGATGCGGTGTGCTTCGATGTCTGCGCCGGTTTTTGCGGCGAGGTCGGCGTCTGTTTGCGCAGCGTTCCACACGTAGGTGTAGCCGGCCCAATCGCCTTGTTGCTTGATAAGAAGACGCGTTTCGACGCGGCGGCGGTCGAGTGTGAGCGTCTGAGCAAGCACGGTTCCATCGGGCGGCAGCCAGCTTTTTTGCGGAGTGACTTCGAGGCGCCCGTTGCCCGGCAATGCCATCCAGCGAGCCGACTTCGCGCCATCGTGCCAAGCGGGATACGCGATGGAGTAGGGGAGGACTCCGGGTGCTGGCGTCTGCTTTCCAGTGTCGGCGAAGAGCCCGGTCTCACTGAGCTTCGAGGGAAATGGCGCGGCCTTTGTGATTGGCGCGCGATCGAGGTGGTAGAAGGCACCGCCTCCGCCGCCGGGTGCGCCGATGGGCTGGCCGTAGTCCGTGATCAGCAGTTCGCCGTCTGCATCCACGCCGACGCTCGTGATGGCAAACGGTGTGTCGGCGAGTTCGCGCTGCCATTCGAGCTTCTTCCCGTCGTGCTTCGCAGCCCAGATGCGCCCCGTGCCGTAGTCCGCGTACACATAAGCGCCGACGAGCTCCGGAAGTTTCGCGCCGCGATACACGACGCCGCCGCTGAGCGAGCGAAACTCGGCGTGGGAGTGCTCGATGGTCGGAAAGGTCACAGAATGCGGGCCGATCGGATGCTCTTCGTTGAATACGTGACCGCCCTCGTAGCGGCTCCATCCGTAGTTCGCGCCGCGCTGAATGAGCCGTGCATACTCCCAGTGGTCCTGCCCGTTTTCCCCGGCCCAGAGTTGCCCGCTCGTTGAATCAAAAGTCAGCCTCCACGGATTGCGAAGGCCGTAAGCCCACGTCTCCGCTGCGAAACCGGGAGTTTCCACGAATGGATTATCGGCGGGCACGGTGTAGGCCGCGCCATCGCCGGGCGTGTCCACATTGATACGCAGAACCTTGCTTCGCAGAAGGCGCGTATTCTGTCCCGCGAGGTCGGCGTCGCCGTCCGAAGTGCCGTCGCCACTCGTGACGAAAAGGAGCCCGTCGTTTCCAAATGCAATCGCCGCGCCATTGTGACCGTTGCTGTCCCAGCCGATGATCATTTTCCGCGAAGCCGTATCGAGTCGGCCATCGCGCATCGTATAACGAAGAATGCGCGAGTGCTTGCGCCCGCCATCGGCCGGCTCGTTCACGCCGAAAAAGACGTAGCCGTTTTCGGCGAAGCGCGGGTGAAACGCGATCGTGTAGGCGTAGCCGGGGAACTCCAGCAGCGTCTCCACGTTTGCAGGATCGCTGAACGCCCGAAGTGTCATCGACGCGTCCCAATCCGCCGCGCGCTGCTCGATATAAAGCATCCGTTTTCCGCCGGGCTCGGGCACAGCCACGACGAGCGGACGGGTGCTCAATTCCGGCCATGCGCGCACTGCCCGGTAGGCGGGCCGACCATCGGGCGAGCCCGTGAGCCGCGTGTTCTCCCATTGCGGACGCGGCTCGGCACCCGCGCATTGAAAGGAGACGAGGGCGAAGAGCGCGAAAATGGAACGACGCAGCATCGGAGCGATTTAAGACGGAACTAGGATGGTGACCATCTGCTCGGCTTCGTTTCCTGTCGTGGATTTCACGTCCCGCTCGGTCGTCCTTCCAGCGTGCTCGATTCGGAGGTGGAGCGTCTGGCCGCGCGTAATCGGAAAGGTCAAAAGGTTGTTGAGGTCGGCGGACTCATCGCTGCTCGTGCCTTCCAGTTTGAGCGTGGCATCGGCAGCGCTAGTCACTGTGACTTTGGCAGCGACGCGCTTTCCGCGGCTGAGAACACGCACAAGCAGGCGCAAACGGGTATCGGGAATGGGCGCAGTTTTTCGCGTGTAGCGGTCCGTTACATTCACGGCGGGCACTGAATTCAGGCGCAGATTCCACACGAGAGGGAACGAGAGCCCCGTTTTTTTGAAACTGCTGGCGTAAATCGCGTGCTCCGGCACATCGCGACGGGCCTGGGACGCATCGCCGGCGAACCATCCGCGGTCGAGCCCGGCTTTGTCCGGCTCTGCGGCTCCGGTGAAATGCCAGTCGCCGTCCCACACTTCCACCCACGTGTGATTCCCGCGCAAATTCATCCACATCGGAGTGCCCGCAATGCGCGCCGGGACGCCTACCGCGCGGCAAGCATCTACGAGGAGAACAGACAGTCCGCTGCACGTCGCGATGCCGCTCTCCATACTCTCCAGCGCGGATTGGTCGGGCTTTTTGCGCTGCGTGGAATAGCGCACTTTCACGATGCGGAAGAGCTGGCGATTTAGAGCCTGAGCTGCTTCGCCGGGCGTCTTGCAGTCCTTCACGATGGGCGCGGCAATGTCGCGCAGCTTGCCGCGCCAGTCGTCGCGTTTCTCGTTCAGACTCGCGTAGGGCAGTACGTCGTTCAGGAAAATATCCTGCGGAACTTGCTTCGCCCACGGCGCCGCGTCGAACGCCTCGAAGGCGAGCGCGACGTTTTCGAGAAGGTAGTCGCCCTTCAGCGATTTCATGTCCACCTCCGGCATATTCTCCACGAGAAACTCCATCGCTCTGCGGTGCGGGTCGGGCACGAGTGAAAGTGCGCGTTCGATCTCGCTGCGGTTCGGACCCGCCGCAGCGAGAGGGTCCGCGTCCTTCAAAACGCCGGCAGGCGTGAGGGAGAGCCCGTCCACGGCATGGAACATCAAAATCGCTGCGACAAAAATGATCGGTTTCATAGTTACTTGTTCTGCCAGACGCGTGCGTCCTGATTTATGTTGAAAATTGCCGTGGTGCCGCCTGGAACCGCCAGCGGCACCGATGCCGTCCAGCCGTCATCGCTCGTCCGCAGCTCTATCGTATTGTTCTTCGGCGGCACACCGAGTTCATCCAGCGACTTCGCCCAGCGTCCGTTCTTCTTTTTGTAAGCCCGCTGCGCGTAATACACATCGTGCAGCGCATTGCGCGCGGGCATTGAGACGTCGGGGACAAATTTCGACGCCGCATCCTTCGCAAACTGCACGTAGCCCCAGCGCTCAGGCCGATGCATATCGACCACTCCTTGCGGCGACCAAATCCAGTTGTTCTCCGGCGTGTTCGGCACCTTCTCGTATTTTCCGTTTGCCGTATTGATCTGCCATTCCACACGCGAAAATCCCACCCGCCATTGATCGCCCTCGCGCGGCGGCGCGGGCCGGTTCGCCTTCGCCGCAAGCACCTTCCACGGGAGCGCGATCTCCACGCTCCATCCTTCATCTTTGTCCTCAGGATTGTTCAGCGTGCCGCGAACATGAACCGCCGTTTTCAGTCCCGGGATATCCCAGCCATCATCCGCCTTTCCTCCGTTCTTATACGGCTTCGGCAGGAAAAGATCCCAGCCCGTGTTCAGCGCGTTCATCTCGAACTCGTAGTATTCATGCGAGTCGCCATCCGGATCGATGAACACTTCAAAGTCCGGGTCGTAGAAAATCACCGAGTCGTGCTTCGTCAGCGTGCCCCAGACATGAGGATCCTCCAGCTCCGCAGCCACGTAGAAAAACTCATCGTCCCACAGCATTTTCGCCCGGGTGCGGAACTTCGGCTTCGGCTTTGCATCGCCTTCGATGTCCACGAAATCCTCGGTCCACGGCGCATTTGCCCAGGCCGCATCGTCGAGCTTTCCGTCCACGTTCAAAGGCCCGGTGGCCCGTGGACAAACGTAACCGCGCGGCACAATCGGCCGCATCCGCTCCAGCCAGTCGATGGCGGAATCGGGGTCAGCAGCAAGCGCGGTGGCGGTAAGGAAGGGAATGAAGCAAAGTTTCACGCAGCGGATCAAAGTGGGAATTGCACAGGTTTGCAATCCCTCCGCGCGCATTCTTCGAGTTCACCGCGTCGCGTCCCGGCGCGTGCGTTGCCATTTGGCCCGTCCCGGCGTATGCATCGCCTTCAACATGAATCCGCCGAACCAACATCCTGCTCGTCCGACATTCGCGGAAGCGTTCCGATTCTGGCTGAAGCTCGGCTTTATCAGCTTCGGCGGGCCGGCGGGGCAAATCGCGATCATGCATCGCGAACTGGTGGAAAAGCGACGTTGGGTGGACGAGGCGCACTTTCTCCATGCGCTGAATTTCTGCATGCTGCTTCCCGGACCCGAGGCGCAGCAGCTCGCGGTTTATCTCGGCTGGCTCCTGCACCGCACGTGGGGCGGCATTGTCGCGGGTGTGCTGTTCGTGCTGCCATCGGCGCTGATTCTTTGGGCGCTCAGCTATGTGTATGTGGCGTTTGGCGATGTCGCGTGGGTGCATGGCGCGTTTCACGGATTGAAGCCCGCCGTGCTCGCCATCGTGTTCGCGGCGGTGCTCCGCATCGGCGGGAAGGCGCTGAAAAACGAAGTGATGTGGTCACTCGCTGCGCTGGCATTCGCAGGGATCTTTGTTTTTCACGTGCCGTTCCCCGTGATCATCGCGGCCGCCGGGCTCATCGGCTACATGGGAGGAAAATGGCGGCGGGACAAATTTCTCGTCATCAAAGGACACGGCGGCGGTGGCGGCGCGGCTTCGGTCCAGCCGCTCGCGCAAGCTGTGCCGACACTTGGTCGGGCGATTCGTGTGACGATGTTTTGCCTCGCGCTGTGGTGGCTGCCGGTGCTTGGCGTCGGCGCGTGGCTCGGGTGGGAGGGGACGCATTTTCAGCAGGGTCTCTTTTTTAGCAAAGCGGCGATGGTGACTTTTGGCGGCGCATACGCCGTGCTGCCGTATGTCGCGCAACAGGCTGTCGAGACACACCACTGGCTGTCCGCACCGCAAATGCTGGACGGCCTTGGACTCGCCGAGACCACGCCCGGTCCGCTCATCATGGTGCTGCAATTCGTCGGCTTCCTCGGCGGGTGGAATCATCCCGGCACACTCGCTCCACTCGCCGCTGCCACGCTCGGCGCAGCCATCACGACATGGACGACGTTCGTCCCGTGCTTTCTGTGGATTTTCCTCGGCGCTCCATACGTTGAGAGGCTCCGCCAGCAGGAATGGCTTACGTGTGCGCTCTCGGCGATCACCGCAGCCGTGGTGGGCGTGATTTTGAATCTCGCCGTGTGGTTCGGCTTGCAAGTGCTTTTCCCTAAAGCATGGCAGCCGGATTGGTTTACAGTCGCCATCGCACTCGTTGCTTTCGCCGGGATGCAGAGGTGGAAATGGGACGTGATTGCCGTGGTATTCGGCGCCGGTGCGCTGGGCGTGCTCATGAAACTGGCGATGCCGTAGTGGCTTCACCAAAGTCCGTCGCACTTCCCTTTTGAACTTTCGGCGAAGTGCCGGTAAGTTCCCCTCATGCTCCGTGCGTTCATTTTTTTCCTCGCGATGGTCGGGTCCGTTTTTGGGCAGGGCGCGTTGCCGTTCGATACGGTGTTCAAAGGGACCGATCGATTTGAATCGATCGTGGCAAAGGTGAAGCCGATGGCCGAGCGGGTGCGGGCTGTGTCGATTGGTGAGCGAACCGCATGGTTCGGGCAAATACTGCTGGGGACGCCGTATAAAGGCCACACGTTGGAAATCGACGATGTCGTCGAGGCACCTTCGGTGAATTTCAACGGACTGGATTGCTGGACGTTTTTCGAAACGTCACTGGCGCTCGCCCGCATGGTGGAGCTGCCCGTGGCGAAGTGGACGCCCGAATCGCTGCTCTATTTCATTGAGCAGGATCGCTACTGGAGCGGCCGGTGCGACGGCACTTATTTGTCGCGACTCCACTACCTTGAGGACTGGGCGAAGGACAATGACCGCCGCGGATACGTGAAGGATCTCACGAGGAACCTTGGCGGCGTCGGCGTGGCAAATTCCGCGATCGAGATGACGCACAACTGGCGGGGCTACCGATACATGGTGAAGAGTCCGGAAAACCGCGCGGGGATTTCGGAACTTGAGGCGGGCCTGCGGCGGCGTCCGCTCTTTATGATTCCAAAAGACCGCGTTCCGGAAATCGAGGGCCGCCTCCAGAGCGGCGACATAATCGGAATCATCAGCGTGGACGGCGATAAATACGGGACTTCGCATGTGGGGCTCGCGTTGCGGCGAAACGGCGTTTTGCACTTCATGCATGCGAGCGCCCCTTCGAACTACGGCAAGGTCGTCATCGATACGCGCCTGAGCGAATACCTTGCGAAATTCCCGAAACACGCAGGCATTCTGGTTGCGCGTCCGCTCAAGTAGCGCCGTTGTTTTATGAAAAAGATTCCCGTCCTTTTATTCACATGGCTCGCGCTGGCGGTGCATTGTTTTGCTGCGGGATTGACGCGCGGTGATGTGGTGAAACTCAAGCGCGGCGAGACGCTGATGCTCAACGGCAAGAAATTCCAACAGGCCTCGAAAGGGCAGGAGTTCACCGTGGTGAAAACGGATGCCGCCAATGTCTTCGTGGCGTACACGAATGGCGATGGAACCGTCGTGTCTCCGACAGTTCCCGTCGATGCCGTGGACCCGGTCACGCCCGATGGCTGGTCGGACGTCATGGCGGGTGCCGAGGCTTTTCGCGAGCAGCGATGGGAAGACTCCCGCCGCTTGCTGACTCGCGCCGGTGCGGATGCGCAGCAAAAGCAACTCGCTGCGGCGATCCTCGCTCGCGTGCAAGGGGCGCTGACAGCCGGAACTACGGTGCGCTCTTTGGCAGCGGACCCCGGCCGCTCGGCGGTGGCGCAAAAGGCTTTTGTCACGACGTTGCAGACGCTTCGCGAAACCGCCGGGCAATTGCAAAAAACCGGTCGCATCTCGCTCGCGATGGCTGTGGATAAAGGAACGGACAAGCTCGCTGTGGCAGTGCTCGGCGCGAATGCCGCGGGTATCCCTGCTTCAATGCTCGACCGCGCAACGCTGGCACCCAGGGCCGAGACTGCCCAGCGCACCGTGGCGCGCGCCCGGCAATCCATCGGTCAGCACAAGTTAATCGAGGCATCCGCTTTGATTGACGAGGGACTGAAAGCCGAGCCGGGCCGCGTGGAGCTTGTTGCGTTTCAAGCAAAGGTGAAAAAGGACATGGAAGAGGCTAACTACCTCCACAAAACCGCGGATTCGATGCGCACGCGCGGTGTAAAGGGGGTCATTCACTCACTATCGGCGCTGGAAGACGGGTTGAAGCTTTGCAGCGATCATCCAGCGTTGCGCGACCTTCGCAAACAGATGCAGGCCGAGTATGAAGCCCGCACGTCACCGCCCGTAAACGCTGCATTTATGGCAAAAGCGAAAAGCGCAGGCGCGGAAAAGGCCCTCACTGACGGTCGCGAACTCTACGTCAACCGCTGCACGGAGTGTCACGACCTGGAAATGCTCGACTCCCGCGGATACTCCGGTTGGGAAAAGACGGTCGGCGGCATGTCGCGGCGCGCGGGACTCGATGGCGGAGAGCAGGGAAAAATCATGGCTTACATCGCCGCGGCGCTGAATGTCGTGGGCGACGAGTAGTTCGTGCTCGCCTCCATTGCGGGCGTGCGGTTAGCGGATTCTTGAACATGGACACCATTGCAGCCATCAGCACCGCTCCCGCCGAAGCCGCTATTGCGCTCATCCGCATGAGCGGGCCGGATTCCGTCGCCGCCGCCGAGCTCCTTTGGAAAGGAAAACGTACGATGGCGGAGCAACCGTCCCGCTTCGCGGCGTATGGCAGCATCGTTGAGGACGGAACAAAGCTCGACGACGTCCTGCTCACGGTCTTTCGCGCACCGGCGAGCTACACCGGCGAAGAAATGGTCGAGATCGCCTGCCACGGCGGCGTCCTCGTTTCCCGGCGAATCCTCTCCGCCCTCCTGCGACGCGGCGCACGCAGCGCTTTGCCCGGCGAATTCACCCAGCGCGCCTACCTCAACGGAAAGCTCGACCTCACACAGGCCGAAGCCGTCATGGACCTCATCGGTGCCCAGACCGAACTCGCCCTGCAATCAGCCGCCGAGCAACTCGAAGGCCGCCTCGGTGACCGCGTCCGCGCATTGCGCCAGCAGATCCTCGAAATCCTCGCGCATGTCGAAGCATACATCGACTTTCCGGACGAAGACATCACGCCCGACGTCGGTGCCGCGCTCCAATCCCGCATGGAAACGGCGCGTTTGGAAATCGATGCCATGCTCGCAACAGCAGGGCAGGGGAGATTACTCCGCGAAGGTGTGCGCACCGTCATCTACGGCACCCCCAACGTCGGCAAATCCTCCCTTTTAAACCTCCTCCTCGGCTACGAACGCGCCATCGTCAACGCCCGCCCCGGCACGACCCGCGATGTTCTCGAAGAAACCGTCAACCTCCGCGGCATCCCCCTCCGGCTCATGGACACCGCCGGCGTCCGCCACACCGAAGACGAAATCGAACTCCAGGGAATCAGCCGCACGCACCGCGCACTCAAACGCGCCGACCTCGTCCTCCAAATATTCGACGCCAGCCAGCCGCCCACTGGCGACACCCCGCCCGGTCCCGGCACCATCCTCCGCATATTAAATAAAACCGACCTCGGAGAACACCCCGCATGGTCCGCCGAACGCGTCACCCGCATCTCGTGCCTCCAAAACACCGGCATTGATTCCCTCGGCGACGCCATCCTCTCCGCCATCACGGGCGGCGCGGCCCGCACCGACTGGGCCGTCGCCATCAACGCCCGCCACCAGTCCTGCCTTGAAAATGCGCGCATCGCCCTCCTCGCCGCGCAACAGGCACTCGCCGACGGACTCTCCCCCGAATACATCGCCGAAGACCTCCGCGCCGCCATGAACGCCGTCGGCGACATCGTAGGCCGCCCGGACACCGAAGAACTGCTCGGCGTCATCTTCGGAACCTTCTGCATCGGAAAATAATTACGAGCGAATTTTCGCCGCCCGCGCGGGTTTGTCGTGAGCCACCTCACCCATCGAACTTTCGCGGAGACAAGGAGAACACTTCTCAGAAAGGCGCGGCGTAGCTCGACATTTCAATGTCGAAACAAAGCGCGTGGAGTGTTGTGCGGTGGTCATGTTTGGAGCGTTGAAACTCGACTTTGGAAAGTCGAGCTACGACG
>JANMGP010000265.1:0-3687 GCA_031374705.1 Verrucomicrobiaceae bacterium | reverse complement strand
ACTCATCTTCAGCACGCCGTTTTGCTGCGTGTAGTACGCGAAGCACACCACTTCATCGCGCGGCACGTCCATCGTCGGAGGTGGCAGAGGACCACCAGCGCCCTTGGCCTTACCTAGCGCGTTCTTGTTCGCATTCGGCGCGGCGGCGAGCGTTCCTTTGCTCCACCAATCGCCCGTCGTCAGCGATTCGAGGTTCGGAAACTTCGTCCCAAACGGCTGCGACACGTCTGCATAGATGCGAGGGGGACGCACGAAGAGAAACGGAACGAGCTTGAGAAACAGGCGGCGTGTGAAGGTCATATTGGTATGTTGGGTCCGGTGGATGATTATCGAAAGTAGGTGGTGGTCATTCTTTACCTGGCAGGATGTCGGCGCGTCCACATTCCCGCGAGTTCCGCCTCGGCGTCGTCGAGCGCGAGTCTCGGCAGTGACTTCACGGGGATAAACCGGTCTCTTTCGCAGGTGCCGTTTTGGGAGCCTCCGGCAGCTTCAGCACCAGCCCCTGCGCCAGAAGCCGCTCGCGCAGGATCGGATACGGCAGGTCCTGCACGGCGACAGCTCGTTTTGCCGTCAATGCCGCTGCAACACCAGCGCCTTGGCCGATCACCATCCATGCGCCCTCGATGCGCAAGGATGAGATGGCGACGTGCGTGCAGGAGAGTGCGACGGGCACGAGCAGGTTCGTGCATTGCTCGGCCTTGGGCAGCAGGGAACGGTAGGGTACGTGGTAGGCGTATCCGACCTTGGAACCGGGAACGCGCACCGGAAAGATGGTGCCTTCATTGATGACGCCGCCGTCTTTCAACGCCACGCGCTGGCAGTCGTGCGAGTCGATGGGGAACGATGAGATCGCGATGGGGTCGTCTTTCTCGGGCGAGTTGAGGATGTCCTTTTGCGAAAGCACAACCATCCCTTTCATGCGCCGAGACTCGCGCACATAGAGCGCGGGGGGAAAGTGGTCGGTCATCGCAAACTCGTCTTTGCAGAGGCCGAGGTCGGCAAACTGGTTGCGGATCATTGCGGGCACAGCGGGATCGGTGCTGAGGAAGTGGAGGAATTCGAGCGTGTATTGTTTGTGATCCTCCCAAATCTTACGCCGACCGGCTTCATCGGCGCTGTGCCAGTCGTTGCAGCCTCCGACAAGTCCCAGAGAAATCTGACCGTGGATCGAGTTGTTGCCGTCGAGCTTGTTGCCGGGCAACGGGTAGAGATCAAAGCCCAATTTAACACCGCCCTTCAGAGCACGCCGTGCGAGTTCAAAGCGGGCGGGGTCGTACTTCGTTGGTGCCGACATGGGAACCAGCTTGGCGGGATCTCTCGTCAGGCAGAGCCGAAAGCTGTACGTCATGATGTTCTTGTCGCCTGCTTCGTCGGGTCCGGCATCGCTGGTCGTTACCAACGGCAGGAGTTCGCCCTGTGCATCGAAGCCGCTGATGTTCATCTTCTTCTTGGGATATCGTTTCCCCGCGTAGGATTCGTCAAACTCGGCGCGGCCTTCGCGTCCAATCGTCCAGTCCACGCCAGCCGCAGCCATGAGGTCGCCTTCATAGGTGCCGTCCACGAACACCTGAGCCGTGAAAGTGCCGTCCTTCGTGATGAGCGCGGTGATGCGCGGGCCTTCCTTGGTGACTGATTTCAGATAGCGCCCGGTCTTCACGATGACACCGCTTTCTTTGAGCATCGCCAACGTCACGCGCATCGCGACATGCGGCTCAAAGGTCCATTTTGCGGTGTCTTTGAGCGCCGCGTCGTAGGGGGCCGGAAGTCCGCGGTCGGTGTAGTCTTTGACGATCCGTGTGTGCCACTCGTCGAAGAGTCCCAGCAACGTCTCGCGCCGCATCTGGTTCGAATCGCAGTGACTCAGCCCGCCGGTGCTCAGTCCGCCGACATGCTGCGTCGGCTCCAACAAAATGACCGAAGCCCCCTCGCGCGCCGCAGCGATGGCCGCGCAGAAGCCGCCCGGCGTGGAGCCATAGACGATGACATCAGCGGACTCCTGTGCGAAACCGACAACGGCGGTGGCTGCTGAAAGAACGATCGCTAGGAAAAGGGTGCGTGTGCTCATGACTTCATTTTCCCTCCTTCGCCCACTGCTTCATGAGGACGATGTTCTTCTCCACTTCGGGGTTTCCTTTGCCGACGTAGGCGGCCATGTCGCAGTCGTAGCGAGATTCCGTTTCGGGGCCGTGGTCGTTGGTGTCGCGCATCCATTGGTCGAGACGTGCTCGCAGGGATTCCAGCGTGGTCTTATGAGCGGGAACGGCGGCGAGGTTCGTGATCTGCCACTTGTCCGTGGTCCATTCGTAGAGTTCCTCAGCCGGGCGCGTCGGGCTGAAGAGCAGCTTCTCCGCGAGTGGATCGAGTTTCTCTGACTCGTGCAGGCTGCGCAGGGTCTGCACGATGGACTTGCCGTCCTTGTAGGCGCATGGTTGCAGGTGCGGGCGCTGCGGGTGGAAGTTGCGGATGTAGAGAAAGCGATCCGTGCGCACGCTGCGAATGCGATCGACGGTCTCGTCGCAACGGTCGCGAGCGGCGAAAACGTGAGTGCGCGGTTGGTAGTCCGGCGCGAGGACGTTCCGCGCCTGCATGGCTTTGGGAATCTCGATCCCGGCGGCGGCGAGTGAGATCGCGGCCATGTCGATGTGCTCGATCAAGTCCGTGCGCACTTTCCCTTTATCTATGCCGGGGCCGCGCACGATGAACGGGATGTGCGTCCCTTCGTTGTAGAGAAACTGTTTGCCGCGCGCGTGACTGATGCCGTGATCGGTCATGAAGATGATGAACGTGTTCTCCAGCAGTCCCTCTTGCTCCAGACGAGCGATGACCTGGCCGACATGCCGATCCGTGAGACGCACGGAGTCGAGGAACGCCGCCCAATCGCGCATCAGCACGGGATCACGCGGGTAGTAAGGTGGCAGCGTGACTTTCTCAGGATCGGTGGCCGCACCGAACTCCTTCGCGGCGTTTTCGAGCAGCCTCGCCGCCGCGCCGTCGTTGCCGCCGCGCAGTTTGCCCCCCGCAAGCTGCACCTGCATGAAGAACGGCTGGTTCGGCTTTCTCCCGGCCCAGTCGTTCGAGTCGAACATGGCCGCGTCGTACTCAAAATTGTAGTCCGTCTTGCCGAGGCCGCCGCTGTTGGCCTTTCTCCCTTTCTTCCCGGCGCTTTGTTCTGCGGTCAGGCCGGAGCCGATGCAGGTGAAGTAGCCCGCTGTTTGAAAAAGAGCTGGAACCGGCGTCACGCCCTCCGGGAGCCGGATTGTTTCCACGCCGCGTCCGCTGCGGTGATGATGCGCGCCGATGCTGGTCTGATACATGCCCGTGATCAGCGCCGAGCGGCACGGCGAGCAGACCGGCGCGGTGACGAAGGCGTTCGCAAAGCGCGTCCCCTCGCGAGCGAGCCGGTCCACATGCGGCGTCTGGATCAGCGTCTCGCCGTAGCAGGAAAAATTCGCCGACATGTCATCGACGACGAACCACAGGACATTCGGCCGCGCGACTGGCTTCGATGCTTCGGCAGCGTGCAGCGAGGCCAGCGGTAGGAGCAGGGTGGTGAGGATCGCGAGTGTGTGTTTCATAGGTGTTTCATCGTTGGCTACAAAAATGTGCAGACGCTTGTCAACTAAGCCCAGTCGGTTCGTTGAGGTCGAGTTTTCAATCGATTCGCCTCGTCATCGCCAATGAAGGTTT
>JANMGP010000108.1:0-2102 GCA_031374705.1 Verrucomicrobiaceae bacterium | reverse complement strand
CCGCCGGGTGGTTTTCTTTTTTTCGCTGTACTCCGCCGCCGCGAAGCTCGTTTGCTTTTCCATTACCTTTCCTATCACCTTTTTCGCCCGCTGTCCCTCTGTTTTACAGGGTTCTTCGCTTTATTCAGCGGCTCCCTAACGGTGATCGCGTTGTTGTTGATGGCCGTCAGCGTATTAAAGCCTAGGTTGCCCTCGTTGATCACGATTCCGCCGGAGAAGGTGTTATTGGCTCCGGTGAGCATCATATTTCCCGGGCCGCTTTTTACCAAAGTCACCGGGTTCCCGACGTTATCGATGATATCCGACGAGATGGTGTTCACCAATGCCAGATTTGCTCCCGTGACACCCGTCACGATGTTCTGCGCCGTGACATTATAAACATGGAGCACCAGATCGTACGAGCCGCTTCCATTTCCAGCGGTGATGCTCCCCAACGCTATCCTCGGGCCTTGAGCGACGCTATTTCCCGTGAACAGCAGCCCGCCGTTGGAAAGCGTCAGCGTATTCCCCGCACCGATCGTCAGTGTTTGGGCGGTCGCGGGATTCTCAAACTTCAGGCTGTTCGTAGTGACGCTCCCCGAAAGGGTGGCACTCACCGAGATCCTCGAATTGCTCGCATCCACTCCACCGCCGGTTGCGAGCGCGGCGTAGCCGGTGTATGCGGCGAGCACGTAATTCGGACCGACTCCGGTATTGGTGGTCCAGTCAAATCCGGTTCCAGCCGTGCCGTTCGCGAAAACAACCCGGCCGCCGTAGATGCCCGTCGCATCCTTGTCCGTCGTCGTGGTGATTTCCAACGTGCCGGTGCCGGAGCTCAGCGCCCGGCCCAGCCTCAGACTGCCGCCGCTCGCCGTCGAAGTGAGCGCACCGAGATTCAGTGACGTCGAAGTATCGCCATTCGGGTTGGCCAGAATGCTTCCGCCGCCGGAGTTCACGGTCACATTTCCAAATGTCTGCGTCGTCGTGCTGCCGGCGCCCTTGCCCCGGAGCGCGAGATGTCCACCACCGAGGTTAATGGCGTTCGTAGCTCCAATAAGATCCGTAGGTGTGGCCATGTTCGCGAAGTCCAGCACCAGCGACCCGCCGTTCACATTCACACCTCCGGTAAAGGAATTCGCCACAGTCCCGCTCAGCGTTAGAGAACCCACGCCGGACTTTATCAGTCCCGCGCTGCCTCCAAGGATCGTGTTCGAATTTGCTCCGATAGTGGCCGTCGCGCCATTGTTGACGACGATGCTTCCCGTGCCAGCCAGCGTAATCACTCCGCCGGTTCCACTAATCGTGACCGCACCTTCCTGGAAATTCAGACTGCCGGCATTCTGAGCATCGGCCAAAGCGACTGTGTAGGCACCAGTCGCGGTGACACCCGCGGAAAAGAAAAGGGCATCGGAGCTCAGCGTGGTGTACGCCGAAGTCGCCAGAATCCCGTTGGGGTCCGTGCTCCAGGTCGTCGATCCGGAACTCCACGCGCCTGCCGGCGAAGAGCCGCCCGCGCCCGCGATCGCCCCATCGATATCCCAAAAGTAGTTCGCCGCGTGCGCCGGCTGTATGGCCAGCAAAGCCACGATGGGGCCGGCGAGAATGAGGGTGGATAAGGATGACGGCCTTTTTGACGAATTGGGCGTTTTCATAAGTTGTCGGTTAACCTGCCACGCCTACTAGCTGTCTCTCAACGGCTTGACGAACCATTCCTTCCCCAGTGCCCACCCCTTTTGGGGATAGGTTCCAGCACCGCAGTCCGCTTTGCGAATCCGCTATTTATGGCGCCGTCGGAATTCCATCAGGAACGACGCACCGAGGGTTTGTCAAGGAGACGGTGATTTTGATCCGCGCTCGATTGGAGAAGTCAGCCAGTCCCACGTAGGCAGTTCCCGTCCGCTTTGGAGAATCAGCCCATTCGGGTTGCTCACGTGATTCGCGCCTTTGCTGGTCGCCTGAGTACGCAGGCCGGCGATCCCGAGTGATTTCACCGGTACGACTTCACCGGGATCGGACACGCCGTTTCCATCTCGATCAAACCACACGGAAAGCCTGTCCAATTCTGCTTCTTCGAGGATTCCGTTGCCATCCGCATCGAGAACACTCATCGCTTCGTATCCGTC
>JANMGP010000103.1:0-1755 GCA_031374705.1 Verrucomicrobiaceae bacterium | reverse complement strand
CTTCGGCTGGATTCTCACCGAACGCCTCGCCCGCGACCCCGGCTTCCGCGACCGCGAGGGGCGGCCCTGCGGCGCGGCGCTCGTGGAAAAATTCGCCGCCTGCCTCGGCGTCAGCCGCCACGGCCTTTCCCCGGCGGAACTCACCGCCCTGCTCGACCCCGGCGATCCGCTCGGCAATGTCGCCGCGCTCCTCCGCCTCCTGCGCCCCTACCTCATGCGCCGCGGCGAACTGCTCGACTTCTACCACGGCCAGTTCCGCGAAGCCGCGGAAGCCGCGTATCTAGCCACGCCGGAGAGTATTCGCACCTCCCGCCTCGTTCTTGCCGACTACTTTGATGCGCAAACGCTAATGGGGCCGCGTAAGGCAGAGGAGTGGCCGTTTCAACTGCGCGCGGCGGAGGCTTGGGACCGGCTACAGGACTGCCTTACCGATCTTTCTCTCTTCATCGTCTTCATGGTGCAGGAGTGGAAGTGGGAGTTAAGCGCTTACTGGTTGCCCCTGCGCGAGCGTGGTCGCGACATGGCCCGTCTTTATCAAGAGGCGGCTGCAAAACAGACCGACAAATACGGCGTGCTCGGCCTGCTTGGCGTGTTCCTGCTAGAGAACGGCATGTTTGAAGGGGCGAGGCCGCTGGTGGAAAAATCTCTCGAGATCAAACAACGGGTTCTTGGGCGTGAGCACCCCGGCACTTTGGAAACACTCAACAACCTTGGGGTATTGCTGGAGAAACTGGGTAAATACCAAGAAGCGCAGGAACTGAGCATCGCGTTGCTCAAGACGCGCGAGCGTGTGCTCGGAAATAATCACCCGGATACGCTGGATAGCGTGATCAATTTGGCGAAATTGTTTGGTAAACGAGGTGACGATGCCGCCGCTGAACCCTTCTACCAGCGGGCCATGACGATGAGTGTGGCGATTCATGGCCCCACGCATCCCAGAACGCTCATGGCCATGAGCAACATGGCGGCGTGGTTAGGAAGGCGGGGGCGTTATGCCGAGGCCGTCACAAAGTTCCGCGAAGTGTTTGAGGTCGAAACACGAGTGTTCGGCGCTGAGCATCCACGACCAGTCACCACTCTCGGCAATCTGGCAGGAACTCTGTTATTGAGCGGCAAAGCAGATGAAGCACTTGGACCCCTACGGGAAGCGCTGTCGGCTAGCGAGCGCATTCTTGGACCAGATCACCCGAACAGTCTGGCCACCGCCTCCAACCTCGCAAATGCGCTAGGAACTGAGGCCGGATTTGCCGAGGCTAGAGCCCTTCTCCTTCGCGTGGTGGAAGCTCGCCAGCGCACACGTGGCGACAGCCACGCTGATACGCTGGAGGCCAAAGGATCTCTGGGTTTGCTGCTGATGCAGCACGGCGATCTCAACGAAGGTGAACCCCTGCTCCGCATGGCTGCCAATGAATTCGCCCGCTTGCTCGGTGAGAACCATCCGAGGGCTCTCGGTCTTCAGCACAACCTCGGTTGCCTGCTCGGCAAGAAGGGAGAAAAGACCGAGGCTGAACTCATCCTGCGACACGTGTGGGAGGTACGTGAACGAATTCTCGGTGCCAGGCATCCTGAAACCTTCCGCAGCATGATGGCGTTGATCCAGAACACAGCGGACAAGTCACGGGCGATGAGCCTACTGTCACATTGGGCGGCAGGCCTACCCGATAGTGATCCGCAGGTCGCGCAGCTCCGAAAGACATTTGCCGCAATCGCCAATGTTGGCGAGGCCAAGCCTCAGCAGCGAGCACCGAAGAGCGG
>JANMGP010000020.1:0-8110 GCA_031374705.1 Verrucomicrobiaceae bacterium | reverse complement strand
GGTCGTGCCGCCTCTCAATTCATTGCCCCCCGGTCACTGCGGCGCCCCCAAAATAGGAGCGTCGCGGCAAGCATGATCCGCCTCTCAATTCATTGCCCCCCGGTCACTGCGGCCCACTCTCCGAAGCGCGCGCGGTCGGGCCATTCGCCCGCCTCTCAATTCATTGCCCCCCGGTCACTGCGGCCGAGCCCGATAAAGTGAGAAAGGTGTATTGCGACCGCCTCTCAATTCATTGCCCCCCGGTCACTGCGGCCAGGCCCATGCCGCGCCAGAAATCGCCACTGACGAGCCGCCTCTCAATTCATTGCCCCCCGGTCACTGCGGCCCAATATCCTCAATCGCGACGCCGCGCTCTTCGATCCGCCTCTCAATTCATTGCCCCCCGGTCACTGCGGCAGCGCTCGCCGAGAACCTTGTCTGGCAAATGCTTTCAAAGGCATCGTGCGAGCGTGGTTGAAATTCATCGGGTTACTTTCCACTCGCCGGAGACACCCTGACCGGAAATCGTTCTCCGGTGGTTGGTTGTCGCGTGCGAGCGTGTTCCCTTGGGAGCTCTCGCACTGCCGCACTCGCGTGGGGTCAAAGAACAGAGTCATTCTAATGGCGGAAGAATGATGGTCGGTGGCACATGGCCGGGGTCCATCTATCCACCGGTCCTATCCGCTCGCAAGCGCGAAGTTCCGTTCATTTCCGTTGGAATGGCGGTTCAAAGAACCACCACCCGCGAGCGCGTTGTGTATGGTCGGCCAATCGCCTCGATACGTAGCGAGGCATCCCCACTCTCCGGCCCGAGCGTCACAAAGAGCACCTGATCTTCATCGCGGTTGATTTCCTCCTCAAGCGACGCCCGCAGCCCGGCGAAACGCGTTTCATCCAGCGGGCACTCGAACACCGAAAACTGCACCCGCGTCCCATAGCTCTCGCACACCTTCGCCACCCGGCTCCGGCGCTTGTCGTTGGAAATATCGTAGCAGACCAGGATCCGGTGTCTCATCGCGTGGTGAACCCGTAATACTGCTCCGCCTCCCCACGCACGTAGCGCCAAAGCTGACGCGCCTGCACCTCCATCATCCGGCGGTAAGACATCGCATAGCCGAATTGCGGATGCGTCACCTCCGTATCCAGCCGCCGGAACCACGCCTCCCAGAACACCCTTCGCCCGCTCTCTTTCATGTAACACCCCGCCGCGCTCCGCGAAAAATCCGACAGCGTCAACTCCCCGCGATTCAGCAGCGACAGCGCCACGCTATCCGCCACCAGCGGGCGGAACTCCTCCATAAGATCCAGCGCCAGTGCCGGACGCCCATAGCGAGGCTGATGATAACACCCGAGAAACGGGTCCAGCCCCACCGCGTGCAACACGCCCGAAAGCTCCTTGGCCAAAACCGAATATCCCTGTGAGAGCAGCGCATTCACCGGGTCGCGAGGAGGACGGCGGTTCCTTCCGGCGAAATCGAAGTCCGTCTTCCCGTTCAACATCGTCGCAAACTGCCCGAAGTACAGCGCCGCCGCAGAACCCTCGATTCCCCGCAGCGTATCCAAATCCCGAGCCTCCGCCGCCCGGTCCCGATGCTCCGTGAGCTGACGCAACACGCCATCCGCAGCCTCCCCGTTTCGCATCAAGAGCACGCGTTGATTATGAATCTTCGCCCGCACCATCTCCCGCGCCAGCTTCACGCGGATGCCCGGTTCCCCAAACATCCGATACTGCCCCAACCGCGCATCCACTCCGCTCGCAGGCAGCCCGCGCAACAGACCGAGGAACCGCCCCGCCGGGGAGAAATACGCCACATCGATCCCATGCTCCAGACAAGCGTGCGCCGCCTGCGCCGTGAGTTGCACCGCTCCATACAGATAGATGGACCGCACCTGGTGCATCGCAAACTTCTGCAACGTCTCCTTCTTTTCCGTCACCACAAACTCCCCGCCGCGCTGCCCCACCATACAGCCCGGCTTTTGCACCACCATCACCTCACCTTCATCGCCGGGAGGACGCGGCGCTTGCATCGTCGTAGCTGCGACGCCCTCGTCGCAGGAAGTGCCCGCGACGCCTCGTCGCGTCGCGCCGTTCTGCTGCGAGGGCGCAGCAGCAACATCCTGCGACGAGGCGTCGCAGCTACGTGCCCAAAACGCCGACTCATAGGGCAGACATACCGGATACGCCGAGCAGTGCAGGCAGCGCGAATCATTCACCAGCGGTGGCGGACACTTCCCTGAAATCGCCACCTCCTTCGCCTCCGCCAGCATCCTGTGAACCGTCGCAAAAAGCTCCTCAGTCAACGGCACCGACACCCGCCGCCGATCCGTCGCATAGTAAATCGAGCCGCTCGTCACCGTATGCCCCTGCTCCCGCAGCAGCAGAACATGAGCCGCCACCTGCACCGCGTCATACTCCTTCGCGATACGTCCGCCGTTTTCGTCCCGCCGCGCCGCGCCCTTCTTGTGGTCGATGACCTCCATCCCATCGCCAGTGCCCTCCACGACATCGATCTTCCCCACCAGCCCCAGCGCCTCGCTCTCCAATTGCAAACTCCGCAACCGCGCCCCCTCCGGCAATTCCAGCTCCTTCGGGTCTTCCGGCAGCGCCGAAGGCTTGTCCACCTGTCGATGGTCTGCCGAACCCTTCACCGTGTCGGCATTCTCCATGAACAAATCCTCCACCCACTGGTAGTAAAAGAGGCGCGCGCAGTAAGCATAGTTCTGCAACCGCCGCACCGGCATCATCGGCAAATCCGTAGCACAGCCCGTCTCGGCTGTGGGGCCAGTAGGCGTCCCGCCTGCTGCTCCTACCGCATCGGGCGGGACGCCCAATGGCCCCACCGGCGGGACGCCCGTGCCACACTCGGATGTCGCCGCGTGCATCGCCGCGACCATGGTTTGATGAAGGGGCGCAAATGCGAGTTCCGTTTGATTGGAATCAGTCGCGACCGGACGACGGCGCATAGGCCGCTTGGGCTTTCGGGAGTTCATCCCATTAGCAAGCGCGGTGCCGTGCCGCTTCTGCTCCCGCTCCGCTACTTCATCTCCGGCAACAGATTCTCCGGCAGCGCCACAATCTCCCCCGCCGAACCATCAGGCCGCACCGCCACGCGCCCGTCCTCCAACACCCGCACAATCAGCCCGTGTAACGAACCGCCCAGCGTCATCACCCGAGTCCCCGCCACCAAATCCGCCGCCCGGCAAAGCGACTCGATAATCCCCACCATCGCCGCCCGGTCCAACACGCCAGCGATGAAATGCCCCACAGCCGAGCCCGCCTCCCGTTTGCGAGTGGGCGGCAAATCGCTGAACAACGCCAACACCATCTCTCGCCCGATGAGCGCGAACGTATTCCCGTTGAGGAAAAGAAACGGCGCATTCCTGTGGCACCCACGGAGAAAGTCGAACGCCTCCGCGAGCGACGTTACTTTTCCCCGCTGCTCTTCCCAGCGAGCCGCGCACGCTCCTCCAGCTTCCGAGTTAATTCCGTGCTGTGCTCCACCTCGCGCGCACGCTCCTCGGTTGAAGCTGACGACAGACTCCCAACTCCGGTTTTTGAAAAAAGCGGCTCGGGCTTGAAGCGGTGAGTGTTCTCCACCACCGCCTCCAGGATGTCCTCGTCCGTCAGGTGCTCCAGCAGGTCTAATCGTAGTTTCATCCGGCATAGTGTGCTCCTTTTATCGTGGTTCGGCAAGGTGGTGTTTTTACATCGGGATGTCGTCATCCCCGCGCACCCATTTCTGAAGGCGCGCCCGATTGATCTCCGCACAACGGCTCCATTGAGTACTCCGCTCGTTCACCGCTTTCCAAAGCCCCGGTCCCGATGCGTAGGGATGCTCGGTTTCGCCTTCGCTCTCCAATCTCGCCCTGCCGAACTGCGCGACGCACTTTGCGTCCCAGAAGAAGTTCGTATTCTTTTCCTTCGGCAAGGAGTCCCCAGCGCGGAGGATGATCTTCATCTCCTCTTTTCCAAATCGCCGCGTCTCCCGAGCGAGCACAGATTCTTTTTTCCGAGTCGTTCGCAACCGGTGATGAATATCGGCGCAATCCGGATGCGCAACGGCGCGAAGCGCCAGGTTTGCAGCAGCGTTCAAGTCCGCCTGCATCGGCAAGACAGACCCGCCGTGCTTGCGTTTCGGTGAAGGGGCGGGATGTGGAGTTTCTCGCGCCGTCACAAACATTGCACCCCCCGGTTGTGGCGCGAGGAGCGTCTGCGTGGGCTGTAGCTTTTCCAACGCTGCAAACATTTCCTTCGCGTTCGTCACTTCGGCGCGACGGCGATTCAGCGTTTCCAGCTTTGCCTTGTTTTGCCCGGCGGCCTCGATCTCTTTCTCCAAGGCTGGCAAATCCACGTTCCGCAATTCCCGCCAGCGATAGTCGTCGCGGTCGTTCCACCCGACTTCCGTGGCACGGAAACCCGCCATGCCCGTCAACGAGCAAAACCGCGATGAATACGCGGCGGGGGTCTCGAGTACGGGGATTCCAAACGGTTCGGCGAGCATTTTCACCTTCAGCATGATCGCCCTGTGGCACCACTTCATCAGGCGCGTGTTCTCGCTTTTTGCCCGGCCTTGCTCAGACAAATAGCGCGACAAATCTTCCAGCACGATGAAGTCCACAGGCGGACGCGCCACTTCGTATTCGCCGTGGGTATCCGTCGCCATGCGGCTTGCTTTCGACTTCTCCGGCGTGCACAACTTCAGCCCCAACGCCTGCGCCAGGATGAGGTGCGCGGTTTGATTGACGCGCTGTTCGCGAATGTTCTCCAGCTTCACGAGCACATCTGGGCACGGGTCGGGGATCGGGTCGTTGCGCATCTCGGAAGCTGTCAGCGGCTTTTGGCCGATCTCACGGCGGAGCGATTGATTCAGCGACTGCCAGCGACGGCGTGATTCCGAGAGTTGCTCGATTCGCGCCATGCTCAGCCCTCGCTGCCCGCGCAGTTTCGCCGTCTCCGGTCCGGTGCCTTCTGCGGTCTGGCGCAGCAAATGGCAGTCTGCTTTCTCGGGATGCTCCACCCATTCCCAAGCACGCCCGCGCAATGGCATAATCCTATGCGTCAGTAAAAGTAGCTGCTCCTGCACTCGCTCGCGTTGCGTGGCGATCTCCACATGCAGCGCATCTCTCAGTGCCACCAGATTCTCCGCGCTGCCATCGGCGAGGACGTTCCATTCAACCTTCCGCTTCTCCTCGCGGATTTGCTCCAGAGCCGCATTACGCTGCTCATCGCTCTCCGGCTGCGTCAGCTTCCAGTGCCACGAAATGCACGCCGCGATCCATCCCTGCGCCCTACGGATGGCGACGAGTAGCTTGTCGTTCAATTCGGGGAAGCTGAAGCGCTCCGGCATCGCATCGGCTTCTCCAAGGTCGGCGAGCATTTCGTGCTGATTCAGCGCCCGGAGCGCATCACAAGTCGCTTCGCACTCCTCAATGTCCGCGGGCCTGCCGCGTTCGCCATACAGTTCCTCGCGAAACGCCTTCCCTAGGTTGTCTTTGTCCAGCGAACTCTCCGGGCGGAGCACCTTCGCATTCTCCCCGGGCAGCCGGAGTATTGCACCCGAGCAATAGCGGGCGAACCAATCTTCGCCTCCCGCGTTTCCAATAAACCGCGCAGTGCCGCCGCTTTCTTTCCCACATTCCAGTAAAGCGATGCTGGCCGCGTGCCGCGTGCCCAAGTCCGCAGCCAAAACACGAAAGGTCGAGACTCTTTCCCACCAACGATGTGGCTCCTTCCCATCGAAGTCAGTCGTCCAGCGCACGAACGGAAGCTGCGCACCTTTTTTCCACGAGACGAATTGCTTCTCCCAAGTCTCCGCCTTTTTCAACAACGCCTTCATTCGCATATCATCCAAACTGAGCGGGAAATTTAGCAACACCCGCTGCCGCCCTTTGCTGTCAAAGTCCGGCATGAGTTGCACCGCCGCGTCCTTGAGTTGCTGCGGGTTTGCCGTGCCCTCCGTCTTTCCGAAAAGCGCCTGCGTCATAGGCTGGAGCCAGTCTTGCGCGTAGCCTCCATCCTCCCCGCGAATCCCGTCCCGCAACAGACGCGGGGCTGAATAGCCCAGGCGACAACGCTTCACCGCAAAGCGGCCATCTTCCCCGCGGACAGCCACTGGCACCGTCACCGCCAGCGCCTTTGCATCGTGCCTATACTCCCCACGGTCGCTGCCAAAGCTGCACGCATCCGTGAACATAAACAGACGCCGCGAATACCGCGCATCGGCGGGCGTGAAGTTCAGCGGACGCGCCGAGACTTCCTCCATCGCCTCGCGAATCTCACAGTATTCCCGAAACGCCTCCAACGGGTCGGCAGCCCACTCGTTTTTCAGAATAAGCGCCTGCATTGAATCATCCGCCTCGCGCCAGATGCTCCACCCCGCTTCGTCCGCGAGCATCGCCTCAAACAGTTTGTGCGAGCCTATCTGCTCCCGCTTTTCCCCACCGCGCATTTCATCCAGCGCCGCCTTGAGTTCCTTTTTCTTGGTATCCGAATACGTCTCGCCTTTCTTTACGATTCCCTGCCATCTCCGCTTCACCTCGCCCCAGCCTTTCATCGTCCGCCTACGCAGCCCGTAGGCCGTCCGTCTTCCATCGGTGAGCCGATATTCCTCCGCGAGATCGTCGTTCACAATTTTCCGCAGCCGATCAATCCGCGCATCCCCTTTGAAGCGCACCACTGTAGCATCCTCACCGCTCTCACCGCTTGGCATCTTCGGCTTCCCTTTGCTCTCCACCCACAGCTTTTGCAGCCGCCGACCCAGCGCGGATTCGGGTTCGCCCGCGTAGGCTTCAATCGCTCGTTCGCCGTCCATGACGAGCAGTTTCAGCGCAAGGCCATTGAGCTTCGTCTCCCGCTTTTCCACATTTTGCTGGAACTGATTATAGACTTTCAGAGCCTCTTTGAATGCGGCGATGTCGAACTCCTTCCACAATAGATTCCTGCCATCTCCCGCCCAAATCGAGAGCGCGGTAAATCCCGAAAAGACTACACCCCGAGTGCCGCGAGAGAGTTTGATAGGGTCTTCCCCATCCACGACAAACCGCGAAATATCATCGGACTCCTCGCTGGCAGACTTCGCGTCCGATGCCTTGGCAATCGCTGCTTTTGGCGCGGCGAACGTCTTTTGAAACAGCGTCTTGGTCGTTGAATTTGGAAATGCGAGGAAAAGTGTGCAGGCGTCCACTCGGTTGACGTTGATGTTTCCGCCGCGCCGCTTCGGTAGTGAAAATGCCGGAGCCAGATTCGCCAGCCAAGCATCGAACAGTTCCGCAGAAATAGTATCTGCAAAGGTCTTCGCGGCACCTTTGAGGCGCAAAACAACCGCATCCCCGGAGTCTGATTCAGCACCGGGCTGCAAATTCACCACCGAGCCGAGCGTGATTGACGCAGCGAGGTCGCGAATCTCCGGGTCCGAAAGCTCGCGATGCAGCTCCGTCTGCAACCGCCGCTCGGCTTCCGCCCGCCCCCGTCGGGACGCCGATAGATTGAAAGTCGGATTGGAACTCGGATCGCAGAACATCGGCAAATACGTGCGCCCACCTGTCTGGATCGCGGCATCTCCACCCAATTCATGGAGTAGATACTCCGCCGCTTTTTCGGCTGTAGAAAGCGCGATGCCATCCTGATGCAACGGTGCGCGGAAACGCTCCATCGCCTCCGCCAAAGTGGGCGGTTCCGCTAGTTGCCAGGCCCGCTGGAGCGAGTCTCGCATACCCATTCGCCGCTGCCCTTTTTTATCCGCCACCTGCCATACGTTTTCCAATAGTCTGCCAAGCTTTGTAAGTTTGCTGTCCGGCGAAGTCCCCAGCGCCGCCAGCGCGACAATGTAATAATTCACCGCATCCTGAAAAAGCGCGTGGTGCTCCCACAATGCAGCTTCGCCTAGGCGGCGGGCTTCGGCTGCGTCGGCTGCGAGTGCCGTGAATTCGTTATTCTGATTCGCGATTTCAACGGAGGAAACGCGGCCTTGGTAAATTCGGTTCATACTTTTGGTTTCTTCCGGGGTCATAGTGGCGAAAGATCGAGCTTGCCGCAGAAGAAGAGGATGCGAGTCCGGTAATTGAAGAAGTTACGGAAGCCTCTGGCGTTGGCTTTGAGCGCTTGGATTTTCGAGTTGAGCCCTTCGGCGGT
>JANMGP010000015.1:0-49096 GCA_031374705.1 Verrucomicrobiaceae bacterium | reverse complement strand
GCCGGTAATTGTCGGGATTCTTTCAATCGTCGGTATTGGATTCGGCGTGAAGGTATTCTCGAAGGGCGACAATGCCCCGGTCCGCAAGCAGGAGACCACTTACGTTCAGATGATATTGCCACCTGCTCCGCCACCACCACCGCCGCCACCGCCGCCACCCGAGGCGATGAAGGAAGAGAAGATGATCGAGGAGGAAAAGGAGGAGGAAGCTCCGCCGGATACAGCACCTGCGGCGGCCACCGCGATCAAGGGCCCGAGCGCGGGCGGAATGGCAATTCAGGCTGCCAATCGAGGCGGCGTTTTTTCCGGACGCAAATCCGGTCCGACCGAGCGCATGAAGTGGAGCGCGTACGCGAACCAAACGGGTTCGCGCATTTCCCAGGCGCTTCGCGATAATCCTCGCACCCGCAGTGCGAAGTTGGAAATCGTCGTGCGTGTTTGGGTGGACCTTACGGGCCGCATCACCCGCGCGAAGCTCGACACATCGTCCGGCGATCCCGCGATCGATGCAGCCATCCGCGATGAGATCATCACCGGCATGCAACTTTCCCAGCCACCGCCGGACGGCATGGCGATGCCCATCAACATGAAAGTCACCGGGCGACGCCCGAACTGAGTCCCCGCTCGACTCACCTTTTTACCAAAAACTGAATGTCTCTCGAAAATACCACACTCCGCCCGCGTCTGGCGCTGGTTCTCGCTTCGTCGCTCTGCGCCGCCGCAACAGCTGGGGCGCCGCAGAATCTGCCGCTCCCGGAGGGGCCCTTGATTGCACAGGCCTCGCCCGCCGCCGCTCCCGCTGAGCCCGCGAAGGCCGACCAACCGCCATTCCGCGCCGACGGCAAACCAGTGCCGGAAGCACCAAAAGAAGAAGCCAAGCCAGCAGCGGAGGCCAAGCCTGCAGACCAGGCCAAACCTGCGGATGTGGAAAAGCCGGCGGATCAAGCCGCGCAGCCACCGGCGGAATCCACGCCCGGCGACTTGATGGGCAGCAACACGCCATCCGACAACGTCACCATTAATCTCATTCGTCGGCTCGTGAAAAAAGGTCTCCTCGAAAAAGCCGAGGCGGACGAAATGATCCAGCAGGCAAAGAGCGAAGCCGCGGTAGCGCGCACCAACGCACAAATGGACGCGGAGGGCGCTGCACAGGCAGTCGTCCGCGAAGCCGTGGAATCCAAGAAAATCCCCGACCCGGGACCCGCTCCCGACGATGCGGTGCGGGTCACTTACATCCCTGAATTCGTCAAAAAACAGATCCGCGACGAACTGCGTGCCGACATCGCTGCGCAGGCAAAATCCGAAGGCTACGTGAACAACACAAAGGTGCCGGAGTGGGTGACCAAATTCCGCGTGAAAGGCGACGTCCGCCTGCGCTACGAGGGTAACTACTTTCCGAGCGGCAACGACAACACCGGAGCATTCCCGAATTTCAACAGCATCAACTCCGGCGCGCCGTTCGATGTCGCCGGGACGACTTTCTCGCCGCAGCTCAATGTGGACAACGATCGCCAGCGCTACCGACTCCGTCTCCGCCTCGGCGCAGAGGTCGATATGGGCGACGGCTTCACGGCGGGCTTGCGACTGGCATCCGGCGAGAGCAGTTCCCCGACTTCACCGAATCAATCGTTCGGCGGAAGCGGCGGTCAGTTCAGCAAGTATGCAATCTGGATCGATCGCGTCTTTCTCAAGTACGAAGCAGTCGGCGAGAAGTCCCATTTCACCGCGCTGGGCGGGCGTTTCGACAATCCGTTCTTCAGCACCGACACCATCTTCGACGAGGATCTCGGCTTCGACGGATTTGCGGTCAATTTGAAAAGCAAGTGGGGAAAAGCGACGCCGTTTGTCACGATTGGCGCGTTCCCGATTTTCAATACCGACTTCAACTTCAGCAGCAATCAGCCTTCGAAGTTCGACAGCACCGACAAGTATCTTTACGGCGCGCAGATTGGCTCCAGCCTGAAGATCACGGACAAGCTGGAAATGAAACTCGCCGCAGCTTACTACCACTTCGACGGCGTCCGCGGCGAGCAGTCCACGCCTTACACGCCGCTCACTGCGAGCGATGCGGGCGATACAGACGGCACTCGTCCGTCGTTCGCGCAAAAGGGCAACACTTACATCCCGCTCCGGCGAATCATCCCGAACGCGAACAACAACTTCGGGACTACGAATCAGTTTCAATACTTCGGCCTCGGCACCGAATTCCAGCCGCTCGTCATCACGGGACGGCTCGACTACAACGGGTTTGAGCCATTCCAGGTTTCCATCATCGGTGAGTATATTCGGAACCTCGGCTTTGACCGCGAACGGATGGATCTTCTCGGTATCAACAACCGCGCACCGCAGAGCGCGCTCGGCACGCCGGGCCGTTACGCCGGTGGCGATACCGCGTGGATGCTCGGCGTCCGCGGAGGCGCGCCAGCAATGGAGAAGCGCGGCGACTGGCAGGCGGGATTGCAATACAAGCACATCGAGTCCGACGCCGTCGTCGATGGATTCACCGATTCCGATTTCGGTCTCGGCGGAACGAACATGAAGGGCTTCACGCTATGGGGCGCGATGGCACTCACGCCGAAAGCAACGTTTGGCGTCAAATGGGTGAGCACTTCCCAAATCGCGGGACCACCGAGCAAAAACGACACGCTCCAACTCGACTTCACCGGAAAATTCTAGCCATGAAATTACTGTCCATTCTTACCGCAGCAATCGTGTGCGGCACAGCATCGCTCTTCGCCCAGGCTCCCGCCGGACCATCGCCGGAATCACGACTTCGTGAGCAGATCAAGACGCTCATGAGTCAGGTCCGCACTGCCGAGACCGCGCAGGCCGCGCTCACCGCGGAAAAGGCCGCGCTCGAAGAGAAAGTAAAAGCATTTCAGAAGCAGGCGGAGGAGGATACCAAGGCCCGCACCGCCGAGAAAGAGGCTGCAAAAAAAGAGGCTGAGTTGCTGAAGGCAGACCTCGGCACCCGCGAGAAAGAGCTTTCCGATTTGAAGGTAATCCACTTGAAAGCGGACGAATTCGGCAAGCAGTCCGCCGCCCGCGCCGAGAAGCTGGAAGCTGAGCGCGCCAAGCTTGCAGCGGAGTCTGACAAGCTCAAACGCATCGTGGCCGACCAGCGCGTGAAGAACGCGAAAATGTATGAAATTTCCACGGAGCTTCTGGATCGTTACCGGAAGTTCGGACTCGGCACTGCGCTCACGGCTCGCGAGCCGTTCGTCGGTGTCACGCGGGCGCGATTGGAGACCTTGGTCGAGGAACTCGGCGCAAAGGCTGCCGATCAGCGAATCCGCATGGATGGCACCTCGCCGAAGCCTGCTGCGGGACCGACTGCAAAAGATCGCCCTGCCGATGGGAAGCCGTCCGCCTCCAAACCGTAACCTGCGTCCCTGAAGCGTAACGTGACTCCGTCCGTGTTTCGGAGGAGTCGTTCAGTGCTCCAAATTTCCAAGACCCAATGCTTCGCAAAAAGACCGATACTTTTGACTCGCTGAATTCGAATCCGCTTCGATCCGGCCCTGCGCTTTGCGTTCGCCCGGAGGTCCGGATGCCGAATCACTTTCCCGCGGCGGTCGGTCTTGCGCTGGCCTTATTCACGGCCTCACACGCTGAGGCGGGTGACATCCTTCGCGGCGGCACGTCGCTGAGCACGAGCGGCGGCAAAGGCGGCGGAACTGGGTTGAATCCCGCGGCGGAAGCAGCGCGGATCAACGCAAAGGACGCGCTCGCGAGGACGACCCGGGCGATCAACTCGGTAAAGGCAATGCAGGACGCAGCCCGAGCGGCGGCAATCGCGGGCCCCAACAAGCTGGGCGCGAATCTTCCGATTATTCCGAATGGTCTCGTCCGCGGTGGACTACAGGTCGCGCCAGCTGTACCGAAAAATCTGTCCAAGCCGCAGGTGGGTGAAGATTCCAAGCTTTGGACCGGTGCGCTTCTCCCGCGGCAGAGCCAGAAGAACGGCGAGACGAGAGTCACCGTCCAGCAGACCAAATCGCAGGCGGTGCTGAATTGGGAGACGCTCAACGTCGGGAAGAAAACGACGCTCTTTTTCGACCAGAGCAAAGGCGGCAACGACAAGACTCAATGGGCCGCGTTTAACAAAATCACAGATCCCTCCGGCAAGCCTTCGCAGATCCTCGGGAAAATCGAGGGTGACGGGCAGGTGTATGTCATCAATCCGAACGGGATTCTTTTCGGCGGCTCATCGCAGATCAATCTGCACGGTCTCGTAGCATCGTCGCTGCCCATCAATGACGGGCTCATCACCCGCGGACTCCTCAACAATCCAGATTCGCAGTTTCTGTTTTCAGCGCTCCCGTTCGCGGCGGGAAAGAATGGCACTCCTGCGTTTACCCCTGCCCCATCGAATGCTCCCGGCGGAAAATACGGCGATGTCGTCGCGCAGGAAGGCGCGCAGCTTTCGAGCCCGTCCAGCAGCGGAGTCGGCGGACGCATCATGCTTGTGGGGCCAAACGTGGCCAATGCAGGAACCATCTCCACGCCCGACGGTCAGACAGTGCTCGCGGCCGGGCTCCAGGTCGGATTTACCGCCCACCCGAGCAACGACGCCAGGCTGCGAGGCCTCGACGTTTACGTGGGAGCCGTCACGGTTCCACCACCCGCGAAACCGGAAGACCCGCCAGTCATCCCGGCGCAGGGCCCGGCGGGATCGGCATCGAATACCGGACTGATCGACGCGCCCCGGGCAAACACGACGATCGCCGGAAAGAACGTGCGGCAGATGGGTGTCATCGA
Organism: Verrucomicrobiaceae bacterium; assembly: GCA_031374705.1. Lineage (GTDB taxonomy): Bacteria > Verrucomicrobiota > Verrucomicrobiia > Chthoniobacterales > Chthoniobacteraceae > SXWH01. The sequence continues at coordinate 44,335 of JANMGP010000015.1, read as the reverse complement.
CAGCGCAACCTCGGTGTCGCTCAACGGCAGCATCAACCTCCTGGCCAACTTCGGGACGGTCACGGTCACGCCGGATACCCAGCCTCCATTCTTCGCGACGACCGCGAGCGGGACCGTCACGATCGGCGACGACGCGGTGAACCAGATAGTCCCCGATATCCTGAGCACAAAAACGGTCATCGGCACGCAGCTCGCTCTGCGCTCGAAAGTCACGGTCGAGGGCCGCAATATTCATCTCGGAGCAAACTCCACGCTGCTGGCTCCAAATGCAGACGTCATCTTCCGCGCGGGCGAATGGCTGCCGGACGGCAACGGACAAAGACTCATTTTCAGCACAGGCCAGATCTATGTGGATACCGGCGCTCTCCTCAGCGTGGCTGGAACGACGGATGTCATAGTTCCGGTTGGTCAAAACATTCTCTCGCTTGAACTTCGCGGGGCCGAGCTTGCAGACGCACCGCTCCAGCGCCGCGGTCCGCTGCGCGGGCCGACGCTCAATTTGGATATCCGCCAGCGAGGCACTTTTGCCGGGCGCGACTGGATTGGCACTCCGCTCGGCGAGGTATCCGGATACGCGAACCTCATCGAGCGTAATGTCTCCGAACTCACGACAGCCGGCGGGACGATCAGCATGACAGCGGGCGACTCGGTGATCGTCCGTTCTGGAGCAAAGATTGATGTCTCCGGCGGCTTCGTAAATTTTGAAGGAGGAAGCGTGAAAACGACCCGCGTGATGTCCGACAGCCGCGTCATGGATATCGCGAACGCGACGCCCGACCGGCCCTTCACGGGGCTGTATGACGGCACATCCACATTCAGCCGACCGAAATACGGCGTCACCGAAAAGTGGACACATCCGCTCGCGCTCAGCGGCGAGCATTTCGAGCCGGGCTACGTCGAAGGAAAAAGCGGCGGCAATATCTCCATCACTGCGCCGAGCATGGCGCTCGACGGCGAGCTTAAAGGACAAACCGTGTCCGGCCACCGCCAGCGGACTGCGCAGGCCGCACCGAAGCTCAGCGCTCTTTCGCTCTCATTCGAAAAACAGGACGGCAAGCTATCGAATTTCGCTTCTTTCTCACCGACCCCGCCCGCGATCACTTTTGGAAATGGAGTCCTCTCCAATCCCCGAGACTATTCGGAAGACGTGGCTGGAAACGCGGCTCCATTGAGTGCCGAGAGATTGGCGAGAGTGGTCCTCTCACCCGATTTATTTACATCTGCGGGCTTCGGGTCTCTCACGATCAATAATCCGGATGGAGACGCCACTATTCCGGAGGAAACAAAATTGAAGATTCCGGCGCGCGGCACGCTCGCGATAACGGGGGCAAATGTGGACATCCAAGGAACGGTTTCCGCCCCAAGCGGGAGCCTTTCCTTCACGGCCTACAATTTGACGCCGTTCCTAGATCAGAAATTCCCGCCGGGCACGACCAAGACGCTTCCGGCTCCGGATTTGACTCGCGGGACAGTCACTCTCGGTGCTGCGGGCTCGCTCAGTGTCGCAGGTCTCGTCATTGATGATCGTCCATTGTCTCTCAACGCGCTCAGCCTTCCGCTGGCGACAGATGGAGGCTCTGTGGCAATCGCCGGATACAATGCAGAGCTCGTTGCCGGAAGTCGCATCGACGCGAGCGGAGGCGTTGTTTTCGATCGATCCGGTCGCCGCTCTTACGGTGCTGGCGGCAGCATTTCCATCAAGGCTGGTAACGATCCAAGATTGAGCCAACTCATCGGCGGACGGCTCCGGCTGGAGTCCGCGCTTAGCGCGTTTTCCGGCGGCAAAGGAGGCTCGCTGGCGATCCAGGCTCCGAGCATTCAGATTGGCGGCGCGAAAGGAGCGACCGAATTCACCTTGCTCCTCCAGCCTGAGTTTTTCAGCAACGGCGGGTTTACCAATTTCGCGCTCACGGGTCTTGGCGAGACGATCGCCGGCGAGGATTTGGAGTTCGTTACCGCAATCAACATCGCCCCCGGTACCACGATCAAACCGATTGCGAAGAACTGGAATGCGGTCCCATACGGCCCCGGACGCGATGGTGTCGAGCTGATGCCCGTCGTTTTGGAGCAGGGCCTTCGCACGCCCGTCAGTCTGTCATTCAGCGCGCCCGGTCTCCGCGACGATTTCAATGGAAACAGCCTTGTGACTCGCGGCGACATCATTGTCGGCGCAGGTGCGCACATCGAGACCGACCCTCGTGCCTCCATCAGTTTCAGCGGCGAGACTGTGTCCATTCAAGGCCACATCATCGCCCCCGGCGGGACCATCAGCGTTGGTGGCTCGCGCAATCTCGGCGTCGCATTTGGAGATTCTTCGCAGAGCCTCACCAGCGTTCACCTCGGGCCGACAGCGCTTCTCTCGACTAAGGGCACCACGCTTTACACGCCAAATCCATACGGATTCCGCACCGGCTCCGCGCTGCCCGGCGGACGCATCAGTCTTTCGGGCAATATCGTCGCGGAATCTGGAGCCGTCCTCGACGTATCCGGCGCTTCGGGTGTGATCGAAACTCCGGCGCCGTTCGTGGAGACGAGCGGAAATGTGACTGGAACGTCCGTGGTCCCGGTCAACAGCGGAGTAAACACGGGTCTCTACACCCGCGATTATGTCTCCACGCGGATCGACAGCGACGCAGGCGAAATCAACATCGCAGGCGGACAGCATCTCTTCATGGATGCGACACTGCGCGGCGACGCAGGCGGGCCGACCGCACTGGGTGGAAACCTCACGGTATCCTCGGATGTTTACCTTCCCGTGGGAACACTGCGGGAGCCGACCGACGTGACACTCCACGTCACGCAAAGCGGCCCAACGCTTCCTCCCGGCTTCGTGAAAATCAACGGTGCCGCAATCGGACTCGGCGTGCACGGCGTCGCAGGTCGCGGATACTTCGCGGCGGACACATTTTCGCGCGGAGGTTTCGATTCACTCACACTTCGCGGCACTGTCGAGTTCTCCGGTCCCGTCAGCATCGAGGCACGACGGAATCTTTCGGTAGCCGACGCCGGGGTGTTGTATGCCGATTCCGATGTCACGTTGAAGGCTCCCTACGTGACTTTGGGGCAGCCCTTCCTCGCGCCGCTGGCGTTTGGAGCGCAGTCGCGGATTCCGTATCTCGATGGCGGCGGGCAGCCGGTGAAAGTGAAGCCAACTCACGGAGAAGGACGTCTCACCGTGATCGGGGATCTGATCGATATCGGAAATCTCTCGCTGCAGAATATCGATACCGCCCGATTCATCGCCGACAACGGCGACATTCGCGGCAACGGGACGCTCGAAGCAGCAGGCCATATCTTCATGCGCGCTGCGCAAGTTTATCCGCCGAGCGCGATCACATTCTCGGTCATCGCAGCCGACTACAAAATCGGCGAAGAGACGCTTTCGGGAAGTGTCACATTCGAGGCCTCCGGAGTTCGCGCACTGCCGCTTTCAGCAGGCGGAACTCTCAATGTCTTCGCGACAAACATCACGCAAAACGGAACGCTCCGCGTGCCGCTCGGCACGATCAACCTCGGCTGGAACGGCGAGGGCGATGCGCCTGTCAGTGCATTGAGCGGCGACAAAGTCTCGGCGACAAAGACTGTCACACTGGGTGCAGGTTCCTTTACGTCGGTGTCTGCAATCAGTCCGGTCGAGGGTCAGGATTTGATCGTCCCGTTCGGCCTGAATATCAACGGCGTGACATGGATCGATCCGACCGGCCTCGACATCACCGGCGGCGGATTGGGCCAAAAGACCATCAACATCGCCGGAGCCAACGTGAACAGCATGGCAGGCTCGCGACTCGACATCCGCGGAGGCGGCGACCTTTTGTCCTATCGCTGGGTCGCAGGGATCGGCGGCTCGCGCGATCTACTCGCCTCCACGACGAGCTTCGCCATTCTTCCATCATACGGAGCGCACTTCTCGCCATACTCTGCAAACAGCGGCGCGGCGGCGCTGAGCGGAGATCCGGGATTTGTAAACAGCGCGCTGCGTGTCGGCGATTGCATCCATCTCGGCGCCGGCGCCGGATTGGAAGAAGGAAACTACACGCTGCTACCGGCGCGTTACGCACTGCTGCCTGGAGCGCGTCTCGTCTCGCTGAAAGGTGGAACACCGATCGGGACTCTCGATCTTCCGGACGGCTCCACGCTGGTTCCCGGATATCGTTTCAACGGACTGAACGAAGAGCGGACGCTCAATCCCCAGTTCTCATGGTTCGAGGTGCTCACACCCGACGCTCTCGGTGATCGTGCACAATATGCGAACTACTTCGGAAACGGATTCCTGAAGAGCGGAGCCCAGCAACTGGAGTCGAAAGTCCCGCGTCTCCCCGGCGACGCCGGACAACTTACGCTGCAAGCGACAAACTCGATGGTGCTGAACGGCCGTGTATCCGCTGGCGCGCCAAAGGGCAGTCGCGGAGGCTTGGTGGACATCGCGAGCTCTACGGACATCGTTATCACAGGAGACGGTCGCAACGCCGGAGCCGGGAAACTTTCGCTCAGCGCATCTCAGCTCAGTTCGTTTGGCGCGGAGAGTCTGCTTATTGGAGGCATCCGCAAAGTCGGCCCCGATTCCACGACCGTCACGGTCAAGACAGGCAACGTCACTGTGGACAATGCAGGCACTCCACTCACCGGTCCGGAGATCATCTTGGTGGCGAACAAATCGCTCACTCTCGCAGACGGCGCGGAGATTCTTCAGCAGGGCAAACTGGGAGCGGGCGGCGACACCCTCATCCTTGGAAATTCGGCCGTCGCAGGCAGCGGAGATGGCACGCTCATCCGTGTGACGAGCGACTCAAGCGCGAACATTGTCCGCAATGGACTCGGCAACTCCACCGAGCCCCGGATGAACATCGGCGCTGGGGCCCATATCGCCGGGACAAGCGTCACCCTCGATTCCACTTACGGCACTTCGCTCGACCCGACCGCGCGCATCGACGCCGCCTCAATCGCGCTCAATAGCGGACAAATCAGCATCCAGCTCGACAACCCCGGCACGCTCAATCCAACCGACGGCCTCGTCCTCGGCGGCACAGCACTGGCGAGCCTTGAGAAATCCGGCTTCGTCTCGCTGCTCAGCTATTCGACCCTCGATATCTACGGCACCGGAACATTCGGCATCGCGGGAAAACTCGCCCTGCACGCGGGCGAGATTCGCGGTTATAACAACGACGGCGGCAACGTCACAATTTCCGCCGGAACGCTCTCACTCGACAATTCCACCGGCGCGATCATTCCCGCAGCGACCGGCGCGATGAGCGGAACTCTCTCGCTGAATGCAGGCACTATCACGCTCGGCAAAGGCAAACTCGCCATTGATCAGTATGAGACCGTGCGCCTCAATGCATCGAACGGCATCATTGCCTCGGGAAAAGGCGGGCTCTCTGCGCAGGGCAGCATCGTTGCGAACGCTCCGGTCATCACGGCTGCACGTTCCGCAGTTCACGGAATCACCGCAGGCGGCGAATTGCGACTGGAGGCAAACGGCTCCGGAAGTATCGCAGGCGGCCTCGGAGCAACGCTCGCCTTCCAAGGCACCAGCGTATTCGCATCGACCAACATCAGCCTTCCGAGCGGCTCGCTTTCTGTCCGCGCGACCACCGGAGACGTCAATATCGAAGGCCGCGTAAACCTCAATGGAACGGAACAATCGTTCTACGATCTCGTCCGTTACACGAGCGGTGGCGAAGTCCGGCTTCGCTCCGACAACGGCTCCGTGTTCATCAATGCCGGCAGTGTGATCAGCGTCTCTGCGTCCGGCGGAGCCGATGCCGGAAGCCTCACAATCAGTGCGCCGAAGGGCTCGTTTACCAATGCCGGCGAGTTCACAGGAAAGGCCGTGGCGGGAGGTCGCGGCGGCAGTTTCACACTCGATGCGGGAACGCTTCCGAGCTTCTCGGAACTCGAAACCGCGTTGACCACCGGCGGCTTCAGCGAGTCTCAGAATCTCCGCATTCGCACCGGCGATGTCGTGATCGACGGCTTGGTAAAAGCGAACAACTTCCGGCTGTCAACGGACGCCGGCGGGATCACCGTGAGCGGAACGATCGACGCGTCTGGAAAATTCGGCGGACACATCGCGCTCATCGGCGGAGGAAGCGTCATCGTCTCCGGTGCGCTCAATGCCTCGGGCCAGAACTTCGATGCGGCGGGCAAAGGTGGATCGGTGCTCATCGAGACACGCGGTCTGAATTCCGGAGTCGTGAACATCCAGGCCGGGTCCACCATCGATCTCGGTGTTGCGAGTGCTGATGCAACAAGCGCTTCATTCGGAAAATTCACAGGCACTCTTCACCTGCGTGCTCCGCAAAATGCAGCCGCATCAGACCTCGGCGTTGCGACCATTGGCGGAACGATCAACGGCGCATCGGCGATCATCGTCGAAGGATACAGGGTCTTCACGCCGACCGCCGGAAACATCACCACCGGCACGCAGACTCAGATTTTAAACAACGGACGAACATTCGTCGGAGTGGACGGAACGCCGAGCGCGACCTACTCGGCGATGCTCGCGCGTGTTCTCGGAACAAACACCGCGCTCGACCCGGTGCTGAGCATCCGTCCCGGCGCGGAGATCGTGAACAACACAGGAAACGTGACGCTCGGCAGCGCCACCTCGACCTACGCGAACGACTGGAATCTCGCGACCTACCGTTTTGGCGCGAAGCGCGCGCCCGGCGTTCTCACGATTCGCGCGTTTGGGAATATCACTCTTCTCAATACGATCAGCGACGGATTCCAGACGGCCGCGTGGAACTCGCTGCTCCTCGCGCAAAACGCATCGCTCCCCGTCAACTCGCAGTCGTGGTCCTACCGGCTCACGTCGGGAGTCGATACGACGGCGGCGGACTTCGCCCAAGTCCGCGACATTGGTTCCATCATTGCGGACAGCGGTTCCGTTCTTATCGGAAAAAATGGCGGTGACGGTATTTATATCGCTCCGGGCACGAATGTCGCAACTGCCGCGGCGATTACCCAAAGCAACGCATACCAAGTTTTGCGGACCGGCTCCGGCGACATCACGATCCATTCGGGGCGCGACGTGCAATTACGCAATCAATTTGCATCCATTTACACGGTCGGCACCCAAGTTACCAATCCCGGCACCCTGCCAAACGGTGGAGCGTTCGACGTCCCTGTGCCATCCGTATCCGGGCCGCAAGGTTCTCCAGTCGGCAACAGTCTCGGCGTCGATGGGCGTTTGTCCACCTACCCGGCGCAGTTCACTGTCGCCGGAGGAAATATTGAGATCTTCGCGCAAAACGACATTGCTCACACGACCATCCTCAACGGCGCGACGGTCCAGGATTCCACACGGCAGATGCCGACCAACTGGCTCTACCGGCGCGGTTACGTGGACTCGGTCACAGGAGAGTTTGCGACCGGCCTCGTCTCCACCAGCGTGGACTCCACGGCTTGGTGGGTCGATTTCTCAAACTTCTTTGAAGGAGTCGGTGCATTGGGCGGCGGAAACGTCACACTCAAAGCCGAGCGCGACATTGCCAATGTGGACGCCGTCATCCCGACCAATGCCCGCATGTCCAAGGGCAAACCCGACCTCGCAAACTTGGTGGAGTTTGGCGGCGGAAACCTTGAAGTTCGCGCCGGACGCAACATCGACGGAGGCGCTTACTACGTCGAGCGCGGCGACGGCCTGCTCACCGCTGGCTCGGAAATCAAAACCAACGGCACGCGTTCCCCATCGCTCGGCGTGGATCCCGAGCAATCATGGCTGCCGACGACTCTCTTTCTCGGAAAGGGAAGCTACGACATCACAGCACGCGGCAACGTCCTGCTTGGACCGGTGGCCAATCCATTCCTCCTGCCATCGGGCTATTACAACGCAGTGCGATTCAAATCGTATTTCTCGACGTTTAGTCCCGAATCCGCGGTTTCCGTGGCATCGCTCGGTGGCGACGTGAGTTTCCGATTGGAGACTGTCGCGATTTCGGATCAAGTCGCCGAGCCCGAGCCGATCCTTCTCACATGGTATCGGGAGCACATGCAGTTTGGCCAATCGTCGGCTGCTTTCACGACCGGGAACTATCAGCCGTGGTTGCTGCTCAACGAGACGGATACCGCGCCATTCCGTACCGCGTTCAATCTCATGCCGTCCACAGTTCGTGCGACGTCGTTCTCCGGAAATGTGAACGTCACCGGCAAGATGACGCTTTCTCCTTCGCCGACCGGCACAGTGGAACTTGCCGCAAGCAAAGCGGTGAACGGATTTACCATCGCCGGACGAAACACGATCGAAGGCACGCCCACCAATATCTGGGTCACCGGAAGCGTCGTGCTCTCCGATGCTTCGCCCACGGCAATCTCGGGCGCAGCGTCACCTCTTGGATTTCTGTCCACGGTTCAGCCGGGAAGCAATCCCGTCAGCACGGGCACCTCATTCTACGACACTTTCAACGCCCTCTTCGCAGAAAACGGCGCACTCACCAACGCTCTGGACATCAAGCAATCCCTGCACGCGCCGGGACTTCTACACGCCGGGGACTCCGAGCCGCTCCGTATCTACGCGGGCACGGGAGACGTTCAGGGGCTGAACATTTTCTCGCCAAAAGCAGCGAACATCTACGCCGGACGCGACATCAGCGATATCGGCATCTACATCCAGAATCTCGCGGAGGAAGACGTCAGCGTCGTTGCCGCCGGGCGCGACATCATTGCATACAACGCAAACACCGCGAGCCGCGTTCAGGCTGCGTCTCCCGGCAACGCACTGCCCGGCGGCAGCGCGCCGCTGGCGGGCGACTTGCAGGTCTCCGGCCCGGGCACTTTGGAGGTCCTTGCCGGGCGGAATCTCGATCTCGGTATCGGCAAGGGCAACGCAGACCGCACCGGCCTCGGCCTCGTGAGCGTGGGCAATGCGCGGAATCCGAACCTTCCATTTGCAGGCGCGGATCTCGTCGTCGGTGCCGGCATCGGAGCGGCCACAGGGCTTGGGACCGGCGAACTCGACTTCAAGACGTTTGTCGCAGAAATCCTCGCGGGTCCGGCAGCAGCACGCTACGAGGCCGAACTCGCAGAAATCATCGGCGGCGCGGGTGGAGCCACCGCCTTTGAGAGCCTGCCGGAGAAACAGCAGCACCTCGCGGCGTTGCAGATTTTCTTCCTCATGCTTCGCGATGCGGGCCGTGATCACAATGACCCGGCGAGCCCGGATTTCGGGAATTACGCAGGCGGATTCAAAGCCATCGATACGCTCTTCCCGGGGACGAGCTGGAAAGGCGATATCTCGCTCACTTCGCGCCAAATCAAGACTGCCGCGGGTGGCGACATCAGCATGTTTGCACCGGGCGGAAAAATCATCGTTGGCTTCGATGCCGGTGCCGGCCAGTCGCTCGACCAAGGCATTCTTACTGAGAGCGGCGGCAACATTCACATGTTCGCATACGACAGCGTGACACTCGGAACGTCCCGTATTTTCACGCTCCGCGGCGGCAACGAAATCATTTGGTCGAGCACCGGTGACATCGCGGCGGGAACATCATCCAAAACAGTCGCCTCCGCACCGCCGACACGTGTCTCCATCGACCCGCAAAGCGCAGACTTGAAGAACGACCTCGCAGGTCTCGCGACCGGTGGCGGTATCGGCGTTCTCGCCACCGTCGAAGGACTGATGCCCGGTGACGTCGATCTCATCGCCCCCGGTGGAGCCATCGACGCAGGCGACGCCGGCATTCGCTCAGCGGGCAACCTGAACGTCGCCGCAACCACCCTGCTCAACTCCGAAAACATCGCCGTTACCGGCACCGCCGCCGGAGCACCCGCTGCACCGCCGCCACCACCGCCGCCACCCCCGCCACCACCCCCACCCCCGCCACCGGCAAAACCACCCGGCGAAGAAGGCAAAGATGCCCGCGAAAAACAGGAGAAGAAGGATAGAGCCGTGCAACAGCAGGATCCAGCGTCCATCTTCAGCGTCGAGGTTTTGGGCTACGGCGGCGGCGAAGGGCCGGTGGCAAGGTAGTCGCGACGCTACTCGGCAGCAGGTGCCGCCTTCGGACGGAAAAAAACCGCCACGTTTCCGACCTGCATCACAATCGTGCTCGCGGTCTTTTCCGCGATCTGCGGTGCGAGTTCGTGCTTCTGTTCCTTGAAGTCCGTGAACTTCATTTTCACGAGTCCGTGCTGGGTCAGCGCAGCGTCGAGGCTCTTCAAGAATCCCTCCGTCATTCCGGCATGTCCGAGTTTTACGGCGGGCTCGAGCAGTTGGGCCTTGGCTTTGAGTACGCGCTTTTCTGCGCTGGTCAGCGGTGTGTTCACAATTCCATCTTCGGGACTCTTCACACGTTTTCCGAACAAAATCTTCCGCCTATCGAATTCCCTTCGCGATGCGCTCGAATCCGTCGCGATATCCCGACACAAATCCACGCTGCCATTTCGGGCCGCGATCTAGGTTCGTCCCGGCCACTTCGAGCGCCAGGACTTCGAGCTCGGACTCCGGCGGGAGCTTCCTTGGCGCGCGTCCGGCGCGCACACGTCCGGCGGCCTCTCCGGCTTTCGTGCCCGCGGCAAAGCCGTCTTCGAATGGCTGCGTCTCCACGGGCGGCGGGACATTTTCCGGCACCTTGATTTCCGCCGCGCTGGTGAACTGCGGCTGCAGCGTTGGCTTCACTTTTTTCTCTCCACAGCCGGCAACGATGAGTGATGCGGCAAGAAAACAGAAATGGACGTTTTTTTTCACGATGCGGGTTCCTCGAGATGCGTGGTGGTGGCCGGTGGCGCGGGATACCATTGCTGCTGGTCAGCGACATGGATAAGCCGCACACGCCATGATTCGCGGCGGACTCCGGAGGCATCGCGAACCGAACCGGTCAATACCACGAATGCCGCGGCGGGTGGTTGGAGCAACACTTTGGATTGCTCAAACGAATCAAAGGTCACCGAGACCGAACTCCCCAGTGCTTTTCGGACCATGAACCGAGAGCGCCAGTACGCGTCCTCCTCGGTGAATTCCCCGCTGGACAGCTCGCGCCATGCATTCATCGTCACAGGACCAAAGAACGACACGATCAGGGCGATACCCGCCACGATCGCGAGCGTGACTGTCCAGCCAAGCCACTGCCGGCGTCTGCGGCGGCGCAGGACGATCTGAGTGACCGGTGCCCACTGGTCCATGCCCTCGCGCCAATAGAGCGTCTCATCGTCGATGAACTCGCATCGGTACAGGTGGTTCACCTGCTGGGACGTGTAAGGTCCGCGCTGCTCGCCGAGATGATAGAGATAGAATACTTCAGCCTGCATTATTACGCGGGTTGAAGCGAACTATCGGGAATCCCCCGTGAAGAAACGACATTTTTCCGGCGAAAGCATTCTTGCTTCAGCCTAAATGCGTGATTGGAGCCCGCGAAAAGCGCGAAAAGGCGCGAAAATAGAAGAACTCCGAAGATGCAGGCGATCACCCTGCGGGTGAGTCGGTGTGTTTTGGTAAGTGTATGATTTCGCGCCTTTTCGCGCCTTTCGCGGGCCATCCATCGCCGTTTCTCGGTTCAGAGTCGTGAAAGCTCTTTGCGCTCCGCCAGCCCGCCGCAGACCGGACACCGGGGCAAGGGCGTGCCTGTCTCGTCGCGAAATTCGTGCGAACAAAGTCTGCATCTTACCACATTTTTAAATGCCCGGCGCTCCCGGCTGCTGCGTATCAGACTGTGCGCCCACCAGGCGAGAAACACCGCCGTCGCAAATATGCCTGTGTAGGCAAAGAGCAAATCGTGGAGCTGAAAGCGGATCATTTTTGCGCGACGATGGCGTCTTTTCCCCACCGGACCGAGACTGTCGCCCATGTGACCGGCTCGGATGCAGGCTTCAGCCGGACACCCGAGACCAGTCGCACAGCCTCTTCATCCATCTCGCGAACGCCGGAACTCACTTGAATAAAGCAAAACCGCACCTCGCCGTCCGCCGTCACACTCGCGAGGAGCTGAACTGTTTCCAACGACTTTTCGGATGTGGTTTCGAGGCGCAGTGTCGTATCGCCGCTGAAACGAGCGCTCAGCGGATCGTGAAACACCAATTCCGTGGGCATCGCCGGAGGGATGATCGCCGGAGGCTTGGGCTTTTCATCCGCGCCCATGATAAAATCGAGAGAGTTCCGCGCAGGCGGATATTGGATCGTGACCGGCTCCGGCGGGATATCGCGCGGCTGCGTCCGCGAAACGGCAAACGAGGGAATGTGCCGCACGTCCAGGAGACCGGAAGGCTCGACCAGCGAGACGCGCGCGACGATTGCCGGATCTTCAGCGGCGATCCATCGGAGCATCGCCTCGTTTTCCGGCGACGGCGAACCATCCGGCGCATAACGGGTGAGGAGCTGAATGGGCTGGGCAGTCTTCGGGATGAGAAGCCTCTCGGGGGTGCTGATGTGGACAAAAAAGAAGGCTGCACTGTGCAATGCGAGCGACAGAAAAATAAACAGCGCGAGAGTCCACGAACTGCGGTGTCCGCCGGACCAGTCGAAGATCATCCAATCGCGTTCGGGCTTGCTCATGGCTGCTGCTGGTATGCGCCGGCCCAGATCACAGTAAATCCGCGGCGCTGTGCTTCGTGCATCACGTCGTGGAGCCGGCCCGAGGGCGCATCCTTGTCGGCTTTCACGATGACCGTGCGGTCGGGGTTTTGGTTCTTCGCGAACTGCACGGCGAGTTCTTCCAAACTGACCTCCCGATCGTGAAAATAGATCGCGGGCCGAAGCCCCGCTGTCACCGTGACAATCTCCGCATTTCGCTGCGGTCCGAGGGCAAACGATGTCGCTGGAAGCGTGACCTGAATACCCGGCTGGAGGATGAATTTCGACCCGGTGACCCAAAAAACAAGAACGAGAAAAAGCACGTTCAGCAACGGTAGAAAACCGAACAGCGCAGGGGAGAAATTAAAGGTCCGCCGGAGTTTCATCGCTGGTTCGCGCTTCGGTGGTGCTAACCTTTTCCAGCGGACTTCCGCGCCTCGTCGAACTCGATGATGTCCGGCTGCGAGCGGCTTTCCATGATCAGTGAGACCACTTCGATCCCGGCGCGCTCGATGTCGTGCATCGCGCTATTCACCCTGGAATTCACGTAGGCGTAGCAAATCGCGGCCGGAATCGAGACTGCGATGCCGGCGGCGGTGGTGAGAAGGGCCTGATAAATCCCGTTGGAAATCTCGGCGGAACTCGCGAGACCGCTCGCCGCGCTCATTGTCGAAAAGGCTTCGATCAATCCGGCGATTGTGCCGAGCAAGCCGAGCATCGGGGTGACAAACGCCAGAGTCGCCAGCATTCCGAGACGCCGCTCGAGCTTGGGAACCTCGAGTTGTCCCGCTTCCTGCACGATTTCCTTCAGCTCCTCGCGGGGCGCGCTGTGATGGATGATTGCCGCATGGATTACCCGCTGGATGGGGCCGTTCGTAGCTGCGGCCTCCATCTGCGCCTCACCGAAATTGCGCCCTCTGATAAGGATCGCGAGACCGCGCATAAACTCTCCGACACGGAGACTAATCCGGCGGAAATAGATTACACGTTCCAGAAACACCGCACTTGCGAGTACGCTGCAAACCAGAATGAGCCACATGATGGGCCCGCCCTTTTGCATGAATTCGAGCATCCCGAGCTTATACCGCGAACAGTTCCGATGACGGAAGGACGAAATTTCAGCCCCACAACCACGCCGCCGGCGGCCACTTGAGCAACGCGATGAGCGCTGTCACCGTGAACATGCTGAAGAGCGTGGACCAAAAGACGGCTCCCGACGCGTATTCGGTATCGGCTTTAAACTCGTGTGCGATGAGCGCAGTATTCACAGCGGTGGGGAAGCTTGTGCTGAGGATCATCGCTTTCGCCAGATCGCCCTCGAAGTGGAATGCACGTGCGAGCACCCAGCCGACAAGCGGCCCCACGAGCAGTCGCAGCGCCAGCGCCCAGCGAAGCCGCGGCAGCGCCGCACCGGCCTTTGATTTCGAGAGTTGGACGCCGAGCGTGACCAGCGCGACCGCAACAAGGCCGTCGTGAAAATACTTCAGCGGCACCCACAGCCAGCGCATGCCTTCCGTATCCGGTTCGATGGTCCCGAAAATTCCGCGCACCGTCAGCGCGATGATCACCGACCACACCGACGTCTGCCGAAAAATCGGCGCGAATGCCTTGAGGCCCGTATGCTTCGCGGAGGAAAGCAGAAAGACACCGAGCGTAAAATTCCCGATGTTCTGCACGAGAATTACGAATACCTGCAAGGCCCCGGCCGGACTCGGGTAGGGAAACGTCAGGTGCATGAGCGGGATCCCGTAATTCGCCGAGTTGTAGAAGATGCTCGCGATTTGAAGCGACCGCGTCTGCTCGCGAGTGTCCTTTCGCAATCGCGCGACAAATCCCGCAATCACGAACAACACGAGCACGACCGAAATCGTATAGGCAATCGCTTTCAGTGCCTCGCCGGTCTTCAGCTTGGTCGTCGTCAGCTCATAAAAAATGAACGCCGGAACGAAGAGGTTCAGGTTGAGCTTCACGACGGTGGGAAGGTCCACGTTCCACTTCCGATCCAGCAGCCAGCCGGCGCCGAACATGATGAGGATCGGCAGCAAAACTTGTGCAAAGACGGTCAGGATGAGCATTGAAGCCCGCCGTCATACGCAAGCGAGAGGCTTAATTCAAATAGCGAAACTCCGCGCATGCGAAGAGCGCATGGCAAAGCGTGGCCCACGAGGCTTCCGCAGCCTTCTCCTTGTCACTGCCCGGCAGGAGACCGCGCGCCTCGGCCAGGAGATACTCGGCAGCCCGCCGGCGCTCATTTTCCGTGGCTTTGCGACCGAGGGATAGCTGGTAGAGCAGGTGGATGCGGGCGTCGAATTCCAGCGGACTTGCAAGGACGCGGCGCACGGTGGCGAGGGCGTTTTCCCGTACGAACGGGCTGTTCATTAAATAGAGCGCCTGCGACGGGACGTTCGTGGTTTCCCGGGATGCGATGACGAGGCTCGGCTCTGCAAAGTCAAACAACTCAAGCGCCTCGGGGACGAAATCGCGGACGATGGGCAGATAGATGCTGCGCTTATTTGACTGAAATCCCGTGAATGACTCCGGCCGCACGCCGCGACCGATGTAGCCATCGCCGATGTTGCGAACCACCGATCCATTTGGGGGAACCGCATCGAGCTGGCCGCTCACCGCGAGAATCGCATCGCGGATGCTCTCGGCATCAAGCCGGCGCGGCTCCTGCCGCCAGAGCAGCCGGTTCGCAGGATCGACCTCGCTCGCAAAGCTGTCCGGCGCAGTCGAGAGACCGTATGTGCGGCTGACCACAATCTCGCGGATGAGGCGTTTCGTGCTCCATCCCATGCCGCCTTGCTCTACGGGTGTCTGGAATTTCACGGCGAGATAGTCGAGCAGCGCAGGATGGCTTGGCTTCTCGCCCATCGCGCCAAAATTGTCCTCGGTCGCAACGATGCCCTCGCCAAACAGATGCTGCCAGACACGATTCACCATCACGCGCGCTGTGAGCGGATTTCCCTGTGTGAGCCAATCCGCGAGCTGCTGGCGTCCGCTCGAAGATTCGGGGATGGACGGTGCCGCTTTGGAAAACACCGCCGCAAATCCGCGCGGAATCACATCCGCCGGCTGGTCCACTTCGCCGCGCACGAGAAGCCGCGCATTTTCCGGGCGAGCCTCCAGCACACCCATGCATTCCGGACGGCTTGCATCGCGCGGTTTCGCGGCATTGCCCCCTTTGTCTTTCGCCTTGCTCGTCGCGACCACGAGCTTCGAAAACATCTTCACTTTTTGCTCGCTGGTCATCGTCTCGATCCGGGCCGCGACCTTTGCATTCCTAGCTTTTGCAAATGCCATCAAGCGGGCTTCCTGCCTGGGCGTGAGCGTGTCTCTTACTTCATCCGAATCCCCTGCCTCAGCCTCAGGCGGCGCAGTTTCCGGAGGTGTGAGCGGGATCAGTTGGGAGCCGTTCCGGTTCTTGCCGCCGTTCGTACCGTAGTAAGTCTCACTACTGTAAAAAATCCCGGCCATCGCATAGTAATCGCGCTGCGAGATTGGGTCGAACTTGTGATCGTGGCACCGGGCGCATGCGACCGTCGTAGAGAGGACGGCGCGGGTTGTTACGTCGAGCTGTTCATCCACGAGGTCCGCGGCGAACTGCTTCTTGTTTTTCTCGTTCAGCCCTTTCGGTCCCATCGCCAGAAAGCCCGTCGCCGTGAGCATCTCGTCCCGCTCCCGCGGTGTAGAATGCGGAAGCAAGTCACCCGCGATCTGCTCGCGCAAAAATCGATCATACGGCTTGTCGGAATTGAACGCAGCAATCACCCAGTCGCGGTACCTCCACGCTTC
The DNA here is from genome assembly GCA_031374705.1 of Verrucomicrobiaceae bacterium. GTDB lineage: Bacteria > Verrucomicrobiota > Verrucomicrobiia > Chthoniobacterales > Chthoniobacteraceae > SXWH01. The sequence goes on along the minus strand of JANMGP010000015.1, from coordinate 28,035 downwards.
CGGGAAGGTGAAATTACGTTCCTTGCCGGTGCTTTCCGCATATCGCGCAACGTCCAGCCAGTGGCGGCCCCAGCGCTCGCCAAACTGCGGGGAGTCGAGCAGCCGATCGATGCATTTTCCGAGCGCGGCTGGCGACGGGTCCGCTAGAAACGCGTCTACTTCGTCAGGCCGCGGAGGAAGCCCGATCAGGTCAAAATACAACCGCCGGAGAAGCGCGCGCGGTTCGGCATCGACGGCCGGTTGTATCGCCTTTTCCTCCTGCGCTGCGCGGACGAAACGGTCCACGTCGGAACGAGCCCAGCCGGCGTCTTTGTTCGCGGGCGGGGCGGCCTTGACCGGCTGCTGAAATGCCCAGAATTTCCGCCCTTCCTCGATGTCGATTTTCCGGGCAACCGCTTTTCCCCCACCCTCGCGCGGGTCCGGTGCGCCCATGGCGATCCACTGTTCGAATTTCGCCACCACATCGTCGGCCAACTGCCCGCCTTCCTTTGGCGGGGGCATGACCTCGTCTTTGTCATGCGAGCGCATCCGCTTCAAAAGCTCGCTCTCCCTGGCGCTACGCGGCACCACGGCATGTCCGGAATCGCCGCCGACCAGCGTGGATTCACGCGTATCAAGCAACAGACCGCCCTTTTGCTTCCCGCTCTCCGCAGAATGGCACGAGTAACACTTCGACGCGAGCACGGGGCGGATGTTCTTTTCGAAAAACTCCACGCCCTCCGGACTGATCGCGGCCCCGCAAAATGCGGGTGAAAGTGCGAGAACGCTCGTTGCTAGAAGTCGGATGTTCATGGTGGCTTCGGGAGGTATAGCATACGAAGGAGGGCTTTGGACAAGCGTTCATCAAGGGCATGGGACCGGTATAACCGTTGTGATTCTCACAACGCCTGCTAAGCGTCCAGTGCATGACACCTACAAAACAAGGTTCTGTCCGCTTTTTTGAGTTCTCCGGTATCACGGTCTTCGTGCACTGGTCCTGGTTTGCCGTTGCGCTGTTTTCCTTTCAGAACCGCAGCGCGGTTTACTCGTCACCGGTTTGGAACATCTACGAGTATCTGGGGCTGTTCGCGATTGTCTTGATGCATGAATTTGGACACTCGCTGGCATGCAGGCAGACTGGTGGCAGCGCCGATCAAATTGTTCTCTGGCCGCTTGGCGGCGTCGCATACGTTTCGCCGCCGCCCCGTCCGGGCGCGACCCTGTGGAGCATCGCGGCGGGACCACTCGTAAACGTGGGGCTTTTGCCCGTCCTGTTCCTTGCGAAAAAATATGTCATCTTGAACCCCGCGATCCCTGATGATGTCGTTCGTTTGGTAGCGACGCTGCAGATCATCAACCTCGGCATCCTCATCTTCAATCTCCTGCCGATATTTCCGCTCGACGGCGGGCAGATCCTCCGCGCGCTTTTGTGGTTCTGGGTCGGGCCCGTCCGAAGCCTGCTGATCGCCACTTCGATTGGTTTTGTCGGCGCGGCAGGGCTCGTCGGACTCGCCATCTGGCAGGAGTCCATCTGGCTCGGAATCATGGCGGGGTTCGTATTCCTCAACTGTCGCGGCGCATGGCTGTATGCGAAGGCCATGAGTGATCGAACCAACTATCGGTGACCCGGCAGAGGTCCATCGCTACCATTCGATTCCGAGTTCGCGGAGTTCGGCCCTGAGCTGATCGAGATCGAAGATTTGGACGAATCCTGTCCGGATCGCCGCCGCGAGCTTGTGACCGCCGGGAGCGAATTCCAGTGCGACGACGTTACTTTGCGCGGGGATTTGGAGCGTCGCGATTTCCTGCCAATCGGCGGCGCTGAGCAGCGCAATCGAGCGTCGTGTCGGCTGGATTGCTATGGTCCGACTATCGGCAGTCCATGCAGCCCGCCCGAAAAGCCCGGCGGCGTCGCGCGGCCAGCTCATTGCGAGCAGCCAGGTGCGCGTGTCCCATAGCTCGTTCGCTCCGCTTGCGGAAACCATAAGCCAGCGATTGTCAGGACTGAAGCGGAGGCTTGCGGAATACGGACCGCTCGCGACTTCCTTGCCGTTCTCGGTGTTCCAGACGTGCCAGCCGATACCCTGAAATGCCGCCATCGCCGCCCAGTGCCCGTCGGGGCTGATATCGCTTTGAAGACTGGAAACGAGCAAGCCCTCGGCGGCGACTTCGTGCGTGCGAACGAGCGCTCCGTCGCGATAAATTTCAGCGTTTCCGCGCTTCGCACCATCAGCTTGCCGGGCGATGATTTTCACGCGGGCGTCGCGGCTCCACGACTCGGAGTCCACATTTGCCTTCGGAAAATCAACCGTCTTTATCGCCGACCACGCAGCGTCGAATTCCGCAGCGGGCTGGTAGCCCGAGGTGTGCATGGTCGTTCCATCCGGCGACCACAAGATCGCCGTGGTCATCCTCGACGGATACGTTTTCGCGGCGCGCAGAGCGGGTAGTTTCCAAAGCGACACCCCGCGCGGATCGGCGGTAACGATTCCGGTGCCATCGGGCGTAAATGAAATCGGGCCTGCTCCGTAGGCAGTCGCGAGAATGGAGACAGCAGCGGATCGGCGCAGCGTGCCGAGCCACGCGCCCGTGCCGCCCCAAGTCTGCATCGCAAACCTGCCTTCCGACACATTGCCGGAAATCAGCTCGCCCGCCGTATTCGAGATGGAGACAGGCAGTCCGGTGAGCGTGTCGGAAAGGTGGGTGCGGCCGTCGTAGCCGGTACTCAGAAAGTATGCCCGGCTACCGGCGAAGCCCACGCCCCGAGCACTCGTGCGATGACGCGCCACGGAACGGCCATCCTCCGCATCAAAAATCTCGACGATTCCCTGCTCGGCTGCGAGCAAAAGCCAGCGGCTATCGGGGCTCCAGTCGTCGGTGTAGATGGGAAAATCCGTGACGATTTCCGAGACCCGCACGCCGGTCGTCGAATCAATCACTATCGAGTGTTTGTCGCGATCTCCGACTACGATGAGACGGCCATCCGGGCTCAACATCCAGCTCCCGACGGGCGCGGCGGGCAGTTTCAGTGTGCGCGACTCCGCGCCGTCGAGGGCGGTGAACGACAGTGTATCGTGACTCTCCGGCCATACGACATGGCGTCCGTCGGCACTAAACTGTGCATGGCGGTGAAACGCTTCCGTCGCCGGTTTTTCCACCGCGCTCCACGAGCGGCGCAGCGCGGGAAGCTCCCATATTTCGAAGTGTCCGTTTGTGCCGTAGAGCAGCATCCGGTTCCCATCGAGGCTAAACTTCGCAATCCATGAGCCGCCGTTGACTTTCGAATCCGAGATTGTGCCGAGCAGCCCACCGTGTGGCAACGTCCGAAGCCGATATGGCCCACCCGACGGACCTTCGATGCAGCGCCCATGATTTGGGTCGCTGAAAAGCGGGTCGTTGCGCTCGCTCACATACGCTTTTTCAAACTCGATATCCGGCCGGAGCAATGTGTTGATCGCCGCGCTACGGAGCTCCGGAGTCACGCGAATCCTCGCCGCTTCCTTTGCTGCCGCGAGGGCCTTTGCACGGCTGCCCGCCTCAGTATCGAATGCGCCCGAACGCGCCCGTTCCATGCGGGAACTCCAAAGCGCATCGCGCACTTCCGCGGCGAGCGCTGCTTCATGGCGGGCCACCCGCCGGCTCCACCATGTGACACCGGCGGCAACGATTCCGAGTGCTGCAAGCACCACAGCCGCCGCGCGCAAAAGGCGTAATCGCCGACGTAGAAGTCGGAGCTCGCGGACCGATTTTCCTCCACTCACGAGCGCGAGGTCTGCGAGCATCTCCCTTGCGTCTCGGTAGCGCGTGGAGGTTGAGTGCTCGCAAGCCCGGATGATGACATCGAGTAACTCCACCGCGGTCGCATCGCGTCCCGCGAGGCCTGGTGGGAGTCTTGGGAACTCGCGCCAGTCCAGTCCCGTGAGCATTTCGTAGAGCACGACGCCGAGTGCGTACACGTCGCCCTGCGGAGTGCCCGGCCCTTCCGGCGCGATGTAGCCTTCCGTGCCCACAAAGCTGCGGGATTCTCCCTGCGCGACGACGAGCCCAATGTCCGCGAGCTTCGCCGCTCCATCCACAAAGATGATGTTCGATGGCTTGATGTCGCGATGCACCAGCCCGGCGCGGTGCAGCACGTCCAGCGCAGTGGCGAGGGAGAGCGCGATGCTCGTGCAATCGGCCGCAGGCAACGCGCCCTTTTTGAGTTCCGCATTAAGGCTTCGCGGCGCGTAATCAGCCGCGGGATCCTGAGTATCGGCCAATTCCATCACGTAGTAAAAATACCCCGCCTCCTCGTTGCGCCCGACGTGCAGGACATTCACCAGACCGTGCGCCTGTCGGCTCAGCGGTTCGTAGCGGCGGATGCCGGCAAACTCGCGTTCGTATGGTCGCGAATCCGAGAAGGCGTCGCGCCGAACGATTTTTACAGCGCGCCCCACGCCCATGACGTTGCGCGCCAGCCAGACTTCGCCGTATGCGCCGCGCCCGATGAGGCTCAGTAATTCGTGATCGGGAATCGCGATACTCACGGTGATTCTTCCATGCGGCGCAACTCGGCCGCGACCAGTTTTTGCACGCGATGCTTCGTCACGTAAATCATCGCGAGCCCGACGCCGAGCGTCTTCTTAATTTCCGCGATCGACGCCTCGCGCAGCACTGCCATCTCGAAAATCATGTAGTGCCGCAGCTTCACCTTCCCTCGCACACGGCGCAGGGCGACTTCCAGCAGTTGCTTCTTCCATTCAGCGTCCCAGTTTTTTTCAAAATCCTCCGTCACCGGCTCGGCAAAATTCACCTGGTCCTCGATCGCCACCGTCATCTTCCGCGACGCGACGCCGCGCCGCCAGAAGTCCGCGATGCGCCGATGGACGATGCGCATGAGAAACCCGCGAAACGAGCCTTTCGCCCGATCGTAGCGAAAATCCGGCATCTCATTCGCGACCGACACCATCACGTCCTGCACGAGTTCATGCGCATCCTCCTCGCGCATGCCGCTCCGCTTTGCGACGGAATAAATGAGCTGCCAATACGTGTCGAAAAATTCCCGCCATCCGGCCCGGTCACCCCAATCCTTCAGCCGCGTGAGCAGGCTGCGGCGCGTGGCCATCGAGTCTTCGTTTGTGGTGTGAGTATCCATCGCAACCGCCATTCGTGGCGGGCGGCCCATTTGTTACGAAAATCGGCGGCCCGATGCAAATAGGGGAAAGTTTTTTGTAAGAACGCCCGGCGAGCCCCCGATTGGCGGTCTGCAACCACTCAAACGACCAAGCTCGCCATGAAACTTCGAATCCATATTTTAGCGCTCATCTTCTCCACTCTCTCGCTGCCGCTCGCAGCACAAGATCATCTCCACGGTTTTGGCCCGCCGGTTGTGTGGGGTGCGGCACTTACCACGGGGACAACGCAAGCGTTTACCGCCGATGTCAATGGCGACAAGCTCGACGACATCGTGCTCGTATTCCGTGGCGGCGTGGCGGACGGCGACGTATACGTGATGCTGAATCTCGGTGGCTCGTTCGGCCCGCAAACGTTGTGGGCGGATAACCTCGTGCTTCCCACCGACACGCCGGTTTTCGCGGACTTCGATGGTGATGGCGACGCGGATTGCGCGCTGGTCGAACAATTGCCAGGTGGCGCGCTCGGCAGTGTGTACGTCGCCCGCTCGAACGGCTCGGCGTTTATCGCAGCGGGCTTGTGGCAGAATGGATTTGCTTATGAGAATGAGGTAATCCGTACGGGGGACATTGATGGTGACGGGCGCGCGGATCTACTGACGTTTACCCGCGGAGCGAGCGCGGATGTGTACGCTGTGCTGTCGAACGGCGCTGCATTTGTGGGGATTTCGACATGGCACAGTAATTTTTGTCCCGGCACTGCGGTTCCATCAGTCGCAGACGTGGACGGTGACGGCAAGGCGGACATCATCGCATTTCACCGGGCTGACCCGCTGCGGCTCGGCGATGTGCAGGTCGCACTCGCACAAAACGGTCACTTCGACCCGACGCCATTCGGCGTGCAGTGGCACTCGGACTTCGCGTACTCCTTCGACACGCCCGCCGTCGGCGATGTGAACGGCGACGGGCGCGCGGATATCCTGATGTTTCAGCCGGATACAGGCGATGTCTATGCCGCGGTCTCTACCGGCGCAGCGTTTACCGGGACAAACCGACGCTACCACACGGATCTCGCCAGCGGCGATGACCGCCCTCTCGTGGGGCGCTTCGACGGCGACTGTAATGCGGATGTGGCAGCGGTGAAGCCGAGCGTGATTCCGCCGGGCGGCTTCGTTCCTGTCGCGGGCAATGTGCTCGTGGCACGCGCCGGCGGGCATGCAGTTCAGGCACCCGTCACGCCCGGGGACTTCGGCTCGAATACATGGAGCGTGCCCATGTCGCAGACCGGCGCGGGTGTTGTTCGGCGCCCGCTGCTCGTGCTGCTCACGCAGTATCAAAATGTAACGCCCTTTCCTGAACCCTTGGTGACGGTGCGGGATCTCGTGAAGGCGCGCTACTTCGGCCCAGGGCAGGCGAATGTCGCGGCACACTACCTCGAAATGTCCGGCGGGGAGTTCACGTGGAAGCCTGCGCCGGGGAGTTCCGCGTTTAATGGCAACGCGGTTCCACCCGTGGATGGCGTCACGGCGGTCGTGACCACGCTGAATAATCTCGGCGTCGCGACCGATTGGCCCGCGTTGCTCAGAGCCGCCGCGCAGCAAGGCGTGGAGTTTCGCGCCTTCGACAAGGACGGAGACGGCGTCGTTGAGCCTGAAGAACTGACCATTATCGAAGTGAACAATGGCGTGGGCGGAACGACGGGCACGCCGATTGATACGACATTTCCCGACGGCGGGGCTGTCCCGGGTAATGTCCATGTGGTCACGACCGCCTGTACGAACGGCTCGCCATATAATCCTCTGAGCTACTTTAATGCTTCACACGAGATTTCCCACACGTTTGGGACTCCGGATTTTTACAATCCAAACGGCGGCGCGTTGGCCGGCCAGAGCTTGCTCGGCGGAGGCGGGGCGAACAACATCATCCATCTCGGAGCGTGGGAACGAATGAAGGCTGGATGGTTCACTCCGCGCGCGTTCGATGTGACGCAGCAGTATCCCGGCTACACCACCGTAAAATCCGCGCAACGAGCCGATTGGACGACAGGAACACCGCTCGCGTTCTTCAGCAGTGCGCGCCAGGCGGTTGGCCTCGGTGTGCATGAGTATTACCTCGTCGAGGCGCGGGCGCGCACGGCCCCCTCAACGTCGGACTTCCTGACCGGCGGGTACGACAGCTTCGCTGGAGGCACCGGCGGACTTTTCTGGTGCGTCTATACGGACCTACTTTCCCATGCAGCGGGCATCGAACAGATGATTGCGCGCGGCTCCGATGGTGACTTCGACTCGACGGCCCACCCGAACGATCAAATCATCGGCACAGCGCCGTTCGACTACATCACCTCCGGTCCGGATTTCATCGCCGACACCGTGCCCGTCGCGGGCGACATCAACTACAACATCCCCACCGTATTCCCCACCACGTCGCCTGACACATGGCCGGATCGGGGCGGCTACAACTCGAACGGCAACGGCTGGAAGTTCTGGAACTCGACCGACTTCGTCATCAACCCGCGGTGGCGCGACAGCTCACCGATGGGGCCGCTCTTCCGCGTTAGCGATGGCACCGACGGCGTGCTCGGCGTGCAGTGGCAGTATGGGGGAAACTTCATCCCGTTCGTGGATGGCACATCCACCCCGGCGAACGGTATCGCACATCGCCCCGGCGAATGGCTCACGATTTCCGGCGGCCTCGGCGTGGATATCCACACCCCGCGCCTCACGCGCCGCGGCGCGGGGAGCGCGACGGAGTATATTCTGCCAATGCAAAATTGGGCCGGCGCTTCCGTGCAGGTGCAAATCCCCGCGTCGCTGCCGAGCGGCACGTATCCCGTGTTCTTCCGCCGCCTCAGCATCACGGGACCGATCAGCAACTCGATCAAACTCACCGTTTCCAATCCGTATCTCGACTGGATCCTCGCGTTTCTCCCGGGTCAGGAAAACAACCCCGCCGTGTCTGATCCGAACGCCGACTTCGACCTTGATGGCGTGCCGAATGGTGTCGAGTTTGTGATGAACTCGAACGCTCTCGACTCCCGCGACGGTCCGCAACGATACACCGTCTCGCGCAACACCAACGGCCATCCGTCCCTCACATGGAACGAATATATCCCTCATCTCGCGACCGCGACGCTCAGCGCCGAAGGCACGCGCGATCTCACGATTCCGTGGACGGTGCTCGGCCCCGGAATACAAGTCGGAACGTTCGGACCGTATAGGACTTTTCAGGCGAGTCTCCCCAGTGACGAGCCTCATTACTTCTTCCGCCTGCGCGCGGTTTCCTACTAAGCCGCATCTCCGCGCAGAATCCGCCGACCCGGCCGGTCGCCCACACAGCTTCAGCGCGCTACTTTACCGGCGCAAATTTGAAGCGCTCGTCGTAGCGGCCGCCGGCGTGGGCGCGGCAGCATTTGATGCAGGCGGCGGCTTTGCGCAGCGGCTTTACCCGGGCGAGCTCGGAGCCGCACGCGGGGCATTTGTAAAGGTAGCGCCGGACGGCGGTGCGGCGCGGGAGCGGGAGGTCGTGCGTGCGTTTTTCGTCGTGGAGGCCGAGGTCGCGGCAGGCTTTTTTCCATTCAGCGCCATGGGGCGGGATGCGGCGTTTGCCGACGCGTTCCTGGGCGAGTAAATGGGCGAGTTCGTGACGGAGGGTGCGGTCGATTTCCGCCGCGCCGAATTGTGCAAGGCGGGGATTTAGTGTGACGAGCGATTTTGTCCAGTAGGCCATGCCTGCGGTGCTTTTCATGCGGGCATTCCATCGGACTACGACGCGGCCGGCGAGCGATGGTGCACCTGCGTCAATGAGCAGAGCGCGCGACTCGGCGAGGAGTTCGGACGCCTTGGGAAGGTTCGGCCCCGGAGGGTTGACGCGAATCTCCAGGCGGCGCTCGCGCTTGGCGGGCGCAGGCTTTGGCGGTTCCGGTATCTTCTTTACCGGCGAGAAGAGACGCTTGATAAAATCGAATTCCATCACGCTGGCCACGCTGAAACACTGGCGCGATTCACGCAAGCCGGGAAGTGATCCGAGTTAGTCAGCAGCCGCGATCCATTGCGCGTAGGTCATCGCTTTTCTCGTCGCGAGGGCGGCGGCGATGATGCGGGTGATTTGCCGCCAGATGCGCGGGTGGGCGATGTCCACGGGGTGGATGGCAATCCGCATGAGTGCCTCACTTTCGAGCCAGTGAAAAAGGAAGGCGTTCCATGCGATGCTCGTCGCGCGTCGCCATGCGGCGCGGACGCTCCAGCAGAGGCTCTGGCTTTTTGTTTCGAGCCGCTGCAAGTCGGTGACGGTGCGGAGGCGCGTGGTGTAGCGGATGCCGAGGCTGCCGATGGCGCGTTCGCCTTCCGCACTGAGGAGCCATGCGGGAGCAATGAAGCCCGTCGGGTGAAGGCCGGCGGCATGGAATTCGTCGCGGGCTTTCGCGACGAGCGCGCGGGCTTCGTCGTAGCCGATGTCGAAAAACTCGCCTTCGCCAGCGGTGTAGTTGCGGGTGACGATGCGGTCGGCGATCGATTCGCCGGCACGCGTCTTGCGCTGGTGATAGTAGCCGTGGATGACGGCTTCGTCGCCACCGCCAACACGGGCGCGCAGCCACTCGCAGAACGCGGCGTTTTTTCCAAAATGCCCGCGGTGGTGATGGTCGGGGATGACGAGCAGCGAGACGGCGGAAACGCCGAGTCCATGTAGGACGTCGAGGATGCGGCGGCATGGCTCCCATGTCAGCGGGGAAACGTCGTGGAGCGAGACGACGAGCGCGCGTTGCATCAAGTTGGAAAGCTTGCCAGGACTTCGGCGCGCGTGGACACGGCAGTGCCGGCTTTTGCGACGACGATGCCGCTGGCGTGGTTGGCGATCTCGGCGGCTTCCTCGGGCGCTGCGCCGTTGGCGAGCGCGGCGGTGAGGACTGCGATTGCGGTATCGCCCGCGCCGCTGACGTCGATGACTTCCTGCGCGCGAGTCGGGATGTGGTAGGGCGCGCGGCCTTGCGTAAAGAGCATCATGCCCTGCTCGCTGAGCGTCACCAGGACATGGTCGCAGCGCCATTTGTCGAGAAGCAGTGCGCCGACTTCGAGTAGCGCAGTGTCCGCGGTGGCTGGCTCGACAGGGTCGCTGACGGAGCGCCCGGCGGCGCGGAATGCCTCGCCGCGATTGGGCGTCACGCAGGTCACGTCGTGCCAGCGGATGGAGTTGCTGGGCTTTGGATCCACGGAGATGATTTTACCGCTTTTGCGCGCAAGCACGATGATCTCATCGACGAGCGACTGGTCGAGCAGTCCCTTGTCGTAGTCTTCCAAAATGATCGCGTCGAGCGACGGCAGCAGCGTGGCGAAATGGGCGAGCACCTGGTCGCGCTGGGCCGGGGTGAAGCCGCGGCGCTTCTCGCGGTCCACGCGGACGACCTGCTGATTCCGCGCGACGATGCGTGTTTTGCGGATGGTGGTGTAATCCGGGTCGAAGACGACGCAGTCGAGCCGGATGCCGCGCGACTCCAGCAGCCCGCGCAGGATGTCGGCGTCATGACCGGTGCCTGCGAGGCTGAGCAAATGAACGTCGTCGGCAAACTCGCGAAGGTTGCGCGCGACGTTTGCGGCACCGCCGGCGTTGAAGGTCTCCCGCTGCACTTCCACGACGGGCACAGGTGCCTCGGGAGAAATGCGCCCGACTTTTCCCCAGATGAATTCATCCAGCATCATCTCTCCTACGACGAGAATGCTGCGGGCTGGGCTCAGGAGCTGTTCGGCGCGGCTGCGGTTCATGCATGGAGTAGAAACGATCAAACTCGCAGTTGCCAACTGCGGATTGCATCCGCACACATCACAGATGCTCCTTTTTGACGCCCATCTCGACCTCGCCATGAATGCCGTGGAATGGAATCGCGACCTCACGCGCCCGCTCGCCGACGTGCGGCACGACGAAGGGCACCTCGCCGACAAACGCGACCGAGGCCGCGGCACCGTGACGCTTCCCGAGATGCGCCGCGCCGGAATAAAGATGTGCGTTGCCACGCTCATCGCCCGCGTGGAGATGAACGCGTGGAGCCCCGTTGCCGGATGGCGTTCGCAGGCGCAGGCATGGGCGATGACCGAGGCGCAGCTTGCGTGGTATCGCGCCATGGAGGAGGCGGGCGAGATGCGCTGCATGCGAAGCAAAGCGGACCTCGATGTGTCCGGCGACGCGATTGGTTACGTGCTTTCGCTGGAGGGCGCGGACTCGCTCATCACAGTGGCTCATTTGGAAAGGCGCCACGCCGCCGGCTTGCGAGCGATCGGCCCTGCTCACTATGGTCCGGGCGTGTATTCAAACGGGACCGATGCGACCGGCGGATTCAACGAGCGCGGGCGCGAACTGCTGCGCGAAATCGACAGACTCGGGATGATCCTGGATGCCACCCACCTTTGCGACGATTGCTTCTGGCAGGCGCTGGAGGCCTTCAGCGGTCCGGTATGGGCGAGCCACCACAACTCGCGCACACTCGTCCCTCACAACCGCCAGCTTTCGGACGAAATGTTCCGCGCGCTCGTGGACCGCGGCGCGGTCGTGGGCGTGGCGCTTGATGCATGGATGATCGTTCCCGGTTGGGAGCGGGGAAAGACCACGCCTCAAAGCTCCGGCGCGTCCCTTGCGCATCTCGCGGATCACATTGACCACTTCTGCCAGCTCGCGGGAAACGCAAAGCACGTCGGCATCGGCAGCGACCTCGACGGGGCATTCGGAACAGAGCAGACGCCGCTCGATTTGGAGAGCATCGCCGACCTTCAAAAGCTCACCGGTATTCTCGCAGCCCGCGGCTATTCGGAGCCGGATATCGAGGGCATTTTCTCGGGAAACTTTATTCGCTTTCTCCGCGCTGCGTTGCCGTGACGCGCTTTACTGCACCATGCGCTCGACTTTGTTGAGGGCTTCAGGATGCGTGGCGAGAAAGTAAAATATCGAGAAGGTGACGAGGTAGATCACGTCGAGCCAGAAGGTCCAGATGGCGCGCTTCCAGCCGCGCGACCACCGTCCGTGGCGGCGGCGGAATTGATACATACCGATGAGTGCGAAAAGTGCGCTCAGCACGGCCAGTCCCGCGCCCGACGACAGGACGAGAAACTTGACGTACTCATTCGCAATCGAGATGAGCGGGAACAGACCGACGCCGAGGAGCAGGGCTATCGCAAAGAGCAGCGCAGCGATGGCGCAGTGAATGTTCAGCCCGCGGCGGCCGGAGCGTCCGAGGGATGCGACATTGAGCGCCACGGTGGCTGCCGGGAGGCCGAGGCCGAAGAATAGTTTGAATGCGATGAAAAGTATTTCTCCCACGTTGTATTAAGCGGCGAAGGCTTCCAGAAATGCGACCTCAATGGCGAGGGCTTCCTGCACGTTTCTTTCAAAATTGTCGCGCAAGGCCGAGATGGCCCCCGTCCGGCGCAAGGCTTCGGGCGTCGAGATTCTGCCCGCGATGACGGCGGTCTCGGCGGAATACGACGGATGATCGAGGTGCTCCGCGGCGTGCTGCTGACGCAGGATATCGCCCCACCATTCCTCCAGCGTGGCGACCAGCGCAGCGCGTTCCTGCCGGTAGCGGGCCTCGGTGAGCGCCTTGTAGAAATCCTCGCGGGAATCCACCCACGCTCCTGTCACGTCGGTGGTTTGCTTGAAGCGCTTCACCTCTTCTTTAAATGACGCTTCGTTGGTCTCGTTGATCTCCTCCTTCGCCTCCGCAAGCAGTGCCTGAAATTCCCGCGCGAGCACGAATGCCTGCTGCAAATCCGGCGCGATCTTCTTGGCAAATTCGCGCAGGCTTTCCATGAGCCTCGCCTGCCGGGCGGTCGGCTCCCGGCGAGTGGTCGGGCGGAGCGGCACCTCGATGCAGCGCGAGAGGATCGTATCGAGCAGCCGATCAGGCTGCGCGGAGACAAGCAGGAGATGGGTGCGCGGCGGCGGTTCTTCGAGGGTCTTCAGAAATGCGTTTGAGGCGTTCGGATTCATCCGGTCGGCATCGATCAAAATACCCACTTTGTTTCCGCCTTTCACCGGGCGCTTATACAGATGGCTCTCGGCCTCGCGGAGCTGGTCCACCGTGATGACCCGCGACCGTGATTCGGGAGAGATGATTTGCGCATCCGGATGCCGCGCCACTTCCGCCTCCGTGCAGTTCAGCAAGTGCGCCGCAAGCCGCATCGCGAGTTCGCGGGTGCCGCTGCCCTCCGGGCCTGCGAGCAGGTAGGCGTGCGCGAGGCGTCCATTTGCGCTCGCTTTGCTCAACAGGGAAAATGCTTCTTCGGCAGTAAAGGCCACGGTGGTTTGGGTATTGTCCGCTATTGGATGAACGGCGGACCGGCTGGAATCAATCGGGAACTTGCGCGCCTATTCTGCGGCGATCTCTTCATGCTCGGTGGTCGAGGTCGCGCCGCGCGAATCCGTCACCGAGAGGAAAAACGTGAGCAGCTTTTGAGTAGGCAGCTTTGCCGTGAGGCGTCCGTCCTTTAGTTCGGCGGGGAGTTTCCGCCACTTGCGCGTCTGCCATTTGCCTGTGTCGGTAGTGTAGCAGAGCACGGTCTCGCGCGGCTCTCCGATGACGGTTACGGCGGCGCTGGCGCTACCGTCTTTCACCTCCATTTTGCCGACCTTTGCGAACGGTTGCCCGCCACGGATGACGGAGTCGATGAACAAGTCAGGCTCGGGGAATTCCCAGAAATGACCGTGTTTGAGCTCAATGATCACGGACACATTGCGGAGTTCCGGACGGACGAGGCGGTAGCACTTGCGATAGCTGTCCAGCGGGTAGGCGAAATCATTGGTCCCGTTGAAAAAAAGGATCGGGCACTCGACTCGCGCAAGGTGGCTGGACGGGTCCCATTGGCTCACCCAGTTTTGGCGCGCCTCAGGCGTCATTTTGTTGAGGAATGACTCCGTCCACGCGCTGTCCTCATGGAGAAATCCGCATCCGTACACCGGCACCGCGCATTTGAAGCGGTGGTCCACTCCGGCGATGATGCATGTCAGGTAGCCGCCCCAGGAAATCCCGGTGAGCGCCGTGCGCGTCTTGTCCACCTCGGGCATCGAAAGTAGCAGCGAATGCCCGCGGACAGCCGCTGCGACTGCGTGGTAGGTCCACATGTCGGCGGGCGGGACATTTGTGCGAAACTTCACGGTATCGTCCTGTCCGGGTCCTCCGTCCGGGTTCGCAGCACTTTTCGGCCCCTTGCCGGCCGTGTCCATCGCGATGCTCACATAGCCGCGTTTCGCCCAATACTCGGCCCATCCGCGAAAAGCTTCACCGCCCCCGCCGTGAACCAGCACGACCGCTGGGAACGGCCCCACTCCATCCGGACGCCCGATGTAGGCGAAAACGCGCGTCGGTTTCCCGTTGAATGGTTCACTTTCGTACCAGACCTCCTGCGTGAGCGACTCTTTCGCGCCCCATTCGGCCTTGGGCGGTGCGGAGAGGCGGGGCATGTCCCACGGGATTTCCGCCCGGGCGACGACTGCGAGGAAAAGGAGTGTGATGAATCGGAGCATCCGCGTGTTTTGCTCCAAACCGCCGGCGTTCAAAGCAAAATCCCTCAATCGTCCTTCCACTTCTTTCGAAGGGGAACGCGCTCCGGCCTCAGCCTTGTGCGACCTCCGCGGGCCTTGCGCAGCGGATCGAAGACCTCGTCGCACCCATCCACTTTGAGCTGATGCACGATTCGCAACAGCTCGCCGAGTCGCCCTTCCGGGAAGCCCTTGCGCTCGAACCACGCGAGATATTCCACAGGTAAATCGAAGAGCACTACCCCGCGCGGCGGGTAATGCTCCGGGCCGTACTTCCCGAACGGGATACAAGTCTGCGCAATGTCGGTCAGGTCCGCCGCCATCCAGTCGCGCAGATTGTCTTCAAACATCGCGGCTACTTGATCACCCGCAGCTTGATATTCTTCACGCAGACTTCGTCGCCGTGGTCCTGAATCAAAATCGGCGACACCTTTTTCTCTCCAAAGCCTGCGGCGTTCTTGTATTTTGACTTCGCCACACGCGCCTTCAAATCATCCGAAGCGATTTCAAAAGCCAGCGTCTTCGCACCGTTCAGCCAGTGCTCCACTTTATTGCCCTGCACGAGGATGCGGCTCGTATTCCACTGACCGATCGGGCTCGTCTTCGCCTCAGCGGAAGGCTCCATCAAATCATACAGTCCGGCCGTCTGGTGCATGCGTCCGCCCTTCACGCCGTCAGGGTGTTTTTCATCGTCGATCATCTGGTATTCAAAACCCACGCCCTTGTTCTTGTCGGGAAGATTGTATTTCACACCGCTGTTGCCCACTTCCGCGATTTTCCAATCCCACACCAGCTCGAAGCTCTCGAAATCCTCTGCGGTCACGATGTCCCCGCCTCCGCCCTTGGCTTCGTGTTTTAGCGCACCGTCGGCCACCACCCAGCCCTTCGCGGGGAACTCCTGCTTCCCAATCGCACGCCAGCCAGCAGTCGTCTTTCCGTCGAAAAGAAGACGCCACCCGGCCTCCTTCTCGGCCGCGGTGAGTTCATTGTCTGTGGCAAATGACGGCGCGATGAGGGCGATGCTGGCGAAGAGTATGCGTAAGATCATTGACGCGTCGTATCACGTCCGCGCGGAAGTCGCACCGCATTTCTTGCCCTGCGAGAAAACCCGTGGAGCGAGGCATGTGCCGCGATCACCAGACCAAAGAAAAACAGGCCCCCGCGAGTTTACTCCACGATGCGAAATACGATTCGTTTTTTCGCACTCGCTGCGGGGTTGGCGCTCGCCGGGTGTTCTACATATCAGAGGCGGTGGGAGGCGGCGCGGGATGCGGTTCATCCGGGGCGGGATTCGTTTTCCGGTGCCTATGTTGGGACTTGGGAGAGCTCCCGCAGGCCCGGCACCGGCGGAAAACTGTGGTGTATCCTCGAGCGGGAGTGCGTCGGCGACTACCACGCCTCGTTCAAGGCCACATGGCACGGGGTTTTTCGCTCCGAGCATGGCGCGATGCTGAAAATCCTTGCACCGGCCCGTGGCGGGAAGGCGTCGTTTTCCGGCAATGCGACACTCCGTACGCCCATCGGTTCAGGCACCTACACATGCAAGGGCGAGCTGCGACCCGAAGGGATATCGGCGGTGTACGACGCGACGTACGATCAGGGGAAATTCATCCTTAAACGCGCCGTTGGCACACGAAAAACCGAATGATAACAAAATCTCCACCGACTCGACGGTTGACGGAGTGTGCCCAGATGTCATACACCCGCGGAAATGTCTTCCCGCTCACTTCTAATCATCGCCATCATTTCCGCCACCGCTTTCACGGGCTGCAAGACCGTGTATTCAAGCGTTTACACAAACCGGAAGAATTCCTTCAAGCCACCGGTCGCCATCGCGAAGAACCAAATCAAAGGTCCGGAGTTGATCGACCGCCTGATGGCACCGCCGCCGAGCGGAATACCGGGTGGCGATCAAAATACGATCCCCGGGCTCGACCCTGCGCCGCCCCCAATGCCCGCGGTCGATCCAGCGGCTCCGGTTATCCCGCCGGCTCCCGCGCCGACGATCTAAGTTTCCCGGAATCTAAGGCTGCGTTGCGCAACAATTCAACGCCGCGCGGGTTTCGCTGTGAGGAGGTTTCCTTTTTGTGACCACATCCACCGAATCCGCAAAAGACCAGAGCCCGGCCACTCCGGAGACTCCGGTCATCTTGCCGCCGCCGCCCATCGAGGCGGAGGTCATGGTGTATCTTGATGAGGAACTAATTTCCAAATACTCGATTGCGCACGGCGAGTATCTCATCGGGCGGGATAAGGCGTGTCAGGTTTCCATCGAGATCGAGGGCGTGTCGCGACATCACGCACGCCTCACTTTTCAAGGATACGAACTTGTCATCGAGGATCTCGGGAGCAGCAACGGCGTATTCATCGAGGGAGTGCAGGTGCAGTTGCCGACACGGGTGCGCCCCGACCAGCAGGTCGAGGTCGGCAGTGCCCGTATTTTTATCCGGCTTAAAGCCGAGGCCAGCGAGATGCTGGCCGCCGCGCTCTGGGATCCGGACCTCGGCCTCACACCTGTTCGAACGTTGTTGAGCGGGAAGCGCTATAAAGTGATGGGCAGCATCGGACGTGGCGGCATGGGTGTCGTCCATCAGGCCCGCGACTTGCGGATTCACCGGCAGGTGGCGATGAAGGTCATCAAGACGGCGAGCCAGTTTTCCCGCGAGAATGTCCTGCGGTTCGTCGATGAAGCACAACTCACCGGGCAGCTCCAGCATCCGAATATTGTGCCGGTTTACGAGATCGCGCTCGATGATCAGGACGAGGTGTTTTACACGATGAAATTCGTCAAGGGCATCACGCTCGACGACGTCTTGAAAGGTCTGCGCAAGGGTGATGAGCCGATGGTGAAGGAGTATTCCCTCACTGCGCTGCTCGACATTTTTCAAAAGATTTGCGACGGCGTCGCCTACGCACATTCGAAGGGTGTGGTGCATCGAGATCTGAAGCCCGACAACATCATGATCGGTGAGTACGGAGAAGTGCTCGTGATGGATTGGGGGCTCGCAAAGCGGATGTCCTCCGGTCTCCATGATGAGCATCTCTCCGATGCAGCGCCGCGGGATCCGGAAGTGAAGGCGGAGATGCCGGATGCGGGCATGCGGGAGTTTCAGACTCTAAACGGACTCATCGTCGGCACGCCGCCATACATCTCGCCCGAAGCTGCGCGGGGTGAGCTGGATCTGATTACGCCGCAGAGCGACATCTACGTCCTCGGCTCGATTTTGTATGCGATTCTCACGCTCCGTCCGCCCTACCCTGGGAAGGAGTTTGGAGAACTCATTGAACAGATCGTCTCCGGCAGATTTGAACATCCCAGCAGCTTCAACCAGACGCCAAAAGGCTCATCTGGTTCGCCGGATAACATCGCCTATGTGCTCGCCCACCTTCCGGGGCGGCGCGTGCCAGAGGGACTCGCCGCGATTGTGCTGAAGGCGATGTCGTATCAGACGGAGGATCGATACGCGAAAGTCGAGGACCTTCAGGACGATATCACGGCCTGGCAAAACGGCTTCGCCCCGAAGGCAGAGCGCGCAAGCGTCCGAAAGCAAATCATGCTCTGGGCGGCGCGCCACAAGGACAAGGTCGCTTTTTTCACCGCGTTTGCCGTGATTTTTCACGTCGCGGTGATCTGGTTTTTCCTCTCGTTGCGCAGTCAGCGCGACATCGCACGGACGAATGAAAAAATCGCGATCGAAAAACAGCGGCAACTCGACGTCGCGCTCGCGGATTTGCAAGGAACCGGCCCGATCTTTTTCAACCAGTCGAAAGAATTCGTCCGGCAGAAGGAGTTCGAAAAGGCCCTGGACAGGCTCGAAGCGGCGATTCGGCAGCTTCCGAACAATGCGGACTATCACAACCTTCGTGGAAATATCTGCCAGACGATGCTGCGACTGGATGACGCCGAGGAATCGTATCAGCGGGTGATCGAGATTAATCCGGAATATCCCAGAGCGCGGGAAAATCTCGCGCTTACTCAAAAGCTCCTGACCGAAGAGAACGAGGATCACGAACTCGAGCCCGAGAGTATCAAGGAACTGGCTGAGTCGATGGCGGCGCAGGAGCGGAACTTTGAATCCTCCATCGTCTCCGAAAAGAGCGGTTTGGAGCAGGGAAAATTCTACCGAACCTTGCGCCGTGCGGTGGAGTCGAACCCGGAGTTACGTCCTTTGAGAGAACTGATTTCCAACAAGGAGTTTCGCGGTCATTTTTCCAAGCAGCCGGACGGCACGTGGAGCGCCGGCTTCAACAGCTTGAATCCGGCGATCTTCGTGCCTCTTTTACGAAGCAATATTGTTCGTATTTCGAGCCTTTCCCTGAATGACACCACTCTGCCGGACTTGTCGTTTATCTCCGGGATGAAAGACTTGAAACAACTTTCGCTGACGAAATGTAAGGGCGTCACAGATATTTCGCCGCTCGTCGGCCTTCCCATCCAGACGTTGTCGTTGAGTGGAACTGACGTCGTTGATTTGGCACCGCTGGCATCGCTGCCCATCACGGAGTTGCGTCTCGATCGATGCAGACGGATCTCGGATCTGCGTCCGCTGGCGTCGCTCAAGAGCTTGAAGTCTCTGACGATTCCTTTACCGAAGCGGCCCATGGAATTCGCATTCCTCCGCGACATGAAGTCTCTCGAATCGCTCGGCTTCAACGAACCCGCGATGCCTGTCGAGCAATTCTGGAAGCTCCTCGCGACCCGGCCTCCGAAATAGATTCTACAGCTTCGGCAGTCCCAACCCTTCCTTCTCCGGCTCGGATTTTTTGTCGGGAAGAGGGCCGGGTTTTTTGCCGGACTTCACGAGCGAAAGCCGGCGCTGTAGTTCTTCGGGGTCGAGGTCCACCGAGATCAGGAAATCGATGTATCGCGATAGGTGCAGCTGGTACGTCCGGTCTGTGTACTGTTTGTCGCCAAGTACTTCCAATCCCGTCCGCAGGCCAAGTTCGTAATTCTCCGCGGCGGCTTTTGGGCGACTCCGTGCGAGTTCGTCATCGCCGCGGCGGAACAGATTCACCATTTTCGCGAGCCCCGGCGTGTCGGCGGGCTCCGGAGCGACCGGTTCGCTGGCCCCGAGGATTTCCTCTGCTGCCGCGATTTGATCCTTCGAGAGCTCCAGCAAACTGAGCTGAGCACGGTAATCATTCCGGAGTTCGGTGTAACGCGGGTCGCGCCATCGTTGCTCTCCAAACTCCTGTTTGAAAATGAGCAGCGCCCGCGAAAGATCCTCGGCAGCCTGCCGGTTGTCGCCGGAAGCTTTTGCACGCCCGGCCGCTTCAATGAAGGCCTGCGCTTGCTCAAACAGACGCGGCAGAGCCAGCGGCGTGGCGCTGACGGCCGCGGGCTCGGATAGCGGCTCGGCGGGGATGACCGTCATTCGCTCGGGGCCGGTGTAAGTCGTTTTTGCAGGCTCTGGTGGAAGATTAAGCGGAGGAGTCGCCGGGTTGTCCGGCCCACCGCCACCCATGAACGGCAAAAGCGGAACCACTATCAACACCGCACAAATCCCGGCGATCAGCCATCGGACACTGCGAACCGCAGGAGCCTGAATATCCTGCTCATCATCATCGTCATCCGGAGGGATGAGTGGCTTGTCGATTGGTGCACCTTTTTCCTCCGGAGCTTTCGGGATCGGGCGAAGTGATGGGACGGGGACCGCGGCGGCTGGAGCCGTCGGCGGCGGCGGCGAGCCGACGGTCGCTAGGGTGCGATCCTCGGAAATTACCTTCGTCGTGGCAGGGGTGGAAACTGTAGCGGCTACGGGTTTTGAAGCGATCGGAATAGGCTTCGATACTGCAGGCACGGGACTTGACGGAACAAGTGCTGGCGGAACAGGCGCGGTCTTCTCAAGAGGCGGTGGCGGCGGCGGGACCGCGACGGGAGCGACCACTGGTGAAGGCGGCGTATCCCTCGCGAAAGCAGCACGCAGAAACGGGAGCACGGCGGCTTCGACGTTTGCAGACGCCTCTGGTTCCAGCATCCAGGTTAGCTGGCCGAGCCCGTAATCAACCGCCTTCGGGGCAAACGCGAGAATGGATTGCTCGACCGCGCTTTCGGACGGGCCGTCAATTCGGAGTTCCTTTGTTAAAGCGCCGAAGAATTCCGTCGCGGAACACGTCGCGAGTTTCAGAGTGGGAGGATCGGCGACGATTTCCCGCCACATCGCAGCGTGCATCATTCCGGAGAACAAATCAGGAAGCCACAAGCGCGCCACGCCGATTTGCGGAACTGCGGGAGTTTCCGGCAAATAGGGGCCGAGGCGGTTGCGCACAGAAGATTCGGACTCGCCGAGCTGGACCTCAAAGCCCGACGTCTCGAGTTCGGTATCCATGTCCGCGCAAAGCGGTCCAAAAGCATTCAGGACGCGTGCGATTTCTGCTCCTGCTTTTGAATTCGCAAAGCGAATCGCCAGTCCCTCATCCGCAAAGAGCCGCGCGACACGCCGCAGGGCTCGCGCGAGCGCATTCGCCCAAGGCTGGACGCCCAGCGGAAACTGAGTTCCAGGTTTTGCCATCGCCGCATCGCAGACGGCCTGTGCGCTCGCTGCACGCGCAGGGTCGGACAACACATCGCTCTGCATCCAGAGATGGCGCAGGAACGCTCGAAAGCCGCCTCGTGAAGTGGCGACACCGAAACGGACGAGATGAGCTGCTGGACTTGGGCTATCCGGTTTCATTTAGAAAAATTGGAGCATGATCCGAGGCACAACGCTGTAAAAGATTTATCGGTCACTTTTCTTCGAGCTGACTAAGCGGGACGTGCCCCGCCTTCAGCACCGACGCCTGTCCCTTCTCGCCCACCATGTAATCGAGAAACTTCTTTACCGCCCCTGTGGGCTTGCCCGCAGTCACGAGGAACAACGGGCGGGAAAGCGGATATTTTCCCGTGCTGATATTCTCGGCGGTGGGTTCGACAAGATTGCCATTGTCGAGTTCGATCGGGATCGCTTTCAGCCCCGCTTTCGGCATTTCGCCAAATTCCAGCAGCGAAATCGCCCCTCCGTTGAACTCCACCGTGTCCCTCACTTCTTCCGGTGTTTCGAGAATCTCAGCCTTTGAGTTCGGCGCCTTTCGAACGTCCTCATAAAGCCAGATGACGAATACATCCCACACACCGCGACCGGTAAATCCGCCGGGACGATTATAAAAAACGATCTCACGGTCCGTGCCGCCGAGCTCTTTCCAGTTCTTCACCCGCCGCTCGTAAATCGCAATGAGTTGCTTCTTTGAAAGCCGTCGCACGCCCGACTGCCACACGGTTTCCGGCACGACGACGAGAACTGCCTGCGCGCCAATCTTGGTTTCCGTGAGCCGCTTGTCTGGAAAGGCCGCGCGTTCCTCACCAGTGATCGCGCGGGCCGTGAGCCCGACATCCACGACGTCCTGACCCACTCCAGCGATGCCGGCTGCGCTGCCACCTTCCGTCACGACCTTATATTCGATGCCAAGCTCCTTCTTCATATTCTCCGACACGGAAGCAACCGCGATTCCCACGACGGACGTGCCTCGGACCACCAACAAATCCGCGAAGGCGCCCGCTGCCGGCACGCAGAGCGCAACAAGGAGGGCGAGCGTATTTCGAGTTTTCAACATCGTTTCAACCATAGAGTGCTTCCGCTGAACTGCAAAGTTTGGATTAATGCCACTGAATTCGGAGGGTTGAACAAGGCAGAATGCGCACGCTTCAACTTCTGTCCTTCCTGGCACTCACCGCCCTGCCGCTCCACGCCGAGACGTGGCTCAAATGCCACATCCGCGTGCCCGACAACCTCGTCACGCCGCAGGAGAAAGACCTCTGGCGCGACTCGATGATGCTCTCGCTCGGCGAGCTTTCTGGACCATTCACGGTATATCTCAATGGACAGAAAATCGCCGATGGCACATCGTCTGCGGCGGGCAAACGACTGAAAGTGCCGAAGGGCATTTTGGAAAAGAGCGTGTTCAATACGCTCGCGGTGCGGCTGGAAAAAGATGAGCGGTTTGCGCAAGCGCCGGTCTTCCGCACTTACTTCGATGAACTCGTGCTCGCGGGCGATTGGGAGAAATTTTCCGGTGACGCGGCGGCGCTGAAACCGCTCGCGCAGGCACCGGAAAAGGCCGCGTTCACCGAGAAAGGATTCCGTCTTTCCACGATGCCGCTCGTCGCGACGGAGAATATGCCCGGCCAGCGGCTCTCGCCGGCGGAATCGCTTGCAAAAATGCGCGTGGAGCCTGGGCTCGCGGTGGACCTGTTGCTCGCGGAGCCACTCGTTGCGCAGCCCACGCACATGTCGTTCGATGAACGCGGGCGGCTTTGGGTTTCCCAGTACCGGCAGTATCCTTATCCGGCGGGAATCAAACAGCTCAGCCGCGATCAATACTACCGCGCGGTGTTCGACAAAGTGCCGCCGCCGCCGCCGAATCATGACCGCGGCGCGGACATCATTTCGGTGCATGAAGACACGGATGGCGACGGTGTTTTCGACAGCCACAAAAACGTGCTCGAAGGCCTGAATATGGCCAACGCGGCTGTTTACGGCCACGGCGGAATCTGGGTGATGAACACACCGTATCTCATGTTTTACCCGGATAAAAACGGCGACGACATTCCCGACGGACCGCCGGAAGTGCGCCTCGCGGGCTTTGGTCTGGAGGACACGCACAGCGTCGCAAACGGCCTCGTATGGGGGCCGGACGGCTGGCTCTATGGCGGTCAGGGCAGCACGACGACATCGCACATCACGCGTCCGGGATTCGACACGCCGCCCGTCTATTTCGAAGGCTGCATGGTCTGGCGGTATCATCCCGAGCGGAAGATCTACGAGATTTTCGCCGAGGGCGGCGGGAACACGTTCGGGCTGGAGTTCGACGCGGAGGGAAATCTTTTCAGCGGACACAACGGCGGCGACACACGCGGCTGGCACTTTATCCAAAACGGCATCTACCTCAAGCAGGGCAAAGACCCCGGCAAGTTCGGCGCGACGGGACACGAGTTTTCGTTCGGCGAATTCGGCCCGATGAAAAGCGCGAATCCCATCCAGCGATTCACGCACAACATCATCATGGCCGAAGGAACCGCCGTGCCGACGCTGCGCGGAAAAATGCTCGGCGCAGACCCGCTTCACCGCAACATCACAGCGTCCGAGCGCATCGCCGTGGGCGCGACTTTTTCCACGAAGGACATCGGCATCCCACTCGCGGGCGACGACATCGCATTCCGCCCCGTCTTCCTTGCCAACGCGCCCGACGGCTCGGTTTACGTCGCCGATTTCTACGAGGAATACATCGCGCACGGACAAAACTACCAGGGCCAGCTCGACCCGACGACCGGCCGCATTTACCGCCTGCGCGGGAAAGACGCGCTGCTCGAAAAGAACGTGGACCTTTCCCTCAAGACGACCGACGAACTCATCGCCATGCTGCGTCACCCGAACCGCTGGCACCGTTGGACGGCGGTGCGCTTGCTCGGCGAGCGACGCGGCAATTCCGCCGTTCCGAAGCTCCGCGCGATGCTCGCAGAAAAGGAAACGCATCCTGCGCTGGAGGCGCTGTGGGGGCTGCACCAGATGGAGGCGCTCGACGAGGCAATCTCGCTTGCCGCACTGAAGCATCAGTCGCCACACGTCGCCGCGTGGAGCATCCGTCTCGCGGGCGACGCGCGGAGGCTGGGCGTGGGAATGTTCGACGCGGTCGCGAACCTCGTGGGCAGCGCCCAGAGTTTGCGCCCGCCTGTGGCGCGCACGCCAAACGCCGCCGGGCATGACATCATCCTTACACAAATCGCGTCCACCATGCGAAGGCTGCCCTCGTATCATGCCATCGCGCTCGTGAATCGTTTCATCGGGGCAAGCAAGGATGCAGAGAATCCGTTCGTGCCACTGCTTGTGTGGCAGACGCTGGAACCGTTCATCGCTTCCGACCGCTTCGAGGTGATGCGCTGCTTTCAGCCTCTCATGGTGGTCGGGCTGAAGAATGTGGCGGATGAGATTAAGGAACCGACGCTGAACCCATGGGCAAGCGACATCGTACTCAAGCACCTTGCCACGCGCATCGCTCAACGCCTCGCCTCTACGGAAACCCGCGCCGACCACCTCGCGCTTGCGAAGTTGCTCGATGTTTCGTCGAAGGACGGGAAGCAACAGCTCGTTGCTGGCTTCGAGGCCGCATTCAAAGGCCGCGCCATCCCGCCGCTGCCGGATGAATTGCTCGCCGCGCTCGCAAAAGCTGGCAGCGGCTCGCTCGCGTTCCGCGTGCGGCAGGGAGAAGCAGCGGCGCTGGCGGATGGTTTGAGAATTATCGCCGATGCGAAGGCCAAGCCGGAGGAACGCGCGCTCATCATCCGCACCCTCGGCGAAACGAAAGCCGCAGGTGCCGTCCAGCCGCTGCTTGGGCTCGCGACGGGCGATGCGAGTGCCGACATCCGCAAGGCTGCGCTCGGTGCGCTGCTGCCGTTCGACGATGCCGAGATCGCTGCGAGCGTCGCCACGAATTTCGCCAAGATCCCGCCAGCCGCGCGGCCCGCTGCCGTCACCCTGCTCGCAAGCCGCGATGCTTCGCGCGGTGCGCTGCTTTCACTCGTCCAGAACGGCACGCTGAATCCGGGCGACGTTCCTCCGGACGCGTCCGCGTGGCTCAGGGAGAAAAGCTCCGACCGCGAGAAAGCCGCGCGCCTCTTCCCCGCAGCCGGAGCAGCAAAGCCGGATCGCGGGAAGTTCGACGCCATCCTCGGCACCCTCGCGAAAGCACCCGGCAATCCGTACGACGGCGAGGCGACTTACATGGCGCGGTGCGCGGCGTGCCATCAGCTTTTCCATAAGGGCGGCAAAATCGGGCCGAACCTCACCGCATACCAGCGCGAAGATCTCGGCACGACACTCACGAGCATCCTCACACCGAGCGCCGAAATCCGCGAGGGCTTCGAGAACTTCACCATCACGACGAAGGACGGGCGCACGCTCGGCGGATTCGTGACCGACCAGGACGCCAATGTCGTCACACTGCGCGGCATCGACGGCCAGGATATCGCTCTCCCGCGAGCGCAAATCGCCGACATGAAACGCGCGGGCCGCAGCCTCATGCCCGACGGCCTGCTCGAAGGCCTCACCGAGCAGCAACTCCGCGACTTTTTCGCTTACCTTAGGATCCCGCAGCCGATTTCAAAATAGTCAGATCACTCAAAAGTGACACCCCGTTCGAGTCGGCTACATCGGCAGACTCCGGAATTCAGGCCGAGCAAGTTCGCGACGATCGGATGTTCAATTTCCCGACGCACCCGGCCTGCCCGTAGCAGACACGAGCGATCCAAGCACACGCGGTCAGATTCCGACGAATGGATTTCTTCTGCCGATAGTTAATGCTTCGGTGCGGCAACGAGGCGTTCAATCCAGGCCAGCATGAGCGCCGAGAAGACAAAGACGGAGTGGATGATGACCTGCCACAAAATCTCATGCTGGGTGTGCATTTTCAGATCGATAAAGGTCTTCAAGAGATGAATGGAAGAGATACCGATGAGCGCGGTGGCGAGCTTCACTTTGAGCACGCCCGCATTCACGTGTGACAGCCATTCCGGCTGATCAGGATGTCCATCAAGGCGGAGCTTAGAGACGAACGTCTCGTAGCCTCCGATGATGACCATGATGAGGAGATTCGCGATCATCACGACATCGATGAGGCCAAGAACGATGAGCATGATATCCGACTCTTTTACCGTGCCGACATCGGCCGCGATGGTGATGAGGTGCCAGAGCTCCATGAAGAACCGGAAGACATAAACTCCCTGCGCCACAATGAGTCCGAGGTACAGCGGAGCTTGGAGCCAGCGGCTCAGGAAAATGAGGCGTCCGAGCGGGTGTTGTTGGAAGTTTTGCGAGTTCATTGACTATTGAATCGAGGAAACAGTCATCAATCAATCAGCGCAGGGGCGGGAGCATGAGCATCACTTTTGATGATCACCTTCTTGGGCCGCACGAGCGACATAACGATCGAGGTCGCGAGCACCGCGATAATCACTCCGAGCGAAACGAGCGTGTCGATTTTCCACGGTGTGTGGCCGAGCAACATCTTCACGCCGACGAATGTAAGCACGACGCCGAGACCGATTTTGAGGTAGTGGAACTTGTCCAAAACTCCGGCCAGTGCGAAATACAACGAACGGAGTCCCAGGATGGCGAAGACGTTCGAAGTATAGACAATGAACGGGTCCTTTGTGACTGCGAAGATTGCAGGAATCGAATCGACCGCAAATATCACGTCCGATATCTCGACAAGCAACAGCACGACGAACAGAGGAGTCGCCATTCGGACGCCGTTCTCCCGAACGAAGAACTTGTCGCCGCGGTAGTCTGCGGTGACAGGCATTAGTCTCTTGAACCATTTCACGACAGGGTTTCTCTCGGGATGAATCTCCTCCTCCTTCTTCACGATCATCTTGATCCCGGTCAGGATAAGAAATGCTCCGAACACGTAGATAATCCACGCAAACTTGGTGATGAGCACCGTTCCGGCGACGATCATCAAGGCGCGCAAGACCAGCGCCCCGAGGATGCCCCAAAAGAGCACCCTGTGCTGATAGGCGGCGGGGACCGCGAAGTAAGAGAACAGCAGCGCAAAGACAAAGATATTGTCCACGCTGAGCGAATACTCGATCACATACCCGGTCGTGAACTCGAGCGCCTTCTCAGCACCGGCGAAGTGCCAGATGCCAAGATTGAATATGGCGGCGAGCGTCACCCATGCGACAGTCCAGCCCATCGCCTCACGAAACGATACGACATGCGCCTTTCGGTGGAATACGCCGAGATCAAGCGCGAGCATCGCTAGCACGAAGAGATTAAAGCCGACCCAGAGCCAGGTTGTGTCTGTCATGTTCTAAATCAAAACTGATGAAGTGCCGTTTAGCGCTTTGCGGCGGTGTTGAGCTGGGTCGGAGCGGACGTTTTGAAATGGCTCTTGGCCCGCCGTTCGCGCTTTTGATGACGGTGATCGATTCGAGATTCGAGCTCTGTTACGAGTTTTGTTAGAGCCGCTCGGAGCGTGTGATCCACCGCTTCGCCGAAAACGTCCGGCCCGGGTGTGACTAAATGCGCGGTAATGCGGAATGCGGGACTCGATTCGGAGTTGTGCTCCAATCGAATATGGGCTTCGTCTATGTGGAGATCCTCGCGGAGTAACTCGATGTTTTTTTCAACGAGTTCGGCGAACGCTGCGGATGGCTGGTGATTGCTGTTTGTAAGAATGAATTTCATAACGTTCCGAGATTTAGCGCCATTTCCGGATTCGACAAATACACTATATGGAAGCTACCGTGAGCTTTTATGGAATCCGAGAATACCGCCACCGAATGGCTCAATTATCACCACCTTCGATACTTTCACGCAGTCGCCCAGGAAGGGAGCGTGAGCCGGGCGTCGGAAAAGCTTCGCACCTCGCAGCCTTCGATATGTGCGCAGGT
>JANMGP010000360.1:0-1793 GCA_031374705.1 Verrucomicrobiaceae bacterium | reverse complement strand
CGACGTGTCCGTGGCCCTCGCAGGACTAGCGCTGGCCATTGCGGTGGGTATCGCGGTCCCCATCGCGATGCTCCGTGCGGCGGATGAAAAGTGGAATCCACCGCAGGGCGCACACATCGGCACGAATGACTTTTCCGCCTACTGCGTCCACGACGGGAAGGACGCGGCGTTCGTCATCGCTTATCCCGGATTTACAGGATCATCGTCGGCGCACGACTCCAATCCGAAGACGCGCACTTGGACCGACTCTGGCACGATTACCGCGAAGAAGCCCGGCATCGCGCTCGGCTTTCATCGCACACACACCGCGCCAGGCAAACTCAGCATCACGACCGCACCCGCCGAAGGCCGCGACCTCAGCCAGCCCGCACCGCCTCCTCGCGAGTTCGGGCAGAAGGAATGCGATCTCACGAAGGGCCGCGTGTTTCTGCTCAGCGACAATGGCAATGTCCGTCAGCTCGACATCGCCACTCCTGTCGTCACTGACCAGGCATCCGCGAAAAAACTCGCCTCGCTCATCGCCGCGATCCCGCCGCAGGATCGCGAGGATGTGGCGCTGACGACGAACCTCACCGGCAAACTCGCGCCGGAGACTGTCGCGAAACTGAAGTGGGGCGAGCCGGTGAATGGCCTCCGCATGGCGCTTGCGTATCCGCCAGCACTCGACGACGCGCTGCTGGGCAAGGAGCCGTTCTTCCAGCTCGTCGTGCAAAACGTGTCGGAGAATGAGATTTATTTCCTCGCGAGCGACGACGCACCGAATCCACGCGAACTCAACTTCCGCGCAGACAACCGCACGGTGCTCGTGCTTGCCGACGAGGAGACGGCAAAGGCCGAGTGGCACCTCCAGCCGGGTCACTGCGGCGTGCTGCGGATGTTCACAAAGGAGGAAGGCGGTGATGACGGGAAGACCGTGAGCGCCGGCATCGAAGGCGATTTGAGCAAGATTGACCGCAATCATGCCGTCGCGGAAATGGAGATCGCGAAAGCCCCGGCGGGCGCGTGGACGGGCAAGCTCGTCACCGGACAGACGCGAGGCTCCGCAGACGTCGCAGCCGCGCCGGCTCCGATACACAAGGATACCCGTGCGTATTACGAAGTCTGGCAGCGCTACGCGCGGGCGAATGGCGACATACCCGGCGCGCTGGTCGGCGAACTGGCGGCGTCGGTGAAGACCTTCATCCGCTACAACCCGACCTGGGAAACGGTGCCGAAGCTTAATGAACTCCTGCCGCGTCTCGACGCCGCGCACGATTGGAAACCTAGCGACGCCATCACGCTGCTCGAGGAACTGGCTGGCATTCAGGATTCGCCGCTCAGTATGGCGATTGGGAAGGGAACGAGGCACACGATACGTTATGGTGAGGCGCTGCCGGAGAAGTATGCCAGGGTGCGATGGGGAGACAATTTGCCGGGCGGCACCTCGCAGCTTCAGGCCCTGCACGCGGCGTGGGTGCTGGAACCAGACGCTGTCGAGCATCGCATCGGCGAGGCGCTCAAAGCGCGGCTGCTAGTGCACAATCCGCGGCGATTCCCCGTGGTGGTCCAAGTGCCAACATTCCATCAGGGCGCAGTGAGAGCACACGATGCGAAGCACGCGGAGGTCGAAGTCGCCGGCATCAGGTGGACGACGCTCGCGCAGCTTGTTCCCATTCGCCTCGGGCCGGGCGAGTACATCGAGATCAGCACACCGGGCGTCGGTCTCGGACCGCGTGCGGGCATGGGGCCGTGGGCCGGGCCGCGCGTCGGCTCGAATGTGCTCGCGAAGCCGGGCGACGAACTGACACTTACGC
>JANMGP010000277.1:0-57848 GCA_031374705.1 Verrucomicrobiaceae bacterium | reverse complement strand
CGCCGGACGCGCCGCCATCCGCGCCGAACGACCCTCTTTGATTCGCGCATCGAGACTCGTCACAAACGCCGCCATCTCCTCCTGCGTCGGTTTCTTCTCCTTCTTCGGCGGCATCTCCCCGGAATTCACCTGCTCCATCATCTCCGCCCAATGATGCGTGTCCGCGCCCACTTTGAAATCGCGCGAAAGCCTATCGATACGCAAATCCCCCTTCTCCTTCTCCGGCCCGTGGCAGCGGATGCAATGCTTCTCCAAGAAAGCATCAAACGGCTCCGCGGCACCACCGGCACCAGCCAGTCCGACGCTCATGACGAAAAGCAGCGCAGCCGCGGATGAAGAATAAGAGCGAAGGAGCAAGGTCATGATCCACAACCCAGCGGCAACCCCGAAGCCCACGCCGCAGCGACAAAAAAGACAGGAAAAAAGCGAAACATACGCGAAGTTATAACCGCACGCCCCACATTCCCATAGTCCCGCAAACGCCGGAATCTCTACACCAGCCCTTCCTTCAGCGCCTTCGACACTGCGCCGGTGCGCGTGTTCACCTGGAGCTTTGCGTAGATATTCCGCAGGTGCGTGTCCACGGTGTGGACGCTGAGAGCGAGGTGATCGGCGATTTCTTTTTTGATGAATCCCTCTGTCATTTGTTGGAGCACCGCTTTCTCACGCTCGGTGAGATGGTAGTCGTTCTTGCGGGGCGAGAGTTTGCTAAACATGTCGAGCACGCGGCGGGCGATTCGGCCGTTCATCGGCGCACATCCGGCGAGGACGTCGCGCATTGCCCGGATGAGTTCTTCGGCGGGCGCGGTTTTTAGCAGATACCCGGATGCCCCGGCGCAGATGGCGGCGACGATTTTTTCTTCATCCTCAAACACCGTGAGAACGAGCATCGCTGTATCCGGCGCAAGGGCGCGGAGTTGCGGGATGGCTTCGATTCCGCTCATGCCGGGCAGCCCCACATCAAGGAGGATGATTGCCGGTTTTGCCTGCGTCTTCAGCGCGGCGAGCGCGTCCTCGGCACGGCCAAAATCGCCGTCGCACGAAAACCCCGGATGCTTCGCGATGGTACGGGCGATGACGCGGCGAAAGGTCGCGTTGTCCTCGATGAGCCAAACGCTGATCTTGTTGGTCGATTTCATGGAATTCGGGCGTGAAGCGCGAGGCGCGTGCCTTTGCTCGGGCTGGACTCCACGGTGAGCGTCGCGCCGATGAGACCCGCGCGGTGATTCATGCTCACAAGCCCATGCCCGTGGTGCGGCATGGCGAGGTCGAAGCCCGCGCCATCGTCCGCGATGAGCAGGGAAAAATCGCGTCCGTTCTGCGTGAGACGGATGCCGATGCGCCGGGCGCGGGCGTGCTTGCGGATGTTGTTCAGCGATTCCTTGAAAAGCAGCATCACCTGCCGCTCAAAATCCAGAGGGAACGGCCCGCACACGCCCTCCGCTTCAAACACGCATTCGCTCCCCGCGAGTTGCTTAAGGGCGATCTCCCTCATGCGACCCGCAAGGTCCGACGACCCACGGCGCCCCGGCTGGATGAGCCACACGATTTCCCGCATGGAGTCTGCCGTCTCCTGCGCGATGCGCTGAATCTCCGCCAGGTCCGCCTTTTTGTCATCGTGATCCTCAGCGAGGTTCGCGAGCATCGCGATGCTGCCGAGATTGCTCCCTATTTCGTCGTGCAAATCACCCGCGATGCGCTGACGCAATCTTGCCAGTTCCCGCCGTCGCGCCCTCCCCTGACGCACGCTCCACCATGCCCCGAGCAAAGCCACGCCGCCCGCGCCGGCAGCCGTCCATTTCCCGAGCCGCCAAAATGCAGCCGTCACCAGCGGCTCGCGGGCGGCTTCCATTACCGCGAGTTCCTGCATCACTTCGCGCCGCCGCGAAAGCCCGCGCAGCCACCCGCTCCAGTCCGTGAGCCGGCCTGCACTCGTGAAGCCATCGTTCAAATACATCAGCTTCCACTTCGGCAGATTGATGTCCTCCAAAGCCGACGGTGTGACCCCCAGCGCGATATTTCTACCTCCCGAGAACACCTCCATTTCGCTCAACGCAAAGACGAAATCATTGTTCCGCGACCACAGTCGCGTCGCCGTCACCCGCACATATCGCGCGGAGATTCCCCGCGCCGAGACTAGGAACGGATTATCGCCGGGGCTCTCGCAATCAGTGCCGTCAAACTCCACCAACGAAACCCGCTTCGCAAAGTCCTCCATCTCGCTCGCTTCTACCCGAAAGCGTTTCGGAAAACCAAAACCAGGACGGACGGGGAAATCCTTAGGACGCGCCGCAAACAGCCGCACTTCATCAAGCGACTGCGAGCTACCGAGATCGAGCTGCACCCACTTTTCCGAAAACTCCGGCTGCCGCTCAAACGAATGATATCCATTTCCCGGCGTAGGTCCGATGATCACCGGCGGCCCCAGCACCGTCTGGCCATCGGTGAGATTTCCCGGCTGCCACGTCGGCGCGTTTTCATAATTACTACTCGTCCGACACATCGCGCCCGCCGAGATGTTTACCGGACCGCGCCACACGATGATTTCACCAAGCGCTAATAGCGCCTCATTTCCCCGCGAGAAAAGCCGCGTCGCCGTCACCCGCACAAAACGCCCCTTCGCCCCCGGGGTCGCGACCCATACCGGCAGGCTCCCCGGATTCGGAAAATCCGCCCCGCCAAAATCCGCCAGCACCAGCGGCATTGAAAACTCTGCGTCCTCCGCCGACTCAATCCGGAAGCGGCGCGGAAATCCGTAGCCCGGCCCCGGATGCGTCCCATACGCCACATTCACTGGCACAAGCACCACCGAATCAAAAGCCCCGCTCGCACCGAGATCCAGCGTCACACTCTGCGAAACATCCGCCGCCCGCTCCCCGTCGC
Organism: Verrucomicrobiaceae bacterium; assembly: GCA_031374705.1. GTDB lineage: Bacteria > Verrucomicrobiota > Verrucomicrobiia > Chthoniobacterales > Chthoniobacteraceae > SXWH01. The sequence goes on along the minus strand of JANMGP010000277.1, from coordinate 54,965 downwards.
TAAACCGACTATGCCAGCCCACCCGCGCGACATTCTGAGCCTCCGGCACCGGAGGTAACAGAGCCAGTTCCGCCCTCAATGCTTCCACCCGTGCATCGTGCTCCCGGAGTTCCGCCGACCCCGCCCGCGCAAGCACGTCCACCGGCCCCGAAGCCGCGGCGGCATTCGCGAGCAGCACGGCAAGCGTCGAGATGAATGGCAGCGATGGAGCGGGCATCACCGGGGATCTATCGTAGGAAACGGCCACTTCGCAAAGCCGCAAAGCGAAGCATCCCGCGAATGCGTGATGGTCTTATCTTCAACGATCCCCTATTTGTCGCCCGCGTGGCATTCGTGCGCTCACCCTCGGACCGCGCTCATACCAACTGAACTCAATCCAACCTACTCTCATGAACTACAAAATCATCCTCCCAATCCTCGCCTTCACCGCCGCAGCACACGCTGGCGGAATCTCTGTCGGCTCGTCGTCCCTCATCCAGACGCTCGATTACAGCGACACGTTCACGCTCGGCGTGGGCACGCGCACGACGCTTCCGGCAAATCATTACAACATCGGCAACGGCTTCCCCGGAGCGCTGGCGCTGGAGAATAACTATGGCAATCCCGCCCGCACCTGGACGGATTTCGCGTGGAGCATCAGTCAGGATGCGGTGGCCATCAATGGCGCCACGCCTTTCCCCGGCGGCAGCGGTGCGGGCTCGGCGACTGGCATGACGCAGACGGGTGGCGGCGAGGTGAACTTTGGAATCGAGTATGATCTGCGGAATGATTTCGTCGTGCAGTTGGACGCGGTGCAAGTGAGCGATCGCGTGAACATCACCATTGGCAACGGACGCGACACGATCGCGCAGGGGAACGGGCTGTCGGTGTTCTTCCGGCAAAATGCGCACGCGATTCTGCCAGAGGTCGGCGTTTACAATCCGAATGTCGGCGAGCTGATCACGTCGTTGGACACCGGACTCGCCGGCGTGGACCTGAACGAATGGCACAACTACGCGGTGCGTTTTGACCTGAACAATAACGACCTGACGATTTGGGTGGATCAGATCCAACTCGGCATCCTCGACCTCGACACGCTCGGCGGGCCGACGGTATTCGGCGGGCCAGTCGTGCTGCCCGGTGCCTATGTCCCCTTCCTGAATGCGGCCACGAATGACTCGGTCACCGTGGGCACGACGGGCGGCGACCGGACGTGGACCGACAACTTCCAAGTCGGCTCGCCGGTGCCGGAGCCGGGCAGTGCGACGATGCTGATGCTCGGTGCCATCGCCCTCGGCCTGCGCCGCCGCCGCTGAAAACGTCCCCGGAACCTCGGGGCGATTTTTCCTTATGAAACTCTTCGCTGCTCACGCGCTCGCGCTCGCGGCTTTGCTCGGCATCGCCGTGTCCGCGCGCGCGGACAGCGTCGTCACCTTCAACGAAATCCACTACCACCCGGACACGGCGGAGGCTTCGCGGGAGTATATCGAGCTGCACAATCAAATGGCGGTGGACGTGGACATGTCCGGCTGGCGCATATCGGGCGGAGTGGATTTCACGTTTCCCGCGGGGACGGTCATCGCGGGGCGCGGGCATCTCGTGGTGGCGGTGAGCCCGGCGGGCGTGCAGGCGGCGTATGGCGTGGCGGGCGCGCTGGGACCGTGGACGGGACGGCTCTCGAACAACGGCGAGGAACTGCGGCTTCGCGACAACAGCGACCGCGTGATGGATGAGGTCGCTTACGGCTCGGACGGAAAGTGGCCGGCGGGCGCGGATGGCTCGGGGGCTTCGCTGTCGAAAACGAACGCCGGGGCTGCGAGCGACGACCCTTCGTCGTGGGCGGTGAGTTATCAAAAGGGCGGCACGCCGGGCGCGGCGAATTTTCCCGACCCGAACGCGCCGTTCATCCCGCCGTCGGGACTCGTGTCGTGGTGGAGAATGGACGAGGCCAGCGGCGCGACGACGGCGGACTCCGTGGGCGGCAACACCGGCACGCTCGGCGCGGGTGCGACTCGCGTGGCGGGGCTGACTGGCACGGGCGCGCTCTCGTTTGACAACACGACCACGGCGTTTGTGAACGCGGGGGCTGGTGCGAATCTCGCGGTGACGGGCGGCATCAGCATCGAAGCGGTCATCAAGCCGACGTGGGACGGCACGGGCACCGACACGGTTTACGGAAAAAACAACGCGGCGGTCGCGGGGAGCCTCGCTGCGTTTTACGCGTTCGATGAAGCGGCGAGCGGCACCACTCCCGCGATTGATGCGACAGGCGGACCGAGCGGGACATTCATCGGCACGGCGACGCGCGCGCCGGGACTCGCGGGCAGCACGGGAGCCGCGCGGTTTAACAACACGAACGGAGATGGTGTGAACATTGGCACGGGGCTGTCGTTCACGACGGGCCTGACCATCGTCGCGCGCATCAAGCCGACATGGAACGGCGCGTTTGCAAATTACGATGAGATTTTCCGCAAGGAGGACGGCAATAACCGCATCCTGTTTTCCTTTCAGAATGACTCGAACAACGGTGGTGCGAGCCCGCCCGTCGCGGCGGGACCGGTGCTGTCGTTCGGTCTCGGCACCGCAGGCGTGTATCGCGAACTCGACATGCCGCTCGACGGCGCTTCGGGCCGGCCCACGCTCGCGCAGCTCAAGGACGGAAACCCGCATCACGTCGCCGTGACCTACGACGCCGCGACCGGCGTAAAGGCCATCTACGTGGACGGAACGCTGCGGCACAGCACGACGCACAGCGGGAACATCGCGAGCGGCGGCGGCGCGGCGGCGGTCATCGGAAATGTCGGCCCTGGCGGCGGCGAGCCGTTCACGGGAGACATCGATGAATTCGCGATGTTCCGGGTCGCGCTCACCGCGGGGCAAATCGCGAACCTCAGCAGCGGCGCGAACACGCCGCTGAACGTGGTGCCCGGCACGGGCGATAGCCAGCGGGTCACGCTAGAGTTTCAAAATGACGGCAACAATGCAGCGGCCAGTCCTCCGGTGGCCGCGGGGCCGGTGCTTTCCTTCGGGCTGAATACGGGCAGCGTGTATCGCGAACTCGACATGCCGCTCGACGGCGCTTCGGGCCGTCCGACATTCGCGCAGCTCACGGACGGCCAGCGGCATCACATCACCGCGAGCTACGACTCCGCGACCGGCACGAAGGCCATCTTTGTGGACGGCACGTTGCGCTACAGCACGACGCACAGCGGAAGCATTTCCGCATCGGGCACGGCCCCGGCGACGCTCGGCAACATCGCACCAAGCGGTGCGACGCCATTTACCGGCACGCTCGACGAAGTCGCCTACTGGAGCCGCGCGCTCGCCGCGGGCGAGGTGGCGACGCACTGGACGCGCGCGCAGTCGGGCGAGGATTATTTTGCGCTGCAGTTCAATCCCGCACCGCCGCCATCGGTGCGGCTGAATGAAATCGGCGCGGCGGGTGCGTTCTTCATCGAGGTGCAAAACACCGGCGCGACTCCGCTGAATCTCGCCGGCTGGCTCGTGAGGGTGACGGGCCTCGGCGGCGGCGACTACGCGATTCCGGCGCAGACCATCGCGCCGGGTGCGCTGCTCGCGCTCACTCCGCCGCTCACGCCGGCGGTGGGTGCGAAAGTATTTCTCCTCACTCCATCGGCGGCGCAGCTCGCGGACAGCATCGAGGTGGCAGCCACCGCGCGCGGTCGCACTGATGCAGGCGAATGGGCCTATGTCTCGGGGACGACGCAGGGCGCGGCAAATACGTTTAGTTTTCAAAGCGACATCGTCATCAACGAAATCATGTATCACCCGCGGCCGATACCCGGCGCGCCTGCGGTGACGCAATCGAGCACGCTCGTGCCGTTCACAGCGACGTGGAAATATCGCGACGACGGCGTGGACCTCGGCACCGCGTGGCGTGGCGATGCTTATAACGACGCTGCGTGGCTCTCGGGCACCGGCATGTTTTCCAGCTCCATCGCCGCCTACGCTCCGGCTGTGCTCGCCGATTCTCCCCTCGCCTACTGGCGGCTCGACGACGCGACGACCAGCATCGCGGACGCCAGCGGAAACAACCGCACCGGCACAGCGACCGCGGGCGTCACGCTCGGCGGAGCGGCGCTCGTCAGCGACGGCCCGCCGAGTCGCGCCATCACGCTGACAGGCGCGAATCGCATCACCATTCCCGGCTTCGAGAAAATCGGGCCCGGCGGTTACTCGGTGGAGTATTGGGTGAAAGTGCTCACCGCACCCGCGGGCTTCATGAACCTCGTCGGCGACGGCGAGAGCGGCGGCGACTTCTTCATGATGAACTATCTGTCGCCGGGGCTGAACATCCGCCCGCACTACGGCACCGGAAACGCGCCCGTGTCGCTCGACAGCGTCAGCGCACTCAGCGCCGGGCAGACGTATCACATCGTCACCACTTGGAACGCAGCAGGCGGCGCGAACAACGGAGTCATCTACATCAACGGAATCGCCGACCGCAGTACGACCGTGAGCGGCATTTTGCCAACCGCCGGCACCACGGGGAACAACACGGTCTTCATCGGCTTCGACAATCGCGAGCCGGCCAGCGGCAGCTATGTCGTGGACGAAGTCGCGGTTTATAATTCCGCGCTCAGCCCCGCGCGCGTCGCCGTTCACTACGCGCTCGGCGCGCCGCCAAGCCCGCGGAAAACGACGCTCGCGACGGGTTCGCCGACCCACTATTTCCGCACGACTTTCAACTTCACCGGCAACGCCGCGGCGACGGAACTTTTCATCAATCTCGCGAGCGATGACGGCGCGGTGGTTTACCTGAATGGTGTCGAAATTGTGCGCGACAACATGCCCGGAGGCGCGGTGAGTTTTGCGACCGCAGCGGCTTCGGAAAAGGCGGGCGCTTCGCTCAGTGGCGTGCTCTCCGTGCCGGCGGGAGCGTTGCGCGTCGGCAGCAATGTGCTCGCCGTCGAAGTGCATCAGGCCGCGGGCGGAAACAGCGACGTCTTCATGGGACTCGAACTCACCGCGCGCGAAACACTCACGCCTGCCATCGCTCCGGCCCAAAGCGCGAACACGTGGGTCGAGCTGCACAATCGCGGAGGCTCGCCGGTGGTCCTCACAGGCTGGCGGCTCGACGACGGCGCGGACTTCGCCTTCGCGCCCGGCACGAGCATTTCGCCGGGACAGTTTCTCGTCATGGCGAATGACCCCGTCGCATTTGCAGCCGCGCATCCCGGCATCGCGCACGTAGGGCCGCTGCTCAACAACCTATCGCGCGGCGGCGAGCGCATCCTGCTCCGCGATGCCGCGGGCAACATCGCCGACCGCGTGACTTACGCCGACGCGGGACGCTGGCCCGTGGCAGCCGATGGCGGCGGCTCTTCGCTCGAACTGCGCGCTCCGAATGCCGACAACGACGCACCCGAAGCGTGGGCCGCGAGCGATGAATCCTCGCGCGCCGGCTGGCAGACCATCACGTATCGCGCGACGACCGCGGCAGACGGCGGCCCGACGAACTTCAACGAGTTTGTCCTCGGCCTGCTCGATGAAGGCGAGGTGCTCATTGACGATGTTCACGTCGTGAGCCAGCCCGGAACCGGCAGCGCGGCGGAGATGCTCACGGGCGGCGACTTCGAGAGCGGTGGAACCGCGTGGCGACTGCGCGGCACCCATCGCACCAGCGCCGTCATCCCGGAGCCGGGAAATGCGGGCAACCACGTCCTGCGCGTCACGTCCACCGGCGGCACCGATGTGCTGCACAACAACATCGAGACGACCTTCACCGGCAACACCGCCATCGTGGATGGACGCGAATACGAAATCAGCTTCCGCGCGAAATGGGTGCGCGGCGCGGACCTTCTCAACACGCGTCTATATTGGAACCGCTGCGCGCGCGTCACCCGACTCGCCACACCGGCGAATGGAGGCACGCCCGGCGCGGTCAATTCCCGCCTCGTCGCAAACATCGGTCCGACGTTCCGCGCGCTGCGCCACACACCCGCCGTTCCCGCCGCGTCGCAAGCGGCGACCGTGAGCATCGAGACTGCCGACCCGGACAACGTCGCATCCGCCACGCTTTTCTACTCGATAAATGGCGGCGCGTTTACGTCCATCTCGATGACCAGCAGCAGCGGCACATGGAGCGCAGCCATCCCAGGCCAAAGCGCGGGAACCATCGCGCAGTTTTACGTCCTCGCGGCCGATGGCCTCGGCGCGACGGCCACCTTCCCCGTCGCCGGTGCATCGTCGCGGGCACTCGTCCAATGGGACAATGGCCTCGCGAATCTCCCGCTCGCGCACAACATCCGGCTCATCCTCACCGCCACGGACAACGCGCTCCTTTTCACCAACTCGAATCTCCTCGCCGACGACCTCCTCGGCGGAACGCTCATCTACGACGAAAGCGAGGTCTTTCACAACGTGGGCGTCCGCCTCAAAGGCAGCGAGCACGGTCGCGCGGACCCGGGACGCCAAGGCTACCACGTCGAGTTTCCGCCGGACCGCAAATTCCGCGGCGTGCACGACAGCATCACGCTCGACCGCAGCGGCAACTGGGGCTACGCAGGCGCGCCGTTCGGGCAGAACGAGATGTTGGTGAAACACATCATCAGCCACGCGGGCGGCGTCGCCAGTTTGCAGGATGACATCGTGCGCCTCATCGCGCCGCAGACCGGCCACACCGGCCCCGCGCTTTTGCAGATGGCCCGCTATGGCGGCGACTACCTCGACAGCATGTATCAGGACGGCAGCGACGGGCAGCTGCACAAAATGGAAATCGCCTACCACACCAGCGCGACCGACAACGGCCTGCCCACCGGCCTCAAGCTCGCGCAGGAAGGCGGCATCACGAACGTGGACCTCGGCGACCGCGGCGCATCGGCGGAGAGCTACCGCTGGTTTTTCCGTCACGAAAACAACCCGTGGAATGATGACTCCAGCGCGATGATGGGCGTGTCGCAGGCCTTCTCGCAAAACGGCGCGGCGTTCGACGCGGCCATCGACCCGCTCATCGATAACGACGAATGGATGCGCTGCATGGCGCTCGAATCGCTGTGCGGCATTGCTGATATTTTCAGCCGCGATAACGGGCACAACGTGTATTTCTATCAGCGTCCGAAGGACGGCAAAATGCTCGCGCTGCCGTGGGACTGGGACTTCGCCTTCATCCAGGCGACGAACGCCCCGCTCTTCGGCCCGCGTGCCATCAGCAAGCTCATCCAGCGCCCGCACAATCTCCGCCGCTTTTACGCGCACCTCGCGGACATCATGGCGACGACTTTCAACACCACGCACATGGCGTATTGGACGAACCACTACGACAACTTCACGCCCGGCCAGGACTACTCGCCCATCCTCACGTGGATTGGCCAGCGCGCCGCCTTTGTGCAAAGCCAGCTCCCCACGCAGAGCACGCTCGCGATTTCCAACGCGCCAGCAAACGGCACGCTCACCGCCGCCGACGCGCTTGCGCTCAACGGCACCGCGCCGTGGGGCTCCTCGACCGTCCGACTCAGCGGGCCTGGAGGAACAGTGGATGTGGATTTTTCCTCCGTCGATAATTGGAGCGCCACGATGCCACTCCTGCTCGGCACAAACGTCGTCACGCTGACAGGTTTCGATGTGAACGGGAACGTCACCGGGACGCAGACATTCAGCATAGTAAGCACCGCGCTCACGTTTATCGACGACGACGCCGACGGTCTCCCCGACGCGTGGGAGAAAACGAACGGCCTCCAGTTACTTCCGAACGCAACCGCAGCGACCGCCGACACCGACGGCGACGGCCAAAGCAACGCCGCCGAGTACCTCACCGGCACCGACCCACGCAACCCCGCCAGCGTCCTCACCATGACAGCGACCGGCCAAGTCACCCTCACATACACCGCCCTCGCCGGACGCAGCTACCGCATTACCTACCGCGACTCGCTCACCACCGGCACCTGGCTCCCACTCACCACGCGCGCCGCGACCAATACCGACACGACCGTCCAATTCACCGACACCCCCGGCAGCACGCAGCGGTTCTACCGGCTGCAAACCCCGTGATGTGTAGTGCGCTGCAAAGTGCTGCGCACTGCGCAGGCCGTCTTCATGGCTGCGAAAGGCGGTCCGCTCGCAAGACGCGCCACGTCGCGGTGGTGATGTCGATGTAGTGAGTATCAGAGTGCCGCTGCTGCGGGTATCGATGAGCGCCGACGAGCGCGCCGCAGACTTCGAGCATGGCGGCGAAGTCAACTTCTTCGATGGCCGTGGCCGTGCTACACTGGCGCAGGCTTTGCCATTCCCTGATAGGCAACAATCCAGATTTTTGCCTCCGCTGGCGTGGATGCCAGTGCGGACGCGCCGGATTCTGTCAGCATCGTTTTTTCCTCGGCGGTAAACGGCTTGGCTCCGTAACGGGCCACTTGCACGGCGATGCCCGGGATGGCGCGAGTGAGCCGCTTGACCATCCCCGCCACACGGGGCGTATCCACCTCGCACAGATGAGCCACGGTTACCGCCATGGCGTTCCCGTTGCTTTCTGTGAGGCTTTGCAAGACGCCGCCCATGAGTTCGGTGGAGCGGATCGATCTCAGCACGCCATCGGGTGGTTGCATTTCTCTTTGCAAGAGAGGCAGCGCCGCATCGGTGAAAGGGCATGCCGACCACAGAATGATGCTTCCCGAAGCGCCCTCCTTCTTGCTGTCCGTGGTGACAACGCCGGACGATTCATCGAGCGATTGGACCTCGTCGGCGACTGCCTTGATTTCCTCGAAAAGATGCTCGGCGTTTTCCTGGCTGAGCCACCGCAAGAGCTGATCGCGCCTCGCCAGATTCAGCGCCGGTAGCAAAACGTCCGCGGTGAATTCGCTGGCTCCGCGCTTTCGGACATGTTTGTTGGTGAGCTCTGCGGCCTCCACGGAGTCGCCGGCAAGGAGTCGCTGGTAGATCTGCTGCGAATCGGAAAATGCGTTTTCGGTTCCCAGTAGCGTCGCGAAAAACGACAGGCAGGGAACATGGGTGCCGAGGACCACAAGGCATACCGTCAGCGGTGTCGCGAGCAGCAGACCGATGGGGCCCCAAATGCTGGCCCAGGCCACGCTCGCCATCACGATGCCAATTTCAGAAATGCCGAGCTTCGTCCCGTAAAGCCAGGGCTCGATGAAGTTGTTGCTGATGATTTCGAGCACCAAAAAGAGCACGCCCACGGAGATCACCTGCGACCACCCGGAGCTCGTCACGAGGCTCACCAATATCGGCAGCAGCGCTGCGAAGACAGGACCCACATACGGGATGTAGCGGAACAACGCCGCGCAGAGTCCCCAGAGCGCCGAGTAAGGGACGCCGAGCGCCCACAACGACAGGCCAATGATGATTCCGAACACCGAATTGTACACAAACTGCAGAAAAAGAAAGTTCCCGACCCGTTCCCCCGCGTCGGCAAGCGCCTCCGTGGTGTGTGAAACATTGCCCGGTAGAAATCCGAATATCCTGCTCCGAAGGTCCGACCACTGGAGCAACATCATCGCCACCAGAAGAATGACCAGGCCAAACGTGGTCGCGGGGTCTGTCACCGCCCCGGCCGATGATAGCCACTCCTCGAAGCTCGTTTCCTTTACCGGCGCGGGTGCGGCAGCCGGTGCGGGCGGAGTCGTCTCTGTCTGCGCGCTCACGTCCTTCACCGTGGCCCGGATTTTATCGATCGTGCCGCCGGAAAACATCCCGCGGAACTCGCGGACTTTCTGCACGATGTTGTTTCGATAAAGCGGCAGCTCTTTTACGAATCCCGAAAGCTGTCCGCCGATGAACCACGAAAGTCCGCCGAGAAAAACCACAAACGCCGTGACGACAATCGCCACGCTCACGACCCGCGGAAGCCGACACTTCATCAGCCGCCGCACCGCCGGGTTCAGCGCAAAGGCAATCAGTAGCGCAAGCGCCAGCGGGATAAAGACGGTGCTCCCATAGTAAAGGAAGCCTGTGATACAGGCTGCCGTCACCAGCCGCGCGGCGACTCCGATGATCTGGATGTGTTTCGAAAGGAGTTCTTTCACTGGATACGACTGAATGTGAACCACATTCGGCCGGCGAGATATATCGGAAATCTGCAGACTCTTGGTCGCATCAAGGAGCGGTGTTTCCGTTGAAATGCGGATTTAGTCGCGGCGTTCTCAGGCGGCGCGCAAGACCATCCGCTCACCCGGTGGTTCACACGCCGGGGAATCCTCCCGTTCGTCCGTTGACTTCGCGATTCTATCGGCGGATACAAAGTGATGCGTCAGGCTGCTTTCCTTCTTTTGGTCACCGGGATGTTCTTCTTAGCGGGGGACGGGTCGTGCCGGGGTGCCGAGGTCTATTATGTGAATCAACCGGAGCTACTGGCGGGCCGCATCAATGTCGTGAAGCCCGACGGGACCGGACACGCAAATGTGTGGACGGCTTCGCAGGTGACGGATGTGCGGGGGATCGCTGTGGACGGCGCGACAGGAACCTTGTTTTTTCATTACGCGAATCAAGATCCCGGCACTCTGGCGACGACGCAGATATCGCTTCGAAAAATGGCGACGACCGGTGGCGCGCAGACGACCATCGCGACGATTGCGGACAATACGTTTGTCGGCGATGTGGAATTCGACGCGGCGGGCGGCTGGGTGTATTCGGCGGTGTCCGGTGCGCTGCAATTGCGCCGCTGTCGCCCGGACGGAACTTCGCCGCAAACCGTTTTGACACATACCGCGGCAGGCCAGGGGCCTTACTTTTTTTGCATCGACACGGTCGCACAGGCCGCGTTTTGGGGAATCGTCACCGTGGCAGACCAGACGAACACCGCCTATTCCCGCGGGACGCTGGCGGGCGTAATTGACACCACCTTTTCACTCGTGACGCCGTCGCGGACACGCGACATTGAAATCGACAACACGATCCCCGGCGGCCGACTCTACTGGAACGACCGGCAGAACGGTGCCACCTATTTTCGCGCCGTCGCAGGAGGCACCACCGGCACCGCGCGCTCCGGAATGAATGCTCCGCACGGGCTTGTAATTGATGTCGAGGCGGGCAAAGGCTACGTGGCTGATACGGGTAAACGAGGCAACAATCCGGTGCAACCCTCAGCACACCGGGTCGTGAGGTTCAATCTCGACGGCACTGGTGTAGTGGAACTGCTCTCCCCGCTCGACACCGTCGCCGAGCCTTGGGATCTCGCGCTCGACCTCACCACTCGGAACTACGCGGACTGGAGAACCCGGTACTTTGCATCTACCGCGGTAAACGCCGGACCCGGAGCGGACCCTGATGGCGATGGCGTCGTCAATGCAGCCGAATACGCCTTTTTCTCCCACCCGGAACGTTCACAGTCAGTGCCTCCGTCCGTAACGGCGATGGGCGCTGGAATGCGTTATCTCCGCCGAACGACGACGGACCTTATCTATCGTGTCGAGGTGTCCACAGACCTCGCTGCCTGGCATTGGAACGAAGATTCGCCCGGCGCCGTGTGGACGACAGAAACCGCTACGGAGGTCCGCGATTCCGACAGCCAATGGGTCACCGTCGCCCCCGCGCCCGCAATCGCCGGTCAGGCGAAACTATATTTCCGCCTGCGTGCCACGCTGCCGTAGCGATGAAATCCCGCCAGATCTGGTGACTACTCGCTGCTCAGTGTTTTCAGGAACGCGACGAGCGCGCGGCGATCGTCAGCGTTCAGTTGCAGGCCACCCTCCGGATGCTTCGCGAGATTTGGATCGAGGGTGGCGCTGCGTTTGATGCCGGTGCTGTAGTGGGCGACGACATCTTCCAGCGTGGCAAACCGACCGTCGTGCATGTAGGGCGCGGTCAGCGCGATATTGCGCAGGCTGGGGGTTGAGAATTTTCCCCGATCGGATTCCGCTTTCGTAACGCGGGCGCGCCCCGAGTCATCTCCGAGGAGCGCGAGGCCGTTGCTGTGAAACTGATGGTCGCTGAACAGAGGCCCGCCGTGGCAATGGAAACAGTCTGCACCACGCTGGCCCGTGCGCGGATCGAACTCGGTCATGAACAACTCGAAGCCGCGCTTTTCGTCATCGCTGAGCATCGCTTTTCCGCGCAGGGCTTTGTCGAACTTCGCGTCGCCTGAAAGAAGAGTGAGAAGGAACTGCTCCATCGCGAGGCCGATCTTTTCGGCGGTCACTTCCGGCGCACCAAAAGCCGCGCGAAACAGCGCAGGATAAACCGCAGTTCCCGAGAGTTTCAGAATCACCTCCGGGAGCGTTTCATCCATTTCTGAATGGTCCTGAATTGGCTCCAGCACTTGCGTACGGAGCGAAGGCGCGCGACCATCCCAGAAAAACACCTGCTTCCATGCGAGGTTGAAAAGCGGCATCGCGTTGCGCGTTCCAGCCTGCCCGCGAACGCCCAGGCTCACCCGGCGCGGATCGGCAAATGCGAAGTCCGCGACATGGCACGATGCGCACGAAATCGAACCGTCACGCGAGAGCGCCGTGTCGTTAAACAACGCCTTCCCGAGCGCGACACGCTCCTCGATGAGAGGATTGTCGCGGGGGAGGTCCGGCAGCGGAAATGTGCCGTTCATCGTGAACCGATACGGGGTGTATTTCTCCGGTAAGTAGAGAGGCTTCACCGGCACGGGCCGCGAAAGTGCGGGCGCTGCGGATACGACCTGAGTCACGCGGAAGGCACCAGGAAGATTCGCGACGAGTGCCGCCGCAACTGGATCGCCATCGCGCGAATGTGTGGCCGCGCCATCTTTTAAAAAAGAGAGCGGTCGAGGTGCGTTGAGCAGGACGCCGATGTCAAAGTCGATGGCAACCCCGGCATCGTGCGTAAGGTCGAGTGGCGCAGCGAGGCTGATGCGCGTGCGGTTTGGCTCCCGTGCAAGATGATGCGCGTATCCGGTCAACTCCGCTGCCCCAACTCGATAATGTCCCTCGATCGCGAGAAAGACATAGCCCGTTTGCCAGCTCCAATGCAGGCCGTTGAGATTCGGATTCAGCGGATGGTCCGGCGCGAGCTTCGCGGGGTCGCCAATGTTGGACACGGCGTCCGGGCCGATGTGAAATCGCACGGCACGGTACTTTCCATCGGCCAATCCGTCCAGGCGGATCGAGGTGCGCCTCTTGGCCGCATCCATCCATGCAAAACGATCGGCAATTTCCACCCACACGCCATCCTCGCGTTCGATTGCGAAGCCGCTAAGCAGGTAGCTGAGCCGGGAGACCGACAGAGTCTCTCCCGCCGCGTTTTGAAAGCGAAGCGAGTCAAGCAGGAGAGGCGCTTCGTTAAACGTGTGCCGCATCGCAATTTCCAGCGTCGCACAATCACTGCGATGCGAACCCAGTATCGTTGCAATAAAGCAAATGATGAACGGGCGAACCCTCCGGAGCCACGCCGAAAGTGTCCCGAGCCGAATCCGCTCCACGAAGCACCCCGCTCCTCGAACGGAGTCTCTGCCGCGTTGATTGCGGCTGGCAATCTGGTGTCGATATTCGGCCATGAAATAGGGTCGGAGGGTTGCTCAGTTGTGTAACGTCCGTACGACAGATTGTTCCAGCCAATTCCGACCAGCGCCCGCACCGAGGGACATCCCGACGGGGTCTTTGTCTCGCTCGCCCCCGACCGTTCCAGCGACGCCGCAGCGCGCGGTTGAACCACGCCTACTTTGGTCACCAAACTCAAACGCATCGTACCGACGCCTCGCCTGGCCGCTCTTTCCTGAAGCTCGACTTTCCAAAGTCGCGCTACTTTTGCGCCAGCGTCTTTCCTCCATTTCACCGCCACGCTCTATTCACGGCTTCCGGCAACACAACGGAGCATCTCACTGAACTTGCCATCGCGCGGCGTGAGCACTACACGCTTCCAATGGTTCCAAAAGTGAAGCCTAAAAAAGACAACATCACAGTCAAAATCGGTTTCGAGGCCACCGCCCGGCGAGATAGCGCAATCCTGCCGTGTCCAGCGATACTGTGAAGGGGCAAAAAGTTGGCGAAGTTTTCGAGGAGCAGAAGATTCACGCCGTCGCCGTGTGGAGCATCCTCGAGGCGCGCACCGACATCAACGCGCCGCGCGAATTGCTCATCGACGTGCCCGGCGCCGCTGGCACTTCGAGCGCGGTGCGCTTGGGCGAAGTCGCCGACATCGCCATCGTGCCCACGCCGAATGAGATCAAACGCGGCGCATCGCGCCGCATCGACGTGACGTGCAACGTCGCCGGCCGCGACCTCGGCGCCGTCGCGCGCGACCTCGAAGCACGCCTCGCAACCGTGAAGTTTCCGTCCGCGCATCACCCCGAATTACTCGGCGAATACAAGGAACGCCAGGACTCCAGCCGGCGCTTGTTTTGGCTCACCATTGCCGCACTCGGCGGCATCTTCGTGCTATTGCTCGCCGATTTCCAAAGCCTCCGCCTCACGTTGCTCGTCGCCCTGACGCTCCCCTTCGCACTCATCGGCGGCGTGCTTGCAGCTTGGCTGAATGGCGGGGTGCTCTCACTCGGCTCGCTCGTCGGCTTCGTCACCGTGCTCGGCATCGCCGCGCGCAACGGCATCATGCTCGTGAGCCACTTTCGCCATCTCGAAACTGAGGAAGGCGAATCCTTCGGCCCGGCGATGATCCTCCGCGGTGCCGAGGAACGCCTCGCCCCGATCCTCATGACCGCCGCCGCCGGCCTCGCGCTGCTCCCGCTCGTCTGGCGCGGCAACATCCCCGGCCACGAAATCGAGTTCCCCATGGCCGTCGTCATCCTCGGCGGCCTCGTCACATCCACGCTGCTGAACGTCTTCCTGCTCCCGGTGCTCTACGCGCGTTTCGCCAACAGCTCCACGCCACGTGACACCAGCGCGGCTAAGCATGACGTCACACCCTGAGGAAATCTCCCAAGGCCGGAGCTGACGAAGAACGATAAGCTCACGATGGAGCGGGCCGCGGGTGCGGCTTTGCGGAAGACCGGCTATGAGAGCCCCGCTCCTGTCGCGCTCCTTGTTTTGCCAACCAACCGGATACGCATACTTCTATCTGGCAGAGCCGCTCCCATCGAGCTTCGCCCGATAGGTGAGGCTGATGTTCCGCTGATAGATGTACGTGCCGTTGAAGAGGAGAGTCATGGGTACGGTCACGGTCTTTATGGCGGTGGCATTGGTCAGCCCCTCATTGGCTAGGGCGGCGGCATACGCGCCGGGCGGGAGCTTCCATTGGAACTTGTACATCTGCTTTCCGAGCCTCGTGGAATTGTCCCTGCCGAATTTCCCGGTAAGCCGGAACGTGCTGGTATCGGACCCCACACCGATACCCCTCAAGTCGAGCGCGTAGGTCTTCACGATTCCGCCAAAATCAATCCTCACCACTGCACCTTCGGGATTCACCGTTCCGGGGATGAACAGGATGCCGGACGCCCGCACGCCGTCCTTGTTCGTGGATCCGGGCTTGAAGTTCAGAGCAATCGTCGTGGTCGATACTTCGAACGGCTGCACCGAGCGTGCCGAGGCGGGCGTGTTGTTTCCAAACGGCGTGTTGTTGAGGGTGCCCGCAAACTCCTGTTCGAGCGAATCCGCGAATCCATCGCCATCGGTATCCACTCCGGTCCCGGCGAATGGGGCGTTGATCACCATTTTAATGGAGCTTGTGTCCGTCAGCGAGCCATCGCTGACGGTGACGGTATAGGTGCCGGGCGTATTCCAAGTATGGAACACGAAACTAAAATCCGAGTTTCCTGTGCTCGTGCCGTCGCCGAAATTGTAAGAGTAGGTCAACAAGTTACCATCCTCGTCGCTCGCCCCTGTGACGAGAGTCACAGACTGGCCGACGCTCGCGGTTGTTCCGGAGAATGTTCCGATGGGCGCGATGATGGTTGGCGCGTGGTTGGCGGCGCGAGCGCTGGTTGCCAGGGTGCAGACGGCCAACACACCGGCGAGGAGGAGACGTCGCCAGATGGACAACCGGGATGGGTGCAAAGCAGCATTCATTCCGGTTTCGTTGGTGGTCGAAATGATTCTTTTCATGCCGTCTCGTCCTCCGCAGTGCTTGTTTTGTCAATCCCCGAAGACGGGCGTGCCGGCTTCGGTTGTTTGATTGAAACAGGAGCGCGTCGTGGCAGAAACGCCCCGTTCGCGACCGACCGGACGCTCCCGTCCGGTTCAGCCGACCGGCGAAGCCGCACGCCGTCTGCCACAGCTCACGGATTCGCTGCTCGAACTCGCGACTCACGACGCCGGTGCCGTGGAACCCAACGCGGCACCGTGCGACCTCGCCGACATCGCCCGCGAAACCGCCGCGCTCATCCAGCCCATTGCCGACGAACGCAAGATCGCGCTCCACCTCGGTCGTGTCCAAGCCGCCGTTACTTCCGATACATATGGGAGGACAGACAACCAATTCTCGCCACGCACCATGATCACTGATACGACTCAGCCACCATGATCGGAACAGTCGTTACCATTGGTTTCGCCGTAGTGTCAGCACTCGCGACGAAGGGTGTTATTCAACATCGGGTGCGGCTCCGAAAAATTGCCAGGGAAAATGAGCATCTCGACGTAATTCCCGATGACGTGAGGCGTGCGTCTTGGTTTGTGGCGGCGGACCAATCGGATCGGGACGACGGACCGCACGACCAAGCTGCCGGCGACGACGGAGTCGGCGACCACGACGGCGAATAGCCGCGACTCCCATTTGCTAAGATTCAGCCCGCCGAGGGACTGTGGATGCATCACTTCCATGCACACCCGCTTTATCGCTCCTCTCATTGTTTCACTCAGTACCGTGGCGTTTGCCGACGTCACACTGCCGGCTGTTTTCTCGGATCATGTCGTGCTGCAACGCGACCGTCCGCTTCCCGTCTGGGGCTGGGCGGCGGCGGGGGAGACGGTGTCGGTTTCGCTCGGTGCGCAGAAGGGAGATGCAACGGCAGGCCCGGATGGACGGTGGATGGTAACGCTCGCGGCGCAGGCGATGTCGAAGGAAGCGCTGACGCTCACAGTGACCGGGAAGAACACGCTTGCTGTAAAGGATGTGCTGCTCGGCGACGTATGGATTTGCAGCGGGCAGTCGAACATGGACATGGCGCTGGGCGGCTGCGCGACGCCCGAAGATATCAAGTCCGCGGAGCTGCCGTTGGTGCGGCACTTTCGCATGGAATACAATTTCGCCTCCGCTCCGGCTACGGATGTGAAGGGGCGCTGGAGCGTGTGTTCGCCCGGCTCGGCAGGCGGGTTTAGCGCGGTGGGCTTTTACTTTGCCCGCAAGGTGCAGGCGGAAACGGGCGTGCCGATTGGGTTGCTCACCAATGCGGTGGGCGGAACAAACATCGAGCTCTGGCTCTCGGAGCAAACGCTGCTGAACACTCCGGCGCTCGATTCCTACGCGAAAGTGATGCGGGAGTCGCTGGCGGATTATCAAAAGCAACTCGCCGATTCGCTCGCGCCGATGGAGCAATGGATCGCGGCGTCGCGGGCAGCAATACAGGGTGGAAAGGAAATCCCGATGCCGCCGAAGTTCCCCGATTATCCTTTCGGCGAGAAAATGCATCGTCCGCGCTGTGTGACGCTGCACAACGGACACATCGCTCCGCTCGTGCCGATGGCGATGCGCGGTGTGCTTTGGTATCAGGGCGAGAACAACGCCGATGGACGGCTCTACGTGGAGATGACGCAGGCGATGCTGGCCGACTGGCGGAAGCGGTTCAACGATCCGGCGCTGCCTTTCTACTTCGTGCAGCTCGCGTCTTTTTTGAAACCAAATGACAATCCCGCGGGCGGCGAGTGGGGGCTGATTCGTGATGCACAGCGGCGGTGTCTGGCGATTCCGCATACGGGCATGGCAAGCGCCGTGGACATCGGTGATGCGGAAGACATTCACCCAAAGAACAAGCCCGACGTGGGCGAGCGACTCGCGCTTTGGGCGCTGGCGAATGAATACGGAAAGAAGGACGTGGTGCCGAGCGGTCCGCTTTTCCGCGAAGTGAAATTCGAAGGCGGCAAAGCGCGGGTGATGTTTGATTCCATCGGCGGTGGACTGATGGCCGCGCACAAGGACGGACGCTCCCCCGTCGTGGAAGACAAGGGCACCCCGCTGAAGCGATTCGCAATCGCCGGGGCGGACAAAAAATGGGTGTGGGCCAATGCGGTGATCGACGGCGAGACGGTGGTGGTGAGTTCGCCTGAAGTCCCCTCGCCCGTCGCGGTCCGCTACGCCTACAGCAGCAATCCGGCAGGCGCGAATCTCTACAACCGCGCCGGACTGCCAGCGTCGCCATTCCGCACCGACGACGTCCGATGAACGCTCGCCTCGCAATCGCGCTGGCCCTCGCACACTCGGCGCTCCCGGCTGCGGACTGGCCCGCTTTCAAGCACGACGCGGCGCGATCTTCCGTTACAGCGGAGTCGCTCACACTTCCACTTGCGCATTCGTGGTCGTGGCGTTCGCCTCAGGCTCCGCGCCCGGCATGGGGCGAGCCGGGGAGGTCGCTCAATCCGCTGGATTTTGACTATGCTTTTCAGCCGGTCGTTGCGGATGGGCTCGTGGTATTTGGTTCGTCGGCAGACGATACCGTGCGAGCGCTGGATGCGGCCACCGGAGCTGTGCGGTGGCAGTTTACTTGCGGTGCGCCGGTGCGCCTCGCGCCGCATCTCGCGAATGGGCGCTGCTTTTTCGCGGGCGACGATGGTTTCGCTTACTGCCTCGACGCAAAGACCGGCGCGCTCGTTTGGAAAAAGCGTGTCGCACTCAATCATGAACTGGTCGTGGCCAATGGACGTCTCGCATCGCGCTGGCCTTGCCGCAGCGGCGTGTTGGTGCGGGGCGACACGGTGTACGTAACAGCGGGAATGTGGCCGAGCGAAGGTGTGTTCATCTTCGCGCTCGATGCCGCGACGGGCAACGAGCGGTGGTGCAATGACACGAGTTGCTACGACTACATCGAATACCCGCACGAACCATCAACGGCATTTGGCGGTCCGGCTCCGCAGGGTGCGCTGCTTGCAAACGACGACGTTCTTCTCGTTCCGACGGGACGCGGGGTGCCGGCGGCGTTTGACATCAAAACCGGGAAACTTCTCCACTATCGCGCCGACAGCGGAGTCGGGCACAAAGGCGGGACGTGGGCCACGCTTGCAGGCGGCACCGTTTTCGTGACGGCGGTGGGCTGGCAGCCGGACATTCCGCCGCGACTCGGCGAGAGCGTGGAGCATTTTCCCGACAGCCTCGCGGCATTCGATGCAAAGACGGGCAAGGAGGAGTGGGCACTCGGCGCATCAATGAGAGCCGCGGCTCCGGAGTGGAAGGCGACCCGGTGGCGCGGGCAAATTGCCGCCGGACTTCTCGGGCGGACTCGGGCGGTGTTCGGCAACGAACGGGTGTTCGCTTTTGGCAATGGCAAGGCCGATGCGTGGGATCTCTCGGGCGGCGGAGCGAAAAATATCTGGAGCAACGATAGCGCTCGAATCTACGCCGAGGCGCTCACCGCAAACGCAATCCTGACGGGAGAAGCCGGTCGCATCGCCGCGCGCGACGCTTCAACCGGGCGCGAAATCTGGAGCGCCAAGGTCGATGGGCAGGCCCGCGGAATCGCGGTCTCAGACGGGCGCGTATTCGTGAGCACTTCGTCCGGAACACTGCACGCCTTTGGCGGCGCGGGCGCTGTCGCTGCCACTGTGCCGGCCACCCTGCGTCCACCGCAATCGTTGACCGCAAGCGTCGAAGCAGCACTCAAACGACTTCCGGGTTCGCCTGGATTTGCGGTCGTCCTGGGCGGAACCGATGCGCGGCTTGCGCAAGGCATTGCCGAGCGTACGCAGCTCAATGTCATCGCCATTCTCGGCGAGCCAAAGGCCGTGGAAAGCGAGCGGAAGCGGTTGCTTTCCGAGACGGCACTCTACGGAACGCGAGTCAGCGTCCACACATTCCACGGCCCGGAGTTTCCGGAATACTTCGCGGGGCTCGTCGTCATCGCGGGCGATGCCGCGGGCGTCCCACCGTCGGAATGGTATCGGATACTCCGCCCATACGGCGGCGTCCTCTGCGCCGCGGATGGCGCACTTCGCGAACCGCCCGGAGCGACTGCGGACGAACTGCACGACGGACTGCTCGTGAGAGGGAAACTGGCCGGCGCATTTGACTGGGACGGCAAGGTCACTGCGGATGAACGCGTGAAATGGCCGCTGAAGTTTACATGGTGGGGAGGGCCATCGTCACAGCTCCAGAAGGCGCGGCACACACGTCCGCGGACCCCTCT
This sequence comes from Verrucomicrobiaceae bacterium, assembly GCA_031374705.1. Taxonomy (GTDB): domain Bacteria; phylum Verrucomicrobiota; class Verrucomicrobiia; order Chthoniobacterales; family Chthoniobacteraceae; genus SXWH01. Next base: position 34,828 of record JANMGP010000277.1, on the reverse strand, counting down.
TGCGGCAAACGGGCGGCTGTTCGTCTTCGGCGAAAACAGTGTCTCCGCAGTGGATGCCTACACGGGCACGGAGCTCTGGAAGCGGCGGCTCAATTCCACACTCGGCCTCGACGCGCCCGCACTCGCAACGGCGGATTCTTTCTTCGTCGCAACGGGAACGACGGTGGTGCGATTTGACGCGGCATCGGGTAAACTCGTCGAGACCTTCGGCGAAAAGAGCGCTGCGGCTCCCGTTCTCGACGCGACGGAGCCGCTCCACATCGACGGCACACACAGAGTCGGCGCGAGTTGTGCGATGGATATCGAGAGCACGCCGGAAACTCTGCGATTGGTACTCTCGGCTGAAAACAAGGACGCACAGCGCGATGATGCATGGGAACTGGCGTTCGATTTTCGCCCTGCCGCAAATCGTGTGAATGCACCGCGGATCGGGACGTTTGAAATCGTCGTCGGTGCGCACGATGGTGCGCTGCGCCCTCAGCCGACTTTCGAGCATCCGAAGCCGCGAATCGAAAAACTCCCGGATGGCCGGATCGCGGTCTCGTTTTCGTGGGCGGAGATCGAAACGCTGGCCGGATGGAAACCCACGGATTTTTCGCTCGCGGCAGATTGCAAACTCTGGGGACCGAAGCTTGATCTCGTGCTCTGGGACAAGCCTCTCACCAATGCCCGCAGCAAATCATTCAACGATGCCGAGGCAATTATCGTCGTTGCGGACATTTCTGCCACGCCGCACGCGGCCGTCTCATTGCGCTCCATCGCGGAGTCGCCACTAAAGCCTGCGCGCGGGGAAGGCGGACCACTCCCGCTTCTGTCGCAGCGACGTGCGAAGGCGGACCTGAGCGACTTCGCTGCCGTCGGCCTCGGCACCAACGCGGACAAGGACTCAAAAGCGACGACACTGCCACGCGCAAAGGGCTTTGATTTTCCGATGCGCGAAGAGCCCTTCACCGGCGCGAGCGGCACGCTGGAATACACTCCCAGCTACGGATGCAGCGGGATCATCAGCTCGGCGGTCATGGACTTTATGCGCAGCGGCAGCATCGGGATGTATGACCGTTCGGATGATTCCGGGATGCGTAATATCAGCGGCATCCGCAGCGGATGCGGGCAGACGCTCGTGCCGGCGCTTGGCATGCTGCTTTATGCGGAAGGCACGGGGAATTGTCTCTGCACTTACAACTTCGCGACCTCTTTCGGGATGGCCCCGACCGCGCAGCAACGCAATGAGGATTGGGCGCTCTTTAATGAAGAACAGCTCGATAGCGCCGCTCTCCGGCACGTTGCGTTTAATCTCGGCGCTCCCGGCGACCGGCGCGACGCCGACGACACGCTGTGGCTCGCTGTCCCCCGCCCGGCGCTGGCGATGAAAATGGGCACGGGCCTCGTGGTCCCGGTGACACTGGACAGCACGGAAGGCGCTGTTCGCATCAACACCGACCGCCGCACCATCGAGGGAACGATGAAGCCGTGGCTCTATGGCTCAAACGTTAGCGGTCTCCGAAAGCTCCACGTCGATCTCCAATACTACAAGCCCGGCACCCAGTGCCTGAGCACCCGGACATCGGCAACCGTGATCGACGGCGAACTCGCTGAAGCCTCATGGAACGGATTTGGAGGCGTGCCGGTGAAGAAAGAATCGACCATCTGGATGCGGCACGACGATATGAATCTCTATATCGGCAGCGCTCCACAAACCGGCGCAAAGGCCCCGCCATTCACGATCACACTTGGCGACGCCACAGCCCGGAAGCTTGTAAATCTCAGCATCACGGATGGAACGCTCGATGTGAAACGGATCGACGTACCGGAGTTTGACCGGAAAGCAGATGCGCGCACGCTTTCAGAACTCGCCGCAACACCATGCGAACTGGAGGGCGCGGTCGGCATCAGCAAATCCGCGACGGAAATCGCGATTCCGTGGGCCGCGCTGAAGGTCGTCGGGCTTGAGCGTGACAAGCTTCGGGCGTCGCCAAACGCGGTGGCCTACTTTGGACGCAAAGCTCCGGATATTGTACGAAACTTCGTTCGCACGGCGTTTGTGATTCAGGAGCAGGCCGTGGTTCCCGCTGCGACCCGATACACCGTTCGATTGCATTTCGCGGAACTCGATGCAACGAAACCCGCTGGAAGGGTATTCGACATCGCGCTGAATGGAAAAGTCGTCGCGCCGGATTTCGACATCGCACGCGAGGCCGGCGGTCCGATGAAAGCGGTCGTCCGGGAATTCAAGGGAATCGAATGCGACACGAGTCTGGATATCGAACTTCGCACCCATTCCGCAGCGACGCCGCAGCTTTCAGCGGTGGAGATTCTGCGGGACGACGGGGCCGAGTGAGGCGGCTACGGGACCGTCTCACCCCATGCACGCAGGCGGGTTTTCGCTTCGTTGTACTCGGGGAGACGGCTGTATTTATCAGCTTTACGGACCAATTCGAAAAGGTGGGCCTTTGCCTCGGCACGGCGTCCCAGTGCCTCGAAGCTCTCGGATGCCCGTAGATACGCCCGCGCGCACCACGCCGGGTAGCGGGCCCATGAGACAAAGCAGCGTTGGTAGTAAGCGATGGCTTCCGGAAGGGCTTTGCGCAGACGCTGGACTTCACCGAGCAAATAGATTGCGCGCGCTGTGGATTCCCCACGCCATTGCTTGTTGCGCGCGATGGATTCGTAGAGCTTCGACGCTTCTTCGTAATACGATGCATCCTCCCCGCCGAGCACCACGAAAGCATCTGCGGATGCGAAGAGAAGTGCGGCGGCCTTTTGCGGATCTTTCTCGGTGGCTGAATCAAGCTCCGCGATGCGGGCACGCGAATATCGGGCGTTCAGCGCATCTCCTGCGGCCGCCTTTTCATAGGTGCGCCGCGCTTCTTCATTACGTCCGTTGCCGCGGAGCGCATCAGCAAGCGGAGCAATCGCCGCAGAATCGCGATCCGCGGCCTTTTCGAGCGGCGCGATTGCTTTTGCCGGCTGGCCTGCGCGGAGATGCGCAGTGCCGAGCGTGAGTTGGAGGAGCGCGATACCGTCGGTCTCCGGCGGAAGTTTGGCGAGCGCTTCATCAAGAATGCGCGCAGCCTCGGCATAATTGTTCTCATCAAGCGCAGCGCGGGCATCGGCGTACGCAGGCGCCACTGCGGCAGGAACGGTTGCGGTGGCCCCGGAATAAACCGCGCATTCAGCAAAAAGGATCGCCGCAGAAAGGCCGGCTACCCGGTGAATTGCCGCATTCACAAGGGTGCGCCCGGCTATTCGCCGTGCCAGGTGCGTTCCCAGGAAGTACCCTGGATAATCCGCGTCCCATCATCGACCTCAACGTGGGCCGTATTGCCTCCCTTCACGGGTTTGCTCCAGTTGCGAGGCGTGCTGACAATCGGGTCAAGCGCGCGAGTCCCGCCGACGGGTTCGGATACGGATGAATACTGGCGGGTGCTGGTGCATCCGGCAAAAGTGATTGCGGCGCTGACGAGGATGAAGAGGCGTTTCATGTTCAGAGCATGCCAATTATCAGACCGGACCGGATTTGTCGCGAACTATTCGGCGGACCGACGCCGGACGTAAAGCCAGCACACGATTCCCGTCGCGATGATCGTGAGCAGCGGAGCGATGCCGATGCGGAGCTCGCTGCCAATCCACGGAAGCTGGTTTTTTGCGAGTTTTGCGACTTTTCCAAAGCCCTGAACGCAGATAATCCAGCCCGCGTGCAGACCGATGGCCAGCCATAAAGAGCGCGTCTGAATGGTGGCATATCCCAGAATCCATCCGACCGCGAAGAGCGTGGTGAAAAGGGCACCAATCATCGCAGGCTCCGAAAACTGGCTGAACACGGCGGGCAAAAGGGCAAATCCAGAGTACCAGTCGACATCCGCCGCAGCAATCGAGACGGCGGTTGGCTTGATAAAATGGAGCACTGAAAAGATCGCAGACATGGTAAAAAGCGCGCTCCTTTTACTCATGGTGCGGAGAAACACCCCGAGAAACGCGCCGCGAAAAAGCGATTCTTCGATGAGGCTCACCGTCGCAGCACTGACGAGGATTTTCCAAAAGTCGCCGAGTCTGCGGTCCTTGGGAGACAGCCACTTGAAACCGTTGAACGCCTTCAAAACCACGCACATGATCAACATGAGTCCGATCGCGGCAAGCAGCCCGACCATCAAATCACGGGCCCACCGCGGATTCGGCACCAATCCAAGCTCGGCGCGGGTCTTGATGCGGAAACTCCGGGCAAGTGGCCACAACAGCGCGAGCGCTGCGATGAGCGCCGCACGATTAAAGAAGCGCTGAAATTCCACCTCCCGAAGGGCGGGAACAAGGGCCTGCCCAGCCCAAAAAAGGGGTGGCGCGAGGAGCGCTCCCAAAAAAAGGACTGCGATGAAGTAGAGGACGATCTTGCCGGCTGAGTTCAAGGTGGAGCATTGTGCCGGAGAAATGGGCACACGCAACACTCATACTTGGAAACACAACACCGACACCGAGAGGCGCGAAGTGCGCGCGGAGAAATTTGGCGGCAAGTGGAAAATCCAGGCCAAACTAAAACACGACGAAAAATGGACTTACTACGACGTCCCGGAACTCGAGGACCTCGTGGAACTCCGTCGCGTCCTCTTTAACAAATACCAGCGCAAGCATCTCTCTTACGAAGATGTCGCCGCGGTGGAGCTGATGATCCGCGAGCGCGGCGGCACTTGGGAGGAGTGATGCGTGGACACGATCGCTCTCGATAAACGGCACGGCTGGCATCCATTCACGCAAATGCGGGACTGGTGCGCGCCGGACCATGAGCCACTCGTGCTCGTCGAAGGCGAGGGCGCGATCCTGCGTGATTCGGAAGGACGCGAATACATCGACGGCAACTCGTCGATCTGGACAAACCTGCACGGACACCGGAATCCGAGACTCGATGCGGCGCTGCTTGGGCAGCTCGATCGCGTCGCGCACACATCGTTTCTCGGTTTCACGAATCCGCCCGCTGCGGAGCTGGCCGCGAAGCTTTGCGAGCTCTGGCCGGAAGGACGGCTCACACGTTGTTTTTTCACGGACGACGGCTCCACGGCAATCGAGGTGGCTTTAAAAATGGCGGCGCAGTTCTGGCAGTTGCGCAGCGAGAATCAAAGGCGGAGGTTCGTCGCATTTGGCGGCGCTTATCACGGCGACACGATGGGTGCTGCATCGCTCGGCGGCATCCCGGCCTTCCACGATCGGTTCTCCGCGTGGCGCTTCCCGGTGACGCATGTGGACACGATGGATGACCTCGCCCGGCTCGACAGCAAGGAGATCGCAGCGGTGTGTATCGAACCACTCATCCAGGGAGCAGCCGGCATGCGGCTCTGGCCGGCGGGGATGCTCGCGGCACTGAGGGCGTGGTGCGACACGTATGGAATCCTGCTCATCGCGGACGAAGTGATGACCGGGTTTGGGCGCACGGGGACGATGTTTGCATGCCAGAAAGAAGGAGTCGTGCCCGACTTTGTCGCGCTGGCGAAGGGCCTCACCGGCGGCTACCTGCCGCTCGCCGCGACGCTCACGACGGAGCGCATCTACGAAGCGTTTCTCGGCGGGCCGGACCACACTCTTTACTACGGCCACAGCTATTGCGGGAATCAGCTCGGATGCGCGGTGGCTCTCGAAAACCTCGCGATTTTTGCCGGGGAAAATGTGCTCGATTCACTCGCAGGAAAAATCGCGCGACTCACTGCGTTGCTGGATGATTTGCGCAGCGAACCCGGAATCATCGCAGCGCGACAATGCGGATTCATCGCGGGCATCGACGTGAAGGCAAACGGGCCGGCGACCGGCGCACGGGTGTGCATCGCGGCCCGCAAATACGGCCTTCTCACCCGCCCCATCCGCGACACCGTCGTGCTCATGCCGCCATTCTGCATTACGGATTCCCAGCTCGAAACCGCCGTGACCGCCGTGGCCCGCGCCGCCGCCGAGATATGCTGACCCGCTGGCTGCTCCCGCTCTACCGGCTCGCAGTCCTCGTCGCGATTGCGTGGATTCTTCGGGAGCACGCGATTCGGGTGCGCTTCGAGGGATTCCGTCCGGTGACCATCGACGAAGTCCGCACGATTCTCCCCTCGGCGACGGCCCTCCATCCGGATGCCGGTGAGCGCGCCGGTGCCGATGTCATTGATGCCGCGGGGCGCAAAATCGGCTACATCCTCCAGACCGCGCCCGTATCGGACGCGGTCGTCGGCTACCGCGGATGGACGAATTCGCTCATCGCGTTCGACTCCGCACTGCACGTGATCGGCGTCCGCGTTCGCGCGAGCCAGGACACCGACGAACACGTCGGCGATGTGAAAGGCGACCCGTATTTCATGAAAACATGGAACGGCAAACCGTGGGATCAGATCGCCGGGGAGACACCCGCAGAGGCGGGAATCGAGGGCGTGAGTGGCGCAACGATGACGAGCCTCGCAATGGCTGAAGGAATCATGCGCAGACTTCGGGCAGCCGACTCCGCGCTCGCCGTCCCGCCGCAACAATGGCGCATCGCCGGGCGTGACGTCGGACTCGGAATGTTCACCATCGCCGCTACGTGGCTCGCCTTCCGCGGCACTCATGGCCGCCGATGGCTTCGGATCACGTTTCAGGTCATTGCGATTGGCTACGTGGGCTTCTGGAATGGCGACCTGCTCGCGCAGTCCCTCATGGTTGGATGGGCGCAAAATGGTGCGCCTTACCGTCTCGCTCCGGGCGTCGTCCTACTGCTCGCAGCGGCCCTGATCATCCCGTGGGCGGCTGGCAAGCCGATTTACTGCCAGCACATTTGTCCGCACGGCCACGCACAGGAATTCCTCTCCCGCATTCTCCCCGCACGCTGGCGGTTGCGCATACCCAAAGGCGTTTCCGCCGGTCTGCGATGGGTGCCAGCTCTCACCATCGTCTGCATTTTCATCATCACCATCCTCGCCCTGCCGGCAGACCTCGCGGGCGTCGAGCCATTCGACGCGTATCTGCTCAAATCCGCAGGCTGGGCGACGCTGACGATTGCAGTCGTCGGATTGATCGCCTCACTCTTTGTCCCAATGGCGTATTGCCACTACGGATGCCCGACCGGAGCCGTGCTTAATTTCGTGCGCCGACGCGGCGTGAACGACGGATTTGGCCGCCGGGAAATCGCCGCTTTGCTGCTCGTCTTCGCAGCCGCATTCCTTTCGTGGAAAAGCGCGGCGATGCGAGCGTGGCTGGAGTCATCGGCATCGGATTGGATTCTGTAAACCCCTCCGCTCCATGCAAAAAGCGTTGCCTCTCTAGGATTCGAACCTAGACAAAGCGAGTCAGAGTCGCTTGTGCTACCGTTACACCAAAAGGCAGTCGCGGGTGTGACACGTTAGGCACACCGCCGCGGTTGTAAATCACATTTTCAAATCATCAACGCGGACCGTGGCGTGATTAAAAGTGGAATCGGATTGAGGTCGCGTGCGTAACAAAGTGGCACAGGCATCCTGCCTGTGGGTGGGGAGGTTCCACAGGCGGCCCACCTGTTCTGGATCCGATGGGAATACGATGAGTTGCGGACGGTGAACGATGTGACGATTGCGTTCGAGACGACCAGCATCGAGTACCTCAACGGCACGGAAACGGCGCTGACGATGTTCGCCTATGAATGGTACGTGGGAACTTACGAATCACCAGCGGTCATACCCGAGGAGCGGGACGGAACCGGGGTCGCCTACACCCGCATGATGCTGTTCGATATCAGCGGTTCACACTCAATTCCCTGCGCTCGCCCCCTTTGGTGAGAGCCAGCTCACAGGATGGAATTATCCACACCCGACGCCCGCCGGAGCCGTTTTCCTATTTACCCTTCGCGTTCCTGCCGTGTCCTGCCGTAAAGCTGTTGCCGCAAAGTGAAACTTTCCACCATCGCATCCACACTCGCCGAACTCGGAGCCAGGCCTACGCAGAGCCTCGGGCAGAATTTTCTCCACGACCAGAACATGGCCCGCTGGATTGTCGATCAGGTCGGGATCAAGGAAGGCGAACCCTGGCTGGAGATCGGGCCCGGCCTTGGAGCCCTGACAGAATTTGCCCTGGAACGCTCGCAAAACGGCATACTGCTGGAGAAGGACGACCGCATCATCGAATGGCTGCGAGCGCATTTCCCCAAGCAGGAAGTCATCCATGGCGACGCGCTGGAGTTCGACCCGCGCGAGCTTTTCCACCGAGGGCCGGTGAAGGTATTCGGCAATCTCCCCTACTACGTTTCCAGCCAGCTTATGTTCCTCTTCGCCAGCGAGCCCAGCCCGGCGAGCGGATTCGTTTTCACGCTCCAGCGGGAACTTGCGGAGCGGCTGTGCGCGAGTCCCGGGACGAAGGAATACGGGGCCATCACAATCCTCATAGGCCGCCGCTGGAAGGCAAAGCTGCTCCGCATATTACCTCCGCACCTTTTCACCCCGGTGCCAAAGGTGGAGTCTGCCGTCATCAGCCTCATGCCGCGCAACGACCCGACGCTTCCGGAGTGTGACGGTGCGCTGTTTACAAAGCTCGTGAAGGCCGCGTTCAGCCAGCGGCGCAAGCAAATGAAGAAGCTCCTCCAGCTCGACCACTGGCCCAAGCTCTGTGCCGCGGTGGGCATCCCGGAGACAGCGCGGGCCGAAGAACTCAGCCTCGCCCAATGGGTGGCTCTCACAAACTTCGCCGCCGGCGCCACAGCCGATCACTCGACGAAGGCCCAGGACCTTACAGGAGAGATTTTCGACGTCGTGGATGAAGCCGACACCGTCATCGGCCAGCGTCCGCGCGGCGAGGTCCACCGGGAAAAACTCCGGCATCGCGCCGTGCATATCTTCGTCTTCAACAAGCGCGGCGAGCTCTTTCTCCAGCGCCGTTCGCGATGGAAGGACATGCACCCTCGCGACTGGGATTCCAGCGCCGCAGGCCACGTCAATTCGGGCGACACCTACGAGTCTACCGCGCCCCGCGAGCTGGAGGAGGAACTCGGCATCACTGCGCCGCTGACGGACATCGGAGCGGTCTCCGCCTGCGCGGGGACTGGCTGGGAATTCGTGAAAATATACCGCGCCAACCACAATGGCCCGTTCCGTCTCCCTCCGGCGGAAATCGAATGCGGCGGGTTCTTCACAGTCGCGCAAATCGAGCGCTGGATCGACGCCCGCCCGTCCGACTTCGCGAGCGGCTTTTTGGAGTGCTGGAAAGCAGTCCGCGCATCGCAGAACTGCATGACTCATGTCTGATCACCCGCTGCTTCGCCGATTGCCGGCATCCCGGGAGTGCTCGAACGACGATTTGCTCGCGGGGTTTCTCGACTATGCGGCGGAGAAAAAGCTCGAGCTTTACCCTGCGCAGGAGGAGGCGCTTCTGGAGCTGTTCGACGACCGCAATGTCATCCTCAACACGCCCACGGGCTCGGGCAAATCGCTCGTCGCAGCCGCGCTGCACTTCCGATCGCTGGCGAAAGGGCGGCGCTCCGTTTACACGTGTCCCATCAAGGCACTCGTGAATGAAAAATTCCTCGCGCTATGCCGTGATTTTGGTCCGGACAATGTCGGAATGGCCACGGGCGATGCGACGGTGAATCGCGATGCACCCATCCTTTGCTGCACGGCGGAGATCCTCGCGAACTATGCGCTGCGCGATGGCGCGGGGACGCCGTTTCGCGAGGTCATCATGGACGAGTTTCACTACTACGCCGACCGCGAGCGTGGCGTGGCCTGGCAGGTCCCGCTTCTGACGATGAGCGAGTCGCGCTTTCTGCTGATGTCGGCCACGATGAGCGGCTCGGATTTTTTCAAGGAAGCGCTCACCCGATTGACCCGCGCAGAGACGACGATCGTGGCTTCCTCTGAGCGACCTGTGCCGCTGGAATTCAGCTACGTGGAGACATCGGTGGACGCCACGTTGCAGGAACTCTTCGAGGACGGAAAAGCACCGGTGTACCTGGTCCACTTCACGCAGAATGACGCGGCGCAGGCGGCGCAGGATCTCATGTCGCTGAACTTCTGCACGACGGCGGAGAAGGCCGGAATCAAGGAAGTCATGGCAGGCGAAAAGTTCACCAGCCCGTATGGCAGGGAACTCAAAAAATATCTCAGCCACGGCATTGGCATTCATCACGCCGGACTGCTGCCGAAGTATCGCGTCCTCGTCGAGAAATTGGCGCAACGCGGCATGCTGAAAGTGATCTGCGGCACCGACACACTTGGCGTCGGCGTGAATGTCCCCATCCGCACGGTGGTCCTCACACGCCTGAGCAAGTATGGCGGCGAGAAGGTCGCCACGCTGATCGCCCGCGACTTCCACCAAATTACCGGACGCGCAGGGCGGCGCGGATTTGACGACATCGGCTTCGTCGTCGCGCAGGCTCCGGAGCACGTTGTGGAAAATGCGAAAATGAACGCCAAGGCGGGAAACGACGTGAAGAAGCTTCGCAAGATGGTGAAGAAAAAGCCGCCCGAAGGCTTCGTCGGATGGAATGAAGACACTTTCAAAAAGCTGCAAAACGCCGCGCCAGAGCCGCTCGTCTCGCGCTTTCAAGTGTCGCACGGGATGCTGCTGCAGGTGCTCAGCCGCAGAGGCGACGCGTGCGCCGCCATGCGAAGCCTGATCGCAGATTGCCACGATACCGCCGCAGCGAAAAAGCAACACGAGGCCCGCGCATGGCAGCTCTTCAGCGCGCTCGTGCACCGCAAGATTATCGACATTCTCCCAACGGCGCAGCGCCCGCCCGACGGCACAAAGCTGCGGCTCAATGTCGAACTGCAGGATGATTTTTCGCTGAACTACACGCTCTCACTTTACCTCATCGACACGCTCGCACTCATCGATCCCGCCTCGCCCAACTACGCGGCCGACGTGATGACACTCTGCGAGTCCATCATGGAAAACCCGGACATCATTCTGCGCCGCCAGCTCGATCAGGTGAAGGATGAGGCGATGACTGCGATGAAAAATGACGGCATCCCATACGAAGAGCGCATCGCGAAGCTCGAGGACCTCGAATACCCGAAACCGTGCCGCGATTTCATCTACCAGACGTTCAACGCATTCAGCGACGCGCACCCGTGGGTCGGCCAGGAAAACATCCGCCCGAAAAGCATTGCCCGAGAGATGTTCGAGAACTTCCGCACGTTTGCCGACTACATCAACGACTACGAACTCCATCGCGTGGAGGGCGTGTTGCTGCGCCATCTTTCGGGCGTCCACAAGATTCTCGCGCAGACCGTGCCGGAGAAATTCAAGACGGAGCCCGTGCAGGAAATGGAAGCCTGGATCGCCGGTGTCCTGCGCGGCACCGATTCCAGCCTGCTTGATGAGTGGGAGCGCCTTCGCGATCCGAACTACAAGCCCGATGAACCCGCCGAGGCGTCGCACGAAGCCCCCGACATCACCCGCAACAAACGCGAACTCACCGCACTCGTCCGCACCGGGATATTCCGCTTTCTCCGCCCGCTCTCGCTCGGCGACTACGCGACCGCGCTCGCGGACGTCGCGCCGGGAATCTGGACTGCCGAAACCCTCGCCGCGGCCCTCGATTCGTACTACGCCGACCACGAGCGGATCCGACTCGACAACGAAGCCCGAAATGGCCGCCACACCTATGTCGAACCGAGCGAGGACAACGCCACGTGGCGTGTCTGCCAGATGCTTATCGACCCCGATGAGCACAACGACTGGCAATGCGAGTTCACGGTCGATCTCGCGCTGGCTCGCGAGGATGGGAAACCGACGCTCGTGCTGAATTCCATCGGCAGGGTCGGATGAGCGCCCATTCCTGACACGAGCCCAATCGCGGGACGCACCTATTTTCCAACGGGCTTTTCCCGCGGCGCGTAAAAGTAGGTTTCGTTGAAAGCAGATGTGCCGCCGGTTGAGCCGCCGTAGATGAGCATCCCGTCGCCGGTCCACACTGCGGTGAGGATTCCGCGTCCGGTCGGCGCGCCGTCGATCGCGGTTGCGGTCCATTTTCCCGAGGCGGGGTTGTAGCGGCCACCGGTGTTCATATTGGCGACCACGTGACTTCCTCCGCCCCATACGATGAGTTCATCGCCCGTCCAAGCTGCGCCGCAATACATTCGCCCGTCGGCAGCGCCTTTCACCGACGTGGCCCTCCACGAATTCAGTCGCGGGTTAAAAAGAGCGCCGGTGTTCAATCCGACGTTCACCAGCGGGTCGCCTTCGAGGTGCGCGCCACCCCACACGAGCATCTCAGAGCCGGTCCAGACTGCCTGCACGCCGCGCGCAGCTTTCGGAGCGCCGTCCATTGGTAAAGGTCTCCATTTTTTGGTCTCGGGATCATAAATCCCGCCCGTACCCGCGGAGCGGTTGCCGCCCTGAAGCAGACCGCCCCAAACAATAAGCTCGCTGCCGGTCCACACACAGGCCGGTTCACCGCGTCCTTCCGGCGCTCCTTCGATTGTGAACGGCGTCCAGGAATCCGTGCGCGGATTGTAGCTTCCGCCACTCGTGGGGCATTCTCCGCCGTCGCCGATACCGCCCCACACGAGAAGCTCCGTTCCGGTCCAAACGGCAGCCATTTGCGAGCGCGGAGTCGGCGCGCCGCGCATGCTCATAGGTCGCCACGTGTCGGTCGCGGGGTTGTAGAGCGCGCCGTCTTGTTTGTGGTCGCTTGCAGCGAAATTCGAGCGCCCGCCCCATACGAGCATCTCCGTGCCGGTCCAGACTGCCGCATGCGCCCAGCGCCCGGAAGGCGCGCCTTCCGCCTCCATGGCGCGCCAGTGGTCTTTGTAGGGATCGTAGATTCCGCCATCATTGTAGAACTGATGCTCCGACCCGCCGCCCCACACAATCATCTCCGAGTAAGTCCACACCGCCGTGTGGAAAATCCGACCGCGTAGAAAGCTGCTCCGCTTTTCCCACATGCCCGGATTCTCAGCATCGCCTCCGGGAACTGCGGCACGAACGAAGCCTGAGAGAATGGCGAGAAGGAGATGGATTTTCATGGCGAGAGTGTGTGTGGCTTTCCAGCGAAGTAGTCAGGCTTATGTGCTGAACTTGTAAAAAAGATGTGCGAACGGGACGTTACGTCGCCACCGGACTCAAAGCGAGTCCGACGCGCAGCAGCCTGCTCGATCGACACACGGTCTGCAAAACCGTGCGATTCTTTGCTTTTCCACGCGCACCGGCAGCGCGAATGTAGGCCATGCACGTCCCGACATTCATCGAGCGCAAACGCGATGGCCTGGAACTCTCGCAGGCCGAAATAGCAGAGTTTATCGACGGCTATTCGCGCGGCGAGATTCCGGATTATCAGGTCTCTGCATGGGCGATGGCGGTGTATTTCAAAGGGATGACCGATTCCGAGACCGGCGCGCTCACCGCCGCGATGCGGAATAGCGGGCGCGTGTGCAAGTGGCCTGCTGGTTCCCCGCCAAAGGTCGATAAACACAGCACCGGAGGAATTGGCGACAAAGTCTCGCTCATCCTCGCGCCGCTGCTTGCATGCGCGGGCGTGTGGGTTCCGATGATCAGCGGACGCGGCTTGGGAATCACTGGCGGAACGCTCGACAAACTGGAGAGCATTCCCGGCTATCGCGTGGGAATCAGCGAGGATGAAGCGCTGGCGCAGCTCGAGAAAATCGGTGTGGTAATGATGGGACAGACCGCGGACCTCTGCCCGGCGGACAAAAAACTCTACGCGCTGCGCGATGTCACCGCGACGGTGCCGAGCCGTCCGCTCATCGTCGCGAGCATCATGTCGAAGAAGCTCGCCGAATCGCTGGATCGGCTCGTGCTCGATGTGAAATACGGCAGCGGCGCATTCATGAAGACGCGCGCGGAAGCCGAGTTGCTCGCCGCCGCGATGGTTGCTTCCGGGCGCGAATGCGGTGTCGAGACTAGCGCGATTTTGAACCCGATGAACGAGCCTCTCGGGCACACCGCAGGCAACGCGCTGGAAGTCTGGGAAAGCGTGGAGACCCTTCGTGGCCGCGGCCCCGCCGACCTCGTGGATCTAACTCTGAACCTGGCCGAACGCATCTCCCCGGTCCCACGCGCTCAGCTCGCCGCCTGGCTCTCCGACGGCACAGCCTGGAGCAAGTGGTGCGCGATGGTTGAGGCCCAGGGCGGTCGCTCCGCCGACACAGAGCGCATTCTCGATATCCATAAAGCGCCTGAGGTCCACACCGTCCGTGCCGTGAGAAACGGCATCATCCACCGAATGGATGCCGAACAGATAGGCCGGGCGTGCGTCGCCCTCGGAGCCGGACGCGCCAAAGCCGGAGACGTGGTCGATTTTGCGGTGGGTTGCAGCGGCATTGCAAAAATCGGGCATCATATTTCCGCCGGAGAGCCGCTTATCACCGTTCATGCCCGCAACCGCGCCAGCCTCGCCGGGGCGCTCCAAATGATCGGTCAGGCAATCGACTACTGAATCTCCTCAAATCGACGGCTCTCGAAAATAGGCACAGTTTTGGATTGGCCCGTGCTCATTAAGTTGTTCTTTTGAAAATCATGCACGAGAGCCTCCCTCATTATGCGAAATCGCCGACAACATCGGAGGCGACTGCCGAAGTTTTGCTGAACCTTATAGAGGAAGCGATCATCGTTGTCGGTCGTGACTTGACGATTCTTGAGTGGAATGCAGGCGCGGGCCGGATGTTTGGGTGGTCGCAAGACGAGGCTTCCGGAATGTCCATAGACCATCTTCAAGTGCCAAACGCGGAAACGGGCCTGCGGGAATACACGCAGATCATCTTTGAAAAAGGAGGGCGATGGAGCGGCGAGGTGCCTTTTTTCCGAAAGGGCGGAACCTCCGGCCTGTGCGATGCCGTCATCATTCTGCTCAGCGGCGGACGCGCGCTGATCAGCATCCGGGACATCACAAAGCGGCAGCAGAGAATCGAGGAACTCAGCCGCGAGCGTCACCTCCTGCGCACCATCGTCGATGGAGTTACCGACATCATTTTTCTCAAAGATCGCGAAGGGCGCCACATTCTCCGCAATCGCGCAGGCCGGGAAGTCACGGGGCTCCCGGACGAAGCCGTGATCGGAAAAAACGTCACGGAAATCGGGCTCTCGCCCGATATGGCGTCGGCTTACCACGCAGACGACATGCACGTCATCGAGACCGGCGAACCGCTGCTCAACCGGGAGGAAAGCTTCAGCGGCAGAGACAAGCAGCGAGGATGGTTTCTCACCAACAAGCATCCCATTTTCGATTCCTCGGGAAGGGTGACCGGACTCGTGGGCATCTCGCGCGACATCACCGAGCAGAAACGCGCATCGGACGAACTCAACGAAACGCGACTCCGCCTGAGCCGCCACCTCGACAACTCATTGCTCGCGGTTGCCGAACTCGACCGGGAGGGAAAAATTACGCGATGGAACGAACGTGCTTCGCAAATCTTTGGGTGGAGCGCCGCGGACGCACTTGGAAAGACAGTCCAGGAACTTGGCGTGATCCCCCCGGGGGAAACAGAGCGGGTCAATGCGGTTTTTGAGCGGCTCATCAGCGGAGAAGAAAGCCACAGCACAAGCCAGAATAAGAACCTGACAAAGGACGGACGCACCCTGCATTGTCGCTGGTTCAACACGGCTCTTCGGGATCCCAGCGGACAGATTCGCTCGTTCCTCGCGATGGCGGAAGACGTCACTACATTCGTGGATGCTGTGGAGAAGTTGAGCGCATCGGACCGCTTGCTGACAACGCTCATCGACGCAACAAACACCGGCTACGCCATGCTTGATGCGCAAGGGTGCATCATGCAAGTGAACGACAAATACCTGTCGTTTTTCGGAGTAACGACAAAGGAGGAACTGGTCGGTCAGCCCGCACGGAGGTTCGTCGCTGAAGAACATCTCCCGTTTTTCTACGCCGAATTCGCCCGCCTCCTTCGCGAAGGCAGCGCCAAAAATGTGGAAATCGACCTGTGTAGCGCGTCCGGTATTCCCACGCCATTTGAGATCAACGCCAGGACGGAGCAGACAAGCGAAGGTCTGCGAGCGCATCTGTTTTACCGGGACATCACCGTGCGGCGGCGGGCCATTGAGGAGAGGCAGGCGATTGAGCACAAGATGCAGGAATCGCAGAAACTCGAGAGCCTCGGAGTGCTCGCCGGAGGAATCGCGCACGATTTCAATAATCTGCTCACGGGAATCCTCGGCCACGCAAGCCTCGCGTCCAGCGTGGTGGGGCCGGACCCTCGAATTCAGGGCTACCTCGAGCAAATCGAAAAGGCTTCGCTCCGCGCCGCGGACCTTTGCAAACAGATGCTCGCATACTCTGGAAAGGGCCGCTTTGTCGTACAGCCAAACGACCTCAACACGCTCCTTCGCGATACGGTGGACCTTCTGTTGCTTTCGATCAGTAAACGAGTGGTTTTGAGCTTTCACCTAGCCGGAGAGATCGCGCCAATCATGGCAGATGCAACACAGCTCCGGCAGGTCATCATGAACCTCGTGATGAATGCCAGCGAGGCCATCGGCGAAGCAGGCGGCTCCATCACGGTCTCGTCGGGGAGTGGCGACATCGACGCGCATTTTCTTGCAGGCACCCACTCTACGACAAACGTCCGTCCGGGGCGCTACGTTTGGTTCGAGGTGACCGATACCGGTTGCGGCATGAGCCCAGAGATCAAGGACCGTATTTTCGATCCGTTCTTCACGACGAAATTTACCGGTCGTGGATTGGGACTGGCGGCGGTTCTCGGAATCGTTCGCAGTCACGGTGGCGCGCTGAAG
The DNA here is from genome assembly GCA_031374705.1 of Verrucomicrobiaceae bacterium. Lineage (GTDB taxonomy): Bacteria > Verrucomicrobiota > Verrucomicrobiia > Chthoniobacterales > Chthoniobacteraceae > SXWH01. The sequence goes on along the minus strand of JANMGP010000277.1, from coordinate 18,160 downwards.
GTGGATAGCACTCCGGGCAAGGGCACTGTTTTTCGAGTCCTGTTTCCATCGAGTGCAGGCGCGCCCGCCGCAACCGCTCATGCGAGAACCGCCGCGCCATGGCGCTCGTCCGGACGCGTGCTGGTGGTGGACGACGAAGAGACAGTTCGAATCGTGTCCACGCACATCCTCGAAGGACTCGGATTTACCGTGATTCTCGCGACAGACGGACGGGACGCCGTAAAGAAATTCCAGTCCGACCCCGCGATCGCACTGGTGCTGCTCGACCTCACGATGCCGCACATGGATGGCGAGGAAACCTACCGCGAAATCCGCCGGATGCGCCCTGCGACGAAGGTGCTGCTGATGAGCGGATTTAGCGAGCAGGAGGCGATGTCGCGTTTCGCGAGCCAGGGCCTCGCAGGCTTCGTGCAGAAGCCCTTCAACGTCGCGCAACTCACCGCGCATGTCCGCGAAGTGCTCGAATAATTCAAGCACTGACCTGCTTGCCACGCCTCGCTTCCTCGCGTAGCACCCTGTCATGTCGCGTCCATGGCCACTTCTCGTTGCGCTCGCCGTCGTTGTCGTCGGACCCATCGTGCTGCGTCCGCGCGGCGGCGACCTGACGCTGAAAGGCCAGGACACGGTAATCGTCATCACCCCGCATAACGAGGCCATCCGAGCGGAATTTGGCCGCGGCTTCCGCGACTGGTACCAGCAAAAGACCGGACGCAGCGTCGCAGTGGACTTCCGCACCCCGGGCGGCACCAGCGAAAACTCCCGCTACGTTTCCGGCCAGTTCAAGGCGGCTTTCCAAAATTACTGGGAGAAAAACCTCGGCCACAAATGGAGCAAGGATGCGGAGTCCGGATTCGTCGATGCAAAGCTCGTCCTCGACGCCAATCCGGGGAAGGACACGCCGGCACAAAGTGCGCGACGCGCGTTTCTAGCGTCGGAAGTAAGCTCGGGAATGGACGTATTTTTCGGCGGAGGTTCGTTTGATTTCATCGGGATCGCAGGGCAGGGTTTCCTCGTGGACTGCGGCTACGTTTCCGCGCACCCGGAGTTGTTCGGCAAAGGAAAACCCATCGAGCCATTCGTCGGCGGCGAGCCTTACTTCGACGAGGGCGGAAAATGGATCGGAACAGCGATCGGAGCCTTCGGGATCGCCTTCAACCGCGACCGCATCGCGAAGCTCGGCATCGAGCCCCCTCGACGCTGGGCCGATATCGCCGACCCGCGCTTTTTCGAAGGACTCGCGCTGGCAAATCCCATGCAGAGCAGTTCGGCTAATAAGGCGTTTGAAATGCTCATTCAGCAGCAAATGAACACCGCAGGCGCTGACAACGCGGAGGGTTGGCGGCGCGCGATTCGCATGGTCCAGCGCATCGGCGCAAACTCCCGATACTTCAGCGATTCCTCGTCGAAAATCTCGCTCGACGTCGAAGCCGGCGAGGCCGCTGCGGGGATGACGATCGATTTCTACGGACGCTACCAAAGCGAAGCCGTGCGGCGGGCCGACGGCAGTTCCCGCATCGGTTACTCCGACGCGCAGGGTGGCACGAGCTTCGGCGTCGATCCCGTCGGCATTCTTCGCGGCGCGCCCCACAAGGAAGTGGCCCGCGCATTCGTCGAGTATGTCCTCACCGATGGCCAGAAGCTCTGGGGATGGAAGGCGGGCGCACCCGGCGGCCCCAAGACTCATTCGTTGCGCCGTCTGCCGTTTCTCCCCTCGCTCTACGGGGAAGAATTTCGTGCGTATCGCAGCGACCCGGACGTGTTGCCATACGTGGCCGCCACCGAGTTTACCTACGATCCCAAACGGACGGGCGGGCTCTTCGGCTCGATCGCGTTTATCGTACGGGTGATGTGCGTGGACACGCACCCGGAACTCAAAAAGGCTTGGGGTGCGCTCATTGCGGCAAAGGAGAAAACCGGCGCATTTCCGCCGCTGGCATTGGCAGCGTTTGAGGATGTCTCCGCTGTGGAATACGAAGCCGCAAAAGGCAGCATCAAGGATGCACTCGGGAGAGATGCGCCGAAGATCCAGCAAGTGAAACTCGCCAAGGAACTGTCAGACAAGTTCCGCGCGAACTACACAAAAGCCGCGGAGTTGGCGCGCTTGGGGCAATAATAACTCACTCGCCGTCCTGCCGCTTTCGCTTTCGTGCGAGCAGTCGCTCCGTTGTGCTCTGCGGGGCATCAGAAGCAGTCGCAGGCGGCGCGGGAACCGCCGGTTTCGGAGGCGCGGCGGGCTGCAGTGATGCGGCTGCGGGAGTGACAGGGAGTTTGACGGGCATTGGCCTTTCCTGCGGGGTGGTGACAGTTTGGACCTGTTTCTTTCGCTCCAACAGCGCCCCCATCGTCGCCGTCGATTCCCGCTTTCTGCCAAATCCAAACCATCCCTTCACCAACGCCCAGTCGAGTTGCACGCGGCGGACTCCGACATCAAGCGGGATAAGGCACGCTAATCCAATAAGGAACCAATCGAAGACCGGCCTGCTGCTTTCCCTGGTCTTCCGGGACGCATTGAATATTTCGACGTCCTCCCTCGAAAGCACGCGTCCGCCGGTACGCTCGGCGATTTGATTGAGCAGCAGCGGGTTGCTTTTGAAACGCAGATACTCCGCGCCATAGGGCACCGAGAAGCCACTCACCGCCTGCTCATTTCGCGCCTTTCCACCAGCCGCGGCGAGGCTGACGCCCGAGACCGCAACCTGATAGCGGCCCTTGCCCCAGAGCGGATACTCGGCCTGGTAGCGGCGTGGCGCGGTCTGCTTCAGGGGCACTTCAATCGCCTCGCCACCGGGACCGGCGATGCGCGCTTTCATCTCCATGAAGCTGTCCGATTTCGCAAAATCCTCCACCGTGACGACGCCCCGCGATCCCGCGGCAAATGCGGATAATGTAAGGTCGCTGCGGGTTTCGACACGCGAGGTCTCGGTGACGAGCTGCTTCACAAATGCGTCGTATTTCTCCCAGTTCATCCAATCGCGTCCCCAGTTCGCAGCGAGGTCGCTCGTCCATGCGGCCGTCGTGCCGAGTCCGTACCGCCATATCGCGAGAAGTGGGTCCGGAGCATCGCCTTTCGCCACTTCCTCGGCCAGCGGAGGCGCGTTGAGAATCATGCTCGCACGCGGCTTCGGTGTGGTCAGCACATAGCCGTGGAGCGGCGGCATCGAGTCAATTCCTTTCATCACGGGCGATGGGAACTCAACGGTCGGAACAAACGTTTTGTTCTGAAGCATCGATCGCTTCAATGTCTTCGCTTCCTTGATGAAAATCGCGGGCAGTTCATTCGGATCCTGCGGGTAGTAAAAGCGGCCGCCGGTCGCGCTGGCAATGGCCTCCATGAGACTCACCGTCTGTCCGCCATGCGGGTTGATTGCCACTGTCGAGACGGTCACTTTGTCGGCGGTCATCTGCTTGAGAAGTGCATCGGTGGGCGGTTGCGGGTCGCCGTCGCTGATGATGATGCAATGCCGGGTTGCGGCATCGACTTCCATAAGGCCCTTGTGTGCCATCGTGAGGATGTTGTGAAACGCAGGCATGTCCTCGGGAACTGCTGCATTAATGAGCTTCACCAGCTTCGTGTCGTATTCCTTCGCCGGGGTCATTGGAAAGATCCACTCGTCGCCTTTTTGGTAGTTGAAGTCGAGCATGCCGACTTCGTCCTCACCGCCGAGAACCTTGACTGCCGCCTTCGCGATGTCTTTTGCCCACTTGTTTCCCTCCGGGATTTCGCACGTGTGAAGAATGAGCGCCAGCGCTCCTTTGGGCATGACTTTCTTCTGGCTCACGTCCATGGTCACGGGCAGCGCGTCCTCGATTTTGCTTCGATTATATCCGCCCGGGCCAAACGTCTCGCGGCTACCGAGCATGATGAACCCTGCACCCTGATTATAGATCGCGTCGTGAATCGCCGTGAGTTGAAGTGCGTCAAACCCGTCCGCAGGCGCGTTCGGGATGATGATCAAATCGTACGGCAGAAGCGACAGCGGGTCCCGCGGAACCTCGTAGCTCATCCGCACCTGCACGACACGCTCCGCCTTTTTCAGCGCGGCCACGAGCGGCTCCCATTCGCGCACGTCGCCGCGCGCGTCGGTGATGACGAGCACCTTGCCCTCGCCTTTCAAATACAGGTCGCCCATCGCGAGATTATTCTCCTGCCAGCCATCCTCGCCCTTCGGAACCTCAATTGTCGCCGCGTACTCGTAGTAACCGGGACCACGCTGCGGCAGCGGAAGAGTGAACCGGTTTTTTCCCGCATTAAAATCCACGTCCTTCTCAAAAACAGACTGCCCGTTTTCCGCGATGCGCAGCTTGCCTTTCCCCGGCGAAAGCGAGTTCAGGAGAACTGTGGCGTCGAAGGTTTCGCCCTGCTTCACCGCCCGCGGCAGATCCAGACGCTCCAGCCAGACCTCTTTCGGGAAGTCGAAGTTCACCGGAACTACATCGACAGCGATGCCTCGCGACTTCAGTTCATCAAGAACCGGACCGACACTGCCTTCCGTTTCGTTGCCGTCCGAGATGAGCACCATGCGCCCCTCGTTCCCCTCGGGAAGCATCGCGGCTGCAAGCCCAAGACCCTTTGCGATGTCAGAGCCGTCGCGCGCCACACGGGAGTTGATCGTCTCGAAAGGGAACGATTGTCGGGGAGGGAGCTCCACTGCTGCGTCACGTCCGAACACCACTAGGCCGGCTTCGTCTTTCATCGGCTTTTTTCCGACGGTGCTGAGGATCCATTCGAGTGATTTGTCCGACACTTTTTCACCCATCGAGTCAGAGACATCGACGACATACACGAGCGAGAGATGGTCCGATTTTCGCACCGCCCGCGGTTCGGCGAGCACGCCGGCGAACAATGCCAGCACTGCGAGTCGCACCGCCAGAGCCACTTGCGCCCGCGCTCCCGAAAGGCCGCTCCATCCCGCGAAATGCAACCACCACACCCATGGCGAAGCGAGCAAGAGCCAGAACGCTGGTTTCCATGTAAACCGCATCACTCCCTGCATTTCACAGCCAATCACAACCGCCGCCACGATGCTCAAAAAGAGAATCAACGGCAGCACCGCGACAAGAGTCAGCGGCCGCCTTGCTGGCGGAAAGAGATTTCGGAATGGACCGGGGATCTTCGGCACGTTGGTTGGTAGAGTTTGGTTTCCTGACATTCAGACAGGGAATGCGCGAGGTAAACACTGAATCGCGATCATAACTGGAGGGACACGAGCCGGCGGTTCTTCGTATCGGCGACATACACCCGCATTCGGGAATCCACCGTGAGGCCCCACGGCGTCGCGAAATTGCCCTCGCCCGTTCCCGTCGAACCGTAGCGCGCAAGCATCGTGCCGCTGGTTGAGATTTTGGATAAGCGGCCCGCTCCATATTCGATGACATAAAACGCCCCATCCGGTGCGAGCGCGATATCGTAAGGCAGATTGAATTCGAGCGTGCTTTTCCCATCCGACCCCGCGCCTAGCAGACCAATGTAAGTTCCATCATCCTTATAAATGTGAACGCGGTTGTTCACCGAATCCGCAATGAAGACGCGTCCTTCGTGCCATGCCAACCCGCTCGGGCGCTGGAACTGCCCTGGACCGGTGCCCGCACTGCCAAACTCGCGAAGCCATTTTCCATCGCGCGAAAAAACCTGGATGCGGTCGTGCCCGCCGTACTCACAGACATAAAGATTCTCGTCGGGATCCTTGGCAATGCCGACTGGAAAAACGAATTCGGCGGCAGCGGTTCCGCGTTTCCCGACCGTTCGGATGAGTCCGCCGTTTTGATCAAACCACACAAGCCGGTGATAGTGCGTGTCGCAGACAACAAGACTGTTGTCCTTCAGCCACACGATGCCCTCGGGCTTGCCGAACTGCACATCGAGCATCTTCCATTGCCGAAGCAACGCGCCGTCTTGGTCGTAGATTAGCACGCGTCCGCTCGTGTCCAGCACCGCGAGTTCGTCGTTCGGGCCGGTCGTCATCGAACGCGGCGTCGGCTGCACCGCACCTTCGGGCGGAAGCATCCAGGCTTTCGATTCCTTCACGTTGATCACCGGCATTCCCTGTCGTTTTCCGCATGCCGCGAAACAGAACATCGCGATGACAAGTCCGAGCACTCGAAGCGCCACGCGTGTTCCGACCGCGAGCGGGCGAACCGCGCGGTGAAAAAAAGTCCGCATTTCTCCGTCGGTGGCGCGTAATTCCGTCTCGGTAACCGCTCCCGAAAAGCGCGACGCCAAAACTTCCGGGCCTGTCGCTGCGGCTTCGATGCACATCCGCTCCGGCCTCACCACGCCGACATTCGGCAACCATTGAGTATCAGCGCCAAACCAATTGCCGGGCCCGAGGAAGGTCATCAATTCCGGCGTTGGCGGACTGTCGTAAAGCTCCATGACTGACCCTTGCCATACGATCAATCCGCCCGCGAGACAGATCACTCGCGATGCCTCCGCGAGCACCTCCTCCGGTCGATGGGTGGAAAAAACCATCGCCCGTCCTTCGGCGTGCATCCTAAGCATGCGCCAGTATTTTCCCGCGCGTGCCGGGTCCACATGGGCAAGCGGTTCGTCTAGCACCATTGCCGGCGCATCCGCGGCGATCGCCCGGGCAATCGACAGACGTGCAGCCTCGCCTTCACTGAGCGCGTCAGGGCGTCGGCCCGCGAGCGTTTCTAGATCGAATGAGGACAGCAACTCTCCTGCGCGTGCATGAGACGCGCCGCACAGCGTGAGATGCTCACGCACGGTGGATTGCGGCCAAAGTCCGTGTGACTGCGGAGCCCACGCCATACTCGGCGGCAGAGTTGCCGTTCCCCGTTTCACACGTTCGTAGCCAGCGAGGATATTCAGAAGCGAAGTCTTGCCCGCGCCCGACCAGCCAATCACTGCAGTAGTCCCGGTACCAACCTCCAGCGCATCGACCTTCAAGCGCAGGCGGGGACCCTGTGCATTGAGCGAAATGTTTTCGAGCTTCCACACAGGATCAGGAATCACGTCGGGATGCATAGGTGCGAACAGCGAGCGAGGTCAACAGAAGAGCCAGCAACGGCGCGGCGATCGTCACCAGCAGCATGGCAGTGAGGACCGTCGTCTGGCCATAGTGCATGAGATTGAAAATGCGGGAAAAGGCCGAAGTCAGCGTCGCCGGCGCGAGCATGGAGTTCGCAGTGAAGTCGCCGTAGGCCTGTAGAAAAAGCAGCGCTCCACCCCACAGTGCAGGCCGTTTTACCATCGTCCACCGCACCGCACTCACTCGCCCCAGTGTTGCAACATGCACGGCCTCGCTTTGCATCCCTTGCACCAGCAAATGCCGCACAAACAACGCGGAGGGCATCAGCAACAGCACCAGCGCCAACAGGACCGGAATCGGCGTTGCGCGCAACAAGTGCAAAGGTGGAACTTGAAAGAGCGCGAGCAACCCCAGCGAAACAATCATCCCTCCGAGTAGCCCCGGCAGCACAAGCAACACAACCCTGCTGCGGTGCCCATAGGACCACGCCGCGAGAAACCACGCTGCGACCGATGATACGAGCGCGAGCAAGAATGAATTCGTGACCTCACCGGAGAGCGCGAAATTCTCCGCCAGCGCGGGCAGCCCCAGCCACCCGTCACGCAGAGTGACAAGCGGGCCTGCAAGTAAAATATACAGGACTCCCAACATCGGCAATGTCCACAGAAACTCACAAGACCGCGCGCGCCGTGGCACCTCTCCGCGGTATCCGGATCTTGCAAACATACCCGTTTGCACGCGGAAAACCAACACGCCAAGTGCAACGCATTCCAGGGCGACCGGCCAGAGCATGAGCTTCAGTGATTCTGTCAGCGCCAGCCCACCGGCCTGGGCATCGAAAAGCGCGATTGTCCACGAACGCGCGTTCAGGCACGCCGCAAGGTCGAACTCCTGAAACGCGCATATGAAAACCACCGCAATGATTGGCCAAAATCCCACAAACCAGCCCCGCACTTTCCATCGCCATCGCTCCGGCACGGGAAGCCGGCCCATGAGAGTAAATGCACGCGCGCCTTCAAATGTTGCCACTGGCGGCGTAAGCCAGACGAGCAGCAACGCGAGTTGAGAGACCCGGATCAGAACAAGAAAGCTGTAATGCAGTTCCTTTGCCCATCCAGCATCGCCGGCAGAGCGCGTCGCAGCCGCATGGTAACCGATCAGCATGGAAGGAAATAGGAATACCAGGAGAGTGAGCCAAAGGTATGCACCTGCGACCGGCGCGCGAAGCGTTCGCAAAAAACGCACTCCTTTCACCGCTCCGCCGACCGCCAGAACGGAGATAGCTGCTGCGCGGACCGCGGTGACGAGGGTGACGCCGGCAATGCTCATTTGAGATACTCCGCCTTCAGCCAATCGAGACAATCATTCCGTGCCTTCAGCAGTCCCTTCAGCGGGGTGCCCTGCGAAACAGCAGGGATGAGTTCGCGAACTTCCGGAGGCAGCCCCGCCAGTTCGGATTCGGAAATCGGCCCGAGCGGAATCTGCCGCGATTTCGATTTTGCCAGCGCGAGCTCGGTGCGGGCGGAAAGCAGATGGTCCGCCAGCAGCCTGGCGAGGTCCGTGCGGTTCGCGCCTTTCATAATCGCCACCGTGTTCGGGATGCACACCGTCGCGCCACCCTCGAGCAGGACCGGTGTGGCGAAAACCGGTCGCCCGGCATCCCTGGCATCGAAATAGTCGTCCGTATCCGTCCAGCCGGCCCCGCACGCGCCACCCGCCACCAGATCGCGCACTGCCGCGTTGCCGTTTGCAACTTGCACGCCGCCGGAACGGAGTTCGGAGTGCCACTGCTTGGTTCGCGCCGGACCCCAGATGCTCCAAAGCGCCGTAAAATGAGTCAGCGTCGTGCCGTAGAGCGGCTTCGCGAACGCGAAGTGCCGTGCGCTGCCCGCAACCGGATCGCCGTGATCCGCGCGGGAAGTATTCACGATCTTCATCCGCAAGCGCGCACCGAAGCCGGCCCAGAGTCCATCATCGTCGCGCCACTGCGCAGGCGTCCGCTCCCACCCTTTGCCCTTGTGCGGCTCAAGTAATCCGCGCTTTGCAAGGTCGATAGTGCCGAGCAGTTCATTGTTCCAAAAGACATCACACTGCGGTCGATCCTTCTCGCGGATGATACGTTCGATGAGCCCCAGAGACTTTGTGGCTTCCGTATCAAACTTGACCACGATGGGCACACCCTCCCTCTTTTCAAAATCTGCCAGAATCGCTTCTGCGAAAACCGAGTCGTGTGAGCAGTAAACCGTGAGCTTCGAGTTTGTCTGGGTGCGCCAGACAAGGACTGCCACCGACAAAATAAGAACGAGTATGAGCGAGGAATTTGTTTTTTTGGGATCGTCCACGGCTCAGCGAAAAAAGTCGCCCGCCATCGGGCACGGGATCGGAAGTAGTAGGATGTCGGACACGACATCGCAAATGTCAGTTTCACAACGTCGATGCAACGTCCAACCTCCGTCCGAATCGATAAATACGAGAGCCACCCAATTTCAGCGAAGAATCCTCTTGCACAGAATTCACGCTCCGCTACCTTCCCCAATCCAATCCAAATCGCGGGATGGAGCAGCCCGGTAGCTCGTCAGGCTCATAACCTGAAGGTCGTAGGTTCAAATCCTACTCCCGCAACCACTTTAAAATTCTTGAAAGTGCCTTTGGAACAGCGATTTACTACGGGCTGAATCATCAGATCGATCCATACGCCACCAATGGCGTTTGCCCTGATTTTCGAGTTTTGTGTGCCCTGACCAAGGCGTGGCAACTTCCGTAAGGAATTTTCCAGCGCTGTTTTCCGAGCACATCATGGCATCCAAATTTTTACGTCGTCAGACTTGGTGGCTGAAACTTCGCCATCCCGTCACCGGACAGGTGATTCGTCACAGCCTCGAAACCGCGGACTCCGCACGGGCGGAACTGCTGCGCAAGCGAATCGAAGCCGAACTCGCGCTGCTGCATCCTTGCATCCAGTCCGTCGAAATGGCCACGAGACTTCGCACTGCGCTCGGTTTAAACGTTGATCCGGCACCCGCGCCGATGGCGAGCGCGCTGGCACTTCCAAGTCCGCAGGTGATCGTTCCCACTCTTCCGGTGTTCCCGACGAGCCGCCGCACGGCCGTGGACGACGCAGTTTCCGCCCATCTCCGCTTCATCGCCACGGAAAATGCGGCGCTGCACGCAGCGAACAAGGTTTCCATGCGCCGCCGCTTCCTCGGCGCAGAGCGCGTGAAGAAGCTCGGCGGGCCGGTGAAAACCAAACGACGGCGGACCGAGGACGGGAAGCACGCAGCGTAAGTCTCCAGGGAGAGGCGGCGCATGCACGGATTCCGACCCGGACCCATGGCAGGCAGTCGGCGCCATAAATTCGCCGTTTCTCCCCCTTGCAAGAACGCGGCAGAATCCTATTCTCCGCGGCCCTATGTCTAATCAAACAACTGAGAAACACGAGTTCCAGGCCGAGATCGCGCAGCTCCTCGATCTGGTGGTTCATTCACTTTACACCGACAAGGAGATTTTCGTCCGCGAGTTGGTGAGCAACGCAGCGGATGCTTCCGAAAAGCTCCGTTTTTTGAAAACGAGCGGCGCGGAAATCGCCGACGCCGACGTCGAACCGAAGATCAACGTGAGCACTGACGAGACGGCGAAAACGATCACGTTCACCGATGCGGGCATCGGCATGACTCACGACGAACTCATCGAGAACCTCGGCACAATTGCGCACTCGGGCTCCAAGGCGTTCCTTCAGCAGATCAAGGAAAAGTCGGCGGATGGCAAAGTCGATGCATCGCTCATCGGGCAGTTCGGCGTGGGCTTTTACTCCGCGTTCATGGTCGCCGATAAAGTGGTCGTCTATTCAAAGAGTCATCGCCCCGGCGAGCAGGGCTGGATGTGGTCGAGCGACGGACGGACCGGTTACGAAATCGAGCCCGCGAGCGACCTCACGCGGGGCACGAAAGTCGTAGTGCATTTGAAGGAAACCGACTTCGCCAGCGAATGGCGCGCGGAGAGCATCATCAAGCGCTACTCGGCATTCGTCTCATTCCCCATCGAGCTCAACGGGAAAGCCGTGAACACCGTGCAGGCCATCTGGATGCGTGGGAAGAGCGAGGTAAAGGCGGAGGAATACGACGAGTTTTACAAATACATTTCGCACGAGTCCGACGCGCCGCACTACCGACTGCACTTCACCGCGGATGCGCCGCTTTCGATTCGCGCGCTGCTTTTTGCGCCGTCAAAGAGCACGGAATTATTGACGATGCGCCGCGACGAGGAGCATCACGTCGATCTGTATTGCAAGAAAGTACTCATCGCAGCGCGTGCAAAGGGGCTGTTTCCGGACTGGCTGCGCTTCCTGCGCGGCGTGGTGGACAGCGAGGATCTCCCGCTGAACGTCTCCCGCGAAACCATGCAGGACAGCGCGCTTCTCGCAAAGCTGCGCGATGTGCTGGTCAAACGCTGGCTCAAATTCCTCGACGAGGAAGCGAAGGCCGACGCTGAGAAATACGCCGCCTTTTTCCGCGAGCACGGGCATTGCCTGAAGGAGGGTGCCACAACCGAATGGGGCGACAAACGCGATTCCATCGCGAAGCTGCTGCGCTTCGAGTCCAGCTTTACCGAAGCGGGCAAAGTGACAAGTTTCGCCGACTACATTTCACGGATGCCGGAAGGACAGACGGAGGTTTACTACCTCAGCGCCGCGACCCGCGAGTCGGCGGAAGCGTCGCCGCTGTTTGAGGTCTTCCGGGAGAAAAAATGGGAGGTCATTTTCCTCACGGACGCCCGCGATGAGTATGTGCTCGAGCACCTCCGCGAGTTCGACGGCAAGAAGCTCATCTCCGCTGAAAAAGCAGACGTGAAGCTGGACAAGGAAGCCACCGGCCTCGACGCCGAAACCGCCAAGAACCTCGCCGATTACGTGAAGACCACGCTCGGTGACCGTGTCGGCGAAGTACGCAGCAGCAAGCGCCTCGCGAGCAGCCCGGCCATCGCGGTGAATGGCGACAGCGAGATGACCTCCAACATGCGCCGGATGATGAAGGCGATGAACCGCGATGCAGATCTCCCGCCCGCGCCGAAGCCGGACTTTGAGCTCAACCCCGATCATCCGCTCATCGTTTCGCTCGAGCAAACGCGGCACACCGACGCGGAACTCGCGGGCCAAATCACCGAACAGCTTTTCGACCAAAGCCTCGCCTCGGCGAATCTCCTCGACGACCCGCGCGCAATGCTGAATCGCATGACGGCGCTGCTGGAGAAAGTCTGCGGGGTCGCGAAAAAATAGCGCTACTCGTACGTAAACTGCGCGGACGCCGTCACTGATTTGTCGGCGATAACGCGGAACCAGTATGTTGTGAATGCGTCCGGGAAGGTGTGTTCCACCGGCTTTCCGACCGGCACCACAATGTCTTTCACCGTCGCCCACTCGCCGGTGCCGGTGATATCGGCCTGCACGCTCATCGTCACAGGTTCGCCGCCGCCGTGCGAAAGCGTAACGCGTTTGCGATCGTAGCCCGTAGCGAGATACGGGTCGCTGGGCTTGCCGGCCTCCACGGAGGTGTCGCTCCACGGTCCACCGGTACCACGGGGCTTGCCGGCTTTCCAGATATCGTCCACCGCACCGACCCACAGCGCTGATTTCCCGTCGTCGCTCCGAACGATGTGTTCGCCTGCCGCGGCTTCAGCACTGACTCCGCTCATCACGAGTATGCCGCGGTAAGAACAGTAGTCGGATATGCGGCGGTTGTGCGTGGAGACTGCGCGAGCCTTGATGAAGCCACCCGCGTTCTCCGCGGGGAGCTCGAAAAATGTCCCGTAAGCGTTGAAAAGATCACGCTCCGTCGCCACCTCGCGGCAGACCCGCGATGGCATTGTGTCCTTGTCATACGCCGCGCTTCCGCGAGGGAGTCGCCAGCGCTTTCCGGAGTCGTCTGTGAAGATCACCGATGCCGCATCCGCGCCGAGCACGCCCGCCGGGATCGCGGCGCTCTTGCGTTCAAACTCCGCGGACTCCGCACTCTCGACACGTGTCAACTTCAACGCTGCATCGAGCGAATACACGGCTCCGTCGCGCAACAGGAAATACAGGTCGCGCTTGTTCTCGGGCCTTGCGCGCACCGTTCCATCGAAGGCACCCGAAGCCCCTGCGGCAGCCAATCCGTCGAAAATGTCCGCGCCTTCGTCTGTTCGCGTATCGTTATTGGAAAACGAAAACATCGCGGTGACATTCGTCAGCGCCCGCTCGCTCCGAAGCCGCACCCATCCCTGGCCGTCTGCGGGTTTTAGCTCCATCCACGCGTAGCCGCCACGCTCCACCTTGACCTCCGCGAGCTTTGTCCAATCTCTTCCCGCGGCGTTGGCCGCCTCGACGATTATCTTCACCGCCGACGATCCGCCGTTGCGCAAATGAAGCCCCCGGCGATCCCAGCCTGCGACGCCGAACGGGTCCGACACCGTTCCTGCAGCGACGTTTTCGCTCATCCACACCGCGCCGCGTCCGATGGCGGGCCCGAGCTTCCCGAGCTGCGCACGGTCAATGAACCACAAGTTCGACTGCGACTGCGGCGCGCGGATTTCGCCTTTCGCCTTCCGCTTATTAAGGAACTCGCTCTTCGCGGTATCATCGCAGCCGAGCACGATTTTACCCTGCCATTCGCAAAAATCCCCGACCACTTTCAGATAGCTTGAAAGCGGCACCGGAGCCTTCGCACTTGCCGCCGTGAAATCGCCCGGAAATTGCCAGAACATCCCGTGCATCGTCATCACGTAATCCCCGTCCCCCACCTGCCGGATACGCGGCCACTCGGTGTTCCAGCCATGGGCGCCATCGTAGCTGTGACTCGCCTTCGGCAGGCGGAAAGACGACCACTTCCCGCCATCGAGCACCTGCAAAATCAGCGACCGATGATCCCAGCCCACCGCCCAAATCGGGTCTTTCTCCGGATCCTGTGCGCCAAGGATTCCGTTCGGTCCGGTCACTTCGGTAAACTGGTTCCGCCGCACCACCGTCCACACATCTTCCTTGCCGTTCCACTCAGCAAGCACTCCGCTCGGCACGCTTGGGTCACGCAGCGCAGCGGCGGCGTGGTCGCCGTTGTTGGCGTAAACGATCCGCCCTTGTCCGCTGTAAAGTCCTTTCCCGTGGTAACCGGGAAGGTCCGCATGACGCCCTTCCTTCTTCTGCTCATCGGCCCAGAGTTCGGCGACTGCCAGCGTCTTCACGTCAATTTCGTAAAGCCCCTCCTCCATGGTCGCACAGTAGATTTTCCCGGCCGGGTCTGTGAGATGACGCGCGTTCCCCGTGGGCCGCCCGAACATCGTCGTGTACGGAATCGCGCGCACGCCGCCTTTCGCATCGATCACGTACGGTCCGATAAAGAGCAGGTCCGATTCGCGATGAATCATCCGGTTTGCCGGAGTGCCGCCGATGCTCTCGGGCCGCACCATTTGCTCGAGCGACGGCGTGATTTCGTAAAGCTTGTCCGAAGAGCCCTTCGGCGAATGCGGCGCGTACGTCACGGCCCAAAGCCGACCTGCCCAAGGCACCACAGCGCCGGTCCCGCATTCGCCTTCATCGTTGAACATCGCGAGATGCGGATAAATCCCCGAGACACTTCGTGGCTCGGCAGAACTAGATGTAGCGAGTGAGAGGGCGACGAGAGATGATGCAAGAATGGTCGGTTTCAAATTTGTCGTTCGATTAGACGTGATTTAAATCCCAACATCCTCCTCAGAAAGGAGAAAACGGCACGACCACCGTGTAATTTTTGTCCTTTCCTAATAGAAACCACAGTCCACACGTATCCCAGCAGAACCATGACGCTACCCGCGCTCGACATTGTCGCATTGATGAACCGCTACGAGCGGCCACTCGTGCGATATGCGCAGAGCATCGTTGGCGAACTCGATGCGGCCCGCGATGTGGTGCAGGAGACGTTCATTAAATATGTGCGCGTTTCCAGCGGTCAGGACGCGACACCGTCGGCACAGGCCGCCAACGACAGCGAGCCATCGCGTTACGTGGAGTCATGGCTTTTCACCGTCGCCCGCAACGGCTCGCTCGACCACCTTCGCAAATTCAGCCGCATCATTCCGTTGCCGCTTCCTGACGACCGCCGCAGCGAAGCCGCCGGTCCCGACGAGGAATTGGTCAATCGGGAGTCCGCCGACTGGCTGCTGCGACTCCTCGATGAACTGACGCCGAACCAGCGCGAAGTCATCCGCCTCAAATTTCAAAACGACCTTTCCTACAAGGAAATTGCCGACGTCACGGGGCTTTCAACCACGAACGTCGGTTTTCTCCTCCACGTAGGCCTGAAAAAACTACGCGACCTTCTCCGCGAGGCCCCGCGTGATTCCATCCCTGTCCACTACCGCGCTGCACTATGAACGCCAACGATCCCATGCTCACAGCCTACGCACTTGATGAACTTGATCCGCGCGAACGTGCGCAAATCGAACAGCTTCTCCGCGAAAATCCGCAGGCCGCCGACGAAGCAGACGACGTCCGCAAAGTAGCATCCATGCTCAACAACACGCTGCGTCTGGAGCCGGCCGCCGGGCTGTCCGAGGAACATCGCGAGGCTGTGTTGCGCGCAGCCGGGGTGCTCCATATGAAGCCCGCGCCGCAAGCAGTTATCGAGGGCCCTTCGTGGTGGCGGAGCTGGCAGTTCGCAGCGACCGCCGCCGCGTGCATGGTGTTCGGTTTTGGTGCATACGCAATTTTCGACGCTCTTACCGAGTCGCGTCCAAAGTATGCCTCCGAACAGCCTTCGAAACCGGGAGCCATGATGATCGGCGTGCCGACCGACGACGCCGACACCCGCTATCACCAACCGGGAACCGATACTGCAATGTCCCACCCGCGCGAAATCGTTGGGAAGCCTGCGCAGCCATACACCGCATCAACCGACCAGCGCCCGCCTGCCGGAAAGCTCACCGTTTTCTCGCCAGCCATCGATTCAGAACTCAAGCCGCCGCCGTCGTTGCCGGAATTCCCGGTGGTGCCGGAACCTGCAACTGTCGTGAGCACCGAGAAATCGCCGCAGATAATCACTCCTATGGGCGTGAAGCGGTTCCCGGGGCAGCAACCTCTCGTGCAACCCACTTATGGTTTCTCGCGCACAAACGCCGCGCCTGCCGCTGCACCGAAGTCCGGCAGCGGCTCGGTTTCCATAGCCGGGGCCGGCTTGTTTCAATCGACCAAAGAGCGCCCCGTATCGACATTCCCGCTGCCCACGAGCACCGCAAGCTACGCGGAAGTCACAGCTGCGCTCCGGCGTAAACAACTGCCGCCGCCGGAATCCGTCCGCGTCGATGAACTGGTCAATTTCTTTACCTTTGATTACGCCCTTCCGGTTTCCGGAAAGCCCGCGGCCCTCGACCTCGAAGTGGGCATCTGCCCTTGGGATGCGGGCCATCGCCTCCTCCGGATCGGCATTCGCGCCAAGGCTGGCGGCTCCAGTCAGGTTATGGCGGAGGATGTCGCGATGTCCGTCGAGTTTAATCCCGCCGCCGTGGCATCCTATTGCCTTATCGGCTACGAGGGGCAAACCGGTGCGGCGAACGGCCGCTCCCAGACGAAATTGATCGCCGGAGGAACCGCCACCGCCCTTTACGAGTTGATCCCCGCAGTTTCATCCGAGACCCATCTGAAATCGAGTACAGGGCTGCTCACCGTAAAGCTCAACTACGTCGCGCCCGGCTCCTCCTCCCGGCGCACGATCGAGGCCTCCGCATCGGACACCAGCGCCGGCTGGTTAAAGACCAGCGACGATTTCCGCTGGGCGGCATCCGTCGCGACTTTCGGAATGCTGCTCCGGAGCGAGAGCGCAAACGACCTCGCAAACTGGAAGCAGCTCTCACAACTCTTCCGCAACTCCTCCGGCGGCCCTCGTCACGAAGAACGCACGCGCTTCGCAGCGTATGTCGAAAAGACGATCGAATTGGTTTCGGCACGCGCCGCGAGCGGAGGCCGGAAGTAGATAATCCGGCACGGCCTGGGCGGCCCGCGTGGACGCATTTTTTCCAGCCTGGAAAAGCAGATGCCGACGACTCCAAAATCCCCCGGAAGTAACTTTCGCACGACACGGTAATTGACGAAGATGCAGCGTGCGATGACTCCGGGGGCGCCCATCCCGTGAGCATCGGCAACATCCACCAGACGATGTACCACGCCCTCGGCATCAGCCCCGACACGCACTACGAAATCGAAGGTCGCCCGTTTTACACCACGCCGGATGGCAAGTCGCCCATCATCTCAGCGCTACTTGCCAAGGGCGTCTCATCCTAGTTTTTCCTTTTCGTCGCCTTCCCCTTTCCCCGGCGTCTCACCTCGCCCGGCAGAAGGTTTTCGGAACGAGGCATGGTGTTATGGAGGCGGGGTGGGTCATCATTCGGAGGATGGATTGAATTTGGTCTTCGGGAGGGCCGCTTTTACTGCATCCACCGCTTCTTTTGTGAGCCCATCGCAGCCATTGAGAAAGAGATACTCCAAGTCTGTGAGCCCGAGAACCCCGTCCACGTTCTTAAGCCCTGTGCACCCAGAAAGATTGAGTTCTTTCAGCGCCTTGAGTTCCCGCAATGCATCCACATTAGTGAGCGCGGTGCAACGGCTGAGATCCAAACTCGTCAGGTTCTTGAGTTCCTTGAGCGCATCGATGTTCACTAGGACGGGGGAATCATAGATCTCGAGCCTGGTTAGCTCCTTCATGTCCTTGAGGACATCGATATTTGTCAGATTCGGGCAGTCGACAAGCCAAAGCTCGGTCAAATTCGAGAAACCCTTGAGTTCGGACAAATCGCGCCATGGAAAGGTGGCGGCGATTTGCAGTTGTTTTGGCTTCAGCCGGCGGATCAAGTCGAAGTGGCGCTCTGAAACAGCGCCGGTTGGAATGGACAACGCCCGTGTCGTGTCGCTCCACGTCTCTTTGCGAAATGCGTCTCTCCAGTTCTTGCGGATTATCGCGATGGGGTCATAGTAATAAAACTGCCAGTGAAGCTCCTTTGCCTCTTTGAGCGCCTGTTGGAAGTCGTAAGCCTTCCAAGCGCCCCAGCCGGTGGAGAGGGCGATGAGGACGAAGGCCCAACGCAGCAGGTGCCAGTTGCGGCGCGGCTTTGTGGCGGGCGGTTCGGAAAGCATGGTGGCTTGTGCTATCAGAGCCCGCGCCTCCCGGCAAGGCCGG
>JANMGP010000272.1:0-25730 GCA_031374705.1 Verrucomicrobiaceae bacterium | reverse complement strand
CCCCGCCTTCCCCGCCCCTCGTGATGCCGCGCCCCCCGCCCGCCGCGCGTGGCTCACCGCTCCTGTGGCTTGCGGCCGTGTGGTAAGTAGTCGGAGCCGATTAGTGTATTCGGGAGGGCGGCCTCCAGCGCCGTGATATGCTCCTTCGTGAGACCGGTGCACCCGTGGAGAAAGAGTCTTTGCAGCGCGGTCAGGTTCATGAGCCCGTCCACGTTCGTGAGGCCCGTGCATCCGATTAGGTTGACCGATTCCAGCGCCGTTAGCCGCTTAAGCGCATCCAAGTTCGTTAGCCCCGTGCAGCCGCTGAGGTCAACCCATTGCAGGGCAGGGAGGTTCTTGAGCCCATCCACGTTCGTGAGCCCCGCGCAGTCGCCTAGCCAGACACCCTGCAACGCCCGGAGGTTCTTGAGCCCGTCCACATTTGCCAGGGCGATGCACCGGTATAGATGAATCTCTTTCAGCGCCGGGAGGTTTTTGAGCGCGTCCACGTTTGTGAGGTTGAATTGGTATCCGAACCTGACGTCTTCCAAACGGGTGAGACCTTCGAGCGCCGAGAGGTCGTGCAAGAGTTCGCCGTTGTGAATTTCCAGCTTCTTTGGATTCAGACGATGGACGATCTCGTAGTGCTGCTCCAACTTTGCACCCGGCCCGATGCGCACGGATGTCACCCCATCCAGCCACGTCTCTTTCTTGAATGCGTTTTTCCAGTCCGCCCGAATCTCTTCCACCGGGTCGGTGTAGGCCACAAACCACCGCAGCGCGTTTGCCTGCTTGAGGGCGGAGCGGAAGGCGTATGCGGTCCACGCGCCATAGGCCAGCATGGCGGCGACGAGGGCGATGAGCCACCGTTGAAGGTGCCACTTTCGGCGCGGCGGGGGCTCGGGTGTGTCGGCGGTCATAGTTCGTCGGCCAGCATCGCCCGCCGGGCTCATGGTGTCGAGCTTGCGCAGGTTGCGAAAGTCGTCTGCGACATTAGCCGGCGTTGCGTGAAACTTGTCGAGGGGCTCGGGGTGCACGGGCGAGTCCTGTGGGCATCGTAAAAGCGTTGTCGATGGAAGCGGGGGATTATTTGGTTTCACAGAGGCTGGCTGCGCGATGCGGGGAACGCCGAAGGCGCTCAATCCATCAGCCCAACGGTTGTCCCGATGAATCGGGAAGCTACCTTGGGTCAAACCGCCGCGCGGAGATACCCCGGAGGGGTTTCATCCATGTGGCGCGCCCCGATGAAACCCTTGCAGGGTAGGGCCGGTGCGGGGCGGGGGACCCATGGTAGATGCTCGTGCCTCGCATCAACCATGGGCTGAGTGATTGAACGCCTTCGGCGTTCCCCGCACGGCTTGGCTAACCCGATACACCCCGCGCCTGCCGCCCGCCGCCCGTGGCTCACCGCAGCGGGCTGCACCTTCGGCGCAGACGGGGCTATCAAAGCCCCGCTCCTTTCTCGCGCACGCCTTTCGTCGCCCTTGGCTTACTGTTCCTCCGGCTCATCGGCGGGTGAATAGTAGTCGGAATGGATTTGTATATTCGGGAGGGCGGCCATCAGCGCCGTGATGCTCTCATTCGTCAGCCCCGTGCAGCCGTTGAGCCAAATATATTTTAGCGCCGAGAGGTTTTTGAGCCCGTCCACGTTCCTCAGCCCCGTGCAATCGTGGAGAGAGACCTGTTCCAGCGCCGTGAGGCCCTTGAACGCGTCCCAGTTGGTCAGCGCCGTGCAGCCGGAGAAGTCGGCCGATTCCAGCGAGGTGAGGTTCTTGAGCCCATCCACATTCGTCAGCAAGTTGGAGCTGTTGATAGTGACGTTGGTCAGCGCCGTGAGGCCCTTGAGCCCATCCACATTTGCCAGGGTCGTACAGTCTTCGAGGAAGATCTGTTGTAGCGTCGTGAAGTTCTTGAGCCCGTCCACATTGATCAGGTCGATCGCTTCACGGATTTCAAGCGCTATTAGGCGGGTGAGGCCTTCGAGCGGTGAGCGGTCGTGCAAGCCGTGGCCATCACGGATGGAGATCTGACGTGGATTTAGCCGAGGGAGGATGGCGCGGTGCTGCTCCAACGTCTCGCCCGTGAGTATGCGCACGAATGTCACTCCATCCAGCCACGTCTCTTTCTTGAACGCGTTTTTCCAGTTCGCCCGAATCTCTTCCACCGGGTCGGTGTATACCACCTCCCACCCCAGCGCCTTTGCCCGCTTGAGAGCGGAGCGGAAGGCGTATTCGGTCCACGCGCCATAGGCCAGCATGGCGGCGAGGAGGGCGAAGAGCCACCGTTGAAGGTGCCACTTTCGGCGCGGCGGGGGCTCGGGTGTGTCGGCGGTCATGGGGTTTGTTTTACCATGGCGCGGCGTCGGCTGGGAAGGACGGAGGTGGCGCTTTGCGGGACGGGTGGCCGGCACTTGGCAGTTGGCAGGGGCGGGGGTGTGCGGCTACTGAGTGGGGGCACCTGTCTATTATGAGTATTTATGATGTGATTTCGAAGGCGCCCGGTCCGCAGGGCGCGTTGCCGCTGACGGATGAGCTGTTGCTTTCCGCGCCGAGCGGCGATCTGTTTGGTCTTTCGCAAAATGTCGGGATGGGGTGGGAGGCGGCGCTGGCGAATGGGCCGCAGTTTTTGATTTTGAGCACGCAGGGCGGGCTGCGCGCGCCGGATGGGAGGCCGGTGGCGCTGGGGTATCACACGGGGCATTGGGAGATCGGGCTGCTGGTGGAGGCGGCGGCGAGGGAGTTGCGCGGGCTGGGGATGGTGCCGTTTGCGGGGGCGGTGAGTGACCCTTGCGACGGGCGGACTCAGGGGACGCACGGGATGTTTGATTCGCTGCCTTTTCGTAATGATGCGGCGATGGTGCTGCGAAGGCTGATCCGGTCGCTCCCGCTGCGCCGGGGGGTGGTGGGTGTGGCGACTTGTGACAAGGGGCTGCCTGCGATGCTGATGGCGGTGGCGGGGGCGCGGGATTTGCCGGGTGTGGTGGTGCCGGGCGGGGTGACGCTGCCGCCTATCAACGGGGAGGATGCGGGGAAGATTCAGACGATCGGGGCGCGGTTTTCTCACGGGCTGATTACGCGGGCGGAGGCGGCGGACCTGGGCTGCCGGGCGTGCGCTTCGCCGGGCGGGGGGTGTCAGTTTTTGGGGACGGCGGCGACTTCGCAGGTGGTGGCGGAGGCGCTGGGGCTGTGTATGCCGCATTCGGCGCTGGCTCCGAGTGGTCAGGCGGTGTGGCTGGATCTGGCGGTGCAATCGGCACGGGCGGTGGTGGCTTTGGACAAGGCGGGGCTGAAGACGCGGGATATTTTGACGGATGCGGCGATTCGGAATGCGATGGTGGTGCATGCGGCGTTCGGGGGTTCGACGAATCTGCTGCTGCATATCCCGGCGATCGCGCATGCGGCGGGTCTGGCGCGGCCTACGGTGGGGGATTGGCAGGCGGTGAATCGCGCGACGCCGCGTCTGGTGGATGCGCTGCCGAACGGGCCGGTGGGTTTTCCAACGGTGAGTGTGTTTCTGGCGGGCGGGGTGCCGGAGGTGATGCTGCATTTGCGGGCGCTGGGGCTGCTGGATTGTTCGGTGCGCACGGTGACGGGGGCGACGCTGGGGGAGAATCTGGATGCATGGGCGGGGAGCGAGCGTCGGTCGAGGTTCCGGGGGCTTTTGATGGAGCTGGACGGGGTGGACGCGGCCGATGTGATTCTTCCGCCGGCACGGGCAAGGGAGCGCGGGCTGACGGGGACGGTGGTTTTTCCCGTGGGGAATCTTGCGCCGCAGGGGAGTGTGGTGAAGGCGACGGCGATCGACCCGGCGGTGGTGGATGCGGACGGTGTGTATCGCAAGCAGGGGACTGCGCGCGTCTTCACGAGCGAGGGCGCGGCGATTGCGGCGATTCGCGGCGGGAAGATCGTGGCCGGCGATGTGTTGATCCTCGCCGGCGCTGGGCCGATGGGGACGGGGATGGAGGAGACGTATCAGCTCACGAGCGCGCTGAAGCATTTGCCATTCGGGAAGCAGGTCGCTTTGATCACGGACGCGCGCTTCAGCGGAGTGAGCACGGGCGCATGCATCGGCCACGTCGGCCCCGAAGCGCTTGCGGGCGGTCCGCTCGGCAAACTGCGCGATGGCGACGTGGTGCGCATCGTCGTGGATCGCGCGGCGATGACGGGGACGGTGGATTTTATCGGCTGCGAAGGCCGGGAGTTTTCGCCGGAGGAAGGCGCGCGGGTCCTGGCAGGCCGCACGACTATCGAGGGCCTCGCACCACATCCCGCGCTGCCCGACGACACGCGTTTGTGGGCCGCATTGCAGGCCGTGAGCGGCGGGACGTGGGGCGGCTGCGTTTACGATGTGGATGAAATCGTCCGCAGACTGGGGGCGTAATCCTTCTTCGATGTTGCGGCGGACGGCGAGTGGGGTTACAGAAGGCAGGTAGATGCCTGAACCAACCAAGGAGCACAATTTTGAATCCGCGATGGAGCGTTTGAACGCGCTCGTGGAGGATATGGAGTCCGACCAACTTCCGCTGGAGGCCCTGCTTTCATCGTATGAAGAGGGGATTCAGCTCGTGAAGGTTTGCCAAGGTCAGCTCGCGAAGGCGCAGCAGCGGCTGGAGATCATCCAGACGAATGCAGCGAAGGAACTTGAAGTGAAGCCGTTTGACCCGGCTGCTGCGAAGCCCGAGGCGCCGCCTGCGCGGTCGTCTGCAAAGGACGTGAGCTTATTTTGACTTCACAAGGCGCGCTTGCGCTAAGACTCTTGAACCACTCGATGACACCCATCCTGCCAACTATTAATTCACCCGACGATGTAAAGGCTTTGCCGGAGAAGGAACTGCCGCGACTCGCGGAGGAAGTCCGCGCCGAGCTCATCCGGGTCCTCTCGGAAGACAATCCTACCTCGGTCGGCGGGCATCTTGGGCCGAACCTCGGAGTTGTGGAGTTGACGATTGCTTTGCACCGCGTTTTTTCCACGCCGAAAGACAAATTCGTGTTCGATGTCTCGCATCAGGGTTACGTGCATAAGCTCTTCACGGGACGCCGCGAACGCTTCGAAACGATCCGGCAATTTGAAGGACTGAACGGCTTCCTGCTTCGAACGGAAAGCGAGCACGATTGCTACGGCGCGGGCCATGCTGGGACGGCGCTGTCTGCCGCGCTCGGGATGGCGGTGGCGAGGGATTTGCGAGGGTCGGATGAAAGCGTGGTCTGCGTGGCTGGCGACGCGGCTTTTACGTGCGGTGTGAGCTATGAGGCGTTGAATAACATCGCCGAGCAGACGAAGAAACTGATCGTCATTCTGAACGACAACGAATGGAGCATCGACCGGAACGTCGGAGCCATTGCGCGTTATTTTAACAAGATTTCGACGAGCCCGATGTATTCGGGGCTGCATGATCGAGCGGCGAGATTGATTGAGAAACTGCTCGGTCCGCGAGTAAAGAATTTTGCGCACCGCGTGGAGACGGGTGTCAAGGGGCTGATTGCTCCGAGTGTATTGTTTGATGATCTCGGCGTTCGCTATTATGGGCCGATCGATGGCCATGATGTGCGATTGTTGATTCGCACGCTGGAGTTTCTCAAAACGCAGGATGAGCCGGTGATTCTGCATATTCTGACGACGAAAGGGAAAGGCTATGCGCCCGCGCTGGAGCAACCGCTGAAGTTTCACGGGCTCGGCCGTTTCGAGCCCAAGACGGGCGCGACCAAGAGCGCCCCGACTCCGACCTACAGTGAATTGCTCGGGCAGACGCTGTCGAAGTTTGCGGAGACGAACAACAAGGTCGTGGCCATCACCGGAGCGATGCCGAGCGGAACGGGGCTGTTCAGTTTTGCGAAGGCGCACCCGAAGCGCTACTTCGATGTGGGCATCGCCGAGGAGCACGCGGCGCTGTTTGCGGCGGGTCTCGCTTGCGAAGGGTTTGCGCCGTTTCTCGCGATTTACTCCACGTTCATGCAGCGGGCTTACGACATGATTGTGCACGACATCGCGCTTCAAAATCTGCCTGTCCGGTTGTGCATGGATCGCGGTGGTTTGAGCGGCGATGATGGTCCGACGCATCACGGGCTTTTCGACATCGGCTACCTCCGTCACATCCCGAATCTCATCCACATGCAGCCGAAGGACGAGGATGAGTTCGTGGACATGCTCTGGACTATGGCGAATTACAATGCCGGGCCGACCGCCATCCGCTACCCGCGCGGAAGCGGCACCGGAGCGAAGCCAAAGGCGCAGCCAAAATTGCTGGAAATCGGAAAGGCCGAAGTCGTGAAGCACGGAAGTTCGCAGCCGGTCCGCGCAGTCATTTTCGGATTGGGTGGAATGTGCCAGTTGGCCGAGGAAGCGGCGGTCGCATTGGAGTCGAAGGGAATCTCAACAGCCGTGGTGAACCCGCGCTGGATTAAGCCTCTGGACACCGCGACAATCGAGTTTTTCGCCCGCAGTGTGGATGTCGTCTGCACGATGGAGGATCACGTTTTGCACAACGGGTTTGGCTGCGCGGTGATGGAGCATTTGTCCGAGCAGCGGATCAACACGCCGGTCATCCGCATCGGCTGGCCCGACCACTTCGTCGAACACGGAGCGCCTGATATTCTTCGGAGGAAACACGGCCTTACGGCAGTGAACCTCGTGGAGAAGGTGCTCGCTCTTCTCGGTACTAAGAGCGTCGAGGGAAAGAGCGTTGCGTAGCCGGGCGGATTCACGGTTGCGCTCCTTAACGCGCGCCGTGATTTGCTTTTGCCATTGCGATTCGCCTAGGCGGCTCTATTTGTCCCAACGATGTTCAACGAAGACAGCATCCAATACGCGATAGAAAACACGCAGATCGTCGTCGTGCCCCAGAATATGATCCAGACGTTCGGGACGACGGTCTTCCGCTTTCATCTGGTGACCGAGTTGATGGATTCCGTGGATCAAATCCGAATCCGCGACGGCTCGCTGCACGCAGAGCGCCCGAGCATCATTACGCCGTCGCACTATCATCAGATGTTGGATGAAGGTTTCGGCGACAAGGCGAGCGAGTTCGTGGGCTGGCTGAGGGAACATGCCGCGGAACTCGCGGTGTTGAAGTATGGTTTTCAGTTCCGAAAAGTGGATGTAAAAGAGCGGGTGGTTCGACAGACAATGGATGAGGTTCTCCGTGGATTGCGGGAGAAGGTTGACCGTGAAGAAGACCCGCTGAGTGCGGTGATTCAGGGAGTGGACGAGGGATGGGAGGTCTGTTTGTTGAAGTTTGCCACGGACATGATTCAGCGCTCGGCCGCTGGAAATATGGGCGACTGGCGGCGGCGCGGGCTGCTTTAGTTCGAATGTCCAACGTTGAAAGTGGCACCGATAGTTGACTCGGACCACGAGCGGAGGCGCATTGTGCCTAAGCGCTGGAGCCGGCGGGGATTGGTCCGGCAGATGAAGTCGATGATTGTCAGCATGGTTGTGTCCGCGGGAGCTGCGTTTGCGGTGGTGACGCCAGAGCAGGCGGAGTTTTTCGAAAAGCAGGTGAGGCCTGTGCTTGTGGACCAATGTGTGAAATGCCACGGGCCTGAGAAACAGAAGGCGGAGCTGCGGCTGGACTCGCGGGCGGCGATTCTGAAAGGCGCGGATACGGGGCCGGTGGTCGTTGAGGGGCAGCCGGAGAAAAGCTCGCTGATTAAAAGCATCCGGCACGAGGGTGATCTCAAAATGCCGGAGAAGGCGCCGAAGATGCCGGATGTCCAAATCGCTGCGCTGACGGACTGGGTGAAAATGGGGATGCCGTGGCCGGAGGGCGGCGCGGTTCTGAGTTCAAAAGCGGATGCCGCGAAGACGCACTGGTCTTTTCAGCCAGTGAAGCCGGTGACCGTCCCGCAGCCTGCAGACCCGAATGGATGGGTGAAGTCGCCGGTGGATGCGTTTGTCCTCGAGAAGTTGAATGCGGAGAAGCTCACGCCGTCGCCGATCGCGGACCGCAAGGCGCTGATTCGCCGCGCGGCTTTTGTGCTGACGGGGCTGCCGCCATCCGACGATGAGACGGATGCTTTTTTGAATGATCGCGCACCGCTGCGGGAGGCGTTTGGAAAAGCGGTGGACCGGCTGCTTTCATCGCCCCGCTACGGCGAGCGCTGGGGCCGGCACTGGCTGGATGTGGCGCGTTATGCGGACCATCGCGGTTATCTCGCGGGGAATGACAGCCGGGAGTATCCGTTCGCGTGGACGTATCGGGATTGGGTGATCCGTTCGCTGAACGATGATCTGCCGTATGATCAGTTTTTGACGAAACAGCTCGCGGCCGATTTGCCGGGCTCGGGCGGGGATCGCGATGATCTCGCTGCGCTTGGTTTTCTGACGCTCGGGCGGCGGTTTCTAAATAATCAAAACGATATCATCGACGACCGGATCGACGTCGTGATGCGCGGAACGATGGCACTCACGGTGGGCTGCGCGCGTTGCCACGACCACAAGTTCGACCCTGTGACTGCCAAGGATTACTACGCGCTGTACGGCGTATTTGCGTCGTGCGATGAACAGAGCGATCCGGGCAAACTTCCAGAACTGCCGGGAGGAAAAGCGACCGCTGCGTATCAAAAACTTCGCGAGCAAAGGGACGCGGAGATTCGTGCTTTTGATCAAAAGACTGCGGATCATGTCACCGCGATGCTGGCCATGGTCGGAATCCCGGCTGCGGTGCCGGCCGAGGCAATCGTCCCACTTCAAAACGCACGCGTTTTCACACGCAAAGTTCGCGACGACCGGCGGAAGCTGGAGACGAAGCGCTCGGAAGCGGAACTGAATGGCGGCGCACCTCCGCGCGCCCACGTCCTCACCGACAGGGCGCAGCCGATGACGCCCCGTGTTTTCATCCGTGGAAATCCTGGACGTCAGGGCGAGGAAGTGCCGCGAAGGTTTCCTTCGTTCCTCGGCGGTGACGCAGCGCCCTTCAAGAACGGAAGCGGTCGGCTCGAGCTTGCGCAGGCCATCGTGAATCCCGCGAATCCTCTCACGGCGCGGGTGATCGTGAATCGCGTATGGTCCAACGACTTTGGCGCGGGGCTGGTTCGGACGCCGGGCGACTTCGGGATGAAAAGCGACCCGCCGGTGCATCAGGCTTTGCTCGATTATCTCGCCGGGCAGTTCGTCTCCGGTGGATGGAGCCTCAAAAAACTTCAACGCACCATCCTGCTTTCGTCCACATGGATGCAGTCCAGCGACCTGCGCGCCGATATTCAGCAACGCGACCCCGACAATCGATTTTTGTGGCGGCAGAACCGGCGGCGCCTCGACTGGGAGGCGTTGCACGATTCGCTCCTCGCCGCCTCCAATGACCTTGATGAGTCCATGTTTGGCCGTCCGGTGCAGATGTTCCAGAAACCATATCCGAAGCGCCGCGCCATTTACGGCTACATCGACCGCCAGAACCTCCCCGCCACATTCAGGACGTTCGATTTTGCGAGTCCCGACATGATGAATCCGCAGCGCGCTGTGACCAACGTGCCGCAGCAAGCACTCTACATGCTGAATAGTCCATTTGTCATGGAGCGAGCCAGCGCGCTCGCTGGCGGGCCGGAGTTCGACAGCAGCGGCGCGGGTGTCGAGCAGGCGAGATACTTATTCGAGCGGGTCTTGCGTCGCGAGGCATCGGCGCAGGAGGTCGCGATGGCGATGGACTTTGTAAAAAGCGCGTCAGACGGAGCGCCCTCAGCTCCGCCGCTCTGGCAGTATGGCTTTGGACGGTACGATGCCGGCGCGAAGCGGATGAGTTTTACGCCACTGCCCCACTGGACGGGCAATGCATGGCAGGGCGGAGCGAAACTCCCTGACCCGCAGCATGGATGGGCGACCCTGAGCGCCGACGGCGGTCACCCGGCAAAAGCCGACGCCGTAATCAAGCGGTTTACCGCACCGCGCGATATGGTCCTCAGCATCGGCGGTCGTGTGCATCGCAGCGGCGAGGCGGGCGACGGAGTGCTCGCGCGCATCGTCAGCGGTCGTGCGGGGCAGGTCGCTGAATGGGTGATCGAGCCCAAAGGCGTCGTTGGTTCACCCGTCGGCACGATCGTTGTGAAAGCCGGGGAGAGCGTTGACTTCGTAGTGGAGAGCCGTGGCGACGAGAACACGGATTCCTTTGAATGGCGCATTCTTCTCACTGCGCAGGATGGAGCCGTTTTTTCTGCGAAGGATCAGTTTCACGGACCCGACCAGCCTGTCGCCAAGCTCAGCCGGTGGACGGAATTGGCGCACGTCCTTCTCCAATCAAACGAATTTGCGTTTGTGGACTAACGATGCAGCGGCGATGTTTACGCTGCACTACTTGCCCGGCTAAGCCTTCAGTCCCATGCCGACGACTTCGCGAAGATACTTGATGGAGCGTTCGATTTCTCCCTTTTGGTAAACCTGCTCGGCGATCGCCTTGTCAACTCCGTCCGGAGCTTTGAAACCCGGAATCGCTTTGCCGCGTTTTGCCATGGCTTCGAACTTCGCGAATGATTCCGGGCGCTTGTCGTAGTTCTTCCAGAAGTCATCCTTCTTCGTCGCGAATCCGCGAGAAAAGCCGGAGATGGTTTCGATTTGGATTGGCACGTTGGGGCAGAGTTCGAGCCAGCGGGTCGCGAGGCGTTTCCAGTCCATCTGGCCTTCGCCGGCGGCGGTCCATGCGACGCTCACGCCCTCGGGCGTTTCCCAGATCATGTCATCGCGAAGGCTGGAGCAGATGGTCACGGGACCGAGCACTTCGAAGGCTTCAAGCGGATCCTCCAGCGTCCAAGCTGCGTTGCCGGAGTCAAAGTTTGCTCCGACGTAGTCGCGACCTGCTTCCTCGATGAGGTCGCGCAGTTCCC
Organism: Verrucomicrobiaceae bacterium; assembly: GCA_031374705.1. Classification (GTDB taxonomy): domain Bacteria; phylum Verrucomicrobiota; class Verrucomicrobiia; order Chthoniobacterales; family Chthoniobacteraceae; genus SXWH01. Next base: position 14,943 of record JANMGP010000272.1, on the reverse strand, counting down.
AGGAATGCATGTCGCCGGCGTGGTTCTCGATGGCAATTTTTACTCCGGAATCGGTCGCAGCAGACTTGCATGCCTTGAGGACTTTGACGGTGTCGGCGATTCGGGCGCGGATGCCGCCTTCGGTTTGCCGGTCGTTTGCGGCGCCGAGGACGACGCGGTAAACCGGCGAGCCGAGTGCTTTCGCCACGCGGATTCCGAGGCGGAGGTGTTCTTCAGCGGTCCCCCATTTGTTTTTGAAGCTCTTGCTCGTCGGGCAGATGCTCCAGCCGCCTGCGTAGAGTTCGATACCGAGGTCGTCGGTCTTCTTTTTCACTTCACGGAGGGCGGCGTCTTCGAGCGAGTCGTAGCTCTCAATGTCGCTGATGAAGAGTGTGTCGCACTTCATTCTCACCGCGTAATCGAGCAGGGCCGGGGCTTTCCACTTCATCGCCCGCACGGCGAAATTGTCGTAGCCGACTTTGATCTTCGGCTTTGCGCCCTGGCCAAAGAGCGGGACGGCGGTGGCTGCGGCGAGTGTGGTGAGAAAGGTGCGACGTGTCTGCATCCTCGCCATTTGGCGGATTTCGACACCGTTGAGAAGAAAGAAGTCGGAACTTTCACGTTCTCGCTTGCGCTTCGGGCGTTCTCTGCGGAAACCTGCGGGCTTCAATTGCCGGAGTTTCGTCCGATGGACTGAAATTTCCGGCAACCTGAAAACATCAACTTTTCTGAACATCTAACCGCCATGCCTGTTATTGCCAAAGGACTCGAAGGAATCATTGCAAACTCCACAGCCCTCTCCGACGTGCTCGGAGATATCGGGCAACTCATCTATGCCGGCTATGATATCGACGAGCTTGCGGGAAAGGTCTCGTTCGAAGAAATCGTCCACCTTTTGTGGTATGGCGAACTCCCGACTGTCGAGCAACTCGCGACGCTCAAAGGACGCCTTCAGGACAGCCGCGAACTCCCGAAAGGAGTGGTCGATTTTCTAAAAGCAGCGCCGAAGGATGCCAATCCGATGGATGTCATCCGGACGGCGGTGAGCATGCTGGGGCTCTACGATACGAATATCGACGACAATACGATTGAGCGGAATCGCGAACGGGCCATCAGCATCACGGCCCGCGTCGGCGTCATCGCTGGCTACTACCACTGCGCCCGGCAAGGGAAGCCGCTCCCGCCGATTCGCAAGGATCTCACCGAGGCGGCACACTTCCTTTACCTGCTCAATGGCGAGCCGCCCACGCAGGAAGCTGCGGATACGCTGGATATCGCCTACGTCCTCCACGCCGACCACGGCATGAATGCCAGCACGTTTAGCGCGCGTGTGACCATTGCGACGCTGAGCGACATGTTTTCCGCCATCACGAGCGCGATCGGCACTTTGAAAGGACCGCTGCACGGCGGCGCGAATGAAGGCGTCATTCACATGCTGGAGGAAATCGGTACCGAGGCGAATGTGGACCCTTGGCTGGAAGATGCGCTCGCGAAAAAGAAAAAGATCATGGGCATCGGACACCGCGTTTACAAGGTGCTCGACCCGCGCGCGCCGCATCTGAGGAATATGGCGGTGAAGCTCACCGAGCAACTCGGTGAGCCAAAATGGATCCGCATGTCGGAGCGCATCGCCCAGGTGATGAGGGAGCGCAAGGGACTCAATGCGAACGTCGATTTCTACAGCGCCACGGTGTATTACAGCCTCGGCATTCCGACTGACATGTTCACGCCCATATTCGCGATTTCGCGCACTGCGGGCTGGACGGCGCATGTGCTCGAACAGCTCGCCGACAACCGCCTCTACCGGCCGCTCAGCGAATACGTCGGCCCAAAGGTCGGCAAGAAGGTGATTCCCATCGCCGAACGCAAGTAGCGCGGGCCGGACACCTATGTCCGAGCCGACGCTGAAGATTAACGAAGTCTATCAGTCCATCCAGGGCGAGAGCTCGTGGGCAGGCTGGCCGTGTGTGTTCGTGCGACTCACCGCGTGCGACTTGCGATGCACCTATTGCGACACCGCCTATGCTTTCTACGACGGGAAAAAGAGGCTCGTCTCCGAAGTGTTCGCAGAGGTGTTGGCGATGGGTTGCCCGATGGTGGAAATCACCGGTGGTGAACCACTCCTGCAAAAGAACGTCCTACCGCTCATGACGCAGTTTTGCGACGCGGGAAAGACCGTGCTCATCGAGACCAGCGGCGCACACGACATCAGCAAGATCGACCCGCGAGTCCACCGCATCATGGATTTGAAGACGCCATCATCCGGCGAATGCGCGCGCAACTTGTGGAGCAACATCGAACACCTCTCAAAACGCGACGAAGTGAAGTTCGTCATCGGCAGCCGCGAAGACTACGAATGGTCGCGCGAACAGGTGCAGGTGCATCGGCTGAATGAACGTTGCGGTTGCGTGCTCTTCTCGCCCATCTTCGGTAAAATCGAGCCCCGGGAAATCGTGGACTGGATTGTCGCCGACAAACTGCCCGTGCGCTTTCAGCTCCAGATGCACAAATTCATCTGGCCGCCTTTGCAGCGCGGCGTGTGAGCCATCACGCACACTCGCAATCTCACCCCTTCGTTCCGCTCATCTCCAGCAACGTGGCGTACTCGGCGGGTGTCAGCGGCATGACGGACAGTCGGCTTTGTTTGATCAGCGCGATGTCTTTCAGCTTCGCGGAGGCTTTGATTGCTTCGAGGGTGACCGGCTTTTTCAGCGGCTTGTATGGGATGAGATCCACGCAACTCCAGTCGCCTTCTTCCGCGGTGGCATCCGGGTAGGCCTCGCGGCCCACTTTGGCGATGCCGACGATCTCCTTGCCCTCGACGGAGTGGTAATAGAGCACGAGGTCGGCTTTCTTCATCGCGCGCAGATTGTTCCGCGCCTGGAAATTCCGCACGCCCGTCCATGCGGCGGTTTTATCGGTGACGAATTGCGACCACGCATACGCGGTGGGCTCCTGCTTGACCATCCAGTGTTTCGGCATCGCCGGGAGGTCGCACGTTGAGGCTGGAAAAGGCAAGCGCGTTTCCGTTCCATGCGCATACGGCGCAGCCGTCCAAGCGGGCCGAACGCGTTCAACAGGTCAGAAAGACAGTGGTCGACTTGCTGGCGCTACTGGGCGGTGGCAATCGATAGATGGGGAACCGCGCTCCATGGCATTGGCGGGCTTTTCAATTCGGAAACTGCTTGTGGCATGCCTGTGCGTCCGCTTTCATCCCGCGTAGTTCTTTGTGAAACTAAATCAGAATCGCATCCGGCGTGAAGGAACCCTGTGTGAATCAGGGGCAGTCGCGCTGCTGTAACTGGATACGACTTCCCGGCCCGCAAGGGCAGCCAATCTCCGCTTCGGCGGAGGTGAAGGCGGGAGGAAGGTGTGTGCTTTCCGTGCAATCGGAGGTGCCGAAAAACCAGAAGCCAGAATATTTCCACTGGATGTGTCTCACTCGTCGCCGTGTGCTTTGTGCGCATGGCGATGGGAAAACTTCGTCGCAAAACGAAGAGTGGGAGATTTCCAGTATGCACGGTTCCGGGCGCTATCGCATCCGGGTCGGGTTTCGGGGTCTCTCGTGAATAAAAACAACAACCGAAAGACCAGTAAACCGAATCATGAAAAAAAACATCATCGCGGGCTTCGTGCTCGCATCCAGCGCTGCCGCCATGCCTGCCGGCGCGCAATCGCTCACCTCAGGCCTGCCGACTACGGAGCTTTTTCGCACCGGCCCCGGCGAATCAATCACCGGAGTGGAAGTCGACGGCACGTCGCTCTACTACCTGCTGCAACGCAATGCTGCATCCACCCAACTCGTGCGACGCAGCGCTTTGGATGGCTACGTGACGCCGACAGTGGTTTTCGATTACGGGACGGGTGCGTTTGGTTCCTTCGTAAAGAAGTTTGGCGGGAAACTCTATTTCGCGGAATCAACGACAAACACGCTGCGGACATTTGACATCGGGACCAGTGCCACTGCGACGTTGGGGACGATTGGCTCCGCTTACGATATTGATTTCTCGGGCGGCTTTGGATGGGTGTCTGCGAATCCGGGATTTGCGGGGAACAAGATTCTGAAGCTCGATTTGAGCACGGGCGCGACGTCAACGGTGATGACATCGTCGGACTATTCGGGACCGGTCGCGTTTGGCGGGACGACCATGTATTATGGAGGCACGGGATTCGAGGTGAGCCCCGGCGTGTCTTATCCCGGTATCTATCGCTTCAATGCCGGGGAGGTGAATGGGGGAGGGTTGACGCCTGATTCGGGTCATTTGTGGGATGCGAACAGCGGCAATGCGTATTTTGAAATTATGGAAGGTCTGCCGGGCTATCTTGCGCGGACGAACTTCTATGAAATCACGCTACAGGACCTGATTACTCCAGGCACGGCGACGACGATCGCGACGAGTGTTGATTCCATCGGGAATCTCGCGTCGGATTCGGCGGGGCTCATTGCGGCGGTGACTGATTTCAATAGCTTTTCCACTGGCACGGATGACCAAAGTGCGGTCTTTCGTGTGGTGCCGGAGCCGGGAACGGCCACCATGCTCGGTCTCGCCATTGCGTTGCTCGGCTTTCGGCGAAACAGAAAATGAAAATACTCACGCTGGCTTTTGCTGCTTCATCCGCGGTCGCACTCGCCGGGCCGTATGCCCCGGCAGCCGGGCAGCCGGGAACTACGGCCATCGCGTATGACTCGCCGCTTTTTGTGGGATGGGCGACGGCTGTGGCAAATCTCATCCGCGGTCCCGTGGATATCTCCGATCCCGGTGGCGACGCGGTCACGTGGGGAACGACGCTCGATGTGCTCGGGCGTGCCGACGCTGCCGCCACCAACCTGCCGGTGCTTAGTCTGGGTGACGGCGGCTCCATCACCCTTACTTTTTCCAAGCCGATCTCGGACGGCCCGGGTGCGGACTTTGCGGTGTTTGAGAACGGACTGAACGACTTCTTCCTCGAACTTGCGTTTGTCGAAGTGAGTTCCGATGGAGCAACGTTCCATCGATTCGGTTCATATTCGCAGACACCCACCGCCACTCAGGTCGGCAGTTTCTCGCTGCTCGATCCGACAAACATTCACAACCTCGCGGGCAAGTATCGCTCGGGTTTCGGCACGCCTTTTGACCTTGCCGAACTCAACGGAATGCCCGGTCTGAACATCGCCTCCGTGACGCAAATACGCCTCATTGATGTGGTAGGGAGCGTCGCCCCGGCTTACGCCACGCGAGACTCGCTAAATCGGATCATCAACGATCCGTGGCCGACGTTTTTTGAGACCGGGGGATTCGATTTGGATGCAGTGGGTGTCATCCACCAGGCCGTGCCGGAGCCGGGAAGCGGTCTGCTTTTCCTGGCAGGGATCGGAGCGCTGCTTCGACGACGCAGGAGATGAAAGCGGGGCGCGCTGCTACCGGGTTCACTCTGCTGGAACTGCTCGTGGTGATGGCAGTCATCGCCATCGTTTCGGCGCTCGTTTTTAGCGGATTGAAGAGCGGTCGTGAGACTGCTGCGGCCTCGAAATGCCTTGGGAATCTGCGCTTCCTCGCCGAGGCCAACGGGCGCTATGCCGCCGAGCATGACGGTCAGTACTGCCCGGCGCAGGAGAAGTCGAACATGGTGCGGTGGCACGGCTCGCGCGAAGCGGCAGATGCGAAATTCGATCCCACGCAGGGTCCGCTCGCCCCGTATCTCGGTCGCGATGGACGCGTGAAGGAATGTCCATCGTTCCAGCATTACCTTTCCGGCCAGGACAGCTTTGAAAACGGCTCCGGTGGCTACGGCTACAATGCCGTGTACATCGGTGGCACACCGCGCGATAAATGGAACGGCGAGCGCGTATCGAACGTCACGCGACCTGAGCGAACCCTGATGTTTGCAGACACCGCGCTGGCCCGTGGGGACGGCTTGCAGGAGTATCCATACGCAGAGCCGTATCAATGGGTCGCACCGAACGGACGGCTCGCCGGGGCTCTTTCGCCGAGCGTTCACTTCCGCCATCGCGGAAAGGCGAACGTGGTGTGGTGCGACGGACACGCAACTCCCGAAGCGCCCGGGCGCATGGGCAACCAGACGAACTACTACGGCGGCGATGAAGGGAAGCACTCGCTCGGCTGGGTTGGCCCCGAGCAGGAGAACGGTTGGTGGAATCCCCGCAGGAAGATCGCGGAGTAGCGAGCGGTTGCGGGTTTCTGTGAATCCGCTACTGATACAGTGTTCATGTCTTTTGTCCGCGCCATCGTAGTTTCGTTGTTCGCCGCCGTCACGGCGGGCGCTGCTGATTTTCAAAAAGAAATCCGCCCGTTGCTCGACGCGTATTGCTTCAAGTGCCACACGGCGTCGAAGAAGAAGGGCGATGTCGTGCTCGACACCTACGCTTCCGCGGATGCGGCGGCGAAGGACTTCAAAACATGGGACGCCGTTTTGGAGAATCTGCGCTCCGGCGCGATGCCGCCTGACGACGAGGACAAGCAGCCGAAGATCGAAGAGCGGGAGAAGCTGATTCAATGGATTCAGTCCGAAGTCTTCGCGACCGATCCGAACAATCCGGACCCCGGTCGCGTGACTCTGCGGCGGCTGAACCGCGTGGAATACAACAACACCATCCGTGATCTTGTGGGCGTCGATTTTGAGCCGGCGGTGGATTTTCCCGCGGATGATTCCGGCTACGGATTCGACAATATCGGCGACGTGCTTTCGCTGCCGCCCGTGCTGTTTGAGCGCTATCTTGCTGCGGCGGAAAAGATCATGAGCGCGGCAATCCTGAACGATCACAAGCCGCGTTCCGAAAAGATCCCCGTGGATCTGCTGGCGATGAAGGGCGGGCCGGAGAAGGGGAGCACACCGGGCTCACGCCGCGTGGATGAAGCCGAGGCGAAGGTAACGGTGGAACTTCCCGTGGCCGGCCAATACACGCTGCGCCTCGAAGTCACAGGCCCGCGTGTGGGAACGGAGGCGACGAAACTCGAGATGAAGCTCGGGGGCCAGAACATCAATGTGCCGATGCTCCCCACCGAGCCGGAAATGGTGGCGAAGCACAAGTTGCTCGTGACCGTCAGCGCACCCGGAAAACAGACGATCACGTTCCGAGTGTCGAATCCGCTTGCCCAACCGGAGACGAAAAACGGCAAGCCGGTGAAGCGTGTCGCGACTCTGCGGAAGGTGGAGCTTCTCACGCCGCCGAAGCCAGTCACCGCGCCTCCGACGCAGCTCCGCCTGTTCGCGCCAGGGAAGGGCCAGCGTGATCTCAATGTCGCAGCTCGGATGATTATTACGAACTTCGCGTCGCGTGCATTCCGCAGGCCCTTGTCTGCTGCCGAGGTTGAGCGATTCATGTTCATCTACCGCACCGCCGGGCAGAAGGGCGGGAACTTTGAGCAAAGCGTGCAAACCGCGCTGACCGCCATTCTCGTGTCGCCGCATTTTCTGTTTCGCGGCGAGTTGCAGCCGGAGCCCGACAACCCCAAGTCCGCGTATCCTGTGAATGAATGGGCGCTCGCATCGCGGATGTCCTATTTTTTGTGGAGCACGATGCCCGACGGCGAGCTCTTCGGGCACGCACAGGCCGGGACGCTCCGAAAGAATCTCGACGCCCAGGTGGTGCGGATGCTGAAGGACAAGCGCTCATCGGCGATCATCGACAACTTTGTCGGCCAGTGGCTCCAGACCCGAAACCTGCTCGCCATCCAGCCCGATCCAAAGACCTTCAAGGACTGGAATCGCGAACTCGCGCTGGCGATGGAGCGTGAGACAGAGCTGCTCATCGAGCACATCATGCGCGAAGACCGTCCCGTCACCGACCTTATCGGCGCGGACTACACGTTCGTGAACGAGCGGCTTGCGCGGCTCTACAATATCGACGGAGTGGAAGGGGATGCGTTTGTGAAAGTGACCGTCCCGGCAAAGCGGCCTGGCGGCATCCTGGGGCACGGCTCCTTCCTTGCGCTGACGTCTAACCCAACGCGCACCAGCCCCGTGAAGCGCGGAAAGTTTGTCCTGGAAAACATCCTCGGCACGCCGCCGCCGCCCGCTCCTCCCAACGTTCCGGACCTGAACGACCCGAAACGCCCCGAATTGAAAGGCACGCTTCGTCAAAAAATGGAGATGCATCGTAAAGACGCCATCTGCGCCGGTTGCCACGCGCGGATGGACGACATCGGCTTTGCGCTCGAGCATTTCAACGGCATCGGCGAGTGGCGTGACAACGACTCCGGCGCCTCGATCGAGACCGCCGGCCAGCTCGTGAGTGGCGAGAAATTCGGCAACGCAACCGAGCTTCGCGATGTGCTCATGAAGCAGAGGCGCGGCGAGTTTCTCCACTGTGTCAGCGAAAAAATGCTCACCTACGCCCTGGGACGCGGCCTCGAGTATTACGACCGGCCTACAGTCGAAAAAATTGCGAACAATACAGACAAGGCGGGCTCAAAATTCAGCGCGCTGGTCATCGAGATTGTGAAGAGCCCGCCGTTTCAATTGCGCCGTGGTGAGGGTGACCACCGGATGTTTGCGTCCGCAGCAAAAGAGCCGAAGACGCCGCCAGCCGCAGCGGCGAAGAAGCCCGACGCACCAAGGAAAGCCGACGAGCCAAAGCCTGCGCCGAAGAAAAAGTAGAAACTCGCCGCGTGCGAATTGTTACTTGCTGAAGTTCGGGTGCTTTGGATCGCCCATCGATTCGAGGAATGCGATGAGGTCGAGGATGTCGTTCTCCGTGCATGTGCTGAGCAGGCTCGGCGGCATGATGGAGACTTTCGAGAGCTCGCGGGATTTGATGTCGGCTTTCTTCACCGTTTCCTTCGCGGTTGCGTCGAACGGATTCGGCAGAATCGTGACTTGATCATCGGTTTCCTGGGCGATCCGACCGGCGGCGACCTTTCCGTCTTTCAGCGTGAACATGGTGCTCATGTATTGCTCGGAAACGACCTTCGATGGCTCGGTCATCGATTCGAGAATGTCCTGTCGCTTAAAGCGCGTCGCGATTGCCGTGAGGTCGGGGCCGGCAGCGCCGCCCATGTCGCCGTAGCGATGGCACAGTGCGCATTGCACGGCTTCAAAGGTCGCTTTTCCACGGGCGAAATCGCGGCCTTTTCCGACCTTGTCGAGCAGCGGCAGAATGTCCGCAGTCTTCCAATCTTTCACAAACTTCCGCGGCTCGGCTGCTGGTTTTGTGACGGGTTTGGGTTTGTTCAAGTCGCCGAGTGCTGCGAGTTCGGCAGGCGTCATGGAGGCTTGTGCTTCTTTGAGCGCGTTCTTCAACAAGTTCTGAAAGCTCGCGCCGTTGTTGTAGTTGATGCCGACATCCGTGAACCACTGCACGACGTGCGCGGGATGTTGCTTCACCGGACCGGTGCTCCACCACGAAAGATAGTCGCGGCGGAGCTCTTCGCTCCAGCCGGCCTTGATGTTGCGCAGCGCCACCGCATACGTGACCTGCTCTTCCTGCGTCGGCGCAGACTTGAGCAACGCGACCGTTTTTGCGACCGCGTTTGGCGCATTCAGCGCGAGCAAAATCTGGCACAGCTCACGATTTGCAAACTCCGACTTCGCTGGGAAGAGCGGGTCCACATCGGCGATCACGAGACTCGCGAGTTCAGCCGCTGGCACGCCCTCCCGGGCGATGGAAACTTCGATGACGCGCAGCTTGCTGAGCATTTGCTCTTCCGTGAGCTTCGCAAAAGGAAACGCTGTGAGCGCTTTGAGGATCGCGGGTTGCGTGTCGGCTGCTCCGAGTCGTGCAAGAGCCAGCAGCGCGGTGAGCGCGGCGTCCGTCTGTTTTTCCGCCAGCGCTTTTGCCTGCCATTCCGCAACGGGATTGCGCTCGATGGCCATGCGCGCGGCATAGCGGATTGCGCGGTCCGGGCTGCTCAAGTGCGGCCACGCAAACGCCACGGCGGCGGCATCCGGCTGCACATTGAACGCCTCCAGCTTGCGGCGCAGTTCGCGGGATTCGCGGCCTTCCTTGTCGCGCAATTGATCGACTGCGAGCGGAACAGCCGCGTTAGGGCCGGCATACGTCACACGGAAAAGATCCGCCTGAGTTCCGCGTCCGCCGGTACTGAAATACATCGCGCCGTCATCGCCGACGACCGCATCCGTGAGATTCAGCGGCGTCTTGCCGCTCTTGCTGTGCAGCGATTTTGGTGCGACGAAATTCTCGAAGGAACCGGTGTACCATCCGCCGTTTGGCTTCAAGTGAACCGCCATCAGCCGCCCGTAAGTCCAGTCGCAGATGTAGAACGCCTTTTGGTATTTCGCAGGAAACTTCGCGCCCGTGCCGAAGACCACACCGGTCGGGCATCCCACGCCGATATTCACCGCAGCCGGCACGCTGTCCGGATAATACTCCGGCCATTTCGCACTGCCTTCGCGGAAACCCTGGTCGCCGCCGCGCACGCACTGAAACGCACGTGTAGGCCGATACCACGGGCTGCCCCAGTCCCATTCCATATCGCTGTCGTAGCCGAACAACTCGCCGTCCGCATTGAACGCGATGTCGTAATTGTTGCGCTGCCCTGCCGAAAACATCTCGATGTTTTTGCCATCGAGATCCATCCGCGCCACGTAGCCGCCCGGCGGTTTTGCGCCTGCGCCGAAGCCGTTGCCGTCCTCGATGCGTTTGAGCGCGAGGTCGTCCGCGTAATTACGATGCGGCGAACTCGGCGAGAGATCCTTCGGCACGCCGGTAAAGTTTCCGCTCACCGAGTAGAGCATCTTGTCCGGTCCGAGCACGAGCCCGTGCGAGCCGTGTTCGCCCGAGCCGCCCTGCCACTCACGGAGAAACTCCACATCGTCGAAACTGTCATCCTTCTTAGTGTCCTTGCAGCGATACAGTGCAAACCCGCGACTGCCCTTACCGCTGATATAAAGCACGTCGCCCACAAACAGCATCCCCATCGCCTCGCTCACCGGGATGTGCATCACCTCGGCATTCACGCTCTTGCCGTCCTTCAGCGTCACTCGCGTAATCGGCTGTCCGCTTTGCCCGCCGAGCAACAGCCGCCCTTTCGGGTCCTTCGCCATGCAAATCCACGAGCCATTCGTCTTTTTGTCAGCGCGCAGGACGTGCTCGATTTTGAACCCAGGGAGCGTGTCGAGCACCTCGCCGGGATTCTCCGTCAGCACCCCGGTCATCACCGGCTTCGAGCCATCCGCCGCTCCGTAGATGGCTTTTAAAATGACGAGCTTTTGCCCGGCGGGCGCAGCCAGTTCGAGCTTTCCGCCCTCGGGCACATCCTTCGACAGTTTGTCCGCGCCGATGGTGTATTCCACATGCAGCTTCTTCGGAACGCCCTCGGCGGTGTCGCCAAACTTCGTGTTGTCTGCCGAGATCGAAAGCCGCCCGTCTTTTACCTCGGCAGCCACGGCGGCGGTCACATCCGTCGGGTCCTTTGCGGCAAAAGCAAAGTCCACAGTTACGAGACACGCGATGCTGACCGCGAGCGCGCTGCGGATGAGTTTTTTCATAGAGGTTCGGTCCGAATGGGATGGCTGAGATGGTTTCATTGCGCAGGGTAAATGACTCGGAGGGATTTTCATTTGAGGAAATTCACTCCCGCCGCGCCTGGAGCTTCAAAACGCGAACGGGCGTCGGTGCAAATCCGCCGGGCGTTTAGTTCGCTAATTTGCGATAAAGGAAGGCGTCGGAGGTGATGAGGGAGGTGATGAGGGCTTTCATGCTGCCGTTGCTGTCGTGGTAGGCGCGGTAGGCGGCCTGCAAAATGGGGGCGTCGTTGAGGGTTTCGTTGCGGCCCATCCAGAAACGGAAGGCGTGGCGGACGAAGACTTGTTGGACGCGCTCGCTGTTGGCGAGTTTTTGGATCATTTCCATGGGGTCTTTTACGGGGCCGTCCAAGGCGGGGTCGCCGCTGAAGGTGATTTCGCCGGTGGTGTCCACGGGGTGGCCCCAGTTGTTGGAGGGTTTGGTGTCGAGGAGCATTCCGAGGTGATTGTATTTCTCAAAAGGCAGGCCGAGAGGGTCCATCTTTTGGTGGCAGCGCCAACAATCTTTTTCGCGGGTGACGCGCATCCGGTGGCGAATGGTGGAATGGGGTTCATCGGGCAATTTTGCGTCCACGGTGATGGGGATATCCGGCACGGCGTCACCGAGCAGGCGCTCGCGAATCCAGCGACCGCGAGAGATGGCGTGGTTGTCCATGGCATCGGAGTGCGCGACGAGCCAGATGGGGTGCGTGAGGATGCCGAGGCGCTCTTTGGTGTCCACGGTGGTGATGGCTTTGAGGGCGTCTTTGGCAGGCGGGAAAATGCCGTTGTCGAATTGCGACTGACGCACGTAGATCGGCTGGGCGGGATTGGGTAAAATGTGGTTGAGCTGGTTCCGATTGCGAACTTCGTGCTGCATCCGCTCTTCTTCGCCTTTCGCAATCAGGTTTTTGTCGTAAATCCTGATGGGGATGAACGGTTTTCCCCTGTTGATGAAGTAAGCGATATCGGTGGTCATGCCACGCTGTAGCCGCACGGAGGTGTAGGGCTGGTAGATGACGCGGTCGGTGGTCAGTAATTCCTTCAAGACGTTTTTGTCTTCCCTCAGGATGATTTCGATGAGGCCGTCGGTATTGGCGATCATGCTGTTGATGACTGCGGGGTGCGATTCATAATGCGCGCCCTGTCCCTCAATGGACTGCCTCGTCTTGCAAATCGTGGCGGCGCGGTCGTAGTCGAAGTATTCGCGGAAGAATTGGAGGATGCGTGGCTTGCGGATGGAGTCGTCGTTGAGGATGCGGGTGACTTCGCGCTGGACGTCTTCGCGGGTTTTGAGGTGACCCTCGGCGAGGGCGGTGCGGAGGTGATCGTTGTCGGGGCGGATGTAGGAAAAGGCGGCGTTGACGGCGAGTGCGAGTTCATCGCCCTGGAGCATCACGCGACCGTGTGCGTCGGGCTTCCCATTTTCACAAAGCTCGGGGCGAAAGAGCGCATCGCGGTCGAGAAAGATCGGGACGAGGCCGAGGAAGACGCCGTCTTCTTTGCCGAGTGCGGTGATGGATTTATTCGCGATTTCCAAGTAGAGCGCGGTCTCATTTTCACTCGGCGGGCGCAGGGTGAGGGATTCAAAGAGGAAGCGGATGACTTCGCGCAGTCGCTCGTCGCTGACGCCCGGGGTGTTCATCAGATCATACACCGGAGTCAGCGGGCGGAAGATTCCCTTTTTGTAGAAGATGATATTCTGCCCCCTGTATTGGCCGGGGACTTTTTCGATTTCATCGGCGAACTGATAAGGCTCGGCTGCGGGACCGTAGGCCATGAAACGCAGAACCTTTTCCGCGATGCCGGCAAGCTGGAGCGACTCGGCGCTGTTGACGGAGTAAAGGAAGGGGTAATTGCGCAAGCCGTGGTCCCTGACCATGGACAGACTCGACTGAAAACCGCTGACTCCAAAGTTATAGGCATCACTGAAACTCCCCAGATAACCATCCAAACCGAAATAGACTTTGGTCTCCCCTTCCAAGTTCGACGGGATGTGATCGCCGTGCGTCCACAAGCCGGGGCGCTCGGGGTTGTATTTGCGCTTGAGGCAGATGAGATCGTTGAGACGGACGAGCTGTTCCTGCGGGTGGATGCGCCAGATGCGCGCGGGAGTGGAAGCGGGTTCGAGGTTTTCCAGCTTGGTGTTAAAAAGGAGGTCGTGATCGAGATGGTTGCCCTTGCTGGGGCGCATGTGATCGGTGAATCCGCCCTTGTCCTTCATGGCCTTGGTGAGCCCGGAGGTGATCCAGTTGGAGAGTTCCAGTCGCTCGGTCAATTTGGGCTGGTTCGTCCTCTTCCTCGGAGGCATTTCCTTCAAGGCGACCTGTTCCCAGATGCGCTTCCACATACTGGCATTGTCAGCGGTGACATCGGTGAGATTTTCCAGGGAAACGTTCCCCTTTTTGGTCTCCTCGTCGTGGCAGCTCAAGCAGTAGTCATCGAGGAAAGGCCGCACCTTTTGCCGAAAGGCGTCCGAAGCCGCACCTGCTGTCTGCGCCTGACTTGCAGTGTGAAAACCGCTGAGCAGGAATACCCATGCAACTACGTTCCCTATAAACCGGCGGACAGACATCTTAGAATTTAGTGACTTTGCGGTAAAGGAAGGCGTCGGAGGTGAGGAGGGAGGCGAGGAGAGCTTTCATGCTGCCGTTGTTGTCGCGGTAGGCGCGATAGGCGGCTTGGAGGATCGGTGCGTCGTTGATGGTTTCGTTGCGTCCCATCCAGAAGCGGAAGGCGTGGCGGACGAAGACCTGTTTGACGCGTTCGCTGTTGGCGAGTTTCTGGATCATTTCCATGGGGTCTTTCACCGGGCCGTCTAAAGTTGGGTCGCCGCTGAGGATGATTTCGCCAGTGGTATCCACGGGGTGGCCCCAGTTGTTCGATGGGTTGGTGTCGAGGAGGATGCCGAGTTGGTTATACTTTTCAAAAGGCAGGCCGAGCGGGTCCATCTTTTGGTGGCAGCGCCAGCATTCCTTTTCGCGGGTGACGCGCATCCGGTGGCGAAGGGTGGATTCCGGCTCGGCTGGTAATTTGGCGTCCACGGTGATGGGGATGTCGGGCACGGCGTCGCCGAGGAGGCGTTCGCGAATCCAGCGGCCGCGTGAGATGGCGTGGTTGTCCATGGCATCGGAGTGGGCGACGAGCCACACGGGATGTGTGAGGATGCCAAGGCGGTCGTTCTTGTCCACGGTGGTGATGGCTTTGAGGGCGTTGGTGGCAGGCGGGTGCCTTCCCTGGTCAAACTGGGACTGGCGGACATACATAGGCTCCGCGGGGTTCGGGAAGATGTGATGGAGCATGTTCTGGTCGTAGGCTTCGCGCTGTGCCCTTTCGATGACCAGTTTGTTGTCCTTGGTGGGTTCGATTTTGTCCGGCTTTTTGAACTCCTCGAATTTCTTTCCCCTCTTCATGAAGTAGGCGATGTCGGATTTGAACAAGATGCCGTCCCGAAAGTTCGCGCCGGAGGTGTAGGGCTGGTAGATGACGCGGTCGGTGGTG
>JANMGP010000270.1:0-22044 GCA_031374705.1 Verrucomicrobiaceae bacterium | reverse complement strand
CGCCGGACGGATGATGAGCGGGAAACGCCCAATCTCCGCCGCGATCTTGCGCCCTTCCTCCAGCGTATGCGCGACGCCCGATTGCGGCATATCGAGCCCGATTTTGATCATCGCATTTTTGAACGCCAGCCGGTCCTCGCCCTTGTGAATCGCCTCCGGCTTCGCGCCGATCATGCGGACGTTGTATTTCTCCAGCACGCCCATCTCATGCAGCTTCATCGCGCAATTCAGCGCCGTCTGTCCGCCCAGCGTCGGCAGCAGCGCATCGGGCCGCTCGGCAGCGATGATTTTTTCCACCACCTCGGGCGTGATGGGCTCGATGTAAGTGCGGTGCGCAAACTCCGGGTCCGTCATGATGGTGGCCGGGTTCGAGTTCACGAGAATGACCGTATAGCCTTCCTCTTTGAGCGCCTTGCAAGCCTGCACGCCGGAGTAGTCAAATTCGCAGCCCTGGCCGATAACAATCGGGCCGGAGCCAATGAGCAGGATTTTCTGAATAGTAGTGTCTTTCGGCATGGTCGGTCGGAAAAGTAAGCGTTAAAAGGTCAAAAGTCCGAGCGGTGTATCAGCCGAGGGCAGGGGGCGCAATGGGGGCCTTGGATTTTTTCACGTCGAGACATCCAGACACGAAAAATGGGAGGCGAATCGTGAGATTCACCCCCCATGTTTCTAGTTAGGGCGATTAAGCCTTACTTACCTTTCTTTGCAGCGGGTTTCTTCGCAGCAGGTTTAGCAGCAGCCTTTTTCTTCGGCGCGGCTTTCTTTGCAGGAGCAGCAGCCTTCTTAGCAGGCGCGGCTTTCTTTGCAGGAGCTTTTTTAGCAGCCATTCTGGGACACCCCCTTTCGTCCGCAGTAGGCGGTAGATGGAAAATTCATATGGGAGGCAGTAGTTGCAGAGGCGGTAATAAACATCACTCTGGGGAAAGGGGGATATCCACTACCGATAGACGGGTCAACAAATATTTTGCGACCGTTGACACAACATTTTGCGGTTTCGTGCGAAAACGCGCCGGAGATCAAGGCGGATAAAGGTTTCCAGAGTAGAGCGTATTTTCTAAAAAAAGTTTCGTCAGAGACGCGAACCTGACGAATCACAGCGGAAAATCTGCGGTTTTTTCGCGCTCCGGGAAAAATTCGCATTCATGAAAATTAGACTGCTAATTTCCAAACCATCCGTGGATAAGTCCCTCGCCATTGAATTTGGCATTCATTCCAACCAACAAATCCATCATGATCTATATCCCAAGAACGTCCCGCCGCTCATTCCTTCGCGGAATCGCAGGCATCACCGCCGCGAGTGCATTCCCAAACTTCCTGCGGGCTCAGGGAGCGGGCAAGAAAATCGGTTTCGCCTCCATCGGCGTCGCCGGCAAAGGTGAGAGCGACGCATCCGCCATGGCCGAAGGCAACGAAATGGTCGCAATCTGCGACGTGGACGCCAATAGCCTCGCGAAAGCGCAGGCCAAATACCCAAATGCAAAGGCCTACACGGACTTCCGCAAAATGCTCGACGAAGTGAAGAGCATCGAGGCCGTCACCATCAGCACACCTGACCACGCCCACTTCCCCGCAGCGATGCACGCGCTAGGCCACGGAAAGCACGTCTTCATTCAAAAGCCCCTCACCAACACACTCTGGGAAAACCGCGAACTGCATCTCGCAGCACGCAAAAAGAAAGTCATCACCCAGATGGGTAACCAAGGCCACACCTACGAAGGCAACCGCGTGACCACCGAGTGGGTGAAAGCGGGCGCAGTCGGCAAGGTGAAGGAAATCCACGTCTGGACCAACCGTCCGATCTGGCCGCAGGGCAAATCGGCCGTCTTGAACCACTCCGGCAAAGTGCCCACGACGCTCGATTGGGAGAAGTGGCTCGCCGCGACGTCCGACGAAGTCTATTCGGACAACGTTCACAGCTTCAAATGGCGCGGCTTCCTGGAGTACGGGGCCGGTGCGTTTGGCGACATGGGCTGCCATCTCATGGATGCGCCATTCGTCGCACTCGGACTGAAGACTCCGAGCTTTGTGACCGCCACGCAAGTGGATGATCTCACCGACATCGCCTGGCCGACCGGATCTGTCGTGAAGCTTGAATTCACCAATGTCGCAGGACACGGCGACATCCCATTCACATGGTATGAAGGCAAAAAACCGGACGGCTCGCCGTATCTCCCGGAGTTCCCATCGTCCATCGACATGGCCGAAGCGTTTGGCGGAAAAGTCAGCGCTGGCGGATGGATGATCATCGGCACCGAAGGCGTCATTTTGAACAAGAACGATCAGGCGGTCGGCATGCAACTGTGGCCCAAGGCCCGCCGCGACGCATTCCCTGCGGACAAAATCCCGAAGACCGAAACCCGCAGCGTAAAGCCCGGCAACCCGCAGCAGGAATGGGCCGAGGCGATTCGCAACGGCAAGGAATTCGAGACGATGGGACACTTCGACTACTCCATCCCGCTCACCGAAACGACGCTCATCGGCGGCCTCGCCATGCGCTTCCCCGGCAAGCGCCTCGCATGGGATAGCGCCGCGCTCAAAGTCACGAACAACGAAGACGCGAACAAGTTCATCAAGCGCGCGAAATACCGCGCCGGCTGGGAATACAGCTCAGCGAAGGTCTAATCGATCCGCATCAGAAACTCACAAAAGCCGGGGGCCAAAAGCTCCCGGCTTTTTTGCGGGCTTGTGAGCACGCCCGGCACGGCGAATCGCGTGCGCAGGCACCACCGTACGCGCAAAAGCCTGCGAATGAAATCATCGAAGACGCTTTCGAGGACCTAAACACAACGCTTGCCGCCGACCTCCGAGAGAAAATGGGGACAATGGATCCCTTTCGGTTTGAGCAACTCGTCGTGGACTTGCTTTTTGCGATGGGCTACGGCGGGTCGAGGGAGGAAGCGGCAAAAGTTACGAAGAAGACAAACGACGAAGGAATAGACGGAGTCATCAACGAGGACCGGCTGGGGCTGGACGTGATTTATATTCAGGCAAAGCGCTGGAAATGCACAGTGGGCCGAGTGGAGATCCAGAACTTCGTCGGCGCTCTCGCGGGCCAACAATCACACAAGGGAATTTTCATCACGACAAGCGACTTCGCAAGGACAGCGGTTGATTACGCACGATCCGTTTCGCAGAAAGTAATCCTCATTGATGGAGTTCGACTTACCGAACTCATGATCGAGCATGGAATAGGGGTCTCCGTAAGCCGGACGCTCGTCGTGAAGCGAATCGACTCAGACTATTTCGAATCGGAGTGACCGAGCGGCGATAAACTGACTGACTGCCCGCAGAAACGCCTAAGGCGTTGGATTACTCAGCCAAAGCCGACAATGAGTCTGCCGCAACGGACACAAGCAGCGAACACGACGCTGCTCCGCGCATATCGATGGGTGTTTTGTGCTGCCGACGGTCGTGAGGCTCAGTCTATTTGTCGCGCAGCCGTGCACATAGGTCCAGAAGCTGCGTCACAGGCACGGCTTCAATATTCTCTGCCAGCATACGACTCTCGCTCCCACGGTGAATTACGAAGACTCTATCGAGTTTCAGATCGCGTGCAGCGTTCACCATGCTGGATGTTACGAAAGGCTTGTCAGACATCTTGATTTCAAAGCCAAACAGCTTGCTGCCAAGCGGCACGACGAGATCCATCTCGTCTCCCCCGGATGTTCGCCAGAAGTAGCATGCGTCGCCGCAATCGAGCAGGCGGACGATGTTTTCCATGACGAAACCCTCCCATGAAGCTCCACTCCGTTCATTCGTCCGAAGCGAGTCGCGAGTGTGGACGCGAAGCAGCGTGTGCAAGAGCCCGGTATCCCGGAAAAAAATACGCGGTGCCTTCCTGATGCGTTTGCCGACGTTTGCTTCGTAGGGGGTGAGCACCCTGACGAGGTATGCTTCCGCGAAAACATCAAGGTAACGCTGCACAGTCTTTGTATCCACGCCCAGCGAGCGCGCGACTTCATCGCGATTCCAAATCTGCCCGTGATAGTGGGCGAACAGCGTAAGCAATTGTGCGAGGCGCGGTGCCGGCAGTGTACTGCCGGCTAGGCGCTGGATATCTCGGAACAGGTAAGTCTTGAGAAAATTCTCCCACCACTCCCGTGCGTCCGCGTCTTCTTCCGGAAGAAACGACAATGGGAATCCGCCCCGGAGCCAGAGTTGCTCCCATCTGAGGGGCCCTGTCTCGCCGATATGGAAGCCGCCCAATTCGATCAGCCGCACCCGGCCCGCGAGGGAGTCTGCGGTTCGGCGAATCAAATCAGGCGATGCGCTCCCGGTGATCAGGAACCGAACGCGGCAGCCGGGGTCATCTACTATCACGCGAAGGTAGTTGAACAGTTCCGGCCAAAGCTGGATTTCATCGAGCACCACGACACCTTCCAACGAAGAAAGTCGGCCAATCGGATCGGGTTCGATTCGTATTAAATCGAGCGGGTTTTCAATATCGTAGCGATTCTCCGGCTTGGGTGCGAAAAGGCGGGCGAGCGTGGTTTTTCCACACTGCCGCGGGCCAAGAAGCGCTGTTACAGGAAACCGTCGGATGGACTGCTCAATCGCGTCATAAAACTCTTTCCTCGCAATGAATTCTGAACTCATGATTTGCAAAAGGTGGCATTCATGCATACTTTTGCAAGCGATGAATCACAGGCCGCCGATTTCTTCTGTCAAACAAGAGCTTCCGTTTAGGGATTCTGCGTTTTCCTGGCAGACTTTCGAGGCGTTTTTCTGCGATTTCCTTAATTCGAAGCCGTCGATAGCGCTCGCGGACGGCGGGAAAGAGGTTAGAGGAAAAATCATCAGAGCACGCCCGTTCGGACGTCCCGGCGATGTGCAATTCGGTATAGACCTTACCGCCGAGATGGAGGGCGGCGAAACATGGGATTTTCAGTGCAAGCACGTGAAACAATGGACGCCGGACCAAACCAAGAAAGCCATCGCAGCGTACGAACGCGAAGCCCCCCGCCGCTTCCTTCTCGTTACGTGTGATGTATCCGAAGATTGCCACCGGGTGATAGCCGAGAATCCCGGTTGGTCGCTGTGGGATGCGCGGGAGATCAATCGTCGTTTTCGGGAACTTGGTGCGTTCGCGGGCTCGCCGATTCTGTTCACACACTTTGGCCCCGGTTGGGCTGACCAGTTCTTCGGCACCTCCGGGAATGGCCCGCTGATCGGAGCCGAGGCAAAGTATCAGCAACAACTCCGGGAAGGGGTCCGATTCCATCACCGGCACGCGCTCATCGGACGCGAACAACTGATCCGGCAGCTCGATGATTTCGCCGACGACAAAAAGGCGCGCGTTTTTCTGCTTATCGGCCGCGGCGGACTCGGCAAGAGCCGACTGCTTTTGGAGTGGAGCCGCCGCTTTTTCGAAAAGCACACAGACCAGACGTTGAGATTCATTTTCGATAAGGCGGCGGACTTTGGCCCCACGCTGCAAGTCGCGCCTTGCCCCTTGTTGCTGGCATTTGACGACGCCCACCGACTCGAAGACGTGCGCCGCGTCCTCTTCCCGGAACTGCCGCATCGTCCCGGGATCAAACTTGTCCTTTCCCTCCGACCTGGCCCGCTCGGGCAGGTCATGCAGGAACTGCTCGGCGCGGGGTTCGACACGACTGAAATCATCACCGGCGAGCCGATAAAGTCGCTCACTGGCGAGCAGACCATGGCGCTCATCAGCGCGGCATTGAGTCCACAGTTTTCACACCTGCGGGACTATTTGCGGGCGGCATCTCGCGACTGCCCACTTATTGCCGTCATTGGGGCAGAACTCATTAACTCTGGGACGCTCGTGGAGGCTGACTTACGAGATGCCCAAGATGTACGGCAGCGTGTTTTTGAGAGCCTCCTCGACGATGCACGCGATGTGCGAACGGACTTCGGCGCTTCCGCGACGGACGACTTTCTGCGGCTGCTCGCTCTGCTGGGGCCGGTGAAACTCGATACTGCCTTCTACCAAAAGGCAGCGCCATTTCTCGGTCTCACTGCTCCAGACCGCGTGAGTCGTTTGCGCGATGCGCTCGACGACGCAGGGCTTTTGCTCACAACCGGAGCGGGTACACGAGTGACTCCCGACTTGCTCTCCGACCATCTCGCATACGACGCCTGCTACGATAAGCACGGCATGAGTCGGAGCTTCGCAGAGCGCGTGCTGGAGACCTTTTCTGCGGAGCAGTTCCCAAAGCTTATGCAGCACCTCGCCGAGGCAGAGTGGCGGGCGGTAAATCAAACGCCGGGTGCAGCGCCCATCGTGAAGCCTCTCTGGCAATTGTTCCGCACCCGTTTTGAGAACAGCACTTTTTGTGACCGCCGCGAGCAGCTTCACGCGTGGATGAACATCGCACACCTGCAGCCCGAGAGGACGCTGCAACTCGCGGAGTTGGCGCTTTCGCTCAAGACAGCTCCAGCGAGGGATCTCGAAATTCCCGGGTTGTCGGACGACACATGGAACAACCATGAGCGCTCACTCGAATGGCTAGCCCAAATGCTTGGACCAGTCGCGGAGCACCACCCGGACTACGTCGCCCGCTGCTTCGATCTTCTGTGGGCGTACAGCAAAAACAAGCCCGCGCCAGTTTCTCAGAACGACCGCAGCCATCCGTTGTCAGTCATCAACGACGTGATGACACTCAAACTCTGGAAGCGCCTGGACATCTACGATGCAGCATTGGACTGGATAGACCGACTGCTCTCGGGCGATGAATGGCTCCGTAGCAACGCTTCGCCTGCCGTGCTGTTCGAGCGACTCTTTCACCCGCTCTTCGCCACAAGTATCGGCAACAATTGGACGTCAGGAAGAACGATTCATTACGAATCCCATCTGCTCTCGATTGAGCGAACTGCGCCAATTCGGGGACGCGTGCGGACGATTTGTCGCGCGGTTCTTGCGCGGCGCGACCCGCGTCTCGCCATCCAACTCATCCCAACTTTGGACAAAGGTTGTGACATCGCGCGACTCGGATTTGGCGGAACACTGCCGCCGGAATACTGCGCGGCATGGGATGACGAGCGTCTGAAATGTCTTGAGATCAAAGAGGAAATGCTACGCGATTTTTCGGAGACGCTTGTGCATTATCAACTCCGCAAATCGCTGCTAAATGATCTTCGTTACGACCGCAACGGACCGTTTCACAGTGCGTGCAAAACCCTCTTTTACGAGCTCTCTGACACGCTCGACCTTCGCATCGCCCGCGCAGCATTCGGAAGTGCCTACGACGAATTCGAGCGCGATACGAACACAGACAATTGGTCCGAAATCGCCGCTGAAAAATGGGCGACTTTCGTTCGTGCTGTCGCCGAAGAAACACATCGCGAGTATCCTGCGGGCAAGTGGCTGGACCACCTCGCCGAACTCGACACGCACTGGCGAACATTCCCAGGGTTTCAGCCAAACTTCCGGCAGATTTTGATTTATATCACCGAGCGTAACATTGCCGAAGGGTTCGCGCTTTGTGGGCAACTTCTGCTGTCGCCAAGTCATCCTCTAGCCCACGCTTTTGATGCGATTGCGATGACGGCTACTCAAGGCAACTCAACCGCACGACTCCGCTTCATCGGTGAAGCAGCGAACTCAATCAGCGAGCCACTTCGTGCGGCTGCCGTCGCATGTTGCTCTTGGTGGCGAAAGGAGGAATCGCTCCCAGAAGAAGCGTGGCCCATTCTCGAGGCCCAAGCGCTCGGTGCCACGCAGTTGGTTGCCGAGCGACTCACATCCTTCGTCTGGTGGAACGAGAGCCATGCGACCCTGCGCGACTGGAATCTTCTTACCTCAATCCCGTTCACTCCCAAACAAGTAAATCTCGCCTCGGAAATCGCCGCCCGAACCACGGCGCTGATTGCAAATGGTATCACCCCTTCGCCGGACTCCGTCATCCACTTTATCAACCGTTTTGAAGACATCGAGGCGGTCGAGGGGCATCAACTTGAGCGGGCTCTGCAACAGCTTTCAGAAGCATTCCCCCTACAAGTTTTCCTCATGCTCTGGCGGCGAAACGAGAGGCGTAAAGCCGGCGACCGATCGATCAAAAGTCTGCCCTACGACTTCGAACGGGTCCGGTTTAGCCAAATCATGGATTCACCCGAAGTGATGGCGATTGTCGAGGGGTTCGAACGGCGTGTTATGAGCGGCAAGAATCTGGATTTCGACGAACTCCGCCTGCTCCGAAAAGCTATCGAACACAGTCCGGCGGGCGCGTCCCAATGGCTGAACGAAGCTATCGAACGTGCCACGACGGAAAACCATGTTGAAACTCTACGCGAACTTTTCTCGCCAAGCCGCACCGAAAACGCAGCGCTGTCAAATCCTGAAGTCACGCAAAAACTCCTTCAGAAGGCCCGCACCATCAGCACCGCATGCCACGAAAATCTCTTCCACCGTTTGCTTCACATCGGCGGAGTTCGTGGCAGCACGAACGGAGAGGCCGACGCCGATTGGAAAGACATCCTCGAAAACATCGAGCGCCTCGCTCACGAATACTCAACCGACGCGGAGCTCGGTCCACTTTATTCCGCGATGGCCAGGCATGAACGCGCATCAGTGGATTCCATGCGGATGCGCATGCTGGCCGATTGGGATGAATGATTGCGGATCAGCGGCAAACGATGAAGAAGGATCCCACAATCCGTCTGTCAAATTATCCAGAAGCGGACAATATGCGCGCCATGTCGAACATCGCTCGTTTTGCCGCACTGGCTTTCCTCTTTACTGCAACCGCTTTCGCCGAGGACTCGAAGTGGGTCTCGCTCTTTAATGGGAAGGATCTGACGGGCTGGACCATCAAGATCGCGAAGCATCAGCTCGGGGAGAATTTCGCGAATACCTTTCGTATCGAGGACGGAATCCTGAAGGTGAGTTACGACGGCTACGACAAGTTCGACCAGCAATACGGGCATCTTTTCACGAACGTCGCCTATTCCCATTACATTCTGCGCATGGAGTATCGCTTCACGGGAAAGATGATGGCCGACGCGCCGAACTACGTGAACCTCAACAGCGGTGTCATGCTCCACGCGCAGCCCCCGCAGAGCATGCGGCTCGATCAGGGCTTCCCATCCAGTTTGGAGATGCAGTTTCTCGCCGATGAGGGGAAAGGGCAGCGCCAGACGGCCAACCTCTGCACGCCCGGCACGAACGTGGAAATCAACGGGAAGCTCGTGACGCAGCACATCGTGAAATCCACCGCCCCGACGTTTCCCGCCGAGGAGTGGGTGCGGGCGGAGGTGGAGGTGCATGGCAACGAAGAGATCATCCACCGCATCAATGGCGTGGAAGTCCTGCGCTATCAGCGCCCGCAGCTCGACCCAACGAACAACAACGCCCCCGCGACCGACATCCTCGATGCCGGCGGGAATCTCATGCTCCACTACGGTCACATCGCGCTTCAGGCCGAGGGGCAGCCCGTGTGGTTTCGGAAGATCGAGCTCAAGTCGCTCGAAAAGAAGTAGGCACCGGAGGGATGCAGCCAAAGAGACTCGGGCTGGAAATGCAGCCCTGCGAACGCACGAAAACCTCACGAAAACCGAGGGCCAAAAGCTCAAGGTTCTTTGTGGCAGTTCCACAACTGGAATGCGTTGCCCGCACGTTTTTGACTATCTTTCGGCTGGCAAACAATCAGTCGGACGGTAAGTCTCACGCATGATCTCCGAACACCTTTCCAACTGGCTTGGCCTTCCCGTCGAACTTTTCAACCCCAAAAAGAACCCGGATTACGCAGGGCGCATTTACCGCTTAGCGACAGACTGGGACGGCGAAGACTCCATCTCGGACCTCTTCGAGAAATTCACCAGTAATCCTGCGTGTTCCGCAACCACCGGAATTATCATCGGAGCGTTTCACGGCGAGGATTCCGGCCAGAGCACCGAAGAAGTTGTGCAGCTTCTTGTCGCTGCGCGAAAGAAGCTCCCGAATCTGCGCGGGATTTTTCTCGGGGACATTCTCAGCGAAGAGAACGAGATTTCGTGGATTATTCAGAGCGACGTTTCGCCGATTTTTGAAGCATATCCGGCACTTGAGCATTTCCGCGTTCGTGGCGGCGAGGGACTGAGCGTTGGCGGTGGAATTCGCCATGCCGCGCTCAAGTCGCTCGTTTTTGAAAGCGGTGGACTGGCGGCGTCAATCATCCGCGAGATTGGTGCCAGCCAGGTGCCTGAAATCGAGCATCTGGAAATCTGGACTGGCTCGGCGAACTATGGCGGAGACTCTACAGTCGCGGACCTCGGCGCTTTTCTGGACGGGGGGGCATGGCCCAAATTGACGTCGCTCGGGTTGCGCGACAGCGAGTATTCCGATGCGATTGCCACAGCATTGATTGGTGCGCCGGTGCTCGCGAAACTTGATGCGCTCGACCTCTCGCTCGGAATCCTCGGAGACGCCGGGGCTGAGGCGCTGCTGAAAAATACGGCGCTTTCTAAGTTGAAGAAGCTCGATCTGCACCACCACTACATGTCGGACGCTGTGATGGCACAGTTGAAGAAGCAGTTCCCGTTTGCCGACGTTTCCGAGCAGGAAAAGGCGGACGAGTACGGGCCATTTATCTCCGTCAGCGAGTAAGTGCGCGTCTCCGTCGTCGGAATTCCCGAGTCATCAAGGGTCGCGTTTTTTCGCGAAGCGATGTGCGATGCAGGGTTTCCGGAACCGGAGATCTTTTCATGGATGGATGTCATCGATGGCGCTACGCCAACGGGCATCATCCGCCTCGATTCTCCGGGAAGAAATTGGAGCACTGAGCAGCGTCTGCTCCGCCGCGGGGTACATGAAGGGGCACGACTCTCGGCCGCCGAGATCGACGCGCTGGGAGAACCCGCGGGGCGTATTGTGGCGATGCCGCAGTGGTATCGCGGATGGTGTTGCGCTCTCAACCAACTCCGTTGCCGCGCTGTCTCCGCGTCATTTTCAAACGACCCGGACGATGTTGCGTGCCTTTTTGACAAGCAACTCTGCCAGCAGCGACTGGAGTCCGCCGGGTGCCGGATGCCGCGAAGTCTGGGAACGCCGGAGTGCTTCGACGATTTAGTCGAAAGGATGCGATCGATGCGCTGTGCGCGGGTGTTTCTGAAAGCATGTCACGGTTCGTCCGCGTCGGGAATCGTCGCGCTGGAAACATCGAGGACGCAGATTCAAGCATTCACAACTGCACGGCTTGCTGGCGGCGCCCTTTGGAACCAGCGCCCGGGACGATTGATTCGAGAATTGCCGGCGATTGCGGAAATCGTGGACGCTGTTTGTCGGGAACGTGCCCAAGCGCAGGCATGGGTGCCAAAAATGGGCTGGCGCAGTCATCGTGTTGATCTGCGAATCGTGACGATTGCCGGGAAGGCGAGGCACGCGGTTCTGCGAATGAGCCGGACGCCCTTCACAAATCTTCAACTCCACAACAAGCGCGGCGACGTCGCGGAATTCGCACGTGCGCACAGCGAAGCTTTCCATGCTGCCAAGTGCGAGGCAGAGCGTGCGGCGACCGCTTTTCCGAAGTGCCTCACGCTCGGCGTTGATGTGGCGATCGACCCCGAGGGCCGGGCCTGGGTGTTGGAGGCAAATGCTTTCGGCGATTTGCTTCCAGGCTGTCTTGTCGATGGCCGGGATACCTACCGTTGGCAGGTCGAAGCGATGCGCGAACGCTACGTCTCGGCGACCGGATTGTAGTCGTCCGGGTTGTCAAAGCCCGCGGTCCACGCGACTGCCTGGCGGCAGGTCGTGACTGTCGGCGGCACGCGGATGAGGTAATGCCGCGCAGTCGAGGGGCAGCGCACGGAGACGCAGACGAGGTCTTCGTCCCCTTCGAGTTTTACGCGCAGTAATTCGCGCGGCCCGCCTGCGTCCTTATCGCGGTCGAGAACGGTGGCATTCGCATCGCCAAGAAAACGCTCAAACCCGATTCGCTCGATCATCACCCGGCGGAGTTCGGCGTTCTGTTCGTTGAGTATGTCAGCGACTTGAAGTGTCTCGGGGAAAAATGCGATTTGCGCGTTCACGGCGACGCCGCGCCAGCGGAGCGCCAGGCGACTGAGGGGCTCCGGGAGGCTCCGGATCGACGTCCCGCCGACGTCAATCCACGAGCGAACCCGAATACCTTCCGGCACGGAGGAAATTCGTTCGCAGCCATCGAGGTTGAGCGAAGTCACAGGCCCGAGTTTTTGCGGAAGCGCGCGAAGTGCGCGGCAATTGCGGGCGTTCACCGTGCCGATGCTGACCTCTACCGAATCGGGCCACACTTCGAGCGCTGTGCAATCCTGAATGTCGAGATAGTCGCACCTCAATCCTTCCGGCAGCGAACGCAGGGCCGTGCAGCCGCGCAGGATCAAAACCGGAACGGTGAGATTCGCGGGCAGCGTCTCAAGTTGAGTGCAACCGGTTGCATCTAGCTTGAAGTCCACCGCCAGCCCCGCCGGCAGACTGCGCACGCGACTCCCGGCGATTCTTAGCGAGTGGCAGCGGGCCGGGGCTTTTCCGGATTCGATGAGCCGCAGCGCTCCATCGTCGTCGCGTTTTTTAGCCATGTCCTAATCTACAACGCGGCGGATTTCTTTCGGGTGATACTCGCGCTGGATGCGAGTCTCGTAGCTGCCCCTCGGAATCGTGACCGGAGCGTGCTCGTCGTGAACAACGGTGGCTTTGTCGGCCGTCACCGCAAGAAACAGCCCGGCCTTTCCTACGAAGACCTGCGCCGTCGTCGGGTCGGCTACGCGGTGTGCGTGTCCGGTGAGCTCTCCCTCGGCAAGGACCGGTCGCGTGCCAGCGAGATCGCCGGGGAGTTTCGAAATGGGGATGATAAAAACGTCGCCCTGCCGGACGAGTCCGCCGGACGGTTTTTTCGAGCCGAATAGCTTGTTGAACATGCGCGGACCCTGCCCGCTTTATCCGGCATCTGCAAGGCGGGACTGCCAATTCTTCGGGATGCGCTCGAGCACGCCGTCGCCAAATCGGGCGTAGAGGTCCAGCGGCTCAAGATGCACGTAGCCGATGTGGCATCCGCAAGTTGCGTTCACGCAAAGGCGCGGCGCGAGAGCCTGCTCAAAGCCGGGTGTATAAATATTTCCCAGCACGTCCGGAATGAAATGGCAGCTTCGAATTTTGCCGTCTCCATCCACCGTGAAAGCGCTGTGCCCCGCGCGGCAGGGCAGACCGGCGCTTGGATGGCGGACGGTGTTCAATCGAAAGTGCGGGTCCGTTTTCTCTATGCGCAGGATGTCGCCCTCCGAGTAATACCCGGCCTCGCGCTTCCAGGCGTTCACCCACAGATACACTTCCGGTGCGAGTGCTTCGCGCAGTCGCTCGATGTCATTAAATGCTTCGCGAACGCCAACGACGCCGACGCTGTACCGGACGCCGAGCGCGTCGAGCTTGCGGCACTGCTCGATGAACCGCTCGATCGTGATTTGCGTCGGGTGCCACGTCGTCCATAGCGCAGCTTTTGTGAGATCACAGCCAGCGAGCCAATCCAGCCGGCATGAGAGATTCGTCTGAATGGCCACGCGCCGGACGTTGCTCATGCGACTGAGCTCCGCAATTGCACGTTGGTAAGAACGGTGCGCCAATGCTTCACCCCATGGCGTAAAAAGCACTCCGATACTCTCGGTTCGCCCGCGCACCCACTCGACAAATCGATCAAGCTGTGCGGCATCGTGCGCGAGTTCAGCGGCAGTATTCCGGGTCTTCGCGAAAGGGCAGTAATCGCACGCGTAGTTGCAACTCGAAAGCGGCCCGCGATACAGGATGTTCCACTCATTCATACGAGTTCAAACGCATCCATCCGCTCGCGCATCTCCTGGGAAAAGAGCCATGGCCCGATCGCGTCGGACCACTCCATGCCTTGCTCCGTGAGCACCAGCACGTTGTCCTTCCAGGATGCTGCGCCGAGTTCCTCGAGTTCAACGAGCGTTGGAAAATCTCCGGTGAGTGCCGTGCCAAATCGCGTCAAATAATGTCCGGCCCCAAGCCCGTCCGCGCGCAGCAGCGACTTAATGACGAAGCGCCTCTTTTGCTCGGCGATGTCGAGCGAGCAGCCGTAGTCAGCGACGGCAAACTGCCCCGAATCACGTGACACATAGTCGTCTGTGATCGCCCGCACTCCCTCACGACCAACTGCCCATTCCGACGAGTAGTGAAGTGACCTTGTGTATGAACGAGCTCCCGCGCCGACGCCGATCATTCCGTCGTCCTGACAACAGTATTCGGGACCTCCCGGCACATCGCAGTGGGTTGCCCGGAAAAGCCGCATCGAAATCTGCCGATAGCCCCTCGCAAGCAGCACGTCACGCCCGGCGCGGTAGAGCGCGAGCCGCGAATCCGCGGGCGCTTTCCCGTGAACACCGAGGCCCGTGAGCGGCCGCACGTAGAGCGGGTAAAGGTAGATTTCCTCCGGCGAAAACTCGAGCGCTGCTTCCAACGAGGATCGCCAGCTTTCCAGCGTCTGACCTTGCACGCCGTAGATCAGGTCCAAATTCAAAATCGGAAACTCTGCGTCGCGCAAACGTCGCAGAGCTGCACGCGCCTCGTCCGGATGTTGCGCCCGCCCGAGCGCGCGGGTCTCGGATTGAACAAAGCTCTGCACGCCGATGCTCACTCGCCAAACGCCCCACTGCCGGAGAACCGCGAGACGCTCGCAAAGCGTCGTTTTTGGCGACAACTCAATAGCAACAGGCGACTCGCAATCGATTGCAAAGGTTCCGTGGAGAATCCGGAAAAGCCGGTCGAGTTCCGCGGGCTCGAGAAACGTCGGCGTGCCACCACCAATCGCCACTCTCGCAAACCGGTGTTTTCCCAACGCCGCAGAAACCACGGCCGCCTGCCGCTCCATCGCGTCCAAATACGCCGAAACCAATCCTCCGCCCGGATGGGTCGAAGTGAACAAATTGCAGAACCCGCAACGCATCTCGCAGAATGGGATGTGCGCGTAGAGAAAGAGGGCGTCCTTGTCCTCGCGTGACCAAGCCTCGTCCAGCGGCACCGGCGGTGCCAGGGGACGATACGAAGTCTTGTGTGGATACGCGTAGGCGTAACCCTGAAACACATCGCCCCCGGCGAGTCGTTCACGAAGCGTCATTGCAGAATTCCCTCCGCGTAAGGAACCGTCCACACCGACGGGTGTGCAAGTCGATGTCCCGTCCAGCCTTCCTCGCCGTAGGCAGTGCCGTGGTCGGATGTCATGATGAAAAACAATGGCCGGTGTCGCCGGGAAAATGCCGCGAGCAGATGTGGTAATTGCGAATCTACATACCGCAGCGCGGCCGCGTGACTCTTGAGATCATCCGGTCCCGAATCGCGGGCATAGAAATAGTTGGGCTGATGCAGCGCCGAGACATTCACGTAAACAAGAGCCCGCTCGCTCTTCTCCAATCCATCAAGCCAATGCGACGCAAACTCAAATTGGTTCCGTGTCGACTCGCGATCCGTCACACCGAAACGCGGCTCCCACACATGCTCCGCAAAAAAGCCCGGCAGCACCCGGCTCAGCGGCGTCCGCAAATTGAAAAATCCGACGCCGCCGACGCACATCGTTCGATAACCCTCCGCAGCCAATGCCGAAATCCAGTTGTCGGCATCGACCACCTTAGTCCGCGGTCCGGTCGTTTCACTGCCCTCGAACCTGCATGAAAACAAGCGTGTCCGGTCTGCCGAGGAGTCCGCAGGCGTCGGAAAAAAACCCGCGAAAAATGCCTGATGCGCCGGAAACGTGAAGCTCGCCGGCGAATGTCGTTTTTCCCATCCATCGGGAATGACTGACGCGAAATTCGGAGTTCGCCCGCCGTGAAACTCTGCCTCCGCCACGTCGTAACGCAGCGTGTCGAGCACGAGGAACAGCACATCGTGCGTCCCGATGATGGAGTTCATGTCCGGCAGCATCCCCACGGTATCGATGGTTTTCGCCATGCCCGTCAAACGCGGAAATCGAGCGTGAACTCCTGTCGCAATTCCGCCGATGATGTCTTCATCGACTTCGATGACGATGGTTTTGGCGCCGCCAATGTTTTTCTGTCGCCGATTTCCAATCACCAGCAACCACAAGCACAGTATCGAACCTACTGGAAACCATCCCGCCGATGCTAAACTCGAATGAAAATGCCCCGTTTATAAAGGAACCGCGCGAGTGCGAGGAGGAGGCCGAAGCCTACGGCGGGCCCCATCCATTCCCACGGGCCGTGCGAAATCGGGCCGGTGAAACGCGTGGCGAGGGTGCGGGGCTGCACGAGGTTTACGACGATGTAGAGGGTGATGGGGTTCATGCCGATCCACACAAACGGGGTGGCCCAGGCGCGCCAGTTGCGGATTTCGATAATGTAGTAAAAGAGTGCGAGAAGCAGCGCGCTCCAGCCGCCTGCGACGAGCACGAAGCTGGAGGTCCACAGCTTTTTCACGACGGGAAACTGCCAGCTCCACGCCCAGCCAAGCGCGATGGACACAACGCCGGCTATCGCCAGCGATGCTGTTTTTCGCGCAGCGGTCGCGCCGCTCTGCAACCACGTGCCGGCGAGGACGCCGAGCAGCGCTGTGGCGATGGCGGGGAGGGTGCTGAGGATGCCCTCCGGATCGTGGTCTCCATCGTATTTCCGCCCCGGCAGCCATTTTGCGTCGAGCTGGTTCGTAAGGTTCGCGCCCTCTGCGAAGTTGCCGCCATTCGTGAACGTGAGCATCGCCCAATACCCGCCGAGCAGCGCGACCGCCGCCGCTACGAGCCCTCGCGGCTTAAGCCACAGCGAGAGCAGCCCCGCACCCAGCGACGCCAGCGCGATGCGCTGCAACACCCCGAGCCAGCGGACACCTTCCCACCCCTTCGAAAAACCTCCGCCATAAATCACGCCGATGAGGAACAAGATGATGCACCGCTTCGTCAGTCGCAGCGCCGCGCCTCCCCTGCCGAGTTGGGCGGATGCCCGCGGCAGCGCGAAAGTCTGCGAAGCCCCGGCGATGAAAACGAACATCGGAAAAATCAGATCCTCAATCCGGAAACCTTCCCACGCGACATGCTCAAACTGCTGAGCCAAAGTTGGACTGCCTGCCGCGGCGGCGAGCGTACGAAGCACTTCGCCGAAGCCGATAATCATGGCCATATCGAATCCGCGGAGCGCATCAAGTGAGAGGAGACGTTTTGGGTGATCGGACATCGCGCACAATTATAGGGCGCGGTGGATGGGTTCAATCACAGTGTTCCTGCAAGAGCGCTTGGTTCCACAGAAGACATGGAATTTGGCGGATCGTTCGGCGGTATGTTGAAGTATGAAGTTGCGCCTCTTTGGGATTTGGGTTTCGTATCGAGGGCCGTTTCACCACCGGCATGAAGGGCTTTTTTCTTATGCGTATTATTTGCTTCGCTCTTGCCTTGGCCGCAGCCACCACGGCGGCCGATCCTGTCATCTCGGAGTTCATGGCTTCGAATCTTACGACGTTAAAGGACGGTCACGATAAGTATGAAGACTGGATAGAGATTTGGAATTCGGACCCGACACCGGTGGACCTTGCAGGCTGGCGCCTGACGGACAGCACGACAAACCTGGCGAAGTTCGTTTTTCCCGCGCTGACGGTTCCTGCCGGCGGGCGCATCGTTGTGTTTGCATCGAACCGGGCGGGCTCGACCGGCGCAGCGACTCATGTGGATGCGCTGGGTTACAGGCACACCAATTTCTCGCTCGCGAAAAGCGGCGAATATCTCGCACTTGTGAAGCCGGATGGCGTAACAATTGCGACGGAATTTAATCCGTTTCCGCTACAGGTGGATGACATCAGCTACGGGCCGCCGGCCGCGACTGAAGCCTTCACTGGCAGCACGTCGCCGCTCCGGTACAGAGTGCCAACGACGACTGCGGATGACACGGCTTCCCCCAATTGGACGCAGGCAAATTTTACCGACACTTCGTGGTCCAGTGCGACGGGGAGCGGCGTGGGTTTTGAAGTGGGATCGCCGACAGCATCATGGCTGCTCGATGAAACCGCAGGCTCGACGACAGCGGCGGATTTCACAGGCGGCGGGAGGACGGCGGGGCTCAATGCAACGGGGCAGACATTTGGCGTGGCGGGCGCAAATGCAGGGACGGCGACGGCTGTGCAGTTCAGCGGGTCGGGCGGGTTGACGGTGCCGTTTTCATCGGCGCTGAATCCCGCTGCAACGTTCACGTTTTCGGCATGGGTGTATCCGACTTCTTACAATGGGACGCATCAGGCTGTGGTATCGTCGCGGGTGGGGCCGGCCGGGCAGCAGCGTGGATTTATTCTGTATATGGCACCGAGCGGGGGGACGCATTGATGGGAGTTTTGGACAGGAACCGTGGGAACTTGGGACACTGTGATCGGGCCGAATGTCACCTACAATACGTGGACACACGTCGCTATCACGCGCGACGCCACCGGGACGAAACGGCTGTATATCAACGGCGCGCAGGTCGCGGCGTCGGTGGCTTCGCTGACGAACTACGTCGCAAACAACAATGCCGCGAACGGTTTTCACATGGGATGCGGGGATGATTTGGGGACGGGATTCCGTTTCATCGGGAGGATCGATGATGCGGGTTTTTGGAGCTCGGATGTCGGGTCTTCGCTGGTCAACCAGCACCGGACGGGCGGGCTGGACACGTTCCCGACTCCGCTGTATCCGGGGCATTTTCAGAGCAACGTGCAGACGCCGATGTTCGGGGTGAATCCGGGGATTTATACACGGCACAATTTTGCAGTGAGCGACAAGTCGCGCTACGCCGCCCTGCGGCTGCGGGCGAAGTACGATGACGGTTACGTCGCGTATTTGAACGGGACGGAAATCGCGCGCCGCAACTTCACAGGCTCCCGTGTTTTCAATTCTGTGGCAACGGGAGATCGTGCGGAGAACGACGCGGTGGTTTTTGAAGATGTGGATGTGTCGGCGGCGGCGCTTCCGGCAATGGTAAATGGTGCAAACACGCTGGCGATCCACGCGATGACGTATGTGAATTCGGCGACGGACTTCCTGCTGACGCCTGTGCTCGATGCGACGCTGACTCCCGCCGCGCAGTCGCCGGGATACTTCGCATTGCCGACGCCGGGCGCGGTAAACGGGGGCGGCAATGTGAATCCCGGACCGGACATCTCGAATGTGTCGCACACGCCAACGCAGCCTGCGGCCGGCGCGGCGCTGACCGTTACTGCGTACGTGAAACCACGGCTCGCAGCCGTCGGCACGATCTCGCTGAAATACCGTGCGCAATACGGCGCGGAGTCGGGTGCGATTGCGATGACGGACATCGGCCCGGTGCCGCTGGCAACGGACGGTTCGCGCATTTTCACGGGTACAATTCCGGGGACGCACGGCGCGACTGCCCGGCAGATGCTGCGGTATTACATCACGGCGGCAGACTCATCGGCACGGACGTGGCGTGCGCCTTATCCGGTGGACCTCACCAACGATGACGGCGTGTCGCAGTCGCCGGAGTACTTTGGCACCGTGATCGCGGACGCATCATTGACGGCATCGATGCCGATCATGCAGTGGTTTACCGCCGACGTGGCGAACAGCGATACGCGCACCGGCAGCCGCGCGAGCGTGTTTTACGGCGGGGTTTTCTACGACAACATCTACGTCCGTCAACGCGGCGGCTATACGTCGGCGGGCTCGCAGAAGTTTAACTTCAACGCGAAGGAAGGCATCTACGTGAACCCGACGCTTGGCACCGTGGGCGAGCTGAATATGAACAGCAACGGATTGGACCCGAATCATTTTCGCGTGAGCCTGGCGTATTCGATGTATCGCGCTGCGGGGCATCCTGCGCTGGAGGCGTTTCCCGTGGCCCTGGTGCGAAATGGAACGCCGCATCGCATGGCTGCACTGATCGAGCAGCTTGATGAGGATTTCCTAAAGCGCAAAGGCTTCGACAATGACGGTGCGCTCTACAAATTTGTGCAGCGTCTGGGCGAGGAAAACACGCCCGGCAACGTGGTCGGCGGCGACTACTCGGGCAGTCCCGGCTTCAAGAACGAAAACCGGATTTACGGCGTGGAGAAAAAGACGCGGACCTATGAGAGCTTCGCGGACTTTTCGGCATTCACCGCCGGAATCGGCACGGGCACAGCGACGGACAAGAAGAACTTCCTTTTCAAAAACATGAACCTCCCGAACTTCGTGAACTTCATGGCGGTTCGCGCGCTGATTTCCGAGGAGGACGTAAATCGGAAAAACTTCTACGCATTTCGCGACACGATCGATTCGCAGGAGTGGTTCCTTTTCCCATGGGACAAAGACATGACGCTCGGAATCGGCTACAACACAACAGTCTCCACGAACCGCAACAACCCGTGGCAAAGCACGAACACGTTCAAGCACGACCCTTCCGCGACCAGGCAATGGGCGGTGCTTTGGCAGCTCGGCTATGACATTCCGGAGGTCCGCGCGATGGTGGGCCGGCGCCTGCGCACGCTCATGGATACAATGATGGGCCAGGTCGGAGCGACCATCCCCGGCTCGACGGTGATGGAGCAAAAACTGGAGGAGGTCCGCACGATGCTCGCGACGCCGCCAACAGGCCTGACGACGGACGGGAACTACAGAAACCGCGCAACATTCGACACATGGCTCGGCCAGCACCGCACGGCGCTCTTCACGACTTACGGCCCGTCGAGCAGCTACAATATGATCCCGACAGCCGCTGGCGCATTGCCCGTGGTGACGATCTCCGACGCCATGGCAAATCCCGCGACCGCGACCGCCGGCTACTCCCCGCAGGATCACGAGTTTCTCGAGATCACGAACGGAAACGCCGAGGATGTGGACATGAGCGGCTGGACGCTCTGGAACCCGGGCGCGACTTCGCCATTCTTCACGTTTCCGAGCGGGACAGTCATTCCCAAGGCTGCGAGTGCACCGCTGAACAAAATGAACGTCGTCCGCAGTCAGCCCGGCTTCCGCAATCGTCCGGGCGCGCCAACCACGGCAGAATTTGTCGTCGGTGCATACGATGGCCAGCTCTCGGCACGCGGGGAAACGGTGCAGCTTCGCGACGGCGCGCTCGCAACATCCCGGCTTGTAAGTTCGTTCAGCACGCCCGCTGCACCGACAGCGGCGCAACACTCGCTGCGCATCACCGAACTGATGTTTGCGCCAACCGCACCGACTGCCGCGGAACTTCTCGCAGCGCCCGGAACCGTGGCGAACGACTACGAATACATCGAGATCCAAAACACCGGCGTCGCCAACCTCGACATCACCGGTGCAAAGTTCACCGACGGCGTGGAGTTTGTTTTCCCATCAATGATGCTCACTCCGGGACAGCGTGTTTTGCTCGTCTCAAACCCGACAGCGTTTGCAGCGCGATACGGAGCGGGCCTTGCCATCGCGGGCACATTCGGGGGCACGCTCGACAATTCCGGCGATCATCTCCGCATCGAGGATGGAGTGGGTGAAATGATTCTCGATTTCAGCTACAACGAACTGTGGTTCCCACCTGCCGATGCGGGCGGACGCAGCCTCGTAGTCCGAAGTGCGGTTCCGGACTATTCGACCTACGACCTGCCCACGCATTGGGCGCTGAGCGGCACCGCTGGCGGCACACCCGGCGGCGCAGAGAATGGCGATTTTGCAAATCACTTCGACGGCTGGCGCTGGGACCATTTCAACGCCGCCGAGATCTATCTCCCGACGCACGCAAACCCGGCAAACACAGTCAACACCGCGCTCGTCGGACCTGCTGCCGACGCGGAGGGAGACGGCCTCACGAACCTCGCCGAATACGCATTTGGCCGCCAGCCGCGCACACACGACAATAGCGCACTCTCAACCGCGAGCATCGTCAGTGACGGTGGTAATAACTACCTCGCAGTTACCTTTAATCGCCGCCACAACGCTCTCGACCTGACTTACACGATCGAGAGCGCAGACAACCTCGCGGGTCCGTGGCTATCGGCCAGCCAACAATTCGGCACTGCCACGGTGCTGGCCGGTGGCATAGAGCAAGTGACTTTCCGGGATACCGTCGAACAGGGAGCCACTCCGCGATTCATTCGGGTGCGGGCCGTCAAGCCGTAGTCGCTCAGGCGCATTCGTTCCTGCAATAAGCGAGCATCCGCGGCAGGTGAAACGGGCCTTTGAACATGTT
>JANMGP010000245.1:0-11743 GCA_031374705.1 Verrucomicrobiaceae bacterium | reverse complement strand
CGGCACGCGTGGCTGGCCGGCTTCTTTTTCAAGGGGAGAATCAAGGAGTTTAAAGCGGAGGCTGAAGGCGGATATATCGTTACCGACAAATACAACTTTCTGATCGCGCTCGCTCCTTACTTGTGGCCGATTTACTGCATTCCCGTTCTGGCAGTATGGGGCGTGGCGGGCTGGTTTCCGTGGGGTCTGGAATACGCCGGGACGTTCTTCGCTGCGCTCGGTTTTACATGGATGTTTCACCTGAGCTTTACCGTCTGGATGTTGATGAAAGGCCAGAGCGATTTACTCGGGCCGGGCCGGCTTTTCTCGCTCGTGCTGATTTACACGGTGAATGTCGCCCTACTCGCGGCGTTCATTATTACGATGGCGTCAGAGTTCACTTGGGCGCATTTTGGCCGGGAACTCTGGAACGCTTCTCGGGGCTTTTACCTTTTGTTTGCGGGCGGGTTGGCCCGCTGAGCTGAGATTGAAGAGAAAATGAACCGCCGGGAAATTTCTCCCATTGCCGGGCATACTACCTGCATCACTGAGCTTCAACAGCCCATGAAACACTACCTATTTGCCACCGCCGCCGCCATCTGCCTCAGCGCATGCGCCGGAACCAAAGTCACCAACGCCGTCATCGCCAACGGTGCCACCGTTCCTAAATCCATTTACATCCGCCCGTTTAATGTCGCCGACGGCGCTTACCGCGGTCAACACGGGGGAGAAGCCCTCAAGACGATCCGCCAATCGCAAGCTCCGGCCAAATTTGCGAATATCTTGAAGTCAGAACTTGAGAAACTCGCGTCCACGGCTGTCCTCACCGAAGACGAAGAAGCCGAGTCCGGCTGGTTGGTGGACGGTGATATCGAGATTGTGGATGCCGGCTCAGTCGCCGGGCGCGCGCTCGCCGGAGGACTTGGTGTGGGACGTTCCGGAATCTTGATTCACGTGAAGATCACCGAAGTCGGTTCGCACAGGCATAGCGACGAAAAGGGCGGAACGGGGCCCGTGGTTTACGAATTTGATGTCGTGGGCGGCAGCCGCCTGAATGGGCCGTTTGGCACCGTACGCGCTTCGGGCTACGGATACTCCGAGCCATTTGACATGCGCAATGCGGCGGAGCGTATCCGCCTGACCCTCGAAGGGGACGCCAATCGCTACGGCTTCCGCGAGTCCGCGGCGAACTAGAATTTATCGACTGTTGGTTGGGAAAAAGGTGGGCGGTGTCCGCGAGGGTGCCGTCCACCTCACCCGTTTTTACAGACCTCCGGGAAAGCTGACAGGCTTTGCGCGGCGTGAGTCTCCCGGATGGCGAAAGAACGTTTATGGCTCCGTCAACGGGTCCCAGTAACCGCCCCTTATACTCCTCCTATTTGGGTTCGCCCGTCCGCACCGACTCGCCGCGCGTGCATTGCAAACCGGAAGCAACGGCAGCACCCACGACCTTTGATTGTCTCACTTTTGCTTGAGCGACCCTCAATTCTGCGTCCCTAACCGCCCCCTGCAATGCCTTTATTTATAGGGCTTCTCGCGGGGTTCCCCATGCCGCGCGGAACAGGCAGGCGTTCCGTGCGAGTCTTGGCACGACCTATGCAGACACTGAGTCCATGCCCAAGATTAATCTACTCGCCGCCATCCTAGTCCCAGCACTCTCCTTCGGGGGAAATCAGTTCGCGCAAGCCGCGGAACCATCGCTGGATTCCTACAAAACCGAAATCACCGCAGCCAGTGCTCCGAAAGCATCGGCCCCCACACCGGCCCGCCGCGTGAACTTCGACGGAGAACCTCTGCTGCCGATTGGCGAAGGTCCGCAAAAAGCCGGTGATGCAGTGCCTGCTCCTGTCGTTGACAGCGAACCCGGACAAGCCGCTGCGACGGCAAAAGATGGGATCAAATTTCAGACGACCGACATCATCAGCGCTTCAGAGCAAGGCATCGTCCAGCCGACCCTCACTGGCAACGGCCGTGAGCGCATGCTCGCGACCCTCCGCAACAACTCGCCGACGCCACTCCGCGTGAGCATTCCTTGCGGACAGGTAATGGAAAGCGGGCGCAACCTAGTCGTAGTCGCACGTCCCGCAGAAGTTGAATTGATGCCCGCCCAGTCTGTCGAGGTGCGCCTGGTGACTGTCGCACTTCACTCCACGAACAAAATCGCGGATTCCACATTCAAGCTTTCGTACCAGACTGCACCAAAGCTCGATAGCTTCCTCCAATGGGTTGCTCTGCACCCCGAAGTCAGCACACAGGCCCTGCAAACAGCGGCCCTTGCACTCTCGGAGAACCTGCCGCTCAATTCGCTTGCGAAGTTCGCGCCGGCCAACGGCATCACGTCCAAGCTCGATACGGAGCCGTTCCGCGCCGAGACCGGTGACCTGATAGGGGCACTCAGCGCGCTTCAAGATAGCGGGGTGAAACTCGCGAGCGTCGATCTTTCGCTCGACCCGCAACTCCGGATCGAAGCCATGATCGAGCCGTTGAGCCGCGAAGCCGCCAAACGTTTTTACGGCATCTCCGAAGAACGCGAATGGGATTTCTGGAAGCATGAACTTCTGAACGGCGACCCCGGCACGCGCCACTACGCACTGTTCGGCATCGCACGCTTTTACCCGCAGGTCGCAATCGAGATGCTTCCGAAATGGGCGCGTGAAATCAAGACGCACCCCATCTATCGCATGGCGGCCGTCCAGGCTCTTGCCGAGACGCAGCTCCCCGAAGCAATGCCCGTCCTTCATGCATTGGCCACTGAGCTCGGAGCCACTACGGAGCTCGGAAAAGCGGCGGCTCAGGCCGCGCAGTACCTCGACACACGTCTCACCGAACGCGCACGCACAGCATCGGTCGTCGCGTTCCGCGGCAAGAACAGCGTGAACGGCTTCTAAACTCTAAAGCCCGGACACGACCGCCCGGAGTTCCGCGAGTTCCTGCTCAAAGCCGCCGCTCAAAATCGGCCACCTGCACCACGTCTTCGGATCAAGGTTCTCGTCGTCGAGATGGAAGCTCGGTGCGTAACGCTCTCGCTTCCACTGGTTGCGACTCCACAGCCGGAAAAACCGCTCCACCCAGACTCCGAGCTGCGGAGGATCAATCGACGGAAACTGCACGCGCATCACCTGGAAAACCTCCAGCGGACTCAGTTTGTCGCGAATCCCCGCACGCTCGATCGCGTCGAGCAGCGGATACGGCATCAGGTCGGCTTCGTCCGTCTGTGCGCGTTCCACCGGACGAAGTTCCGCAGTCGGAGCCTGCCGGTTCACGGCGCTCAGTGCCGGCAAAGTAAAACCCCTCCCCCCGATGAGCGGCCCGCCGGTCTCCACCCAGCGCAGCCATTCACGCAGCCACGCTTTATCAATACCCGCGATGGGCGCAAGTCCGCCACTGGTGTCGCCATCCATCGTCGCATAGCCGACCGCGGCCTCGCTGCGATTGCTCGTCGAGAGCAGCAGCGCACCCCGTATATTTGCGAGCATCCAGATCCCCGGTGAACGCACGCGGGCCTGGATGTTTTGCAGTGCTATATCGTCCGTCGCCCACGA
This sequence comes from Verrucomicrobiaceae bacterium, assembly GCA_031374705.1. Taxonomy (GTDB): domain Bacteria; phylum Verrucomicrobiota; class Verrucomicrobiia; order Chthoniobacterales; family Chthoniobacteraceae; genus SXWH01. The sequence continues at coordinate 8,222 of JANMGP010000245.1, read as the reverse complement.
GAGCGGACGGCCCAGCGCACCCTCGATGATCTGCAAATACCCGTGATGAATCTGCGAGACATCCAGCTCGTAATGCGTTGCTCCGATGGCCTCAGCCACAGCGCGGGCGGCGCTCTTCGTCACTGCGCCGCTGTTTTCCGTCGCCTGGTAGGCCGTCGTTAATAACTGCGCCATGAGCGCCGACGAATTCCCCTTCCCAATCTGCCAGCCGGTCCGTGCAATTTTATCCAAAAAAGCATCCGTCCCCAATTCTGCGACGGCCAGCTCCACCATCAACGCAATGAGACAGGTGATCGCCGCCGAGTCCGCTCCGCCGCTCAGCGAAACGACAAAACCGCGCGAACGGCTCTTCCGCATGTAATCAAAAAGACCCAGCGCTTCCGCCCGCGTGAACTCCTCTTCCTTCAGGTGTCCGCCGCTTTCCCAGTGGGCCGGGTCGCGCAGCTCCGTCGTTCCTGGCGAGACCGCCGGCCATGAAAACGAAACGCGCACGACGAGTGGATTGTCGCCTGCGAGGTCCGGCTGAAAACTCGCCGTCCGGGCCTGTCCCATTCGCGTCGCATCGACATCCACCGTGGCCGATGTGATGAGACAATCGCGAAAGCTAAACCGCATCCCCTCGGCCACCAGTTTCCCGCCGGTTGCGATGAGTGCCTCGCCGTCATAAATCGCGCGTCCCGCCTCGTTGCCCAGCAGATTTGCATACACGTAACTCGTCCCGAATGCGCGCGAACCTTCGAGCACGAAGCGCTTCCGCACCTCCATCTTTCCAAAGGCAAAATGGCTCGCACTCGGATTCAGGATAATATCCACGCCGTGCCGCGCCAGCAGTGCGCCGGGACGCTGTGCCACCCACGCATCCTCGCAGATTTCAAAGCCCATCCGAACGCCGCCGACATCGAACATCAAGTCCCCCATCGGGATCGCCTCGCCCGTATCCGGCGCGTGAAAAATATCGCGCAGCGCCACCGGCCACGCCTTGAACCAGCGCGGCTCATAGTGGATTCCGTCTCCAGCAAGATGCCGCTTTGCGACAAGCCCGACGAGCTTCCCATCCACAGCCAGCGCCGCACAATTAAACAGCGCATTCTGGTGCATGACCGGCAGGCCAAAAGAGACCACCATCCCCGCAGTATCCGGCAGCAATTCACGCAACGCCGCCCATGCACGCGTGTGCGTATTCGTGCTTTGGAAGGCATCTTCGCAACCATAGCCGGTAAGGCAAAGCTCCGGCAGGCAAAGGAGCGACACCCCGACCGAGCGCGCCTCGGAAACTGCCGCGCGCGCATTCCCGGTGTTATGCCTCCAGTCGAGAGGCGTCTGGTTGAGCACGGCGGCGGCGAGTCGGATGAGCTTCATGTGTTGCCGGTGAAGAGAGCATCTCCTTGATCGCGACGCAATCCACAAGCCCGCGCGGGCTCGCACAGAAGGCGCACATCGATGAAATGCATAACGTTTTGCGCCCTCCCTCAGTTCACACAACTGTCCCCGCAGTTTCACGCGAGCGCAACCGGTCTGTAACGTGAGCCACATACAGTGCCGCCGTGTCTAAAACCGGAAACATTGTCAAAGCCTGCGCAGACCGAGCCATCAAAACGGCGCGTCCGGCACTCTTAGTGGAGGCTCGTAGAGCGAGGGGCTCGTTATTGTCCAGCGCCGCCGCGTCGGCAAAAAAGAAATCCTCAGCGAATCGGAGGATTAAATCGTGAATTTACAAAAACAGATCCTCATCGCAGACGACGAGGCGGACGTGGTCACGCTGGTGACCCAGAGCCTCGTCAGCGCTGGATTCCACGTCTCGAAAGCCATGGATGGAATCGAGGCCCTCGACAAAGCGCGTAGACTGGAACCCGCGCTCGTCGTACTTGACCTCATGATGCCGGGCATGTCCGGTAACGACGTATTGCGAGCCCTCAAAAGTGACCCGCGGACAGCGGGAATCGCCGTAATCATCCTCACGGCACGCAAGGATGAAGTGGATCGCATTGTCAGTCTCGAACTCGGTGCGGACGATTACGTCACAAAGCCGTTCAGCCCGCGGGAACTCACGCTCCGGGTGAAAAGCATCCTCTCCCGCCGCGGGGGCGCTCCTGCCCTGGCCCGGCATACGACCATTGGCGAAATCGCACTGGATCGCGACGGTCACGAGGTCCGTGTAGCGGGGAAGAAAGTGGACATCACCGCTGTCGAATTCCGACTTCTCAGCGCGCTGTTCCGCCAGCCGGGCCGTGTCTTTTCACGCGACGAACTGCTCACAGCAGTTTGGGGTGTCGATTCGGATATCGAGACTCGCACCGTGGACACGCATCTGCGCCGCCTCCGCGAGCGCCTCGGCAGTGCGGCCGAGCAAGTCCAGACGGTCCGTGGATTCGGATACCGCCTGAGCGAGGTATAAGTCGGACTTTCCATGCGCTTTGTTCCATTAACATCCTGGAAGACCCTCACCCAAAACAATAAGACGATCGCGAGACGGGTGGGCGGCGCCCAAGGCTCATTTTTACTACAATTGGATGGCGTCACACCGTCCTCACACAACCGTCAAAAACGGCGTGAACAAGTCACAGTAAACCCTTTGTCGAACGCAGTGTGTGTACATAAAGGAACAAGCGGGCCATGCGCGGCGACCGCTGTGTTTGGTTCCATCAAAAAACCTAAACACACACTATTCATGAACATCAAATCAATCGGTTCGACCGCGCTGCTGGCACTCGCCGGCGCACTGCTCGCTCCTTCCAATGCAAACGCCGCGCTCGCTTACACGGACGGCGATTTGTTCCTCGGCTTCCGCGATAACACCAACAGCTACGTCGTCAACATCGGCCAGGCCATCAACCTGATCAACGCGACAACCCCGGTCGTGCTGAGCATCGGGAACATCAAGGCCGACCTCGACGCCCTCTATACTACCAACTGGGCCACGAGCAGCAGCGTTCTCTGGGGCGTATTCGGCGTCAAGAGCTCGACCAACGCGGGACAGGGCTTCACCACCGCGCGCACGTTGTTCGCGAGCAACGCCCACTCGGGCACAGTGCTCGGAACGCAGGGCTCGATTGCCTGGGAGCGCGCCGGTTCCGCGACACAAAACGTCGCCGTCGGCGAGTTCAACGAAATCAAGGCCGTCTTCACCGCTGCAACCGCAACTGCGAACAGCGCGTTTGCATTTACGCAACCGAACAGTGGCATTAATAGCTGGCGGAGCTACCAGCCCGGCGGCGATCCGGGGAATTCCACGGCTACGGCGGCGTTTCAATACTTCAACGGAGGGATTGAGGCGAACTTTGGTGGTGGAGTCTCCGGCGCTTACCTCGACTTCTACGACATCCGGATCGACACCACGGCATCCAATCTCCCGAGCAATTTCGAGGGCAATCTGTCCATCAACGGCAGCACCGGAGCCGTCACGTTTACTCCCGCAGGAGTACCGGAGCCGACCACCGTCGCGACTCTCGGCATGGGGCTGGCAATGCTCATCACCCGCCGCAGACGCCAGACCGCCTGAAGCATCACCCAACAACAATCAGTCAGAAACACACAAAACACCAATAATCAGAACACACATCATATGAAAAAAACCATCCTCGCAGCAACGGCTGCATCACTCATGGCGTTCTCAGCCCAGGCTGACACGATCATCCACATCACAGGATCCACGGCGTTCCGCGCCAGTACCATCGCTGCGATTCAGAACACCCTCGGCGGAGCCGCAGCCGTAAAATCTGCGTTCAGCACGACATCGGGCAGCAACATCAGCGGTTCGAATCGCGCCATCCTTCAAGGCTCGATTGCGACACTCCCGGCAGCGGGCGTCGTCACCGTGAAATGCTCATGGTCCGGCTCCACGGGCGGAATCAAGACCACCGTGCAAAACATCCCGGTCACCACATGGCCTGCCCTTGCGAATCTGACCAGCGCAGTCGCAGGAACTCCATTGGCACTCACCGACGCAACGATGACCTACGGTCTCGAAAGCGGCGAATCCGACCTCGCGGACGTATGCATGATGGACTCATCGCAAGCCACGACCGGTTTCACCACACCTGCGCTCACCGTGCAGCGCGTCGGCGTCATCGCATTTGAATGGGTGGCCGGCAGCGGCGCCCCTACAAGCCTCGACAATATGACACCTCTGCTCGCTCGCGCCGTCCTCGGTGGTGGTGCGCCACTGTCGCAATTTTCGGGCGTCGCCACTGACTTCGACCGCGTCTATGCAGTGGGCCGAAACTTCGACTCCGGAACACGGCTCTCATGCCTCGCAGAAACAGGCGTCGGAGTTTTCGGCGGAGTCCAGCACGTCGAAGCCACAGTCACCGGCACCGTCGGAACGAATGGCAGTGCGATTAGTAACCTGCGCCTCTACCATGCGGAGACCGTTCTCGGCCAGGGATTCGGAGTCGGCCAGTCGGGATATTCCAGCGGAAGCTTCGTCGCTGACCTTCTCGCGACACAAGGTTCGCAGAGTGCCACCACAACCGTCTCGCCCTTGTTTCCTGAGGAAGAGCTGATCGATGGCCCCGGCCACCTCGTCGGATACGTCGGACGCTCCGACGCGGTACGTGCGACAAAAACAACCGGCGGCGGAACCGCCCGACGGATGAAGTGGAACGGCTTCGCAATCGCGAACGGACCGATTTCCACCGCAGGTGTCCCGGCGAGCTACAATGACAACCTCATCACGGAAGGTCTCTACCAACTCTGGGAATACCAGAACCTCGGCTACCGGAGCACATTCGGAACATCCAGCCCGAACGGCAAAGCCGTCGCTGATTTGGTCGCAAACCGCATCAAGACAGTGGACGGTGCAATCTCCGGCACGCTCCTGAGCACGATGCATGTGACCAAGACGCTCGAAGGCGGCGTCATCACGCACAACTAATTCTTCTTGGGGAAGAAAGACTGCCGCGAATCGCGAAAGTCGGCCGGCGTTGGTTATCAGCATGACCAGCGCCGGCCTTTTCGCGCGGGAACCGGAACCGAACTTATGAGATTTTCCAAACTGCTTTTGGCCTCCGCAGCCATCGCGGCAGGCGGTGTGGGCTACTATGGGTTTGTCAGTCTTTACCCGGCGCAAGCGCCCCCGAACGGTGAAGCGGAAAATGGGGCACAGTCTGCGACAAGCCAAGCGACCGACTCGTTCCGATTCTCCGGCGTGTCGAGTAACCCCGGACTCGTTCTTCAAAATCGACGCCCGGAGATCGGACGCGCAATCGTTTCGCCGATGGACGAAACCACCATCATCATCGCGCCACAATTGGCCTCGTACGAAAAGCGTTTGCCAATAGCTAATTCCTTCGGAAGGAGCCTGCACTCAGCGCGCTCAGCAGCATCTAGCGATCACCCGTCTCGTCCTCAGTCCGAAAGACCTCAGCAGCCACAACCACAACTATCGCGAGCGACCGAACTCACGCCCTCGGTGAAACCACAACCGCCGAAAGGCGGCACGAAACCGGTTGCCGCAACTGCAGCTACCTCGAGGGCCGCGGAGTCCTTTATGAATGCTCCAAGCGAAACCGCGAACGGCACAGTCGCCGCCATTCCAGTCAACTTTCTGTCGCCGGAAAATCCAGAATCGGAAGAGAGCCCTACTCCCTTACTCCCCAAGTTTTTCGACGAAGAAGCAGAGCTCTATCGGACCCAATATGGCGAAGAAGCATACGCTGCACTGATGCACGAGGCAGCCCTGAGCCCGGAGCCGTTCAAGCCGGGTCGCTGATACTGCGAATTACCGAGGTGTTGCAGCGTTCCGTCGAACTTCGAGAAAAAGAACGTCCGCAGCTCGCCCTCCACGACCGAGCGAAACCCGCGGAAAAGCTGTGGCGGATATTCGACGTAGTGCGTGTATTCCAGTTTCGTTCCCACTGCGATGTCGCCTTTGTGGACCCCGGTAACCACCGCGCTCTTCACCAACCGACCCTTCGGAAACTTCTCCGTCGCCGGAATCCACACCTGCTCATAAACGCAGCTATCCACCACGAAATCGCAGTTCGCGACAAGGTTCTGAACATTCGCGCGTTGGTCCACAGCTTCGGCCCGAGGAAGCGCGGCGAGTGAGAGCGTCAATACTGCTGCGAGCGTAAGGATGGGATTCTTCATAAACGGCGCGAGCGTATTCAATGCTCGCATCCAGCAAAGGCGAAGCCCGGCGCTTTATCCGACGTCCTTCTTCGGCTCGGGCCGCACATAGTCCGGTGCGACGTAAACCCGAACGCCGCGATTGGAGCGTGATTACCGGAGTCGCGGCGTTCGGGATAAAAGGGCTCCGCCAGAGATGTTTACCCAGGCCTCGCTCCTTCGTCGCGCTGCTTGGGCTTTTACATTTCGGGCTTTCAGCCCGCCCTATGCAGCGCGGACTACTTCTCCGGCATCCCGAGTGACCAGCCCAACTATTCGGTCCTTCCCGGATTCTGCTGGCTCGCAGGCTCTGCCAACCAATCCCAAGTCGGCAGCACTCTTCCATCTGAAAACGTGATTCCGCGCGAATGCTTGAGATGTTGCCCGTCGTTGTCGTGGGGATGCACGGCAAGAGCGGTTACGCCGAGCGAGCTGAGCGTGACTACTTCGCCGGGAGCCGAGACGCCGTCGCTATCCCGATCGAACCACGCAGATATTCCGTTCAATTCAGCGCCGCGAAGCGAGCCGTCGCCGTCGGCATCGAGCACGGCAAGCGGCTCGTATCCGTTCTTCCAGAAAAGCTCCCAAGTATAACCGCCGAAGAGTTGCGCTCCGCTGGCGACGGTGCCGTCGCCGTCTGGATTCCAAACCAGCAAGGCAGTCTCGGGCTTGATCCACTGCCAACGTCCGGCATGCCCCCATCCACGGAGAGGGAAGCCGACGGTCGTTTCTGGTGCGAGAAGCTCGTGAATCCCTGCCACGGCACGGGTCGAGAAAATGAGCGGTGTTACAGTCATCCCACGGCCCTCTTCGAGTTTCTTTAGACTCGCCTTCACCTCGTCCAAGGTCTTCGTCTCCGCATCACCGAGCTTCTCCCTTTCTGCCAGCCGAATGTATGCCGTCGCCGCCTCGTAGCTCACCATGTCCATTACGTCAAAAGCTCCGCGCTTTTTGTCGCCTAGATCCGCTTTGAGCTCCATTTTCCATGCCTTGAGATACTCGCTCCGAATGGTAGCCGGAGTTGCCTCACGCACCTCCTTCGGCACTTCAACAGAAGGATGCCGCTTTCGCCATTCCGTCGCTTGTTCGAGCAAAGAAGCGTAGCCGAGTTGATAAAGAGCTTTCTTCCCGTCGAGGCTTTGTGCGGCCTGAAAGTGGTCAATTGCCTTGCTGATGTGCTCTACCGCCTTGGCGTCGGGCAAATCAGCTTGATGCCACCCGGACGCTGTTAGCTCTTTCGTGATTGCATATCTCCTTTCGCTAAACGAATCGTAGCCTATCGAACGATACCCCGGTGCTTTCTCGAGTTTCAGAGCCTTTAGCGCACGCCTCTCCGCCTCTTCGTAAACAGCGCCGAAATTCGCGTCAGTGAATCGCTGAAACGGACCGACGCGGGCGGTTTCTCTGACTTCTCCGGGCAGGAAAGCCTCCAACTCCGTGCTGGCACATGAAAAAGCGAGGAAGTGAATTCGCGCGATGGTATAGTGGGCTTCCGCGCTCTTCGGGTTGGCTTTTACCGCAGCATTTCCGATTGAGAGAAGGCGGTCAACCGGCACGGACTGTGGCCGCATAAACATACCAAATGCCGTGGTGCCCATCGCGAGAACAAGAAGGAGGCGAAGAAGTGTTTTCATCGGCTACAGGTTGAACCATTCCAAAACCTCCCGCGCAACCGTCAAGATTCCGCCCGGAAAATGTAAGCGCAATCCTATAGACTACTTCCCCGACATCCCGAGCTGGTCGAACAGGAACGCGAAGACGTCGGCTTGCTGTGCGATTTTCTCGCTGAGGCCGGTGCCCATTCCGTGGCCGGAGTCGGCACTGAGGCGGACGAGGATCGGGTTCTCCGATGCGGTGGCGGCTTGCAGGCGGGCGGTCATTCGGCGGGAGTGCGCGGGGTTCACGCGGCCGTCGGTCTCGCCGGCGAGGAAGAAGACGGCGGGATATTTCGTGCCGTCCTTCACGTTGTGATACGGCGAGTAGGCGTGGAGCGCGCGGAATTGCGAGGGGTCTTTGACTGTGCCGAATTCGGTGACGTTGAACGCGCCGTTCGCGTCGAGCTCGACGCGGAGCATGTCGTAGAGCCCGACGTGCGCGACGACGGCGCGGGCGAG
>JANMGP010000227.1:0-2546 GCA_031374705.1 Verrucomicrobiaceae bacterium | reverse complement strand
ACGAGCGCGCCTTTGTCGCTGCTCATCACACGCAACATCGGCTGAATCTCCACGCCGATCCAACTCCGCGAGACGTGTCCTTTTTCGATGAGTTCCTTCGTAACGGACTTTGCGAGATTCGAAGGAATCGCGCCGCCGAGGCTTGCGATGCCCACTTCGTTCACGCCGACGATTTCGCCGTCCGAATTCACCAGGGGGCCGCCGCTATTCCCGCCGAATATCACCGCATCGTGCCCGATCCAGCGCACCAGTTCGCCGACGTTTTCGCCGTCGAGCGTCAACCCGCCCATGTTGCGCGGGGCGATCAGTTCAGTGTTTGCGACGATACCTTTCGTAACCGATTGCGAGAGCCCGCCGGGGCTGCCCATTGCGAAAACCACGTCGCCCACTTTTAGCTTCGACGAATCTCCAAAGACCGCCACCGGCAGCGTCTGGTCCTTGTTTCGGCGGGTGGCGAGATCGAGTTTAATGATGGCAAGATCCGCCAGCGCATCCGTGCCTACGAGCGTCGCGTCCACTTCCTCGCGGTTCGACAGCGTGCACAGGAAACGCGTGCCGCGCCCGGCTACGTGATGATTCGTCAGCACGTAACCATCGGACGAAATGATCGCGCCGCTGCCCGACCCGCGCTGTTTTTTCATGCGTCCGTCATCGCCTTCCTCCATCACCACATGAATCCGCACGAGCGCCGGAAACACCGCAGTCATAGCCTTGTCGATCGCCGGGCTCTCCTCCCCGCGCGCGGCCGGCAGGATGAGGCTTTGGCCGAGGAAAAGGCCGGAAATTGCGGTCAGGAGCAGCGTTCGTTTCATTGGATGGTTCAGCGAGATACCGGACACAGCGCGACAACGCACCGTTTTTATCTGAAATATTTTCGCCGGCATCCGCGACCGATTTTGACGCGGGCTTGCCTTTGGGCTCGCGCATGGGTCTTGTCGCGACGCTTTATGAAATGCGCCTTCATTCTTTCCATCATCTGTGCCGCCATGCTCCACGCCCAGCATGTCGTCGTGAAGCCATACGTGCAGCCCGGCGATGGGGCGAAGCTGGAAGGCACGGATGTAAAGGTGCTCACGTGGGTGACTGATCCGGTCCCGGGAAAGTTTATCGTCGAGTATGCGGTCAAAGGCCAGCCCGCGAAGACTGCGACGGCCGCAGTCGTGGCGCTGGACTTTGGCCTGCCTGCGCCGACTCCCTCCGGCCCTTCACCACGGAGACCCGGCGCGCCTGATGAGAAAAAGCCCGTGGACCCTGCACTCACGCTCGACGAACTGAAGAAGAGCGTCGTGGAAACCTTCCCGGCATTGAAAGAGCACGAGCAGCATTACCTCCGATACCGCGCGGTGCTGCCGGACCTGCCGTTCGACAGCGAAGTGCAATGGAGGGTGCGGCTCGGCACGACGGTGGTGCGCGAAGCCACGCTGAAGACGCGCGCTTCTGCGACGAAGCCGGTGCATTTTATCGCCGTCGGCGACATGGCGAGCAATAAGCCGGAGGAATTCGCGGTGGCGTATCAGATGGGGCTGGCGAAGCCGGACTTTGTCATCGCGCTGGGCGATATCGTCTATCCCGGCGGTCGGGTGCTTCAGTACATGAACCACTTTTTCCCGTGCTACAATGACGTGGCGGTGCCGGGACTAAAGACGGGCGCGCCGATCATGGCGACGGTGCCGGTTTATCCAGTGATAGGAAATCACGATGCCGACATGCAGCGAATGCCCGGCTATCCTGATGCATACAGTTGCTTCTACTGGTTTTCCGTGCCGAAAAACGGACCCGGCGAAGGCCCGTGGAATGTTCCGCTCGGCAAGGACGAAAAGGTGGCCGCCGCGTTCAAGGCGGTTGCGGGAACCGAGTATCCCGCGATGAGCAATTACTCATTCGACTACGGACCGGGGCATTTTCTCGTACTCGATGCGAACAGCTACGCGATGAAGGAGAACGACAAAATTTTCCCGTGGATCGAAAAGGACCTCACGGAGTCGAAGCAGAAGTGGAAGTTCGTGTGCTTTCACCAGCCCGCATTTCACACCTCGCGCGAGCACTACACGGAGCAGAAAATGCGCATCCTCCAGCCCGTCGTTGAGCGCGCAGGTGTTGATTTGGTCTTTGCCGGACACGTTCACAACTACCAGCGCAGCATGCCGCTGAAGTTTGTCCCTGGCCCCGAGGGACGCGACCGGCGCGGACGCGTGAACGGAACGCTGACTCTCGACAAAACATTCGACGGAGTGACGGACACGACGCCCGAGGGCGTCATCCATATCGTGAGCGGCGGCGGCGGCGCGAAGCTGTACTCGGTCGATTTGAAAAAGACCGTCGAGTACCTCGAAAAGGAACACCCCGGCAATTACCAGCCGCTCACCGCGAAGTATGTCGCCGAGCACAGTTTCACGAGCGTGGACCTCACGCCGACGACGCTCGTCCTCCGGCAAATCAACGTCGCAGGCAAAGAAGTGGACCGCATTAAAATCACCAAGTAACACCACGCGAATATGCACACCTCTCGAAGAACATTCCTCAAAGAACTTGGCTTCACCGCAGGC
>JANMGP010000211.1:0-80175 GCA_031374705.1 Verrucomicrobiaceae bacterium | reverse complement strand
AGCAAGATCACGATAAACCCTGCAAACATTGCAATTGCCAGCCACTCGTAGCCCATGCTTGGTCTCCAAATTGAAAGTAGGTCGATGGGTCAGTAGGTCAGTGTTCAGTAGGTCAGTATTCAGTAGGTCAGTATCCGCCGTGCCACTGAAGGGCGTGGCCTACGACCCCTCGGCATCTGGACTTGCGCACCTTCGGTTGTACGGCATTCTGCGCGGAATGAAATTACTCCTCTCCGCACTAGCCATGCTCGCGCTTGCCGGGTGCTCTTCGACAGACAGCAATGTCGGACGGACACCGATGGTCCATCGCATCGCCGTCAGCCGCGCCGGAACGATCGCATCCGATCAGGGTTCCTCGTTTGGTTCCGAAGTCGGCGAGCGGGTGCTCAAACGTGGAGTCTCTGCAGCGCTCGGGGCCGCACGCTTGGGATGGGCGGGTGAGATCATCGATCTGGCCGGCGGGGTAAAAGGTCCGTCTAAAAAGAAAGCGGGCGTTTCGCAATCATTCCGCCAGCAATGCATGCTCGGCGGCACCGATCCAATCGCTGCGACCGCGCAGGCGCTCGAAAGGCGAATCCGCCGCGACCGCATTTACACGCTGGATTCACAGAATCCGGAGGCCACGATTGTCCTGACGCTCGTGTCTGCCGACATGCAGTCTGTCGATTCTCTGGGGCTTTCCGCGCAGCCATCGCTCACCGTCCGTGCGAGCCTCATCGATCGAAAAGGCACCGTCTTGTGGCAGCGTGTGGCCACTGGAAAAGGAAGCCCGCACGCCTGGCACGACTACGGAGAGCGGTCGTCGCTTTTCCGCTCCGAACTTGCAGCGGCCGCAGATGCTGTCGCCGCGGGACTTTCAGCGCAGCTTTCAAGCGGGAGATAACATCCCGCCCGCCAGCCGTTCCTTGAGTCGCTTTTGATCATCATAATGAAATCGCCGTCCATCGTAGCACTGTTGCTCGCCTGTTCTTCCTTCGCCGCGGAACCTCAACCGTCGGCGGCACCGGTCTATCGGATTCCGCTACCGGAAAACATCACTTTGCGTCCGCTGGATCAGTTGCCGAAGGTCGATGATGCTTGGGAGAGCGCATTTTTGCAGTGTCTCACGACAGAGGATGATCGCGCACGAATGGCGCGTTTTCTGGAACTCATCGCGACCACGCCGGCGGATCATTTTGCGGCGGGTTCGCAGGCGTTTATTCGGATGGACGAGCTGGGCATGAGTACGACGCGTCAGCCGGAGCGGGATTTTTACTGGCAACAATACGGGCGACTGGCTCGCGAGAGCGCGGTGAAAGAGGCTGCAAAACTCGCGGTAAAAGATGCTTCGCGATATGCCGCCACGCCTCGAAAGGCGCTCCAAGGCTGGGCCGAGGTGGCACCCGCTGAAGCCAGTGCGTGGTTTAAGACGAACCCCGAGGCCGTCGCCTCCGACGTGCTGATGTACCGCCCGTTGGTGGTGGGATGGGCGGCGAACGACTTGAAAGCAGCCACCGCGTTTTTCGTGGAGAATGTGAAGCCCTCGACGCGGGAATTTCAGGACGTTCTGGCGGGGCTGAGGGATTTCGTGGCGGCGCGCGGCTTTGCGCCTGCGCTTAAAGATTGGTTCAATAGTCTTCCGGATCAGGAAACGGAACCGAGCATCAAGACGCTGGCCCTTCCGCACGTGATGATGTCGATCGAAGCGGCGGGTTTCGAGGAGACAGCGAAGTTCCTGGATTCCGTCAACAACCGGAAGATCGCGACCGACTTGGTCATCCAGCGTTTTGTGACCCCGTGGGTGGCGAAAGGCCGCGGGCTGGATGTCATGAAGTGGGTCCTCTCGCGGCCGAAGGACGAAAAGGGGCTCCGCGCAGGGGTACCCACCGTCGCGCAAATATGGGCCGCCAAGGACGCGAAAGCTTTCGGCGCATGGATGCTGGAAAATCGCGAGCATGAGAGCATCGATCAGGTGCTGTTGGGCTTTGTGAAATTCCTCTCAAACAGGGACATCGCCGAGGCGCGGAAGTGGATCGGGGAGATCAAGAATCCTGCGCTGAAGAAAGAGGCCGAAGAACTGTTGTAGAATCAGTTTCTGTGCACCTTGTGGCACTGCGCGCAGGACTCGCTGATCTTTCTCATCGATACCGTCGCGGCGGTGAAATCACGCAGGCCGATTTGCTTTGCAAGAAGCGCCGCGCTTTCTTCCGAGCTGGCGAGGTGTCGCCGAAAATCAACCGTCGCTTTCTCTGGCAGCATTCTCTGCAACTCGCGGAAATCCTCGAGAAGGAGCACTGCGATTTCCGGGGTCGCGTTTTTCCAGCCCGCAGCTCGCAAGGCTTGCAGTGTGTCGAACCGCTCGTCGATGGCGACCATGCGATCCACCATGGGCGGCGTGGTCGAGGTGGCGGGAAACCGCGCCGGCATTGCGGACCGCTCTTCTTCCGTCGGGACCCGCACTCCCCTTACGGCGCGATAAAGGCCGGCGAAGTCCGGTGATGTTCCCGCGGTTTTGAGGAACGCGGTCGCGTCGTCCGGCGTCCATCCTTCGAGGGCGCGGCACACCGCTGCTGCCGCTGCCGGCGCACGGTGCCTGCCATGGTGGCAGTGGAGAAAAACGGGGCCTTCAGCGCTCTCGACAGCCTTCGCGAGTTCCGCCGCACGGCTGTCGGAAATGCCATTGTAGCCAATCGGAAGATGGATGTACCGGATCCCGTGCCGGGCTGCTTCTTTGACTTCAGGTTTTATCCCATCGACGCTGACGATCGTTTTTATCCCGAGCTTTGCAAGCGCGCGAAAGGCATCTGCACCTTTCGGGGCGCTGCCGGAGATGAGCCGCGGACTCAGACGAAACGCGTTGTGAACGCCCGCAACGGCCACGGGTTCCGGCGACGAAGCAGCGGATACCGGGATGGCGGCAATGGTCAGAACGAGCGCGAGTTTCACTACCCGCATTCGCGCATGGATTCCGCCGGATGACAAGGCCTGCATTTTCTCCGGAATGTGCCCGCGACTTGCTATTTCGATTGCGAAACAATCAGCCCGCAATCATGCCCCATCTCCGAGTCCTTCTTGGCTATCAGCAAGGCCAGGTCTATTCGCTGGATGCGCGCCCGACAGTCATCGGGCGCGATCCCTCCAGCGAAATCATTCTCGATTCCGAGAGCCCCGCATCGCGCCGGCATGCAGAAATCGTGTGCGAAGATGGCGAGTGGACCCTCTGCGACCTGGGCAGTCGGAACGGGACTTACCTCAACGGAATCCGCATTGAGCGCTCGCCGTTGAATCATTTGGACGAGGTGCTTTTGGGGGACAGCCTGTTCATTTTCGAATACAATGATCGGCTCACTGCCGAGACCGTGGCAGCGGCCAGCCGGGCGATGCCGCGCTCGCCGTTGGGGCTTCAGAATGTGCCCGCGATCCAGGAATTGGTGAAGCAAGTCGGGAACACGTTCGCCAATTGCCCCGCGCTGGTGCGCGAGATTATGACGGCGATTATTGCCGGCGGGCATGTGCTTTTGCCCCGCCTCGCGGATTCCGCGGCATCCGCGATTCTGACGACAATCAGGCGCATTTCGGAGCTCGGCACCGGAAGCCTGCGATTTCACCACTCGCTCGCGCTTGATGAGTTGGTGAAGGGAAACGTCGGTGCTGCGCACGCGCAGGTTGATGCACCGCTTTTCACCAACGTTTTTATGGCGGAAGACATCGACAAAGCATCGGGCGATGTGCAGGCCGCGATGGTTGATACGATGAAGGAACGGCCCATGAGGGGCATCTCGCAAAAGTCGCCCTTGCCGAGCCCATTCTGCATCCTGGCGACCGCGGAGGCCCCCGCTTCCAAAGGTAGCCGTCCGTTCAGTCCTGCGATTCTCGATCACTTCATGTTCAGCGTGAATGCCGAGCCGAACGACGCTGTTCAGGCAGCGAACTGGATCCCGCACTTCGCGTTGAGCACAACGCAAATCGCAGATCTGGTGAGTGCGGTCCGGGACAGTTCGCTGGATGAGAGCCTTGTCAATTTCGCAGCACAGATCGCCTGCGCGACGCGGCCCACGCACAGGGCTGCTCCTCCTTTTGTGAAGCGGTACGTCAATTCGGGGGCCGGTCCTAATGCGGCCTATTCTCTTCTCATCGGAGCGAAAGCCAGAGCCGTGACTTCGGGACGCATAATAGCGAACTCCGGCGACATCCTCAGCGTGGCCCCCGCAGTGCTGCGGCACCGCATCATCTTGAAGTCCGAGGCCGCTGACGAGGCGGTGGATGTGGAGCGGATAATCCGGAAACTGCTTGCCCTCGACCCATGCGAAGCGGGGTCATAGTGGGGTCATAGTCTGCCCCCCGCGAATTCCCTTCACCTGACACCTACCGCTGCGCACTGCAGTTCCGCTTGTTATTCACTCCGCTTTCTGGAACAGCCGCCTCGCGAGGCGTGCGTAAGCGTCGTTGCCGGGTTTCGCGAGCGCTTCAGCGCGCGTCTTTTCGTAGCGGACAACGAGCGCGTAGGCTTCGAGGGGATTGGAAGTTAGCTCGGCGAGCGAAATGGCCTCCGTGATGCGCGCGAGCCACTCGGGCGCAGGCGTGGAGAAATCAGAGACTTCCCACACACGAGCGCCGCTCGCGGTCACGGTGATGATCCGATCGCCATCGGCCTCGAACCGCACTTGCGAGACCGGCGCGTCGTGGACGAGAGGCTCAGTGAGAGGCTGTCCGCTCGCGGCGTCCCAAATGCGCGCAGTCTTGTCGCGAGATGCGGTGGCGATGCGCCGGCCATCCGGGCTGAACTGCACGTCGGTGATATTGTCGTCGTGTGTCAGACGGCGTGCGAGAGATACACCGGTCCTGGCGTCCCATACGCGCGCCGTGCCATCCAATGATGCAGTCGCGACGCGGCGGCTGTCGGGGCTGAATGCAACGACGCTGACGGTGCGCGAATGACGCAGCGGAGGAGACACGGCATTGCCCGTCGCAGTATCCCACACACGCGCTTCGTTGGCGTTCGATGCCGTTGCCACCAGCGAGCTGTCGGGGCTGAAATTTGCGTCGGTGATAGCGTCCAGATGTGCGAGCGGAGCGCCGATGGTTGCGTCCGTTTTCACATCCGTGAGCACTGCAAACGCGGCGGCATTTTCGAAGGTGATTTTCAAACGCCCGTCCGGACTAATGCGAACGCCCGCAAGCTCCGGTTCAAGCGCTTTGGCGGTTGCAGGTGATTCTGTGCGATGCCGCAAATCCCACCGCTGCACGACGCCGTCCGCGCCGCCGGTATAGAGGGTCGAGCCATCGGGAGTGAACGTGGCTGCGCGCGGCTGCTCGACGTGACGGAGCGGCTGTGTCAGCGCCCGCCCGGAGCGTGCGTCCCACACGCGCGCGGCGTGGTCGCTCGAACACGTCACGACGCTCGCGCCGTCAGTGCTGAAGGCGGCAAAGTAAACACCGTCGCGGTGGTGCAGCGGCGGTGTGACGGGCTCGCCGCCCGGTACGGCCCAGACGCGTGCAGTGTTGTCGCGCGAGGTGGTGAGCACCCGGGAGCTGTCCGCGCTGAAAGTAGCGGTGGTGATTTCGCCCTCGTGCCGTATCGGCATGCCGGCAGGCTCGCCGCCGACGGTGGAAAAGAGACGCATCGTGTCGTCGAAACACACGACCGCAAGCCAGCGGCCATCCGGCGAAAACCGCAGTTTCCTTACCTCGGCTGCAAGCGCCGGAAGTTCGAGGCGCACCTGCCGCGTCCGGCTGTCCCACAGGTGCACCGTCTTGTCTGAATTTGTCGCGATGGTCCCGCCATCCGGACTGTAAGCAGCGTCCCACTGGCCGCGGGCAAGCAGCAGCGGCGCGCCGTCCGGCTGCCAGTTTCGGGCATGGCGGATTTGCATGGCGGGCTCGCTGGTCGCGGCGACAATGCGCGAGCTGTCCGGCGAGAATGCGAGGCCCGGCATGAATGCCTGATGAATGATCGGCGGCACGAGGCGATGCCCCGTCGCCATATCAAACAGGTGCAGACTTTTTCCCGCACTTGTATTCCAGGCTGCGAGCGTATGCTCATCCGGGCTCAGCAGCATGTTGCTCGGGCTGCTGTCGATTTGTTCGAAATCCAGCAGCTTCTGCCCGGAGGCTGCTTCCCACGTTGTGATCCCGCTGCCCGCGCAGACGACGAGTGTACGCCCGTCGCGAAGGAACTGAATCCTCACCACCTTGCCGCCGATGATCATGGGCCGGGGCAATGGGAGTGCGAAATTACCCAGCCACAGCGCGGAGGCCAGGCGCGGTGCGGCGACGGGATGCTCGGGATTGCGACGCACGACCCGCATGAGCGGCGCGAGCGCTTCCGCGGAGTCGCCCGCGCGGAACAGATCCTCGGCGCGATCCAGCTCGGCGCGATCCAGCGAATCCTGAAGCAGCGCGTTTGTCTCGCGCAGTTGCACTGAAGCGGCCTCTGCTTTGAGTTTTGCCGCAGACTCCGAGCGGCGGGCATTCTCGATGTGCCAGAATGCGAATGCCGTCACTGCGAGCAACGCCGCAAGCAGCGCGGCGACTGCGGGCCGCCGCCGGCACCAGCGCCATGTTTTTCCAAATGCAGAAACCGGCTTTGCATGAATCGCCTCGCCGCGCTGGAAACGTCCGAGGTCTTCCGCGACGTCCCGCGCCGAGGGATAGCGCCGCGCGGGATCCTTGCGCAGACAGCGCAGGCAGATGGTTTCGAGATCGCGCGGGACGTCAGGGTTCAACCGGCGCGGCGCGATCGGGTCGGCCTCGCGAAGCTGGAGCAAAATTGCGTCGGTCGTCGGACCCTGGAAGGGTGGGCGGGCTGTGAGCAGATGGTAGAGCAGCGCGCCGAGGCCATACACGTCGGTGCGCGCGTCTGCGGTGCCGCCGAGCGCCTGCTCCGGTGCCGTGTAGGCAGGCGAGCCAAGCACTTGTCCGGTGCGTGTGAGTTCGCCTTGGTCACCGCACCGCGCGATTCCGAAGTCCGTGATGCGCGGCCCGGAGTCGGGAGCGAGCAGTACGTTGGAGGGCTTGAGGTCCCGGTGGAGCACGCCGTGATCGTGCGCATGCTGCACCGCCTCCGCAATGGCGCGCGCATATTCCGCCGCCTGCCGCGAGGCGAGCGGCTGCTCGCGCACCAGAGCCGCGAGATCGTCGCCCGCGATAAAATCCATGGAAAGCCACGGCAGCCCGTCGGTCTCTCCGACATCGTGAATCGCCACGATTCCCGGATGCTGAAGGCGCGCCACCGCTTCCGCTTCCGTGCGAAATCGCCTGCGCGCCTCGTCGCTCGCGAACTCGCCCGCCGCGAGGACTTTTACCGCAACCGTGCGCCCCAGCCGCCTTTGACGCGCGCGGTACACCACGCCCATCCCGCCGCGCGCAATCTCTTCCAGCAATTCGTAATCACCCAATTCGATACGCCCGTCGGAACTCGGGAAAAGCAGCGCGGGGTCCGTGGTCTCGACTGAAAAATGCACGAGACAACGGGGGCACGACGCTGATTCCCAGCCACCCGGCATCGCGGAACCGCAGCGGCGGCAGAGTGTCGGCGAATCTTTTGGCATCGTAGGTTTACTCAGCATCTCCGCGGTTGAGTTACATGGAACCTTCGAGGGCCATGGAAAGGTTTCTCATTTCCTCCTGAACGCGCGCGGTGTCCGACGAGCCTGCGGCGAGTTCCTCCCGAAGCACGGCGCGGTATCGCTGGCGCAGACGGTGAACGGCAACGGCGACGGTTCGCGGAGCGAGGGCGAGCGCGGCCCCCGCCACTTCGTAATCGGAGGCTTCGGGCTCGCGGGAAAGAAACGGGCTTAGCACTTCAAAGTGCCGGGATTTCCCCGCCTCGGCCAGCTCCGCGCGCAAGTGTTCGAGCGCGCTCGCGAGGACCGCAAGCGCCCATCGGCGCTCGAATGTTTTTTCCGGGGTCTCGTCCGTCGCCGGCTCTGCGCCGAACCACTGCTCGGCCTGCGCAACATCGATCGAGAGCGGCGCGATGCCTCCGCCGCGCTTCGCGGTTTGTGTGCGCTCGTGTTCGTTCACGAGGAAGCGCTTGAGAATCGTGAGCAGCAGCGTGCTGAACCGCGTGTCGCGCCGCTCGACGCCGGCCAGCCAGTCGCCGCCGATGAGCTTCGCGAAGAATTCCTGAGTAAGGTCGCGCGCCTCTTCCGGTCCGCTTCCGCGCCGGCGGATGAACACGTAGAGCGGATACCAGTAGGCCCGGCAGAATTTCTCCATCGCCGCGGCGCGCTCCGGCCCTTCGCGGCTGGCAAAAAGCACGACCGTCCACTGCGTCGTCGCGAATCGCGCGGACGCGGCAAGCCACGGTGCGGTGTCGGAGTCGGTCATGCGCGGAGCTTAGCGGGATGTTTTTTTAAAAGAAATCCCGTAATCGCACGACGGGAATCCTGAACAAGAGAAGAACAACACTGATTTCATCCATGAAAACATCCGCCATACGGTCCGCCCTCGCGGCATTCATCCTCACCGGCAGCATCCACGCGCAGGTCGCACAGGTGCCTCCGCTGATCAATTATCAGGGCCGCGTCGCGGTGGGCACAGTCAATTTCGACGGAGCCGGGCTGTTTAAGTTCGCGCTCGTAAACGAGGACGGAACTCTGACTTTTTGGAGCAATGACGGAACAAGCGTAGCGGGCAGCGAGCCTGCGGATGCAGTGTCGATTGGCGTCGGCAAGGGACTTTACTCCGTGCTGCTCGGCGATGTGGCGCTGCCGAACATGGCGGCGATTCCAGCAGCGGCGTTTTCAAACGCCGACGTGCGCCTCCGCGTGTGGTTCGATGATGGCGTGAACGGTTCGCAGCTCCTCACACCGGATCAACGTCTCGCGCCCGCGGCGTATCTCTCGGCCGGCGCGGTCACCTCCGCAGCAATCGCGGACGGTGCGATCGTCGGGGCAAAGATTGCGCCGGGAACCATCGACGGCACGCGGATCGCAGCGGGATCGCTTGATTTCAACCATCTCACCGTGCCCGCCGCACCGGGAGCCGGGCAGGTGCTGAGCTTCAATGGCGTGACTTTGAATTGGGCCGCGCCCGGTGCGGGCGACGGGATTTGGGCCGGGGACGCAACGCTCGCCTATTACCTCGGCGGCGGAGTGGCGATCGGCACGGCGACGCCGAACCCCGGCTACAAGCTGGCCGTAAACGGCGGCGTGCAGTTTACGCCGGGCGGACCAGGCGGAACGATTCAGTTCGGCAACCCCAACTCGGAAACCGGCATGACGATGACCGGCGCTGGTCGGGCAGACCTCAGGTTTAACGGTTCGACGCTCAAGTTGGTCGCCGGCGCTGGCGGCGTGGGGCCGCCTTCGGACGCGAGTGGCATCGTGATTGATACCACGGGCCTCGTCGGCATTGGGCTGCTCTCGCCGACGCCGGGCTACAAGCTTGCCGTGAACGGCGGCGTGCAATTCACGCCGGGCGGCCCTGGTGGCACTATGCAGTTTGGCACGCCGAATTCCGAAACCGGCATGACTTGGACCAACGCGAGCACGCGCGCGGATCTCAGATTCAACGGCTCCACGCTGAAGCTGGTCGCCGGTCCAGCAGGAGGGCCGCCGTCGAGTTTCAGCGGCGTCGCCGTGACGACGGCGGGCAATGTCGGCATCGGCACCGACAATCCACAGACGAAGCTTCACGTCATCGGCACCATCCGTTCGAGCATCCTCACGATCACTGGTGGCGCGGACATCGCCGAGCCGTTCCCGATGAAAGAAGACGCTGTCGAAAAAGGTGCGGTCGTCGTGATTGACGACGAGCATCCCGGACGGCTCCGGCGCAGCACCCGGGCTTACGACACTCGCGTCGCCGGCATCGTCAGCGGCGCAAACGGCATCAACGCAGGCATCGCGTTGCATCAGGAAGGCGCGCTCGAGGCCGGACAAAACGTCGCGCTCAGCGGGCGCGTATATGTGCAGGCCGATGCGACGCACGGCGCGATCAAACCGGGCGACATGCTTACAACTTCCGACACGCCGGGCCACGCGATGAAAGTCTCCGAACACTCCCGCGCGCAGGGCGCAATCATCGGCAAGGCGATGAGCCCGCTCGCCGATGGGCGCGGGTTCGTGCTCGTGCTCGTGACGCTCCAATAAAACCAAGACCCGTCCATGAGAAATCCGCGCCGCTCAAAGCTCATCGCCGCCGTCGCCGCGCTCGTCGCGCTGCTTCTCATCGCGAGCCGGTGGTTTTCTTCGCCACCCGCCGCGGGTCCTTCCGCAGCCGCCACACCCGCCCCCGTCACGCCGGAAGCGAACGTGAATCCCGCGCCGAAAGTGGACGCCTTGCTCGCGAAGATCGCGCGCGTTCCCGATGTCGCCGATGCCGCGCCTTCACCGGTGCGGCTCGGCACGCAGGAGAGCGGCGCGATTCGCTTCATCGGGCTTGAGCGCGGCTGGCGGCTGCCCGCCGCGGAGAGCCACGTACCCGGCGACCCTGCGCAGACCGCGCTGCGTTTCGTGCTCGCGAATCGCCCGGCATTCGGCCTCGCGAATCCCCGCGTGGATCTCACGATTTTCCGGACCACGGCGGACGTGGGGCGCTCGTTTGTCCGGCTCCAGCAGACCTACGGGAAAATCCCCGTCCTCGCCGCTGAGACTGTTGTGCAAGTGAGCACGGCGGGCGACATCGAGTGCGTCCTCGCTGACATGGCGACGCGGATTACGAATCTCGACAACCTGCCGCTCCCGCTCGCGCCGACGCTCGCCGAGCCGGACGCGAGCGCGCGCGCCGTGGGCATCGTTCGCACGGAGATGCGCCGTGGCCCGGTGAAAGCGGGCGCAGCGCAGTTGGTCATCTACGTTCCCGATGTGCTCGGTCTGCCCGGCGAGCCCGCGCTTGCGTGGGAAGTGCCCGTTATTTCGCCCGCTCAGCCCGTCCGCGCAAAAGGCCGCGTCATCGTCCACGCCGGCACCGGCGCGCTCCTCAATTACCTTGATGAAATCCACTCCGCCACGGATCGGCGGATCTACGACGACAACAGCAGCACCACGACCGAGCCGACTTTGGGTGGCATGGGAGACAACCCGGTGCGCGTCGAGGGCGGCCCGGCCACAGGCATCGCGGATGTGGACAACCTCTATGACTACATCGGACAAACCGACGCATTCTACCTCGCAGCCAATGCCCGCAACGGCTACAACGGTGCGGGAGCGCGTATCTTCGCCATCGCGCGCGATGTCCCGCCGGGGCAGACGTCCCCTTGGGGAAACGCGAGTGCCGGCGGTAACGTCATGCAGTTTGGCGTCGGATTCGTGAGCGACGACATCGTGGCGCACGAATACACGCACCTCGTCACCGGACAGACCTCGCGCTTGATTTATCAAAACACCTCGGGTGCCATCAACGAGGCGCTGTCGGACATCTGGGGCGAGTTTGTGGACTTCTCAAACACCGGCCAGACTCCGAATGGCAATGACTCGGCAGCCGTGCGATGGGAGGTCGGCGAGGACCGCCCTGCCGGCCCTCTCCGCTCAATGCGCGATCCCGGTGACCTCCTGCGGCCGGCGGCGTCGCGCCGCTTCAGCGATCCCGACCGGCTTTCGAGCAGCAACTATAAACCGATCGCCATCGTCCCGAACGGCGCTGCCGGTGGCAACGACGCCGGCGGGGTTCATTCCAACAGCGGCGTCCTCAACAAGCTCGCGTATCTCCTGACCGACGGCGACAGCTTCAACGGACAGACAATCACGCCCGAGGGCTCCGGCAACGTCGCCACGCTTTTGTACCAAGTGCAGACCGCTCTGCTCGTCCCGGCGGCAGACTGGCGGGATTTGTATTTCGCCATCACGCAGGCCGCCGCGAATTTGTGGAGCGCACCGCGGCAGATCAACGTCAACCGCGCCTGCTCCGCGGTGGAGATCTCCACCAGTTCGCACGATTACTTTGTGGACCGCTCCAGCCCGGTGGTCACCGTGGAGCCAGTCCCGCGACCGATTCAGCAAGTCGGCATCCCAAACGTCGTCGGCGACCTCGGCCCGTTCCGCTCGATCCAGGCGGGTATCAACGCGGTGAATGACGGCGGCACACTGAGGGTCAAGGGCGACGCCGGCACTTACAACATGGGCGGCGTTTTCAACTTCACCAAACCGATGACCATCCAGACCTACAACGCTCCGACCACCATCGCGCCATGAAAACGCCATTCCTCATCCTGCTCGCCGCGTGCCCCGCAGCTCTCATTGCCGGTCCCCGCACAAGCGCGAGCTACACCTTGCGCACTGACTCTGCGGATGCCGGCGGTCTCCGCGCCGCAAGTGCTGCATACACGAATGCCGGCAGCGCCGCCACGGTCGCTGGAATCTCCGCTTCATTGCCCCACCTTGCGAAACACGGCTTCATCAGCCAGCTCTACGAAGTGACTGCGCTGGAGCTCACCGCGCCAGCGCTCACGCTGAATGAAACCGCCACGCTCCAGCTTTCCGCGTGGCTCGCACTTGATGATGCGACTTTCCTTGCCATCCCCGCAGCAAATACGACGTGGAGCGCCATCGGGCCGCTCTCGATCGCCGACGACGGTCTCGCCACAGCGGGGACCGTGTTTCAAGACACCGCCGCCACCGCGCAGGGGAGCTACGGCGGCTTTCCCGCCACGCTGGGACTTACCGTTGTAAATGTGACCTCCGACGACTTCGGCATCTATGCAGCAGACGGGATCGCCGATGCCTGGCAAGTGCAGTACTTTGGCGAGGACAATGTACTTGCCGCTCCCGGTGTGGATGCGGACGGCGATGGTGAAAACAATCTGTTCGAGTTCCGCGCCGGTTATATACCCACCGATCCGATGTCGCTTTTCGCCACTCGCCCCACCGGGTTCGCAGGCGCGGATTTTGTGCTCGAGCTCTCGCGCGTTCAGCCCGGAACACGCTACGTTTTCGAGCGCACCACCGACTTCCAAATGTGGACCGACGTGTTCACGCTCGACCCCGTGACGGTTGCGGAACCTTTTTCACAGCCGCTGCCGGTCGCCGGTGCCACGAGTTTCTTCCGCGTTCGGCTAGAATCAGCGCCAT
The DNA here is from genome assembly GCA_031374705.1 of Verrucomicrobiaceae bacterium. Taxonomy (GTDB): domain Bacteria; phylum Verrucomicrobiota; class Verrucomicrobiia; order Chthoniobacterales; family Chthoniobacteraceae; genus SXWH01. The sequence goes on along the minus strand of JANMGP010000211.1, from coordinate 67,183 downwards.
AGCGCAAAAAATCCGGGCTGGCACACCATCGCCACGCCCACCAAGAGCAGCTCCACCATGCTCAAAGTAGTGACGCGCTCAAAGTAGTGCACTCACTGCGCGCCTGCATCGACCAAAAAGCCTCCGGATGTACGCCCACATCCTCCGGATGCGACCCAAAAGCCGGAGGGTTCCAAGTCAAAGCCGGAGGATGCGACCATAAAGCCGGAGGGTTCGCCCGCAATGTTCCCCTGCATCGACCCCACACCCTCCGGATGTACCCTCACACCCTCCGGACGCGACCCTAAAGCCGGAGGATTCGGCCTCAAACCCGGAGGTTTCCGCCTCAAATCCGGAGGATGTGGGCTCGGATCCGGAGGATTTCACCCCTCTGTTGACCGACAGCGACCACGCTGCATCAAAACATTACCCATGCTGCAACAGTGCAAACCATCACTTCCGAGCTACTTACGAATGCATTGGAGAAATCGGCAACCGAGCCGGGGTGAAACGCGGATAGTTCCTCGAAATGACCACCGACCCCACGGGCCAGACTGGCTGGCACATGGTCGCCACGCCCGCCAAGAGCAGCTACACCAAGTCCGGCCTCGTGAGCGGCACGCGCCATTGGTTCCGCGTCTCCGCCAACGGAGCCGCCGGCCCCGGCCCCGCCAGCGACCCGACCACCAAAGTCGCGCCATAACAAAACCATCCAAAACAACGCGCCAACAACCCGCACGCCGGGCTTGTTGGCGCGTTTTTGTTGTGCCGCTCGGCGCAAGTGCCGCACAGGAAACCATGGTTTTCGCCCCTCGACAGAGGAGCCCCGGCCTGCTCCCCTCGGCATCTGCAAACCACCACCATGAATATGCCAACTTCATCTGCCAGCATCAGCCTCCGAGTTTGCGGGAGAGTAGGATGTTCGGCGTCGCTACGCGCTTCCTGTGATGAGAGATGATTATTATACTGAACTGCTTAGATGGCGTCCGTTCGATATCTTCGATCACAATTCATCTGAAGGTCCGCTCGTCTATGGCTTGGTTGCTTTGGCTGTCATCTCCGCAGCAGCATTTGTCTGGCTTCTGTTTTCCTCGCGAGCCGTTCAGTCATATTTTTCGCTCCGCCTTGTTCTCGCTCTTGTGCCCTTCGGCGTCGGCTCCGCGATTATGTTCATCCGCATCTACGTAGGCCTTTACGTGTTAGCATATTTTGGGGGCATTAGTGAATTCCGAACGGACTACCCATTTCCTGTACTGCTTCGCTTGGGCCTTCACGCTTTCGAGTGCGGGCTTCTCGTTTCCGGCGGTCTCCTTCTCACTCACACCATTGTTTATGCTGTCCTTTCCAATCGCCGCACAAAGGGACAATGAACCACACTCAATAAAGGGACAATGAATCACACTCAAGGCAGCGCCCAGGCCACTTCACACGCTATGCCGGATTCGTCCAAACAACTGATGTATCTCTGCGGCGGTGAGATTGATGCTGGCGAGTTCTCGCTCACCATCACGTCGGACGATTTGCAGCCCACCGAGATTTCAGCACTGCTCGCCATCCAGCCATCCTCACAACATCTGCGGGGCGACGCCTTCGGCAAGCGCGGTCGCACCTACACGTTCGGATGTTGGAGATACGCGACGGGACGTTTAGATTTTCGGTCAGGTAGGTCGTGCGAGGAGCAGTTCGACGACTTCATGCGCTCACTGCCCGACGACACGGCGGCTTGGGAGCGTATTGCGTCGCACCACGAGGCGCAGGTTTTCATCTGCTTCTGGATGCGGACATGGAATCGCGAGTTCGACATCTCGACTTTTGCTCTCGGCGAGTTGGCTCGCCGTCGGCTATCCCTGCACATCGATACCTACTTTCAGTCAGACGATGAGACAGAGCACTGATAATGAACCACGCTCAAGGTAGTGCTAATCCGAGTGACGAACAATTGCTTCGCACCGTGTTCTGGACTCTCTGGGTCATCGTCGTCGTATTCACGAGCTACGGCTTTGCCGCTGAGTTTTTCGGGCTTTCCATCTTCGGGAATGGCGACATGCCCAGGTATCACATGGGAGTGGAGGCTGAGATCGTCTCCGGCGTCGCATGCTACGCGACGCTAATGCTCGGCGTCACTTCATGTTGCATTCGTTGTTTCAGTCGCGCGCTCTTCCGACTCGGACTTCTTGCGTGCGCGTTCCTGCTTTTTTATATCTATGTTCCTCCACGCTTCTAGCACTGATGCGGTTCCTCAACGGCGTCTCCCAAGCTTGAAAGCCCGTCCGCATTTTCCAGCCTCGCCATCTGCGCGGCGTCCGTGGATGGTCGGGCGTGATGCCTGATCCTTCCGCTGATCTTTTTTCCATGTCCACCGGTGCCGCGCCTGCGGAGAAGGCGCGCGTGTTTTCGGTGGGCGATGTGACGCGGGCGATTCGCTCGGTGATTGAGGGCGCGTTTGTCGAGGTGTGGGTGGAGGGCGAGGTGTCCAATTACCGGCAGCAGGCGAGCGGGCACCAGTATTTCACGCTCAAGGATGCGGATTCGCAGCTCGCGTGCGTGATGTTTGCGCGCCCCGGCATGTGGAAGAAGAGCAGCGTGCAGATTCGCGACGGGATGCTGGTGCAGGCGAAGGGCCGAATCACCGTGTACGAAGCGCGCGGGCAGTATCAGCTCAACGTCAGCAGCATCCAGCAGGCGGGTGCGGGGCAGCTCCAGGCGCGGTTCGAAGCGCTCAAGCGTAAGCTGAACGCCGAGGGTCTGTTTGACCCGGAACGAAAGCGCGCGCTGCCGGCATTTCCGAGGACACTGGGAATCGTGACTTCGCCGACGGGCGCCGCGCTGCGCGACATGGTGCAAATCCTCGCACGCCGCGCACCATGGCTGCGGGTGATCGTGAGCCCGTGCCGCGTGCAGGGCGACGGCGCGGCGCGGGAAATCATCACGGCGCTGGAGAATTTGCAGGAGCTCGACGAGCCGGTGGACGTGATCGTTCTGGCGCGCGGCGGGGGAAGCATGGAGGATTTGTGGGAGTTCAATGATGAAGACCTCGCGCGGGCGATTGCCTTTTGCGAAATCCCGGTCGTCTCCGCCGTGGGGCACGAGATTGATTTCACCATCGCCGATTTCGTGGCCGACCTTCGCGCGCCGACTCCAAGCGCCGCCGCGGAACTGGTGGCACCCGACACGACGGAACTCCTCCGCCAAATCGCCGAGGCCGCGCGCCGGATGCAGCGCTCTGTCGCGGGAGAAATCGAGCGGGGAAAGGCCGCGCTCGCCTTGCTCCAGAGCCATCCGCTTTTCCGCGAACCGTCGTCGCGCATCGAGCAACTGGCCCAGCGCATCGACCTCACCGAGCAGGCGCTCACGCGCGCCGTCACCGACTCGCTTGCCTTGCACCGGAGCGGGCTCGCAGCGATGGAGTCGCGTCTGTTGCGTCACCGGCCGGATCAAGTTCTGGCGCTGCGCGGCCAGGAGATCGCAGCCATCGCAGCGCGCTTGCGGGAAAAGGCGGCGGCGTCGATTTCACTGAGATCCGCAGCCGTCGAGCGAATCGGCGCGATGCTCCGCCTGCTCTCGCCCGAGGCCACGATGAAGCGCGGCTACACCATCACGACCGACGCCGGCGGGGCCGTCATCCGAAGCGTGGAAGCCGCCAAGGCCGCAGGAAAAATCGTCACACGATTTGCGGATGGCAACGTGGAGTCCGCGGTCGCGAAGCCGCGGGCGTCGCGTAAGAAGTCCGCACCTCCAGCAGAGGGGCGTGAATAAAAGTGGAATCGCTCGCGAAGGAAAGAAAGTAGCCCGCGAGTCCCTTCGCGGCATTGCGACTCCCGCGAAGCGGCACTCATAATAGTTTGTCGCTTCGCGAGGGATGTATGACCGCGAAGGGACTCGCGGGCTACTTTGCGCTTCGCGCAAATCCACTTTTAATCACGCCTTCCCCCGAGTAGCGCGGATATCCGTGCTTGAACCTGGATACGGCGCTGATGGCCCGCGAAACGCGCGAAAAGGCACGAAACCATACAATTTCGATGCAGACTCGACTCACCCGCCGGGTGAATGTGTACATTCTCGACCACTGTTTGTTTTCGCGGATTTTCGCGCATTTCGCGGGCTCCGATTGCGCATTTAGGTTGAACGATGCACGCGAATCCGCAAAGCACGGTGCGTGAAACCCATCATCGCACTGCTCCTTTCAGCCTTCTTCGCGCACGCCGCGGAGAAACCGAACGTCCTCTTTGTTCTCTGCGATGATCTGCGGCCCGACGCGCTGGGCTGCTACGGATCGAAGCATGTCAAAACCCCGAACATCGATCGGCTCGCGAGTGAAGGTGTGTTGTTCAGGAACACGTTTTGCACCACGTCACTCTGCTCGCCCAGCCGCGCCAGCATCCTCACCGGACTCTACGCCCACGCTCACGGAGTGCGGGATAATTTCACCGAACTCCCGAACGTCCCGCAATGGCCCGCGCGGCTCCACGATAGCGGCTACAAGACCGCGTATCTCGGCAAGTGGCACATGGGCGAAAACAACGACGAGCCGCGTCCCGGTTTCGACTATTTCGTGACGCACAAAGGGCAGGGGAAATACTTCGACACCGAATGGAACCTCAACGGCGAGCGCCGGGAAACGGTGAAGGGATACTACACGACCGTCGTCACCGACATGGCGCTCGACTGGCTGAAAAAGCAGGACACCGCGAAGCCGTGGGCGCTGTGTGTGGGCCACAAAGCACCGCACAGTTTTTACACGCCGGAGGAAAAATATGCGCGCTCCTTTGACTCCGTGCGCGTGCCGTATCCGGCGACCGCTTTTGCGCTCGATGACAAGCCGGCCTGGATGAAAGAGCGGCTCCGGACATGGCACGGCATTTACGGCCCGCTGTTCGAGTGGCGGAAGCAGTTTCCCGACGATCGTCCGGAAGCTGTGCGCGATTTCGAGGCGATGGTGCATGGATATTGGGGAACCGTTTTGAGCGTGGATGACTCCGTCGGCCGGATGGTCGAGTTCCTTAAATCGACCGGTCAGCTCGACAACACGGTCATCGTTTTCATGGGCGACAACGGCCTGCTCGAAGGCGAGCATGGGATGGTGGACAAACGCACCGCGCACGAACCGAGCATCCGCATCCCGCTGGTCGTCCGCTTCCCAAAGCTCGCCAGCGCAAAAGCCGTTGAGGAACAAGTGCTCACGCTCGACATCGCACCGAGCATCCTCGAACTCTGCGGCGCGCCGGCCCTTGAGAAGAGCAATGGCAAGTCGTGGGTGAAGCTGGTGAAGGAAGGAGACGGCTCGTGGAGAAAGGCGTGGTTTTACGAATACAACTACGAGAAGCAGTTCCCCTACACGCCGAATGTCCGCGCGATCCGGACCGACAACTGGAAGTTCATCCGCTACCCGCATGGAGACGGCTCGGCAGACCGGCATCTTTCCGAACTCTACGACCTCAGAGCCGATCCCGGCGAGACGAAGAATCTCATCAAGAGTCAGCCGGAGATTGCGGCAAAGCTGCGCGAGCAACTGGCGGCGATGCTCGTGGACGCCGGGCTGACTCCCGAGCGGGATAAAATGCCGCTCGACGAAGGAATCAAAGCAGCGCTGCCTGATCAGAAAATCCGTTAGGAACCATTTTCCTCTCGCCCAAGGCGCAATCTTCCCCGAAAAATTCTTCCCGTGCGCATCGCATACCTTTTCAGCAGATACCCGGTGGTTTCGCAGACATTTGTCGATACCGAGATACTCGCGCTCCAGCGCGCGGGTGTGGAGATCGAGACATTCAGCATCTATCCGCCCCACACATCGTTCCGCCACGGGCACTTCGCCCGGCTGGAAGCCCCGGTCCACTACGCGCCGCCGCAGAGAATCCTGAAGCTCGGAGAGCAGGAGGCGAAACGCACGGGACGCTGGCCTGCGGAGCTCATCGCGAACCACGAGCGCAAGTACGGCCCGGACTACAAGGCGGCCATCCGTGCGAGGAACGCGCTGTATTTTGCCGACCTGTTCAAAGCGCGCGGCTTCACCCATTTTCACACGCACTTTGCCAATCGTGCGGCGCATACGGCGGTCTTTGTGAAGGCCATCAGCGGGATTCCGTTCAGCATGTCCACGCATGGACAGGATTACATGGTGGATCTCGGCAACGATGAATTGCTGGCGGAAATTTGCGAGGAGGCTGAGTTCGTCGCGAACGAGACCGCGTGGAGCACCGGCGAACTGCGCCGGATTTGCCCCCGTTCGGCGGACAAGATGTTCCGCGTTTTCAACGGGATGGACCTTTCGAATTTCGAGCAGGCGAGCGCGGGCGCATCGAATCCCGTGCCGCGCATCGTGAGCATCGGCCGGCTCATCGAGTTCAAAGGCTTTCACCACCTCATTGCCGCCTCGTCGATGCTTCGGGAGCGCGGGCTGACGTTTCAATGCGACATCATTGGCGAGGGTCCGTGGCGCCCGCAGTTGGAGAAAGCGATCGCTGATGGAAATCTCGGTACGCACGTGAGGCTGACCGGTGCCCTGCCGCAGGAACAGGTCTTCGCCGCGTTGAAAAGCTGCGACATTTTTACGCTGCCCTGCATCGTGGATAAGGCGGGAGCGAGCGATGTTTTCCCGACGGTCATTCTTGAGGCCATGGCGAGTGCGCGGCCTGTGGTTTCGACAAAACTTGCAGGCGTTCCCGAACAAATCGTCGATGGCGAAACGGGCTTCATTTGCACGCCGGGAGACACCGCCGGGCTTGCAGAGGCACTGGAAAAACTACTGCGTTCGCAGGAACTGCGCGAGCAGTTCGGCGCGGCCGGGCAGCGGCGATTGCAGTCGGAGTTCAGCGTGGACCGCACGGTCAAAGAGTTGCATTCGCGCTTTGAGCAAACGGTGAAGCCCGATACGAAGCCCGCGCCGCGCCGCGCCGACCTCGCGGTGTTGATCCACGAATGGCCCGCATCTGAGCGTCACGAGGCCGAATTGCGGCAGCTTGCGGATGCATTCCCGGCGTTCCGGGCATACGCCGTCCATGCGGGAGGACAGCCCCCGGAAGACTGGCTTGTGACGCTGCCGCACTGTGATTTCCTGCCCGATTCCATGGTCGTCGAGGCCGAATGGCAGCAGCAAAATGATTTGCGGCATCGGATAGAGACATGGCGCGGCGACCTCGGCAGCAAGCTCCTGACCGAGGATTATCTGCGTCACGCGCGCTATGCCCTCTCGCTCCGCGATTGGATTGCACGCGATGGCGTCCGGCACGTTCATGCGGCGAGTTCACGGGAGGCGCTCACTGCATGGATTCTTCGCCGGCTCACCGGCGTGACTATCAGCGCGACCGTTGAGGAAAAGAGTGTGATCCATCCGACTATCCTGTGCGAGATGGCTCCGGACTTTGAAGGCTTCCGAATCGCAGGAAAGCGCAGCGACGATCCATTCGCCGCCGCATCAAAGCGCCCTGCGACCGTCGCCCAGAGATCGGGCCGCAATTTCGAGCCCGAGTGGATGGACATGCTCCGTCGCTGGGCGACAGGAAAGTAGATGGTTTCGGTCGGAGCTGGCGCGGGCGAATCACATTTTCCATCGGCAGACCGGGCGCTTTGAAGGGCGGGATTTCCCGCGCATCCGATAGGAAGCGGTCAACATTCGAGCCCGTATTATTTAATCGGGGCGGAATTCCCGCTAAAATCACACGAGGTAAATTACAACTGCGAGCGGCTTGACAGTGCTTTGTGGAATTCGAGAACCAAATCCACTAATCAACCCATGCCCAGATGCTCTCTCTTTACAGTCCGCCAGAGCGGGCAGGACCACCTGCCCGTTTCCGCTGCGGCGGGCGCGAAAGTAAAATCCGTACAGTAGTGAATTCATGAAACTCATCCCGTTCCTGCTCGCGCTCGTCTCTGCGCCCCTCGTTGCCGCGCCGGTCACGATTTTCTCCAATGGAAAGATCGTCACTGTGGATGACGCCTTTTCCATCACCGACGCCATGGCTGTGGATGGCGACCGCATCGTCGCGCTCGGCGAAAAGGCGAAGGCCCTCGCGGCGCAACCCGGTGCAAAGACCGTGGATCTCGGCGGGCGCATGGTCTTGCCGGGGCTCATGGATTCACATGCGCATCCGGTCGCGGCGGCGACGTATGAATTCGATCATCCCGTGCCGGACATTGCGGACATTCCGCAACTGCTCGATTACATCGCAGGTCGTGCGAAGGCGCTGCCCGAAGGATCGCTCATCGGGATTTCGCAGATCTTCATCACGCGGCTGAAGGAGCAGCGTTACCCGACCCGCGAGGAACTCGACCGCGTCGCGCCAAGGCATCCCGTGCAGTTCAGCACCGGACCGGATTCGCTGCTGAATTCACTCGCGCTAAAACTCGCTGGCATTGATCGCAATTTCAAAGTGCCCGCGGGTTCTACGGGCGTCGTGGAGTTTGATGCGAAGGGCGAGCCGACCGGGCTCATGCACGCGTTCAGTCCGGAGATCAACGCGAAGGCCATCAGCAAGACACCGGACGCCGCCGAGACGCGCAAACTCGTGAAAAAACTCTTCGCCGACTACAACAGCGTCGGCTTCACCACCATCGCCGATCGCGGTGCGAGCAGCGGGAACGTGGACGTGTATCAGGCCCTGCACGACGCGAAGTCGCTCACCGTGCGGCTGCGCCTCTCGCACACATTTTCGACCGGCAGCGTGTGGCGCACGACGGAGCTGGAGCTGGAGAAAATCATCAAGCACCCGCTCACGAAGCCAGACCCAATGCTGCAAATCATCGGTACCAAAATCTGGCTCGATGGCGGGATGCTCACAGGCAGCGCGCTGATGTTGGAGCCGTGGGGCGTGAGCAGTATCTACGGCATCACGGATCCAAATTACCGTGGCGTGCAGCGGACGCCGAGCGAACATCTCGCGAAAATGGTGCGCAAAGTCGCGGGAGCAGGATTGCAGTTCACCGCGCACAGCGTCGGCGACGGCGCGGTAAAACTGCTGCTCGATACGTATGACGAAGTCGCAAAGGACACGCCCACGCTGCGCGATACGCGACCGTGTATCACGCACTGCAATTTCATGACGCCCGACAGCATCGCGCAGGCCGTGCGACTCGGCGCGGTGATCGATATGCAGCCGATCTGGTTCCACCTCGACGGCGCAACGCTGCTGAAGCAGTTCGGCAACGAACGCATGAGCCGCTTCCAGCCGCTGCGCGCGCTGTTCGATGCCAAGGTGCCCGTCGGCGGCGGCAGCGATCACATGCAAAAAATCGGCAGCCTGCGTTCCATCAATCCGTACAACCCGTGGCTCGCGATGTGGATCGCCGTGACGAGGAAGTGCCGTTTTCTCGACGAACCACTGCACCTTGAAGGCGGCATCACGCGGGAGGAAGCCATCCGCCTCTACACCATCAACAACGCAAAAATCCTCTTCATGGAAAAGGACGCCGGCTCGCTCGAACCCGGCAAGCGCGCCGACTTCATCATCCTCGACAGCGACGTGCTCACCTGTCCGATCGACGTCTTGAAGGACACGCAGGTGCGCGAGACGTGGCTCGATGGAAAACAAGTGTGGGCGGCGGCGGTGAAGTGATCTGCGTGATCGATGATGCGAGCCCGCATTTTTTGTTCGGGGTGGAATTACCTCTAACGAAAATGACGGGTCTTGTTAGTTGAACCGTCGTTTCCACTCTAAAAACCATGACTTCCGAACTCGCTGCCATCAACGAACAGATCGCAAAAATGCACCCGCACATCGAAGGAATCGAGGCGGAGATATCCAAGGCGATCGTCGGCCAGAAGTATCTTATTGAGCGGATGCTGGTGGGACTCCTGGCAAACGGCCACGTGCTGCTCGAGGGCGTGCCGGGGCTCGCGAAGACCGCGACGATTAATGCGCTGGCGCAGACGATTCACACGAAGTTTGCCCGCATTCAGTTCACGCCGGATTTGCTGCCGAGCGACTTGATTGGAAACTTGATCTACAATCCGCGCGACGGGACCTACTCGACGAAGAAGGGCCCGATTTTTGCGAATCTGATTCTGGCGGATGAAATCAACCGGGCACCGGCGAAAGTGCAGAGTGCGTTGCTGGAGGCCATGCAGGAGCGTCAGGTGACGCTGGGCGAGGAATCGCTGCCGCTGCCGAAGCCGTTTCTCGTGATGGCGACGCAAAATCCGATCGATCAGGAAGGGACTTACTCGCTGCCGGAGGCGCAGGTGGATCGCTTCATGTTGAAGGTGGTGGTGGGTTATCCCAGCGAGGCGGAGGAGAAGCAGATTATGAGGCTGATGGCGAAGACGGCCGTTCGTGAGCCGCTGAAGGCGGTGATTCAGCCGGAGACCATCCTCGAAATGCGGCGGCTTGTGGACGCGGTGCATGTGGACGAGGCAATCGAGGATTACATTGTGCGATTGGTGTTCGCGACGCGGGAGCCGAAGCGTTTTGTTCCAAAGATGGACGGGATGATCCGCTTTGGATCGAGTCCGCGTGCGACGATCAATCTGGCGCTCGCGGCGAAGGCGTATGCGTTTCTGCAAGGTCGCGGCTACGTGACGCCGCAGGACATCAAGAGCATCGCGCCGGATGTGTTGCGGCACCGGATCATCACGACCTTCGAGGCGGACGCGGACGAAGTGACGACCGAGCAGATTGTGGCGCACATCCTCGAGATCGTGCCGGTGCCGTAGTCGGGCCGTTCATTTCTTCTGCAAATGATTCCAAAGGAGTGGCTCAAAAAAATCCGTCATGTGGAGTTGCGTACCGTGCGGCTGGTGGAGGACCTGATGGCCGGGCAGTACCATTCGGTTTTCAAAGGCCGCGGGATGGATTTCGATGAGGTTCGGGAGTATCAGCCGGGCGACGAGGTGCGGCGAATCGACTGGAATGTGACGGCCCGAACGGGAATCACGCACATAAAGAAATACGTCGAGGAACGGGAGATGACGGTGATGCTCCTGGTGGATGCAAGCGGATCCGGGACGACGGGCTCGGTCGAGCAGAGCAAGCGCGAGTTGGCCGCGGAGCTGGCTGCGGTGCTGGCTTTCAGCGCGATTCGAAACAATGACAAGGTGGGTGCGCTCCTCTTCACGGACGGGGCGGAAAAATACCTGCGTCCCGGCAAAGGACGCCTGCATGTTCTGCGCCTGATTCGCGATGTGCTGATGTATCAGCCGGTGAAGCAGGGCACGGATTTGACGACCGCGCTTTATCACGTGAACAAGGCGCTCCCGAGGCGGGCGGTGATTTTTGTGATCTCGGATTTCATGGACGAAAACTTCGAGCGGGCGCTCAAGGTGACGAGCCAGAAGCACGACGTGATTGCCGTGCGGATTGTGGACGGAGCAGAACGTGCGTTGCCGGATTTGGGATGGGTGGTGTTCGAGGATTCGGAGACGGGCGAAGTGGTGGAATTTAATACGGGCGACCGGCAGGCGCGGGAGGAGTTCGCATCCGGCGCAGAGGCGCGGCTGCTTGGATTGCGGCGGACGTTCCGGCGATCTGGAATCGACACGATCGAGGCGCAGACGGACCAGCCGTATCTAAAGGCGCTGCTTCAGTTTTTCGCGCGCCGTTACCGGAGACTGCACCCATGAGTGAACCCGGCGAATTCATTGATGACTTGAGGCTGCTGGAGGCTCCGAAGCCGTGGGGGATTCCTCCGTGGGTGGCGGTGGCGATTGTCGCGGGAGCGGCGCTTGCGTTCTGGTTGTGGCGACGGTGGCGGTGGAGCAAACGTCAGGGTGTATCCTCGGCCCATTCGGAGCGGGCACTTGTGGACGCGCTTGGTGAGTTGGAGCGCCTGTTCGGCCTTGTGGACCGCGAGGAGTCGCGTCCGTATGCGATGGAGAGTTCCGCGATTGTGCGGCGGTTTATCGAGGAGCGATTCGGTGTGCGCGCACCAAGCCGTTCGACCGAGGAGTTTTTGGTTGAGGCGCAGCATTCTCCACAACTGGCTGCGGCGGCGAAAACGATGCTGGGGGAATACCTGGCGGTTTGCGACCTGCTGAAATTTGCGCGCACCCGTGCGAACCGCGATGAGTTGCTCCGGCTGCACGAAGCTGCGGTGAAATTTGTAAGAGTGACGGATGCCGCGGCCCGAGGGGAGGTGGCTGCGTGAGTTTCATGGAACTGCCGGCGCTGCACGGGTTCCGATTCGAGTCGCCGCTGCTGCTCTGGATCCTGCTCCTCCTGCCGCTGTGGATGTGGCTGCGGGGAAGGGTGGCACCGGTGGCTGCCGTGCGGTTTTCATCCAATCAACTCCTCGCGGCGGCGAGCCGGAAGACGAAGCGAAGTCCGGGGCGGTTCCTTCCGATGTTCCGTTATCTGGCTTTGGCGTTTGGGATTGTCGCGCTGGCACGACCGCAGGTGGACAAAGGCACCGCGAACCGTGAGGCGGAGGGCATCAACATCATGTTCGTGCTGGATTTCTCGGGGACCATGAAGACGAAGGATTTTTCGCTGGAGGGAAAGCGGGTCAGCCGCGCCGAAGCCATGAAGCGGGTGGTGGCGGAATTCATCAAGGCGCGGCCTGATGACCGGATGGGTGCGGTGTTTTTCGACCGCGGCGCGCACTTGATCAGTCCGCTGACGCTGGACCACGAGTGGTTGCTCCAGCAACTCGCGATGGAAGAGCCGACGGCCGGGACTGCGCCGGGCTCCGGGATGCTGATCGCGGCGGAGGCGCTTCTCCCAGCGAAGAAGCAGACGAAGGTGATTGTGACGGTGACGGATGCGGATCAGGTGAACGAGGGCGACGAGCCGGAGGAGGTGGCGAAGGCGATTGCGCCGTTGGGGATCAAGAATCATGTGATTCAAATGATCGACCGCACGCAGGTGAACCGGACGTCTGCAAGCGGCGAGCTTTTTCAGGCTGTGGCGCGGACGACGGGCGGACAGTTTTTCAAAGTGTCGGACTACGCGGGCCTGCGGAATGTGTACCGGCAGATTGATCATCTGGAGAAGGCCGCGTTCACGGAAAAGAAACAGCAGGTGTGGCGGGAATTGATGCAGTGGCTGGTGTGGCCTGCGCTGGGTTTGCTGTTGTTGGAATTCATTCTCGGACGGACGGTTTGGAGGAAGCTACCATGAAGTTTTTTCAACCATGGATTTTGGTGGCGGCAGTATTGGTTCCATTGCTCGCGGCGTGGTGCCACGGATTCCTGGAACGCCGTGCGCGGCGGAAACTCAACGGCTTGCTGGCTCATCGATTGCGTGAGCGCCTGTTGCAGTCCGTGGATGGCCGGAAGCGTTGGGTGAAGGTTTCGATGCTGGCGCTCGCGTGCGGGCTGTTTTTGGTCGCTCTTGCGCGCCCGCAGTTTGGGCTGAAGCCGATCGGGGTGGAAACGGGCTCCGTGGATTTCATCATCGGGCTGGACCTGTCGCGCTCGATGCTCGCGGAGGATGTGGAATCAAAGTCGCGGCTGGTGCAGGCGAAGTCGGGCATCGTTCGCATGCTGGATGAATTGGGCGCGGACCGGGCGGGGTTGATCGGGTTTGCGGGCGAGGCATTTCTCGCGGCGCCGATGACACAGGATCACGAGTCGCTGAAACGGAATATGGAACCGCTGGAGGCCTCTGCGGTGGCGAAGCAGGGGACGGATATGGCAAAGGCGATTGAGCTCGCATTGAAAACGTTCAAGTCCGGCAAACACGACACTCAGGCGCTGGTGTTGGTCACGGACGGCGAGCAATTGCAGGGCGACGCAATGCTGGCGGCACAAAAGGCCGCCCAGCAAGGGATGCGGGTTTTCACGGTCGGCGTCGGGAGCATCACGGGAGCCCGCATTCCGGAGCGCCGCCGCGGGGTGCCGCCGGTGTTCGCGAAGAACGAATTCGGCGGCGAAGTGATGACCCGGATGAACGAACACATGCTACGGCAGCTCGCGGCAAGCGGACGCGGGTTTTACGTGGCGCTCGGGACGGACGGAGCGGGCTTGCGGGAAGTGTGGAAGCGCGGGCTTGAACCGCTTGCGAAAACGACGCAGGCTAAAGCATCGAAAGACCTTGAGGATTACTTTCAATGGCCGCTGGCGATAGCGCTGGCGATCCTCCTCTTGGAAATGCTGGTGAGTGATCGCCGGCGAAAACCACAATCTGCAACCGCATGAAAACTCCGATTATTGCCGCGATGATTCTCGTTCCGCTGTCCGCGTTTGCGACGATCGAGGAGCAGCGCGCAGAGCTCGCGCGCGACCCGGCGGCACTCGCTTCACGCCTGCGGGAGCAGATGGCGGGACAGCCGCACGATGTGTGGCTCGCCTACAACGCCGGCGTCGCGGCGTATGCGGCGCACGATTTTTCAAAAGCGGATGAGCTTTGGGCGGACCTTGCGGGCCGGGAGCTGCCGGACGCATTGCGAGAGCAGGTCTGGTTGCAGATCGGCAATGTGTCCTACCGGATTTTGAATGGCCGCTTTGAAGAGCAGCCCGAACTTGCCGTGACCCGGCTGGAGCAGAGTCGCGAGGCGTTTCGCGTGACTTTGGGTATGAACAAGAGGAACCGCACCGCCACTCAGAATCTCGCGGTTGTCGAGAAGGCGCTCGAGAAGGTTTACGCAAAACTGGCGAAGCGGCTCGCGGATGAGGGAAAGGCGGAGAGCGTGGCGACAAAGGCGATCGAGAAACTGCAAGCCGCGCAGACATACGCGCAACAGGCCGAGGCATTGAGCCCGAAGGACCCTGAACGGCAGCAGGAGCGGAAGGAAATCGAGAACGCTTTGGGGCAGCGGTTTGATCAGCGGGCCGCCACCGAGGAATCGCAGGCAGACGCGCGAAACACTGAAAGCCAGTGGTCGCGTGAGGCAGCGCAGGAGAATCTGGAAAATGCGCTCGCGGATTTCCAGCAGGCCAAGGCTCTCAATAAGGAGGATTCGGCCGCAGTGCAGGGAGAACAGCGCGTGCAGAAGAAGCTCGCGGATCTGTTGGCGAAATCCGGACGCCAGGAGCAGAAGCAGGGAGAGAGGCTCGCGGAATACGCCCCGGAACCGGCGACGGAGCAATTTGAGAAAGCGCTCGAGCACTTCGAACAGGCGCTCGCTTTGCAGCCCAACCACGAGGATGCGAAGAACGGCGCGGAGGAGGTGCGGGCGGAATTGGCGAAGCTGCATCTGGATCAGGGCGACAAGCAGGCGCAGCAGGGCGAGCAGGAGTTGCAGAACAATCCGTCCGAGGCCGCGCAGGATTTTCAGGCTGCGCTGGAAAATTTCGAGGCAGCCAAAGGATTGCAGCCGGAGAATCAATCCATCCAGCCGCGGATTGATGCCGTGATGGCGCAGTTGCCGGAAGCTTTGGCAAAGGCGGGCGAGCAGGAATTGCAGGCATCCGCGCAGGCGGAGCAACAGGGGGATCTGGAGCAGGCGCAGCAGGACGCGCAGGCTGCCGAGGTTGATTTTGCCAAGGCTGGCGAACTGGAGCCGGGAAATGCAGAGGCGCAGGCGGGGCAGCAGAAAGCGCAAGCCGCGCTCGCTCGTCTGGGCGAAAAAATGGGCAAGCAGCCCGGACCGCCGCAGCCCGGCCAACCTCAACCGGGCCAACCGCAGCCAGGGCAGCCACCTCAGGAGTCCTTCGCATCGATGCTCGCGAAGGTGAAGGAGAATCAAAAATATCAAGATGTGCAGGCGCAGCATCGTCAGGGTCAGAAATACAACGAGGCGCGGGAAAAAAACGTCCGGAACTGGTAGTTGCCCGCCTTCTGGCCAGCGACGCCATCCTTCACTGAATCCGGGTTTGCCATGCGGGTAGAAAATTTGATTCATTGGCCGGACTAATGACCAAGAAAGCCATCATCCTCGCAGGCGGAGCAGGCACGCGCCTTTACCCGCTCACCCAGATCGCCTGCAAACAGCTCCTCCCGATTTACGACAAACCGATGATTTACTACCCGCTGGCGACGCTGATGCTGGGCGGTTTACGGGAGGTGCTCATCATTTCCACGCCAAAGGATCTGCCGATGATTCGCAGCCTGCTCGGCGATGGCGCGCGGCTCGGGATGCGCATCGAATACGCGGAGCAACCGAAGCCCGCGGGGCTCGCCCAGGCATTCATCATCGGTGCGGATTTCGTGGGGAAGGATTCCGTGTCGCTAATTCTCGGGGACAACATTTTCTACGGGAAACTCGACTTTTACCGCGATGCGCTGCGGCTCGTCGGGACCGAGGGCGGCGCGTGTGTTTTTGGGTATCAGGTGAAAGACCCGGAGCGCTACGGAGTGGTGGAATTTGGCGCGGACGGGCGCGCGATATCGATCGAGGAAAAGCCATCGAAGCCGAAGAGCCCGTTTGCGGTTCCCGGTCTCTACGTTTACGACAATGAGGTGCTCCAGGTTGCGCGTGATTTGAAGCCCAGTCCGCGCGGAGAACTGGAAATTACGGATGTGAATGTCGAGTACTTGCGCCGCGGAAACCTCCATGTGCGAGTGCTTGGGCGCGGCATGGCGTGGCTCGATACGGGCACGCAGCAGAGTGTTCTCGATGCGAGCAACTATATCGCCGCCATCGAAAACCGGCAGGGACTCAAAATCGCGTGCCTCGAAGAAATCGCGTTTGCGCAAGGTTTCATCGACCGCGCCGGGATGCAGAGTTGCATCGACGCGATCCCGAAGAGCCCTTACCGCGAATACTTGGAACTCGTCATCGGCGAGTCCAACTAGCGTGGCTACCGCCGAGCCAACGCCCGCTCCGGGCAAGCCGGTCTGGCTGCATCGGTGGCCGTGGCTCTTGTTGCTGCTCGCGTCGGCGCTGGGCTATTATAGCAGCTACTACCGCCACGGGATCAATTTTCAGGACGAAGGAGGTACGCTCACGCTCCAGACTCAGCGCCTGCTGAATGGCGAGATTCCATTCAGGGACATGGATCTCGGTTATAACGTCGGGTGGTTTTATCCGCTGATGGCACTTTTCAAGATCACCGGTGTAAACTTTGTCGCGCTCCGGATTTTCTTTTTTGCGCTGAGCACGCTCGCGGCCGTGCTCGGCTTCCTCGCCGTCGAAAAGGCTGCGCGTCACTCCGGGCTCAAGCGCGCGGCGTTGGCGCTGGGCGTCGCGGTCGGCGTACTCCTGATCGCTACGCCGGGCATGACGTTTAAGAACTTCAACCCGCTTGCCGTCGTTGCGAATGCATGGTGTCTGCTTGGCTTCGTGCTCGCCTCGCGTGGGCGCTGGCGTTGGGCACTCGGCGGCGGCCTCATCCTCGGCGCGACGTGGCTCGTTCGCATCGACCTCGGCACATTTCTTACCGTCCTGTGGCTCGGGGTGATCGCGATGCGGGTATTTGAGCGCGGCGAAAAACTGCGGCCGCTCGCTGTCTCATCGCTCCTCCTGTTGTGCGGAGTCGGCGCGATGCATGCGCCGCTGATTGTGGATGCAAACCGGCGCGGATTCAGCGCGGACCTTGCCGATTCTTACACCGGAACATGGCTGCGAATGACGCGCCCGCTGGGAATCGTAAGCACCAGCGAAAAAATCGAGCGAGAGATTCGACTTCCCGCGCCGTTGCCGAGCAAATCGCTCGGCTTCGTTGCGGCTCCCGCCGTTAAAAAAGAATCACTCTTCGGCGGGAAGACGCGCACGACATGGGGTGACGTCGCCGCGGCGGGAGATAAGAATCGCATGAACGTGCTCGGCATTTTCCTGCTGACTTACGCGCCCGTGTTGTCGCTCATTCCGCTCGCGCTTTGGGCTGCTGCGCGGTGGTTTCGCGCAATCGTCGAGCGTCGCGATCCCCGCCTCTCTCTCGCAGCGCTCGCGCTGGTCGGCTCCGCGTTGACCATGTTTCCCCAATTCTTCTTCTGGCGTCCTGATGCTCCGCACCTTTCGGAGTTTGGCCCCGGCTACTGGGTCGCGTCCATCGGCGCGTTTGTGTTGCTTGGTTCCAGCGGAAATTGCTGGCGCATGCCTTCCCGCATACTAGCCGGTTATCTGGCCATTCACTGTGTTGTCTGGGTCTGCCGAATCCTGCCCGACCGCTGGTGCGGAACGATCGCCGGGCGAGAAAACCGCCAGACGTATTTCGAGGGCGAAAACGGCGTTCATATTTACGAGCAGAAAAAGACCGTCGAATGGATGAAGGAGGCCCATAAGGTCATTCGCGAAAACAGCACGGACTCGGACTACCTCGTCGCCTGGCCGTATCACCCGGCGTTTAATGTTTTTACCAATCGCCTCAGTTACGAGTGGCGGTTGTATGTGGACGAAACGATCGCGAAGGGCGCATGGAATGGCGGTGCGATTGCACGGATTGAAAAGCGCAAGCCGCGCATCATCGTGATCAGTAATTGGGATATCAACGGCACCGATGCGTCGCGTTTCAAAAACTGGGGCGCTTCGATCTACGGGCACATTCAGACGAACTACGAACTGCTTGGAACCTACGACGAGAAGGAGCAGTTCGAGGTGTGGCGGCGGAAGGAATAGCTCGCCCTTCCCGGTCATGTTAACATGCGTCGCCCGCGCCGCAGGTCCCGGCGTCGGAGTAGCAGTCGATGCAGAGCAGGCGTCCGGAGACTTCCAAGGCGTCTGGTTTACCACACTGGGAACAATATTTCGGAGCGTCCGGCTTTCGTCTGAGTATCGACGACACCCGCGTGAAATGTGCGTCGTCGAATCCTTTCGCACGCTTCAACTGGTAGTCGCGCTCGAGAATATTCGGATGAGCCTGCCAGCGGCGATAGGTGTCCCAAGGCACAAAACCGCGCAGCGCCGCCCACAGTCCCGAGCATGCGACTGGATAATCGCTTCCGTGCAACAGTCGGTCGCGGAGCAGGCCCGGCACCACGGCAAGTCCCGTGTGGCGGCCTCGAAGCGGAACGTTCCACGCGCTCGTGTCGCCGTAAAGATTTGGGAACCGATCGAGCATCTTTGTGAAGATGTGAAAGTATTCCGGATCGAACAAACCACTCTTGGTTCCGGCATGTGCAGCGATGCACGCGACCCCGATTTCCAATGGCTGGATAAGGACGTTTGGGTCGGAATATTTCGGCTCGATGACTTGCACGGTGTGCTCGCCTCCGGTGTGTGCGAGTAGCGGCAGGCCGGCCTCGGTCATGCGCTCCCAAAACCGCCGGTAGCGGCGATCGTTGCAGTCCACATTGTGGCAGTTTGGCAGGAGTTTCAAGACTGCGGCCCCTCCTTCGAGGCAGCGTTCGAGTTCCTCCAACGCATCCGGACGCGCGGGGTGAATGCTCACGGCGGGGATAAACTCCGGATGCTGCTTGCAAAGGCGGAGGAGGTAATCGTTCGGAACGTAAAAAGAGCCGGCGTCGATCTTTTTTCCGTCGGGAGAATAGACCTCGTCCTGTGCGAGAAGTACGATACCGCCGAGCGAGGATTCGCGCACGAGCTTCAAAAGGTGGGAGACATAGCGCTCGTCGAAATCCCGATCCTGCAACGAAACATCGGTGACGCCGATCTGCCGGAGCATGTATGCCGCCAACGGTTTTTGCCACCACGTCGCGCCGAGCTTCAGCCAGCACCCGGAGCCGCTCAGGCCGTTGCCCACGAGGTGGACATGCATGTCGATGGGTTTGAGAATGCTCATGGCTTGCGTGGTTCAGTACCATGCAGGTTGCGCACAAAAAAATCCATCCGGCGCCGGCTCGCGTAGGGAGTTTCTGCGGAGCCGTGGTTGGTGGATGGCATGATGAGAAGGTCGAAATCCTTGTCCGCTTTGATGAGCGCGTTTGCGACCTGCATCGTGCTCGCGGGATCGACATTGGTATCCACTTCGCCAACGACGAGCAGGAGTTTGCCGGTGAGTTTATGGGCGTGGGTGACGTTCGAGTTGTCCGCGTACCAAGGTCCGACTTCGCCCATCCATGCTTCGTTCCACCAGATTTTGTCCATCCGATTGTCATGGCATCCGCAGTCTGCGACGCCGACTTTGTAAAAGTCTCCGTGGTGAAGCAGACCCGCGAGCGCGTTTTGCCCACCCGCGCTTCCGCCGTAGATGCCGACGCGTGTCAGGTCCATCCAGGGGCGGGATTCAGCGGCGGCCCGCATCCACGCGATCCGATCCGGAAAACCGGCGTCCTTGATGTTGCGCCACGCGACATCCTGAAATGCCTTGCCCCGAAAATTCGTGCCCATGCCGTCGATTTGCACAACGATGAATCCGAGCTCGGCAATCATGTGCTGGCGAATCTGCTTTCCCCAAGCCTTCGGGACGAAAGCGCCGTGCGGCCCCGCGTAGATTTCCTCGATCACGGGGTATTTCTTGGCTGGGTCAAAGTTTGAGGGACGGATAATGATTCCAAAGATGTCCGTTTTTCCGTCGCGTGCTTTTGCTGAAAAGCGCTCCGGCATTGTCCAGCCGGCGGCAACGGTGGCATCGGCGTTGGCGCGTTCGAGTTCGCATACGAGGGCTCCGGTTTCGACATTGCGGACCTCCGTCACCGGCGCCATATCCACGCGCGAATAATTATCCACGAGCCACTTTCCGTTTGGCGAAAATGAAGCAGCCGTTTTGCGGCTCTCGGCACGGGTTCCATCACCGCCGGTGATCAGGGTGAATCCAGCGCCGTCGAAATTCACGCGGGCGAGGTGGATGTAATATGGATCCTGTTCGGGAATGGCACCCGACACGCGCAGCCAGAGCTGGCGCTTTTCCTCGTCCACGCGGTCAACATTACGGACGTTCCAAGTGCCTTTCGTGATCTGATTCTTCATCGCGCCGGTCTTTGCGTCGAAGAGGTAAAGGTGATTCCAGCCGTCGCGCTCACTCGACCAAAGCAGTTCGCCGCTACCGTCCAGCCATTGATGCCAGTGTTTTTGCGAGTAATCGACGAACGTCGCGCTCTTGTCCTCCACGAGCGTCGTTGCGGATCCGTCAGCCGTCACATTTACGATCCGGAGGACTTGGTGACCGCGTTCATTATAGAGAAAAGTGAATCGCGAGCTATCAGCAGCCCATCGCACTTCACCAATGTCCCACGGCTTTGAAAAAAGCTCATCGTTCAGCGGGATCGGTGCGCGCTTTGCGAGGTCGAAAAGGCGGGGGCGCTCGGTGCGGATGCGATCACCGGGTTTGAGGTATTGATGCTCGTGCAGCTTTGGCTGCACCTGATCCTTCGGCGAGGACTCCACAAAATAGACCTTGTGTTCCTGCTCGGGCTTCACCTGCATCGCGACGAACCTGGATCCGTCGGGCGAGATTTGAAACTGTCCGGAATACGCGTCGTCCTTCACTCCATCGCGTGAAAGCTGAACCTCTTCGCCGGATTCGCGGTGTTTTATCCAGACGTTGAAATCGCGGACGAACGGCTTCCATACAGGCTTCTCCGCGGAGTCAGTCTTCGTCTCCTTCTCAACTTTCTTCGGCTGTGCAGGGAGTTCGACGATATCGGCATGTAGTTCCTCGAAACGTCCTTCGTACACGCCGAGGATAATGCCAGCGGCGGTCTCTGCGAGCCAGACGTGGCCCGCGAACGTGTGCTGCTTGTGGGCCTCGCCGGGTTTCAGACGCATGTAAGGATGGCGCCCCGCCGTTTCATCGAGCCAGAAGGTTTGCACCGGGCCGCTTGTCTTGTTGGTGAAAACGATGTGCGTGTCGGCAGCGTCGGCGAGGGTTCTGCTCGGGCGTGGCTTAAGGTCTGCGGGCACAGCCTCCGGTGCGATGTCGTCCGGCAGTTCACGAAGCACGCCGGTGTCGCGGGCGAAGTGCCATCGCGTTCGTTCGTAATGGAAGCGGACCCAGTTTTCTTCGCCGTTTACCGTGAGGCGTTCCAACGGAAGCCGCGAGGGATCGACTCCTTTGCGGGTGGCCTCGAATAAAGCCTCGGCGAGCTTCTTGTGGTCGAAAGCCAAAGCCCGTGTTCCTTTTGTGCAGTCCACGAAAATGAATTCGTGCCGGCCTGGCTCCGTTTCCGCGCGGTACCAGAATGAATCGCCCTGCCACTGCGGCTCGACGCGGGTGCGAGCCATTGGAATGTCGGTACGCTTTGCCAGCGATGCGGCGCGTTCGTAGTCGGATTTTGTGCCCTGTGCGAATGTCGCGAGTGAAAGAATGCTGAAGAGAGCGATGCGTTTCATCATTTCCGATGAGTGCTGAAATGATGCGCGCAGTGCAAGGCCGCGCTTTCGGTACCCAAATGTTGGGCGTTGCACGAAAGCGTCGGATTCATTATCTGCGGGGAATGGCAAACATTCCACTCGAAGACAGTTACACAGACATCATCGGCAAGGCTATGCGCGGGCTCCGGCTCGACGATGCCGGCCTGGCGGCACAGGCGGGCGTCAGCGTTCCCGAACTACAGACCCTGAAGGGCGGGGAATTCAGCTCGGCGACCGCCGGGAAGATCGCGCCGTTGCTCGGATTAAACTCCGAAGCCCTCGCCGCTCTCGCGGAGAAACGTTATGCGCCGGCGGACGTTTCGCTCAATGGCCTCGAGCTTTTCAACACCCCGTTTGAAGACATGACGGTAAACGCCTACCTCGTGTGGGATCCCGTCAGCAAGGAGGCCGCTGTTTTTGACACCGGTGCCGATGCGAGTGGCATCCTCACCGAGGCCCAGGCGAAGGGGCTGACCATCAAGCACATCTTCATCACTCATACTCACGGCGATCATATTTTTGATCTCGATCGCCTCCGGGAAAAAACAGGTGCGCAGGTTTGGTCGGGAGACCGTGAGCCGGTGGAAGGCTCAAACGTTTTTGCCACCGGACATTCGTGGCACTTGGGTTCGTTGAAGATCGAGACACGGCTCACATGGGGACACTCGCCGGGCGGAATCACGTATGTTGTCACCGGTCTGGCGCGACCTGTCGCCATTGTCGGCGATTCGATTTTTGCCGGGAGCATGGGTGGTGGCGGAGTCAGCTACCCCGATGCGGTGAAAAATAACGTTGAGCAGATTTTCACGCTCCCACCGACGACGGTGATCTGTCCGGGCCACGGCCCGCTGACCAGTGTCGGTGAGGAGTCGAAGAACAATCCGTTTTTCGCGAAGTAGTTGTCCTCCGGAGACGTGGCACAGCGCGCGGACCAGCCTCACCGTCCAGCGAACACGAAAAAACCCCGCCAACATCGCTGTCGGCGGGGCTTTGAGAATTTCGATACTGATTGCGCTTAGCGTTTGCGCGGCGTCGGTGGCTGACCGGGTTTCGGGTATTCAGCTGCGAGGGGACGGTTCGACGTGGGCTTGAGCCGGATTGCGCCTTTTGCATTGTTGCGCCATCCGTTTGGATCAGCAAACTCTTCGCCGCTGTGGTCGAGGCCCGAGACTTGGGATTCCAGTCCGGTGCCGTAGCCATGCTTGATGATGGTCGGTGTGACGAAGACCATCAGGTTACGCTTAGTGCGCTGTGCCGTCTTTTCCTGGAAGAGATAGCCGAAGAGCGGGATGTCTCCTGCAATCGGGACCTTGGTGCGGGACTTGGCTCCTTCATCCTGGAGCAGTCCGCCGATGGCCAGCGTGTCGCCGCTTCGGATGAGGACATTCGAGTCGAACGAGCGTTTGTCGATGATTGGGCTCGAGACCGTTGCGCCTTCGAATATGAAAGTAGCATCACCCACTTTGTTGCTGATTTCAGGCGCCACTTTCAGCGAGACGTATTTGTCTTTGTTGATAATCGGCGTGACTTTCAGCGTGTTGCCGAACTCCTTGTCCGTGAATCCCCCAAATACCGCCTTTGCCTGCTGCTCGTTAAACGTGAGGTTCGGGACGGGTTGCATGCGGGTAATCTTGATGGTCGCCTCCTGATTATTGGCAGCGACGATGCGCGGATTCGCGAGAAATTCCGCGTCGCTGTCTTCGTTCAGCATCCGCATCGTGATGGACATTTGCGGAACTGACAGAATGGCAAACTGGCCTGCAACGCTGTTGAGGAACTGCCCTCCGCGATTTCCTTTACGGAGAAACTCACTGAGCGGGACGCCACCTGCACCGCCAGGTGTGGTTGATGTTGGAATCTTCCCGTCAGGGCTGCTTCCACCGTATTTCAAGGTTTGCGCGCTGCTTGTGCTCCCGACGACGCCCGACCAGTTAAAGCCGTAGGCCTGCTTCGGATTGGCGTTCACTTCGACGAGGCGGGCTTCGATCATCACCTGTTGGGTGGGCTGATCGACGCTCTCGAGGAACTTTTTCACCTTGTCGAGATTGGACTGGTTGTCCCGGTAGAAAATGGTGTTTGTGCGTTGGTCGAACTGCGGCGCAACACCGCTCGTGATTTGCGATTGGAGTAGAGGCAGGATCTTGTCAGCCATCGCGTAGCTGAAGGTGTACTGCGCGCTCACGGTTGGCTCCTTGGCCTTCTCCGCCTGCGTCATGATATAGGTCACGCCTTTGCGTTCCTCGATAATGAGGTTGTTCGAGTCCGCAATCACGCCGATGACTTCGCGCGGGGATTTGTCTGTGAGTCGGAGTGTGACTGTGCCCACGATTTGGGGACTCACGATGACGTTGAGATTTGCCTGCCGGGCGAGTGTTCGCAGCACGAGGCCGATCTCATCGCCTTGAAATTCACTCACGCGACCGGCGGGAGCAGCGGTGTCAAAGCTTGGGGTCAACGAAGGCGGTGCGTTTGGATCCACGGGGACCCCGGGCTGTACGGGGAGTCCGCCTGGATTCGCCACAGGTGGCTCGATCGTCGCCGGAGCGATGCCGCCTGTTGGAGGGGCAATCGGTGCGGGTGCGGTTCCGCCTGGAGGCGCGATGGGTGCCGCTGCCGTGGGAGGGGCAATCGGAGCCGGCGCTGTGGGCGGGGCGATGGGTGTCGGTGTGTTAGTCTGTGCAATCACCGGGCTGGTCGCGAAGACGAGCGCGCTGAGAGTGCGTTTCAGAGTTGCCTTTGTTTGGACTGAGATTTTCATGGGCTTCAATCCAATTTGAGCACGATGCGGGCCAGAACGAATTCCCGCGCATTTTTCCGCGACGTGCTCGCGTGGATCGCAGCGTCATGATGGGCGGAGATGGCCGAAAAGCCTCACCAATGCTTGCGATCAGCCCGATCTGGATGGAGGGCTGAAATCCGCATCGGAGCCCGACCGTGTTTCTCTCACGTCCGATAGTTAAGCGGGTTTTGTATAGCGCAATATTGCGAAAATGCGTCGGGGAATCTGATCAGGCGAGTTCCACTTTTCCGCCGGGCGTGGGGGGCTGCGGGCTCGTTTCCGTGGCGAAACTGCGCCAGGAAGTCTTCGGGATGCAGCCGATCAGAATGAGCACTAGATTGAGGATGATGAAACTGTGCAGTGCGTAAAATGCGGCATCCATGAAGCCGTAGCTGTGGAGGCCGATTCCGAGCATGTTGGTGCCGAACCATGACCAGGCGGTGACGATGTTTCCGCCGATTGCGAGGTTCATGAACCCGCGCTCCCTCACCATGCCGCCGAGGCGGGCGTGGAGGATGAGTGCGTTCCAGATGACGATAATGAGCGCGCCGTTTTCTTTTGGGTCCCAGCCCCAGAAGCGGCCCCAGCTCTGGTCCGCCCAGATGCCGCCGAGCACCGTGCCAACAAAGCTGAAGAGCATCGCAAAGCAGACGATGGCGAACCCGGCGCTGTAGAATGCCTTGTTCAATTCCGGGGTGATGTTCTTTGTGAAGACACCGTTGATGACGTAGAAGATGCCGAGAATTCCCGCGACGAATGTGGACGCGTAACCGAGCGTCACGATGACCACGTGGGTCGCCAGCCAGAAATTTGTATCCAATACTGCCCGGAGCATGATGAGCGTGTCGCCGTCGAGCGACAGAAAGTGCGCGACCATCAGACAGCCGAATGCCATCAGCGAAGCCACAGCGACGCCGAGTCCCCGTGGCCAGATGACCTCCAGGAGAATCCCGAAAATCGAAGCACCCCACGCGATGAACAGTGCGGACGAATAAAGGTTTGTCACCGGCGGACGGCCTTCGTGAACCATCCGGAAAATGAGGCCGCCGGTGATCATGACGAGCGTCAGCACCGTGAGCCATACTGCGGTTCGGCGCGACCATTCCATCCGGGCGGGTGAAAACCACATCAGAATCGAGAAGATGAACCCGGCGACCGCGATGATCATCCCCTGGTAGAAAAGCTCCGTGTGATTGAACCACTGTTCGTTGCTCGCTTTTTGGATGCGCTTGTCCGCGAGATTTGTTGATTTGAGAGCGGCACGGTAATCGGTGACCGCGGTGGTGAATGCAGAGGCGTCCTTTGCACGGAAAGCAGCAGCCATTTTAGCGTATGCCGACAACGCAAAATTCGGCTGTCCACCGCGCTCAACAGTCAGGAGTTCGCGGACTGCCCGGGTCCATTCGGCCTTGCCATCGCGCTCTTCGACCGGCGGGATGACGAGCGGCACGGATTCGTCTTCACGTTCGCTGAACCACGCCAGCGCTTCCTGGTCTGCGGGTTTTCCATCCATCTGCGCTTCGAATGCTTCGCGCGCTTTTTTGAGCATCGCGGTATCCGCCGCCAGTCCCTTGGCGAGGTCGCCGGTGGAGGCAGGGCCGAGGGCGATTTTCAGGGTCTTGTAAGTGCGGATGCCTTTCCACAAGTCCACGAGTGCGCGCTGGTAGGCGTCGCGAAGCACGTCTTTCACGCGAAATGCGCGCTGCGTTTCCAGTTGGAGCGCGGCAAAACGCGGCTCGATTTGATTCCACGTGTAGTGCTTGCCGTCAGACTTCAGCTTTTCGTCGGCGTTCGCCGGAACACCGAGCAGTCCCTTTACGTCGGAGTGGTCGATGCGGAAAGCCGGGCGCGTGTCCGCTGTTGCGGGGTCCATCATCACTTCCAGCATCCACTCCACCGCGGAGATGATCTTCGGGTTGTCGAAGTTGCTTTTCCACGGCTCCGTATTGAGCGTCTGCTTGCCGCGGAGTTGCAGCAGCGAATTGCGGGCGAGCGCATCCATCGGCTGCGTGCGGCCGCTTTCCACGACGGGCAGGCGGCCAAATTCAAGCGTCGGAAACTCGCCGGCCTTGTCCTTCGGCGGCATCAGTTTTTTGCCGACCATTCCGGCGAAGATGAGGGTGATTAAAAGCGGGAGCCATTTTTTCATGTTTGTTTCCTCCTTCTGGAAAAGCCGAGCAGATGCATCAAGAAATGGCGCGCCATCCCGTAGCCGACGAGCGCACAGCCGAAATACGGCGTGAACCAACCGGGATTGCGGACGACTTGCAGCGTGCTTGTTCCGCGGCTTGCACCGGCGGCTTCGCGTCCCATCTGGTGCTGGTAAAAAGTAAGGCCGCCGTAACGGAGCGGGCTGTTCATCGAGATCTCCACTCGGTCGCGATTCTCCGCGGCGTTTGGCGCGGAGAGATGCACGGTGCTGCGGAAGTCTTTCGGGATTTCCGTTCCTTCATACTTCTCGTGAGTGGTCTTCATCAACGTGACGTGGAACGGATGGTAGTGCCGCTCGAACCTGTATCCGAGCCGCCATTCCTTTCCTCCGATGTCGAATTTTTGCTCACGCAATGTCGGGGAAACCAGCCATGTCCCGAGCGTCGCTCCATTCGCCATAAGCTCGATCACGGCTCCCGGCATGTTGCGGTCGTCCATGCCGCGGGCGTCGTCACGCGGGATCATGAAGAAGCGCTGTGCTGCGCCTTTGTCGCCGGGTGCGGGAGGGTCGGTCTCGGTAATGTCCCTGCCGGCCTCCAGTGTTTCGGCGGCGTATGAACCCTCGGCCATCGGGCGGTTCTTAAAAGCATCGATCATTTCTCCGCGGAAGCGCTTCTTTAGCGCGGCGATGAGTTTTGCTGCCTTCTCCGGATCTGCGGCGATCCGTTCAACTGCGGGCAACGGGTCGATGTCCGAAGCCTCGCCCATTTCCTTGAGCGCAGAGCGCCAGACTTGAATCTTCCCGCCTTCTTCAAAAACCTTCTTGGCCTCGGTTTTGAGCGCGTCAGGTGCCGAATACTTTCCGTCCATCGTCGCCAGTGCTCCTCGTAGGGTGCCGAGGTCGGCCATGGCTTGCGAGCGCTCAATGACACTGGCATTTGAAGCCGCCTGTCTTACCCGAATCGTGAACGGCAGGTTTGGATCGCTGATCATCCCGCCCGACTTCATCAGGCTCTGGTGAATCGCCACGACTTTGTCGCGGTTATCTTCATCGGCCCGGATAAAGACGAGTTCGCTGTCGTGGTGATGTTCGCTGTAGTTCCGCGTTTCGCCTTCGGCGAAGCTCATGTGTGATTCCACAGAGAGCAGGTCCGTTCCGAGTTGGCCGATGAGGAGTGTGATGATGCCGAGATGGATCGCGTCCACTCCGATCTTCTTACCGCTCGACGTTTGCCACGTCGCGATATCGATGAAAATGAGCGCCGTGTAAGCCATGAACAGCCATAGCGGAGTCCACAGCAGGAAATGCGTGATCAGCCACAGCGCGACGAACACCAGACCGTAGTGCGTAAACATCCCGGCCATCCCGCCGGGCGGGCGCTGAAACCTGCGGAAGTGCGCGCAAATCACATTGGCTAGAAATGCAAATCCGATGAAGTAGCCGCCGGGGAATACGGGCGGCACCCACCATTCATCGCCCGCATGACGGATGACGAAGAAGCTCTTGAACCAACGCTCCTGCGCCATGTAGAGCCCCTCGGCCTTTTGCGCCCAGGTGCCGGCAAAAACGAGCAACCCGCCGAGGGCGAGCAGTAAAACGGCGAGGCGGACGGATGTAATCGTGTCCCACAATCTCCGCCCGATGGGTTTTCCTTCGGCGGGTTTGGCTGTTGATGGTGTGTGACTCATTTGGCAGAGCGGACAAACGTTACGAATGACTCCCGTGCCGCGGATACCGCAGCCGTGTCGCCTGTCAGTTTATAAAAGAACCACTGGCCATTGCGTGGCACGATGGCTCCGAGCATCGAGCGGCTTTCGCCTTTCAGGTCGGTGAGAATGGCACCGGGCAGTGCGGCGTCTAGCGGAGTCGTGCAAGTCGCGAGACCCGCTTCGTCGGTTGCCGGGAGTCCCACTTGACCGCGCCAGCGATTGATGTTTGCCAGCGTCCCGCCCGTGTCGCTCGGGAAAACGCTCACTGTCACGTCCGCTTTCGCGCCGTCCTTTTCCGGCACGGTGAACTTCGCCACCTGCATCGGTCCGGGAGCCTGCTGCGTCCAGCCTGCGGGCGTTGCGACGGCAGCCTCGGGGGCTGCGGGTGTGGACGGCGGAGTCGGCGTGGGTGCCAGCTCCGGAGCGGGCGGAGTGATTGCCGGAGCGTCTTCAAATTTCACCGTCGTCAGGAATTGCTTGAACGCCGCCACCTGCGGCTGCACCGCTTCCGGCGAGCCTTGCAGTTTAAAGAACCAGCTCTGGCCGGCGTAATTAAACATCGCCGTCACGATCCGCGCCTTCTTACCGCGCTGGTCGCCTGTCAGGTCGAAAATCTTTCCCGTTCCACCTGCCACCGGGATTTCCGTGAGCGCCTTCGTCGCTTCTTCATCGGCCAGCGCTTGAAGGCCAAAAACCGATCGCCACATGTTGACCAGCACCGGCTCTTTTCCGCCAAATGACCCCAGAGGCGTGATGTTCACGGTCGCATCCGTCCCTTCCACCGCAAAGCGCCCCACCGCCCGGACCGACCCGCCGGCCGCATCCGGACCTAAATCTTTCCAGCCGACTGGCAAAGTCCACTTTACCGACGGTAAAACATCGGTTTCCTCCGCCGTCGGAGGAGGTTGCGCGGAGTCGTCCGGCTTCTCCGCTTTTTCCCGCTCGCGGGGCACTGAATAGACCGCAATCGTGCGCTCTTTGCACGCTGTGAAAGAAAAAGCGCAGCCTGCCGCCAGAAAAGCGATGCTGCGCGCGATATGTTTGGAAAATGGCATGTAGTATTGCACCGGCGCGAAGTTCAACCCTGCCGGAGCGCGGTTTATTAGCGGCCCCCGCCCGATCGGCAAGGCCCATGACATAACGCCTGCGTCGGGATCACCGGACGCAGGCGGCCTGTAGCAACCCCGGCACGGCCTCTCCGCGCTTCGCGAAATTCGCGTGATTACGCCCCGAACTCCCAGCCTTTGCGGTACTGCCGCTTGATAAACTTCGCCGCTTCCGGCGTCCCGGGGCATTCGAGCTTTGCCGCGTCCCAGTGGATCTTCTTGCCCACGCGATAGGCCACGTTGCCCAGGTGATTTGCCTCGGTCAGCCCGCCGCTGTAGTCGAAATTGCACGTCGTCGGTCCACCGTTCTTCGCGGCCTCAAGCCATTCCTTGTGATGGCCGATGCTGTTCGGAATGCTCTCCGGCGGACGCTGGAAGTCCTTGAAATCCTCCTCCGGCAGCAGCACATGCTTTCCATAATCCGAAAGAATCATCCCTTTTTCGCCGATGAAAAGAACGCCGTCATTCCATTGCGGAATCTTTTTGTCCGTCCACGCCTGCGGGCGGAGTTCGCCCTGATACCACGTCAGCTTGCACGCCGGCATCGCGCCGCGCGGCCCGTATTCATAAGTCGCGGACATCGTCGCCGGTGCGAGCTCGGCGTGGGCCGGACCGCCGGCCGATTCGATGGTCAGCGGCGCGTCCAGCTTCAGCGCCCAAAAAGGAAGATCGTTCCAATGCGAACCGAGGTCACTCATTGTGCCGCTGCCAAAATCCCACCAGCGATACCACTTCGGCCCGGGGAAGTACACTTCATTAAACGGCCGCTCCGCCGCGGGGCCTAGGAAAAGGTCCCAGTTGAAATGCGCGGGCGGCGTCTGCGCTTCTTTCGGACGATCGGTGACAAAGACGATGTCATGATTGCGCTTTGCAGCGTCCTCGCTCTGAAGTCCCCACGCCCGGCTCACCCACACATGACATTCCGTCACTCCACCGATCGCGCCACCCTGGATGAGTTCCACGACGCGCCGATAATTCTTCATCGCATGAATCTGCGTGCCCATTTGCGTTGCGACGCCCGCTTTCTTCGCCGCCTCGCGGATGATGCGGCACTCCCACACATTGTGCGTGAGCGGCTTCTCGCAATACACATGCTTCTTCATCTTCAGCGCCGGAAGCGTCGCAAAAGCGTGCGTATGCTCCGCCGTGCTCACCGCCACCGCATCGAAATCCTTAAACTCGTCATAGAGCTTCCGGAAATCCGTAAAAGTCTTCGCGCCCGGATGCTTCTTCGCCGCCGCCGCGAGGTTGTTCGCATTCACATCGCAAAGCGCCACGATGTTTTCGCCCGCCGCGGCAATTTCATCCATGTTGCCCGCGCCGCGTCCGCCACAGCCGATGATGGCGACGTTCAGTTTATTCCCCGCCTGCGCCCGCAGAAAAGCAGGAGCGATGGAGGCTGCGAGGATGGTTCCAAGGAAATGACGGCGTGAATAAGTTCCGGAGTGCATAGCGGCGAGCGGTGTAGCGACCGATGTCGCCCGCCGCAAGCGAACACTTGCGAAAACCCACTGCCCGTCGCCGAAACGGCCGCCGGTACGGCGTGGGCGGAAAAAGTCCGCACGAATGGATTTCTTACCTCATGCTCATGCTCCGTCTCTGTAAAGCAGTAACAATACAAAGAGCCGCGACCAATGATCGCCGAAGGCTCAAGTGCGGCGGGAATCGTCGCTTTGAGCGCGATCCAAGAGCGTCGATGCTCACCGCAGTCCAGAGCCTTCGGCGTTATTCGCGCACGTCATTTTTGCTCGCGTTTGCATCGTCCGGCAGCCGAAAGCCATGGACGGCGCGTATAGTTTGTGAAATATTTCACAAGCTACCAAATGCGCGTCGAAAAACTTATTCCGGCTGAACTCAAACCCATCTACCACAAGGTGTGCGAAGGTCGGCGGATTTCCGACGATGACGCCCTCGCCCTTTACCGTTGCCGCGACCTGAACGCGCTCGGAATCATCGCAAACATCGTGCGCGAGCGGAAGAACGGGAACATCGGAACTTACATCCACAATCTCTACATCAACTACTCGAACCACTGCATCCTGCGCTGCCAGTTCTGCGCATTTGGTGCGCGGAAAAACGAGGAGCATGCGTTCGAGATGACGGTGGACGAAATCCTCCATCGCGTGCAGCGCGGGCTCGATGTCGGAATCACGGAGGTCCACATGGTCGGCGGGCTCCATCCTTCGTTAAAAGCGGAGTGGTATATCGAACTCATCACGCGGATGCGGGCGCTAACCCCGCGCTTTTCATCAAGGCATTCACCGCCGTAGAAATCCGCCATCTCGCGGAGCGCGTCTTCAAGAAGAGCATCGCCGAAACGCTCGCGACGCTTAAGGATGCAGGGTTGCAGGCCATCACCGGCGGTGGCGCGGAGATTTTCGATCCCGTGGTTCGTGACCAGATTTGCCGCGGAAAGGAAACTGCCGAGGAATGGGCGGACGTCCATCGCACCTGGCACCAAATGGGGATGCGCAGCACGGCGACGATGCTCTTTGGTCATATCGAAACGCTGGAGCAACGGGTGGATCACCTTCGGCGCCTGCGGGAATTGCAGGATGAAACGTCGGGTTTCATGAGCTTCATTCCGTTTGCGTTCGAAAGCGAAAGCGCACGCCCGGAACTGCGCCATATTGTGCGCGCCACTGCGTTTGATGAACTTCGCAATCTCGCCGTTTCGCGCATCTATCTCGATAACTTCGACCACATCACCGCTTACTGGATCAGCCTCAGTCTGCCCATGGCGTCCGTCGCGCTGAACTATGGCGTGGACGATCTGCACGGCACGATTTTCGAGGAGAAAATCTTCCACATGGCCGGCGCTGTCACGCCGATGGGGCAGTCCATGGCGGCGCTCAAAAAAGCCATCCGCGAAGCCGGACGCGAGCCCGTCGCCCGGGATACGTGGTATCGCAAACTGGAGCCGGTCGTCGCTGAACCGGTCGCCGTATGATCGCCGACCGTTATCCGGGTCTCCACGGACTGCGCGTCGGCTGCGTGCAGTATCTGAACTCGCGTCCGCTCATCTGCGACTACGATGGAACTGTCGTGTTCGAACACCCATCCGTACTCGCGGAAATGCTCTTTGCCGATGAACTCGATGTTGCGCTCGTGCCGGTGTTCGAGGCGCTCCGGCATCCCGGCTACCAGCTCGTGGATGGCGCGGTCATCGCTTCGGACGGCCCCGTTTTCAGCGTCTTCCTCGCGTATCGAGGCGAGCTCTCGGACATCCGGAAAATCGCGCTCGACCCCGCATCATTGAGCTCCGCGCATTTGTTGCGAGTGATGCTCGCGGACTTCCGCGGCCTGCATCTCGAATACGGCGGGGAAGGGGACGCGCGGTTGCTGATCGGCAACCAAGCCATCGAATTCCGGACGAACCCGGCGAACGCCGACTGGAAGATTCTCGATCTCGGTGGGGAATGGAAACGATGCACCGGACTTCCCTTCGTCTTCGCACTATGGGCGATGCGAAGAGAAGTGCCGCCTGCCGTCGCGGACGAGCTGCGTGCGCTGAAAGAAAGCGGGATCCAACGAATCCCCGACATTGTCGATTGTGACGGACTCTCCACCCACGAAATCCGCCATTGTTACCTGAACGAGCACATTCACTTCGACGTCGGCGAGCGCGGTAAAGCGGCCATCGAGCGCTATCGCTCCCTGCTCGTGAAGCACGGACTCATCGCGGATTTTGGGGAGCAGGAATTTGTGTAGTCACTTTCGGCTCCACGCATATCGATTCGGCGGATAAGTGTGTCGGATGTTCGAATTCATCCTGCGTCAGGTGCTCGCACTTATCGAGCCTGTCGGGCTGGTGTGGCTCGTGCTCATTATTGTTTGTGTCGTTCTTTTTCGGAAAAAGCATCGGCGTCTCGGTGTTTGTTCGGCGGTTCTTGTCGTCGGCATCGTGCTCTGCGGGAGTACGGATTTTCCTGGCTGGCTGCTTCGTGGTTTGGAAAAACCTTGGGCGGGCGTGAAGGCCGAGTCATTGCCGGAGTGTGATGCTGTCGTGATCTGCGGCGGCGGCACGGAGCCCTCGAGATATGAAATGGCCGGCATGCATCTCACGAAAGGTGGAGATCGTGTGTTGATGGGCCTTGAGTTGATGCGGCTCGGGAAGGCGCGAGTGCTTTGTCTCGGCGGCGGCGGCGCGATATTTGATGGTGCTGTTCGGGCGGAGGCAGACGTTGTGAAGTCGTGGTTGGAAATGTGGAAACTCCCTGCAAACGCAGAGTTGGTGAGCTACGGCGCGACCCGCAACACGCGTGAGGAAGCGGAGAAAACGGCGGCGTTGATGCGCGAACGGGGATGGAAGCGGGTCATCTTGGTGACGTCTGCTTTTCACATGACGCGCGCCGCGGCGACCTTCCGGACTGCCGGGGTGGAACTGGTCCCAGCACCGTGTAATTTTCTCACGACCGTGAGCCTCGCGGAGGTGCCGTTTCGTTTGAATGTTCCGACCTGGCATGGGTTCGAAAAAATCAGCATTTGGATGCATGAACTCGTCGGCTGGCGCATGTATCGCAGCCGCGGCTGGATCAAGGAGTGACAGTCTTTAAAGCGATCACGCCTGCCACGGCGATCGCGCCGCCAATAAGCGTCCGCGCGGTCGGGCGCTGTCCGTCGATCCACCAAACGAGCAATTGCGTCACGACGGGAACAGTGGCCACAACCGGCATGATGATGCCGGTGTGTGTGGTTGCGAGGCCCCACTGATACACGGCGACCCCGACGCTCGGTCCCGCGAGCGCATTGGCAATGATCCAGGCCCACGCTTTTGGCCATTGGACTTGGGCCGGCTTCTCTTCCCGCTTGCGCAAAACGAGGAAGAAGACGAACGCGACGACAATGCCGGCAAGGATTCTTTCGTAAGCCGCCGTGCCACCGTCCACCTTCTGTCCAACAGCCTCGGCGGCGATATTTGCACCGCGGCTGAGCACTGATCCAAAGCCCTGCCCCATCGCTGAAATGAGGCCGAATGCCACACCAATCCAAAACGCTCTCCGCGGAATTTTCGATCCACGATCGGGCGCGAGTGCTAGCGCCACGCCTGCGAGAATGACGACTGCGCAGAGAATCTGAATTCCGCCGAGTTTGGAATCCAGCCATACCCATTCGGACAAAGTTGCGAGCGGCACGGCGATGCAGTGCGTGAGCAGCATGGTGAGCCGCGGCCCGATGCGTTGGAGCGCTGCAAACATGGCGACATCGCCGAGGCCAAAGCCAACGAAGCCGCTCGCGATGAACCAGGGCAATGCTGCACCGCCGAGCCCGTGACCAAACGTGTGCGCCCAAATCCCAAGCAGGATCGCGGCAATCACCATGCGCAGAAGATTCGCTGTGCTGCCTCCAACGAGTCTCGCGGACCGCGCTGCGCAGACGGACGAGCAACTCCAGAGAAAAGTGGTGAGGAGCGCCGGGACCATTACCCAAAAAGCTCGCCCGTCTTTTTGACGCCGGTCAGACCGAGTTTCTGGTAAGCGCGAGGCGTGGCGACACGACCTTGGGCCGTCCGTTTGATGTAGCCTTGCATGATGAGGTAGGGTTCGTGGACATCCTCCAAAGTGCCGTCATCCTCGCCCACTGCAACCGCGAGAGAGCTGATTCCCACAGGGCCGCCATCGAATTTCAACACGAGCGCTTCGAGTAGACGCTTGTCCATTTCATCGAGGCCGTCGCGGTCGATATCGCGCATGGTCAGCGCGGCGTCAGCGACGTCGCGGTTTACTTTTCCATCGGCGCGCACCTGCGCAAAATCGCGCACCCAACGCAGAAGATTGTTTGCCACGCGAGGAGTGCCGCGGGAGCGGGCGGCAATCTCCAGAGCGCCGGCTTCATTGACCTCGATATTGAGAAGACTTGCGCTGCGGAGGATGATTTTTTGCAATTCCTCTGCGGTGTAATAGTCGAGCCGGCATGTCATTCCGAAGCGCGAACGCAGCGGCGCGGTGATCATTCCCGCGCGGGTCGTTGCGGCGACGAGTGTGAATCTGGGGAGGTTCAACCGGACGGAGCGGGCGTTGGGGCCCTGGTCGATGATGATGTCCAGCTTGTAGTCCTCCATGGCGGGATAGAGGTATTCCTCAATGACGCGGGACAGCGCGTGGATCTCATCAATGAAGAGCACATCGCCGCGCTCAAGCGTTGTGAGAAGCCCGGCAAGGTCCCCGGCTTTCTCGATGGTTGGTCCGGAGGTGCAGCGAATTCCCGCTCCCAGAGCCTGTGCGAGAATGTGGGCAAGCGTCGTTTTACCAAGTCCCGGCGGGCCTGAAAGCAGCACATGCTCGAGGACGTCGCCGCGCATTTTAGCGGCATCAACCATCACCAGGAGCTGGTCGCGAACCTTCTCCTGGCCGGCAAATTCAGTGAACGCCGGAGGGCGCAGCGAAATGTCGAACGGCGTATCCGGAGCTTCGGTGATGGTCTGTGCAAAATTGTCGGGCATTCTTCTTCCCGTGCTTTGCGGAAAAAGGGGCGCGGGGGCGAGAAGAAACCGAAAAACGTGCAAATCTGCTTAAAATACATGAAAAACCGGTTGCAGCGCAGGGAGCGGTCAGTTATCGAACCCGCCCTCAACCCGTAAACACACACATAAAACAAAAATGAGCGAAGAAACACAAGCCCCAGCGGCAGCACAGCCCCAGATCCAAGTGGACACCACCAGCCTCAAGACCAGCTACGCCAACGTAGTCGGAATCGCGGCGAACATCAACGAGGTCTATTTGACTTTCGGCGTGAACAGCGATCCTTACAACCCGGCCCCTACCGACGCGGTGAAACTTGACAATCGTGTCATCATGACACCGGACGCAGCCAAGCGTCTTTGCTTGAACCTGAACGCCACCCTCGCAGCTTACGAGCAGCGTTTCGGCGTGATCGAACTCGATCTTCAAAAGCGCATCCGCGGTTAATTTCAGTATCGGAGGGTAAAAACTTTACCCTAAGATACTGGGCGGTTGAACCGACAGTATTGAAACCGAAATTGAAAGCAGTCACTGCGCTAAGTCCAATCCACGACGTGGCCGCTCCGGTAAAAGACCGGGCGGCCATGTCCGTTGGGAAAGGTGGCGTTTTACTTTGAGTTCCTCCAGAACGAAATTAGAATATTATCAGCCGATGCTCAGGATGCAGCTGATGATGAATCGACAGTTAGATAAAATCTTTAAAAAAGTATTGCCGTTCATTGTAAGTTCGACGATTACTTCGCAAGCCGCAACTCTCGCCCACCATGAAATCATTTCCTAACCGCACAATTGAAGTCCTCGAGTCCCGAATCGCCCCTGCTCGGATCATCATCGCAGGCATTCCGAACTCGCTCAATCAGCCGGACTCCGATTTTACGGACTCCGATCTGAACGCACCGTTCGTGAATACCGAGGCGAACTCGCTGGATCCGATCTCGGCGGCTGTGGGAGGCGGGCTTCCCGGCGTCGCAGACACTTTTTACCTCCGGCTTTCTGCCGGCGACAAGCTGCAGCTCTTTCGCACCAGCGCCGGATCGAGCGTTGAGGACTTCCTCATCGTTCAGTCCGGAAATATCGTGGTGTTTTTCATCGACAAGGAAGACTCCAACGGAGTGCGTAACAATGAGGTGAACGAGGCCGACATCGTCGGAATCTCTGCGGGAAATGGGGCTCAGTTTGAACTGAAGGGCGCGCTCCCGGGCGACATCGTTTACAACCTCAACGAACAAGGAACTCCGAGTCTTGCGGACGACACGTTGGTCATGACCGGTCCGATGATCCCCGGCGTGAACGTGAAGGGATTCACTGTTGGAAGTTCGGTGGGTGGCTCCGTTTTGGTTGCTGGCGTTCCCGAGTTAGTCGGCGGAAAAGTGCTCGCGAGCGGAAAGATCAATAACGTAATCGTGAGCGGCAACGTCGGCACCATCCTCGCCGGTTCGGCAGGCAATGGCGAGACGTTCGATTTCTTCCCTAAATACATCGGTGCCGGTGCGGCTGTGGTGGACACCCCCGGCGGAAACGGCATCTTCTCGTTCGTGCCTGCGCCAGGGAAGGCGGGGAGCATGGTTCAAAAAGTTTTGGTCGATTCGGTGACGACGCGGATTGAAGCGGGAGTTGGTGGCGAGGGCGCGGCAGGTGGTTCCATCTCGAATGTGATTATTCGGGCGGATTCTGATGGATTCACGATCAAGGCGGGCGACGGAGGCACGACCAGTGTCGCAAAACCAAACGGTGGCAAAGGTGGTTCAGTGAGCAATGTCATCGTCGCGGGGGCGACCGATTTCACGGCGAATGATCTCGTTGAAATCAGCGCCGGACTCGGAGGGAACTCTCTCACGGGTGTCGGCGGTGCTGGCGGAACGGTGTCCAAAGCCTTCGTAGGCTACACGGTGCTCAATGGGAAAGTCATCCTGAGTAGCGGTATCCTTCGTGACGACGTGCTCGTGACTGGAGGAAAGGGTGGCGACGGAAAAATCGGCGGCAAGGGCGGTACCGTCACCGCTCTGGATATTTTGACTTCCACCCCGGAGTCCACTGGCGACGAAATCGCCGTCATCGGTGGTCAGGGTGGCGCATCGATCGTTCCGGCGGGCGGAAAATCGGGTGTCGGCGGGTCGGTGACAAGTTCCTTCATCCGAAACGTGGAAGCATCGATCGGCTCGGACATCGCGGTCCGTGGTGGTGATGCTGGTTCGTCGTTCGGTCTCGGCATTGGCGCGGTCGGCGGTTCGGTGACTTCTGTGGCACTGCTTGGCCGTCAGATTCAGATTGAAGCGGGCGACGGCAGCGACGGAAAAGTCGGCGGAAAGGGTGGAGACCTGGCTAATTTAAAAGTTGAAGAGCGGGATGGCGTCGTTTCGGACGCGCTCGTTTTCAATGCAGGAACAGGCGGCGACGGAAATGGTGGCAATGCTGGCAAGGGCGGGAATATTTCGGCCGTGGCGATCGCCAACAGCGACGCGAACGTTTTAGAGATAAATAGCGGCGTCAAAGCCAATGGTGGCGACAGCGTAAATGGTCGCGGTGGAGCGGGCGGAACAGTCACCGGCGTTGTGGTTCTGGATTCCGACGCAAACGGGACGCGCGGTGCGCTGAACCTAATGAACATTCGCACGGGTGCGGGTGGCGATGGTGACAAAGGCGGCGGCAACGGCGGGAACATGACAAATTTCTCGATCGTCGGCATCAATATCGAGCCGACGATCCAGACGGGTGAGGGCGGCTCGGCCACTTTGAATGGGAAGGGAGGGGCAGGTGGTTCGATAAAGAGCCTTGAGGTCGCAATTACGGGAGAGGTAAAGAAATTTATCGGCGGCGTTCCAACGGACGTCAGGGCATCGACGTTTGTGTCCGCCGGTTTCGGTGGAAATGGCGCGGGCATTAGTGGCGGCGGCGGCATCGGTGGCTCGGTAAATTCCGCTAGCATCAACACTCCCGGATTCGGCTCGGTCGTGGCGGGAGAAGGTGGTTCGGGACTTGGAGCGCGTGCAACGGCAGGTCGCGGTGGTAGTATCGTCTCGGCTGGTGTTTTCGCGGGCGAAGGCGAAGGCGAATTGATCGCCGGCGACGCTGGGGCGGTGGGTGTCCGTCCGGCCGCAGGTGGAAGTATTTCCGGCACTGCCGCGCAGCCTTCCGGATTATTTGCTGAGCGTTCGCTCACGATTCGAGCTGGTGACGGTGCAGGCGGCGGAGCGGGCGGTTCGATTTCGTTCCTCGGATATGGAAGCACAGCGGCGACATTAGTCCCGACCCCGAATGGAAGCATTTTAGTCAAAGCTGGCGACGGATCAGCTTCGCCGGATGGTAAATCGGTCGGCAAAGGTGGTTCCATCTCAACGGTCAGCGGAGCGGTGAACATCGGTTTGGGCGACACGGTGATTCGCGCCGGCGACGGCGGTGCGTCCTCGACGAAAGGCGCGGCTGGTGGTTCGATTACGAATCTCGCGCTCCAGCGGGGCGGTGAACTCGGAGTTGATTTTACAATCCGCGCCGGTGACGGTGGCGATGCTCCGCTTGCTTCAACGGGTGCCAAAGGAGGCAGCGTCAGTGTCGTGAACATCGTGGAGATTTCAACCGACGCTATTCTTCGCCACATCGCGGGTGGCGATGGCGGCGATGCCTTGAAGGTCGGTGGTGCTGGCGGCAGTGTCTCGAAGGTCAATGTGCTTGCGCACGACATCGGCGTCCGCGACGGGGAAGTGTATGGCTTTAACACGATGGGAGGCATATTTGCCGGAGCGGGCGGTGCCGGTGCAAAGGAGGGTGCAACAGGCAGTGTGTCGGTAATCAATGCCGACACCATTGCAACGATCGCAGCCGGCCGCGGGGCGACACCAAAACTCGCCACGAAAGTGGACAACATTTATGTCAACGCGGGGAATCTCTTGAAGGACTCCACTCACGCGTTCCTTGAGAGCATTCCCGGCAGCCAGCAAGTTTATGAGTTCGGCGGAGTCAGTATTACTGCAACGGAGAAAACGCCCGGCTCGGGAGTGAGCGGCGAGGTGCAGACTGTGGACATCGGCTCGGTGCGTGCGCTTCCCGCTGGAACGCAGTTTACCCTGAGTTTCCAAGGCGAGAAGACTGCGCCATTGGACAAGGATGCGACTTCTGTGCAAATCGCAGCAGCGCTGAACGCGCTCGGAACAGTCCGCGCAACCGGCCCGGGAAATACTGGGACTGTGACGATCAGTGGCTCGGACCCGGTGTTCGACATCACTTTCGTCCAAAACGGGGACCAGACCGTCCTCATCATGGGTGGCGTGGATTCGCAGAAGACGACGCCCCTGCCTTTGAATGCCACCCCGGCGGAAGTTGACGCAGCCTTGGATGCGCTGCCGTTTATCAACGCGGTCGGCGGCGTCACCGTCACTGCATCGCTCCCGAGCGGTTATCGGATCACTTTTAATAACCCGAGCGACCAGCCGCAGGTCATCGGACAGGAGGTTTTTGCCATCGCTTCCACGGACATTCAGGCCGGCGTTGGAAATAACAACAGCCTTGTCCCCGTCAGCGAGACCGTCGTTGCAACGAATGAGGTCCACACCTTCCTCCCGATTGCACCATTCAAGTTCAGCA
The DNA here is from genome assembly GCA_031374705.1 of Verrucomicrobiaceae bacterium. GTDB lineage: Bacteria > Verrucomicrobiota > Verrucomicrobiia > Chthoniobacterales > Chthoniobacteraceae > SXWH01. Next base: position 26,420 of record JANMGP010000211.1, on the reverse strand, counting down.
TCACTTACACGGAGGGAGCCGTCACAAGTTCCACTGTCCAGTTGGCCGCGACAGCGACTGCAGATGACGTCCGCCTAGCGCTGGAAGCGCTTCCGACTATCGACCCCGGCGAGATCAGCGTCACAAAGCGCGTCGCACCCACTGCGCCGGATGGAACGTTCGACGTGAGGTTCCTTGATGCGGTCGATCATCCGACGCTTCAGGTAACACTGTTCGCCGAACCGCTTACCGTCACGGAGGCGCAGCCCGGTGCCTTCGAGTATATCGCCAAGGAAAAACAAATCATTCATGTGGACCCGATGGGCGGAGGAGTCGTCACATTTGCGTTTGGCCTCGATAGCTTCCAGTTGAACCTGGCTACAGGATTCACTGTCACACAGTTGTCCAATCAACTGAATCTCCAGCCGAGCATCATCGCTCAAGGCGGAGTGACCGTCACCGAAACACCGGCGAACTCGAAGAATTTTCAGGTGGAATTCGGCAAGGCTGGCGACCAGCCGAGCATCCGGGTTCAGGAAGATGCGTTCCCGCTCGGTTACACCGAAGTGCTTTTGCAGGGTTCTGGCGGCGCGAAGGAAACGCTCCTGTTCACCCACCAAGCTGGTTCGCAGATACGATTCGGATATCAAAATGCCGTGACTTCGTTCATCACTCCGAACGCTGTGGGAGTTTTCACTGCAGCCGCAATTGACACGGCGCTTGAGACACTGCCCGGAATCGGCCTGAACGGCGTCACCGTTCTGGCGGATGCGGATAACTCGTTCAAAATCACATTCTCAGCCAATGGTGACAGGACCGACCTGAATGTGGGGCAACGGACGACAGTCGGTGGAATCACCATTCCCCGGGGTGTCGCCACGACGATTCAGGAAGGAAATGCCACGACTGACGAGCGGCAGCTCATCCGGACGGATGATACCGGGGCGTTCGCCATCAGCTTTGGAGGCGCGTCATCTGCGTTCCTTCTGGCCGGTGCGCCCGCCACGGACGTGCAGGCAGCGCTCGACGTGGTTCTTCAAGGCGCGAAAGCGGTGACCGTGACGGCCGGAGTTCTGCCAAATTCCTATGTCGTGGAGTTCAACGAATTGGCCCCGCAGACGCAGATTCTGGTCGAGGGCATCAATATTGAGCAGACAGTGGACGAAGCGCTCAAAGGCTCGAACACACTCAATCAGTTTGAGGTTCAAGTCGTCGATTACGATGGAAGCGGGGAGTTCGCATTGCATGTCCCTGTCGGCGTGACCGCGCAGGAATTCCGCAAAGGCGGAGACCTGACGTTTGAAACGCAGCTTCTCGGTCTGGCAGGGGTCCGTGCACTTGCCGGTGGCGAGTTCACGCTGACGTTCCAAGGTCAGACTACAACGCCGCTCGCCTCTAACGCGACGGCGGGCCAGATTCAAAGCGCGTTAAATGCGCTTCCAAACGTGGTCACTGCGGGGGTAGTTGCTGTCACAGAGCAGGGCAGCGGTGTACTCAAGATTGAATTCAGCAAATTTGGCGATAAAACCGGAGTGATTACAGGGGCCGTCAAGGCCGGAGTATCGACGCCTCTGCTCCCCGGTAGTGCGACTCTGGCTGACATTTCGACCGCGCTGAATAACCTTACTCCGATCACTGCCGTGGGTGGTGTGACCGTGGTTCAGCCAAACGCCGGTTCATTCAACGTCGTCTTCAATAATCCCGGGCAGATGCCCACGTTGCAGGCGCTTTACCAAGTCCGCGAGATTCAAGAAATTGATTTCTATCAGGCCGGCAGCTTCACCATTTCGTTCGGTGGAAATCCGACCGATGTCACACAGTCGATTCCTGCCGGGGCTTCACCAGCAGACGTCGAGGCCGCGGTAAATGCGATTCCGGGTGTGCAGACGGCGGGTGGCGTGACTGTGAGCAACGGTTTGAACAGCCGATACGACATTCAGTTTAACAGCGCGGGTGATCTCCCGACATTTGCAGGTGTGCAGACGCTTCTGTTTGCAAACTCGACTCTCGTCGACGGAACGTCTGTCATTCAGGAAGTTCAAAAGGTCGTGAAACCGCGCCGGTTCGTATTTGATCCGCTGCGCATCAATGGCGGGTTCACGCCTGCGGGAGTCGAGATTCCTGCTGCAAACTACGTCGGCGCGTTTTCGGACGCCTCGGAAATCAACGGGCGCGTTTTCAAGTGGGTGGATGCGGACAGTGACGGCATCTACGACTTCAACGAAGTGCCGCTCGACGGTCTTATCGCCGCCAAAGTGTTCAACCAGGCGACGGTGAACTTCACGCCGGAAGCGCGCATCGTGGGCGGCGAGTTCAGCTTCACAGAGAGCGTAAAAGGAACTTCGACAGACGTGGAGGTGCAACTGCTGACGATCAAGTCTGACAGATACACGCTCTCCTTCGGTGGTCTTCAGACTGTGCCGATTCCGGGCAACGCCACCATCCTTGCCATTCAGAAGGCACTCAATGCACTCCCGACCATCCAGGCGACTGGACCCGGCGGACTGAACGGCTCGGTGACGGTCACCGCTGACGCCACGCCAAACACCTTTGCGGTTACCTTCAACACGCCGGGTGATAGGGCGCCGATTATCGCCCCGTTCTTCTACGACTATAACAACATCTTTTAACCCAGACTCAATGAACATGAAAAAGCCAAACCTCCGCAAAAGCATTGTAGAAAGCCTCGAAGCGCGAATCGCTCCGGCGACTCTCGTCACCTATCCAAAGCCGATCGATGCCGAATGGGTTCCGCTGTCGCTCGGCACTCCCATCGAACTGTTCGCGGGCCAGGGCCTGAGCACACTCGGCGACAAAAAAGGAAGCTACCTTTTGTTCGTGGAGCAGGGGAGCGCGATCGTTTTTACGCAGGACTACAATGGCGATGACAAGTTCGACGCGAATGAGATCACCGGCATCGCCGCGGGGAATGGACTGCGCTTGATTTCGTTCGTCGATATCCACGGCGATATCGTCACGAACCTGAAGGAAGTTTCCATCACAGAGGAACGGAATGGCGTCGTGGTGACCAAAAAGATTCTGTCGTTGAGCGATTCCGACAATAATCCGTCCAACGATTCGCAGGGATTGAAAGGCGATGGCCGGGTGCTGTTGAATAACTCGATCGAGAAGGTGGAACTGCGTCCCTTGACACTTGCGGACATTCCAGATCAAAACGGCGATGGCACGGTGGATAACTTCGACCTGAACTTGCGCCAGCCGCCGAAGAGCACGTTTTCAGTCTATGGGAACATCTACGCCGGGCGGAGTTTTGGTGCGGACGACGGGGGATTGATTTTCAATCCAACGGGCACCGATGATACGGGTGCTACCGTCTTTACGGTCCCGAACTTTGACTACACTCCGGGACCAAACAACTTCGTCCCGATGGTCGCCTCGATCCGGATTGGCACGGCAGTAAGCGGCCAGTATTTCAGTTTCGGCGTCGCGGGTGAGTATCGCCTGTCAAACCTGCTGATTGGCGATGACCTCAGTGGCACGATGGCGCCTTTCGCTCCGGCGGTGGGTGCATCCGGCGGCGGGATTAACACCGTGAAGTCCTCCGACGGCAGCCCGTTCAGCGTCGGCTATTTGATCGCCGGCAATGGTGGCGCCGGGGGGAATGGCGGGAGTATTTCAAACGTCGCCATGGTATCCGACGATAACGGCTACCAGCTCATCGCTGGAAATGGCGGTACGGGACGAAATGGTGGCGACGGCGGGTCGGTCCTTAATTTCTCCGATAAGAGTTCGTTCACCGGCTTGGTCGTCTTGAGCGGCGGCGACGGTGGCACCGGGACGATCGGAAACGGCGGAAACGCCGGCGATAGCACTGTGGGGAATCTCAACGTAAAAGGAAATGTCCACATCGACATGGGCGATGGAGGAAATGGATTCACAAACGGCGGAAGAGGATCGAGCCTTGCCCGCGGCATCTTCACTGAGCCTGCGACGCTCGCCACGAAGGGGTTGAACGGATGGGGGACCACTCATTACCCGGACAGCAGCACCGGCGCTTATACCCCGCGCGTCGGGGTCAATCAGGGTCTTGATTTCAACAACGACGGAGAGGGCGACTTTGTTTACACGACATCGGATGCCTCTCAATTGATCGTGATGATCTCCGATCCGCGACCCGACGCGGATCCTCTGGACACCGGGTGGATGACATTCACCGGGCCGGACGGACTTCCGCTTCAAGGCATTTATCTCGATGGGCCGCGAAACGGCAAGGCGCTATCGGCAGGAGACGTGAATGGCGATGGGCACCCGGACATCGTTGTGGCGTCCCGCGACTTTGGTGGAACGGGAGATCTCGTCGTATTTCTGGCGAAGTTCGAGGATTTGAATAACGATGGCCTTCTCTCCAGTGACGAGGACCTCAACGCAAACGGAGTGAATGAATTCGTCGGGTTCTACGAAGCCCGACACAGCACCATTCCAATCCTTGGGGGCAACTCATTCGGGACGAACGATCTCGCGATCGGTGATTTCGATGGAGATGGTCGTCCGGAGATCGCGGTCGGTGCAGAGACGAGAGTGGTGTTCATGATGGCCGATTTGGAGCTCAATCCTGTTACGGGCGAGCAGGAGTACACGGGCCAATTCTATTATGACTACGGAAGAAAAGCCGTGAGCATCGACGGAGTGAACTTCCCTGAAGATCGGAAGGAACCATTCGTGAATCTGGTCAATTTGACGCCGCTGCCCGTATCGACGACTTATCCACCCGTCGTGCTGGAAGCAACCACACTTCACACAGTCGGTGATACGCACGATGTGGTCGTGGCCTCGGTGTGGACAGCCCGCGTCGCGCTGACACTCGATTGGTCCGACCGTGCGCCAATCCCCGGTCTCCGTCCCGTCCCGATTCCGCTCGGAGCCTTCGATCTCGGGATAGTGGATCTCGATCGCGGACCAAACATTCAGGTGGACAGTTTCCGAATCTACGATCTCACCACCGTTGATTTCGATGGTGATGGCAATACGGATATGGCGGCGATTTCCATTGATCAGGGACAGCATCAGGGGTTCATGAGCGGGTCCATTGGGGATGGGACGGGTTCCGGAGACCCCGGCAGCGTATCACCGTTGATTAACCAGAGCGGCAACTATTATGAGTTGCCGCCCGGAGCTCGGAGCCTGTTCACCATTCGTGCTGGTGACATTGATGGAGATGGCCCGGATGACTTGGTGCTCAGCCACGAAGCCGGGGCGTTGCTTGTGGAATGGCTTCCCTTCGGTGGGAACGGCCGCGGACTGGACGGGGTGATCAACAACACTCCAGTTGCCGATCCAAATGCGGGAGATCAGGGTGAGGTCGAAACAGCCCACGCGTTTGCAGACCCTGTTTATGAGAATGTGAATGCGATCGCGCCGACTACCATTTTTGGGATCAGCCAAATGGTAACTGGAAACGTCTCCTTTGGCAGCATCGTCGTTCCCCCGCCCATCGTCGCGGCTTTGTTTCCTGATTTTGCACTCATCGAGTACAGTCTGAATATCGCAGCCGGCAACGGCGGCAATGCGCTCGTGGGCCGGGGCGGTTCAGGCGGCTTCCTCGGAGGAACTGCAACCCTGCAAACGGTGGACCCGTTGACGGGCGTGCCGGTCATCGATCCATTCACCGGACTTCCAGTCGTTCAACTCATCGGAGCGATTCAGATTACCCCTTCGATTGTCGTTCAGTTGGAGGCCGGAAACGGTGGAGCGGGCTTCTCGTCCGGTGGAAACGGCGGCGGAATCACTGGTGTTTCCATCTATGAAGGTGGCGCACTCGTCCTCGATCACCGGCTGAAAGGTGGCGACGGTGGACGCGGTGTATTTGGCGCAGGAGGCGCGGGCGGAAGTCTCATTTCCAATTCGCTGTTCGCCGGTGTGGAACTGATAGCCGGTAATGGAGGCGTGGGTAAAATCGGCGGTTCCGGTGGCTCGATCATCGGCAGCAACGCCTCGTACGACGTTTACAATTCCAGCGTCGCTGTAATCGCAGGTAACGGTGGCTTGGGCACGGTGACGGGTGGAAAAGGCGGTAACATCGTGAATTTCCATCCCCGCATCCCTGATCCGCGCAACAACGGAGAACCCGCGACGACGGTTCCCGGCAGTGTGACGGGCCAGTATATCTACTATCAGGCCGGCGATGGAGGATCGGCGGTCACGGGTCGCGCTGGAGATGGAGGGAGTATTTCCAACAGCAGTCCCGTCGTCGGAATTCAGTTGCAAGGAGAAATCATCGTGAAAGCCGGTAATGGCGGCGTCGGGAACGCGGGAGGAAACGGAGGTTCGATTTCCAATTTCTTCGTATTTCCGGACGGAAGCAACAACGAGTACGTTCCTAAACTGGTCAGCCTCCTGGCAGGCGCTGGCGGAAATGCCTTCACTGGAAGAGGAGGAAACGGCGGCAACCTGACGAATTTGAATGTCGATGGCGTCGCGAGTCCGGCAGATGAGCTTCGCTTCACACCCGTCGATATCCAGAGTATCTATCGGGTTTACCAGGACGCATCCCGCTTCCGCTTTAATCGATTGATCGCGGGGGCCGCGGGCTCGAGCGCGGGCAACGACGGAGGAACGGGCGGTTCTGTAAGCACGGTGACAGCGTCATCGCCGCTCGGATCGTTCGCCGTCGTCGGCGGTGAGGGCGGTGATGGATTCCGGAAGGGTGGCCTCGGTGGATCTGCGTTGAATATACGAATCGACTTCGGCGCGTCGGCCTCGACCAAGGCACTGATCGCCGCTGGTGCCGGTGGTGATGCTTCTTCGTTTATTGTCAACCCGATCGATAGCACTCCCAATCAGCCGCAGAACGCATTCGGCGGCAGGGTAGGCCAGGGTGGCAACGGCGGCAGCGTCGTTGGAGTCTTCCAAAAAGGCGCGATCGATCCGCACATGGATATCATCGCGGGTGATGGTGGAAGCACCATTCACTACGGCACTGTGCTCGATAAGAAGGGCTTTGTCGGTGTGGGTGGCTCAATCAAAAATGTCACCCTGTCGTCGAACCTCGGCAATAAATCACCGGCGGTCGCGCTTCACAGCTACAACGACGTTCTTTTCGGAGAATCGTTCGCGCAGTTCGTGCAAACCGAACTCATTGAGCCTGCTCAACCGTTCGGGGTGCCCGCTGGAACCCCAGCGTTCCTCGATGATGTCTTAGGCAACGTGGGCATCGTGGTGGGAGCTGCCGGACGGAACAAATCGTATGTGCTGGATCCGGACAACAACCCGACTCTCTACAAATCGGTGCCGGCAAGAACAGGCGTCAATGGATCGCTCGAAAACGTATTTGCAAGGAACCTCATCTCGGCAGTCGCCGGCAGCGTGGACCGGATCGCCTCGATTCAAGTTTACAAAGCGGTCACGATCACCGGAGAAACGGGCGGCGACAAGAATGCCCGCCTCGTCACAGTTCCCGGGGGCTTGCCGACGCTTGTGGAAGACTTCGCCGATGCCAATGGCATCCCGACTACGTCCCACGAGCCGGTGCTCGAAGGTATCGACGTCGATGGAGCAATTATTTCGAAGAAGTTCCTCGACTCGAAAGGCCGGAAAATCGCGCCGCCGCTCAACGGATACCTGCGCTAACCGGTCCCATTCAGCCCGAGTGTTTGACATGCCCGTCCGCAACGAGAAATGTGGGCGTAGATGAACACGGTCACGCCACGAGTATTCGTCGCGGCAACGCAGCAAAACGACGGGAAGACGACGGTGTCTCTCGGGCTCTTCGGAGCGCTTCGACAGACGCACGGACGCATCGGCTTTATCAAGCCGGTGGGCCAGCGCTTTGTCGAAATCGACGGAGAGTTGGTCGATGAAGACACGGTGCTGATCGACCAGACCTACGGAATTTTTGCACCGTTGGCCGCAATCAGTCCAATAGCCGTTGAGCCGGAGTTTACGCGGAAATTCATTCAGCAGGCGAACACGGACATCCTCGTTCGTCGCATCCAGAACTCGTTTGACCGCGCGGCATGGGAAAAGGATTTCGTGATCATCGAGGGTACCGGGCATGCGGGTGTGGGTAGCGTATTCGATCTCTCAAACGCAAGAGTAGCAAAGATCCTTCAGTCAAAAGCGATTCTGGTAACTCAGGGGGGCATCGGACGACCGATTGACGAGGTCGCCTTGAACCGTGCGCTATTTGAAAAAGAAGGAGTGGAAGTGATCGGCGTGATCCTCAACAAAGTGCTTCCGGAGAAGTACGACAATGTTCTCGAATTCGCTGGGAAAGGGTTCGCGCGGTTGGGAATCGAGCTGCTCGGGGTAATCCCCGCCGACCCGATTTTGGCGCATCCCACCCTCGGGCAGGTGTGCAAGGTGGTGCGCGGGGAGTTCATTAATGCGCGCGCACGGTCGCGGCGGCTTGTCCGGCAGGTCCTCATCGGTGACATGGAGGCGGGCCACCTGTTGAGCCGCTTTACCGCAGGAACGCTTGTTATCACGCCAGGGGACCGTGAGGATGTGCTGCTCGCGTCCATCTCGCTCGTGGGACAGCAAACGCGCGGTGTTTGCGGCATTGTCCTGTGCAATGACCTGCACCCTCACGAAAGCGTGCTCAAGGCGCTGGAAGCGAGCGATCTTCCGGCGATCGCGTCCCCGCTCGACAGTTTTACAATCGCCAGCCGGATTCACTCGATGACCGTCAAAACGCTCCCCGGCGATGAGGAAAAAATCGGGCGGATCCGTGAATTGACCGAGCAATATGTCGATGTCCGGAAGCTGCTCGCCCGGATAGCGGCTCGGGATGAACCTCCGATATAAAGGATAAAGTTCGCTTTCATCCTTGCCGCCACTGCAAAACCCGCCACTTTCCCGGCTTTTTCCATGAAATACCGCACGTATCTTCTACTCGGCGCGCCAGGAAGTGGCAAAGGCACGCAAGGCAAAATCATCGGCGCCATCCCGCGTTTTTTCCATCTCGCGATGGGCGACGTTTTCCGCGCGCTCGATACCCGAACGGCCATCGGCCAGAAGTTCATCGAATACTCTTCGCGCGGGCAGTTGGTGCCGGATGAAGTGACGATGGAACTCCTCCGCGCCCACATCAGCCACCTCGTCGGGCTGCACACGTTCAAGCCGGACATCGATTCGCTCGTGCTCGACGGAGTGCCCAGAAACGTTGTTCAGGCAAAGATCATGGGCGACATGATTGATGTGCAAAAAGTCTTTCACCTTGCGTGTCCGGACCGTGAGTTGCTCGTGGTGCGGATGAGAAAGCGTGCTTTGAAGGAGAACCGGTTTGACGATGCAAACGAAGAGACTATACGGCACCGGTTACTCACGTACGAGGAGGAGAGCAAGCCGCTGCTTGAATACTACGGGCCGGCGATTGTCCGCAGCATCGACGCCCAGCAGTCACCCGTAAAGGTGGTCCGCGATATCGTTTCCGAACTCGTGTAGCCGCCATCGATCCATGAAATACTTCATTCTCGTTTTTCTCGCAGCCACTGCAATCGCCGCGCCCGACCCTGCGGCTTCAGCGAAGGCCGTCGATGACCTCGGAACGTGGGTAAAAGCGGAGCGGGAAAAGCGTGGCGAGCAGGGACCGTTCGCTGCGGTTCCGCTGACGAAGGAAGACGCAGCCAGGGCCGCAGACCTTTTGTGGACGGACCGCCTCGCGTATCTCCGCGCCACGCGGGAGACGGAAATGAAGGATAAGGTCATCCAGCTCAACGGAAAGACGATGAAGTTTGGAGTCGTGTATTTTGGCGAAAAGGAAAGCGCTCCTGCTAATGGCCGGAGTCTGTTTATTTCAATGCACGGCGGCGGCGGCGCTCCGGCGGAATTGAACGATTCCCAGTGGAAAAACCAGATCGCGCTCGCGAAAGCGTATCGTGCGAAAGAGGGCGTCTATATTGCGCCCCGCGCTCCCACCAATACTTGGAATCTCTGGCACGAAGCGCACATGGATGCGTTGTTCGACCGTCTCATAGAAGACTGCGTCGCGCTGGAAGGCGTGAACCCAAATCGTGTTTATATCCTCGGGTATTCCGCGGGCGGCGATGGCGTGTATCAGCTCGCGCCGCGCATGTCGGATCGATGGGCCGCCGCATCCATGATGGCCGGGCACCCGAACGAGACATCCCCGCGTGGCCTGCGGAACGTCCCGTTTGCAATCCAGGCCGGTGAGCTCGATGGCGCATACAATCGCAACAAGATCGCTGCCCAATGGGGCGAAAAGCTGGATGCTTTGCAAAAGGAGGATGCAGGCGGCTATGAGCATTTCGTGGAAGTCCACAAGGGCAAGCCTCACTGGATGGACACCGATGATCGAAAGGCGATCCCGTGGATGGAAAAATACACGCGGAATCCTTTGCCCGAGCGGATCGTGTGGCGGCAGGACGACGTGACTCACACGCGCAGTTACTGGCTCTCAGTCCCCGATCAACAGCCCAAGGCCGGCGACGAAATCATCGCGGAACGAAAGGGGCAGTTATTCACGCTTACAGTGCCCGAAGGGAAATCCGCATCAGTGATGCTCAATGACGAGATGACCAGTCTCGACGAGCCGATCACAGTTTCCGCGAATGGAAAAGAGGTCTTCAAAGGCACCGTCAATCGGACCATCGGCGCACTGACGCGAACGCTCGAAGGACGCGGAGACCGCAAGCTCATGTTCAGCGCGGTCGTCCCGTAAAGACGCTATTTTTTCTGCAACGGAACAGGCGGAGGCTGCGCCCAGAACGCCGAAATCTTCGGCCAGGCAAACCATCCGGCCGCAGCAATCACTCCGATGATCGCGAGATTAATCAAGTGTGCAACGTAGGCCGGCGTCTGCTTTTTTACCGGCTGTAGCGGAGTCTCGCATTCCGGACACACCGCCGCCATCCCGGGAAATACTTCGATGTCCTCGCCGCGATAGCCGGTGAGGCACTCAAGATAGTTCGGGCACTTGCAAATGATTGGGCGTTCAGCCATTGCGTTTCGAGATAATCCGGACTCCGGCAGAGCGCAAGCCAGTCGTGGCACCCCCTCTGCTATTCCCTCAAATCACATCATGCCCAATCGCCAGCGAACGCTCGTCGTCAGCATCGCGCTCTTCGTCGCCGTATGCCTCGCTTACTGCGCTGTGTGGCGTTTTGAGTTCGTTCATTACGACGACAACAACCACATCTTCACCAATCCGCGCGTCAACAGCGGACTTACCGCGGACAACGTTCGCTGGGCGTTTGGTCAGTTCAACGGCGCGCAGTGGGTTCCTCTCACGTGGGTTTCCTTCATGATCGACGTCAGCGTGTTCGGCCTGAATCCCGGCGCGATGCACGGTGTGAACGTCTTCTTCCACGCGCTCAACGCCGTCCTGCTTTTCGTTTTGCTGAGTCGCATGACTTCCGAGCTCTGGTCCGCCGCACTTGTGGCGGCGTTGTTCGCGCTCCATCCGATCAATGCCGAATCGGTCGCCTGGGTTTCCGAGCGCAAGAACGTCCTCAGCACCTTTTTCTGGCTGCTATCCACGCTTAGTTACTTCCGCTACACGCAATCCCTCCGTCGCGCGTGGCTGGCGGCAAGCTTCATCGCGCTTGCCCTCGGGCTGATGGTCAAAGCGATGCTGGTCACGCTTCCTTTCACCCTTCTCCTCATCGATGTGTGGCCTCTGGCGCGGCATCGCACCACTTCGTGGATGCGTCTCGTCGTCGAAAAAATACCCCTCTTCATCCTCGCGATTGGTGCGAGCGTTTTGCAGATGCGGGCCGCCGTGAGCGATGGCCTTTTGTGGGAAGGCGGCGATGCTCCGACCTTTTCATACCGGCTGCTCAATGCGGGCGCGAACATCCTTCACTACTTGCAAATGCTTGTCGTGCCTACCGACTACGCACCGATGCTCCCGCTACCGCAAACCGCGCCGCTTGCACTCGGTATCGCGGGGTGGACGTTTACCGCCATCGTGCTCGCGGCGGGGTGGCGTTTTCGCAAGACCGTGCCCTTCGTCCTTACGGGATTTCTGTGGTTCCTCGGCACACAAGTCCCCGTCAGCGGAATCATCGGGGCAGGGGATGCCGTGCTCTGCGACCGCTACATGTATGTTCCGCAAATCGGCATCTGGATTGCGCTCGTCTGGTCCCTGCAAACGGCGACGCGCAAAATGTCCCGCGAATCCCTCGCCACCGCAGTCGGCGTCGTCCTAGCGATCCTCGGCGTCGTCACCTTTCAAACCGCGGGCCACTGGAAAAACTCCACCGCTCTCTTCCAGCAGGCAGCCGCAGTATCGCCCCAAAGTATCGTCGCGCAAAAGCTCGCCGGCTGGTCACTCGCGCGCGACGGACGCCTGCGGGAGTCGCTCGAAGCGTATAACGCAGTAATCAAGCTCGCGCCGATGCACGCCGAGGCCCGCACCTCGCGCGCCATCGTCCTCGGCAGGCTCGGGCAAAATGCGGCCGCGATATCCGAGTTCCGCGCCGTCCTTGCCGCCGACCCCGGAAATAGCGAAGCCCGGCTCAATCTTGCCACGCAACTCTTTGCGACCGGAGCCATCGCCGAAGCCCGCACGACACTCGACGGATTCAAGCAACCCGCCGAGCTTGCAGCCACCGTCGAATACTGGCGTGCCCGCATCGCAGACGCGGATGGTCGCCGCGCCGAAGCGCTGCAACATTACGCGACAGCGCTCACGCGCGCAAAAGACGAAGGTTGGAAATTCGACGCCAGCGAGCGGATCAAGTAGCACCGCTCCGCGGCATTATTCGCCGGTTTGTAATTAACTCTCGCCTCGGGTGCCCTCGAAAAGAGAGTGCGAAACGCTTTACACTTTAAGGGAAAGCGAGACGGTCTCCCTACTTTTGAAAGTGGTTAAAATCAAGCTACCGCCCTAGCAGGCACACCGTCGTGCACCGGGAGGGTGAGCCGGAATACAGTCCTGCCTTTGGTGCTTTCGTGATCGATCCCGCCGCCGATTTGCCGCATGCAGTTTACCGCGACCGTGAGCCCGAGGCCGGCGATGGCCTGTTTTTTCTTTGTTGTGGTGAACGGCTCGTAAACTTTGTCCTCGACGCTTTTCGCAATCCCAGGCCCATCATCGATCACAGAGATCGTCGTCCAATTCGTGAGGTCGCGCACGTCCCTTGGAAACATGGCCTTCTCCGGAGCCGAATCGGCGGGAGCGACGACGATCTGGACATTTCCAGCCGGGCCTGCCGCTTCACAGGCGTTCTTGACGACTTCCGTCAAAGCAAGGCGAACGCGCGACGGATCCGCCCAAGCCTGAATAGAGTCGGCGGTGCACTCGATGGTGATTTTTGTCATGCCGCCGGAAATTTTTTCGAAAGTGGGGAGCAATTGGGTGAGAAACTGTGCCATCACGATTCCGCGCGGGTTGAGATTTGTCGGGCTGACGATGGCGTTCGTGCGGTCCATGAGTTCGGTCGCGACGCGCGCACCATCCTTGATTTTTTCCAGGCCTTCGAGGGTCACCGGATCGAGCTTTTCGTTGTCCAGGAGAAGCCCGAGATAACCGTGGAAAAGGGTGAGAATATTGTTCATCCGGTGGGACAAGCCTTTGATGAGCCGATCTTGGACGTCGGAAAGAATGATTTGCATGGAGCTGCAAGTGAGAAAGCAATCTGCATTCTCATTCGACGAATATTGCAATAAAACTCCCGCTTAGCCGCGGAAGTCTGTCGGTTTGCTGGAGACCTCTCCCGCCGTCATAAGTTGCAAGGTTCCATCGCTCAGACGAATGAGCAGGCCGCCCTCTGCGTCGAGCGCTTCTGCGATTCCCTCAATAAAATCTGTCCCCGAATAGAGGCGGACCCATTCGCCGAGCACAGCGCTCCGGTGTCCGGCCTCCGCGAGGATGGTGGCGAAGTCGCCCAAAAGTGCGGGTAACCGGATATTGAGTTCATTGAGCAACGTTGCAGCGAACCCCGCGCGATCCTGTTCCCTGCCGAGACACAATCGGAGGGATGAAGCGCGGTCGGCGATTTCCGGCGGGAACTCCGTCTGGTTCACATTCACGCCGATCCCGACGACTGCGAATGGCCGTCCTGTTTGATCGGTCGCGCTTTCGATGAGGATGCCCGTAATCTTGCGGCCTTCAATGATGACGTCATTCGGCCATTTGATCCGCGCCCGCGGTCCGGCCGCCGCGGCTACGGCTACGGCGGCCCATGTCGTCAGGCGCGGCCATTGGGCGAGTGGAAGTTCCGGACGCAGCAGGAGCGAAAACCAGAGGCCGTCATGATCTGCCGAAACCCACCGGCGTCCGAATCGTCCTCGTCCCGCAGTCTGGCGCTCTGCGAAAATGGCGACATTGCCCGCGTGCCCGGTGCGGCCCAAGTTTGCCGCGACATCGTTCGTGGAGTTCGTCTCTTCAAAAACCAGAATCTCCCGCGCGATGGAACAGTCTGGCAACCGCGAGTGAAGATCGTCCGCGACGATGCGGTCTGGTGCACCAAGGAGCCGGCACCCGAGCCCCGGCCGTGACTCGATATTAAAGCCAGAGCCCGTGAGGCTTTTCAGCGCGGACTCAATGACGGCTAGTGACAAGCCGCATTGGAGAGCAAGATCGCCGGGGAGAAGGTGAACGCTGGTTTCCCTGAGGGCGCGGAGCAGGAGGGCGTCCGGTGATAATCCCGCCACGGGCTACTTTTTCTCCGGCGCGCCGCCCGGTAGTTCTTTTCCGAGCGCGTGATCATCTGCCTTTAGACCTTTGCGGAAACCGCCAAAGCCATACATCGTCGGGTTGTAAGGATCCACGAAATCGACGTTCGCTTTTTCCGGCACTTCCATGCCGAGGCCCCAATAGACGCCGTTCACAACGAGGCGGCGGAGTCCTTCATTTGGCAGATCGCTCGCGGCACCCATGGTCGTGCAGAACATCCTGTTCTCTTTGCCCGCTTCGTTCTTATGAATGCGGGTCCATGCGACGGGCATCGCCGGATCGTTTACTCCCTGCTCCATTTTGTCGGTCGCACGTCTTTTTTTGTAATCTGCGGGCACGGCCTCCGGCGTCATTCCTTTGAGCACCAGCCCGCGCAGGAGAATCTTCGCGTCGGCCGGCGGGTAGGCTTCGTAAACATCGGAGGTGCAAAACACGTCTTTCACGCCCCTCAGGATTGCTTCGTTCTTCGCGGATTCTTCGATGACGCCGCGCGTCGCCTCGGATTTGTGGCCGCCCCAGTGGTTCACCCACTGCTCGCCGAGCGCCTTTTTCCCAAAGCTGTTCAGTTCTTTATAAGAGCCGCCGCTGTAGTTGAACGCGTGCGTGGATGTCCGGAGACCGATCACCGGCACGCCGCGCTGGACGGCGTTCACGAAATGCTTTGCGTCCGAGTCCGCCCATTTGCGATAGCGCAGCGACATGACGATCGCGTCGGCAGAATCGAGGGCGGCGGAATTGCTCAGCGAGGCGCTGTTGGTCGGGTCGATGGTGCCGTCGGGCGCGACGGAGAAAAGAACGGTGCACTTGAAGCCATGGCGCTGGCTCAGGATTTTCCCGAGCATCGGCATCGCTTCTTCGCTGCGATATTCCTCATCTCCCGCGAGAAGAACGATGTGCTTGGCCTTGCCGGGACCATCCTTGGGTTCATACGTGATGAAGTCAGCGCCCGAAATCGGGGTGCCCGAACCTCCGGCGGAAGCCGGACTTGAATCTACTGCCGCAAATGCCGTAATGGAGGCAGCGAAGAGAGCTGTGGTGAGAAGTTTCATAAGTCGATTGGTCTGCGTCTTCGCTTTTGCAGACTCCCGCCAGCCGTAGCAATGCTCTTCTTTACGCCAGGCACCGACGCATCCGTACAAAGACAACCGCCACCGTGGGCTCAAAGGGTGCCCTCGGTGGCGGTTGCTTCTTGTGGGAAGAGATGGCCGACGGTTTTTCGACCGTCTTCAGACCGTTACAGTCCGGTGCCTGGAGTCAGTGTTTTACGCACCGACTCGTCTTTGTAAATCAAATCTTTGTAAGTCGCACCGGCCGGGATCATCGGGAGCACATGCTCGGTATAGGGAACCATGACTTCGAGCAAGCAGGCGGTCTTTTGCGCGAGGAACCACTTAAGCCCGGCTTCGAGGTCTTTCTTGTGAGAAATGCGGCGGCTCGGGATGTCGAAGCCTTCGCAAATCTTCTGGAAATCGGGGTAAATTTGCTGCGTGTTCGGCTTCGTCATTTCCTTGTCTTCAAAAACTCCGAGGAACGTGTGTCCACGGTTGCTCTTGAAGAAGCGGTCCTCCCATTGCACGACCATTCCGAGGTGGAGATTGTTCAGCACGAGCGCCTTCGCTGCGATGCCTTCGACACGCGCGGTGGCGAGTTCCTGAATGTTCATCACAAAGGAGCCATCGCCATCGATGTCGATAACTTCCTTGTCCGGTCGCCCCATCTTCGCTCCAATTGCGCTCGGGTATCCGTATCCCATCGAGCCGAGACCAAGGCTGCTGATGAGCCGCCGTGGCTTGTCGAAATGGTAGAACTGCGCGGCCCACATCTGGTGCTGGCCGACGCCTGTCGTGATGATCGCTTCGCCCTTCGTGTGTTTGTAGAGTTGCTCAATGACGTATTGCGGCTGGATCGCGTCTTCGGTGTCTTCGTAGTAGAACGGGAAATCCTTCTTCCATCCTTCGATAAGCGCGCGCCACTCCGGATAAAGGTCGTAGTTCTTCGACTTGCGGGCGTATCCCGCCTTCGCGAGCATCGCGTTGGCGCGCTTCAGTGCGTCGCGGACGTCTCCAAGCATCGGGAGTTTTACGACTTTGTTCTTGTTGATTTCCGAGCTGTCGATCTCGAGATGGACGATGGTGCCGTGCTTGCAGAAGGCTTCCAGTTTGCCCGTGATGCGGTCATCAAATCGGACGCCGAATGCCAGCATGAGGTCGGCTTCGTTGGCTGCGTTATTGCCCGCGACGGTGCCGTGCATTCCGAACCATTTCAGCGAAAGCGGATGCGTCTCCGGGAAGCCGCCGACGCCCATGAGCGTGGTGGCTACGGGAATCTGCGCACGCTCCGCAAACTCGAGCAACTCGGCGTGCGCCTCGGCGCTGATGATGCCGCCGCCGACATACATCACAGGGCGTTTTGCCTGGCGGATGAGGCCGATGAGTTCATTGAGTTCCGCGTCACCGACACGGATGTCGGGGTTGTAGCCGCGAAGATTGACCTTCGACGGCCAGACGGGCTGCGTCGTTCCCATTTGCACGTCCTTCGGGATGTCGATGAGCACGGGGCCTGGCCGGCCGGTCTGTGCGATGTGAAAGGCTTCCTTCACGATCCGCGGGAGATCGTTGATGTCCATCACGAGGTAATTGTGCTTCACGATGGGCGCGGTGACGCCGAAAACGTCCGTCTCCTGAAACGCTCCCTTTCCGATCATGGCGCGCGACACCTGTCCGGTGATGGCTACCAGCGGCGTGGAGTCGAGGAACGCATCCGCGATTCCCGTCACGAGATTCATCGCGCCGGGACCGGAAGTCGCCATGCAAACGCCGGCACGGCCCGTGGCGCGGGCGTAACCCTGCGCAGCAAACACGCCACCCTGTTCGTGGCGGGGCAGAATTGTGCGGATTTTCTTTGAGCGCGTGAGCGCCTGATGCATGGCCATGGAAGCGCCGCCGGGATACGCGAAAATCGTATCGACGCCTTCTCGTTCAAGCGCTGCGACGAGGATGTCGGCTCCGGACATTACTGTGCCGAGCTCGTTCTTCGCCTTGGCGGCGGTGGCTTTTTTCGCGGGTTTGGATGCGGTATTTTTGGCCATGATTTTTTGAAAACAGTCGGCGACCCTAGCGGGTTCCCTCATCCGCGGCAAGTCCGGCCTTTGGGAATGTGCGGCGGCACTTCCGCTCCTCGCCCGACGACGCTCGAACTTCAGCCTTAACATTTCGATCACAGTTCCCTGTGACGATGGCGTTTCGCCGTCAAAGGAGCCTGCCGGGCGTTTACGGCGCGTTGGGAATGGGGTCTGTTGACACGTTGGCCGTCACACGAAATACTCTGGCATTGTGATGCCGGCATTTTTCCTTTCCGCGTTGGTTTGGCTACTCACGTTGCCGGCTCTGGCCGACGAAGCGAGGGGGCGTGTCGGGCCTGACGCGATGCGATTCTGGACGCAGTGGCGCGGGCCGCTTGCGAATGGCGTCGCGCCGAAAGCGAATCCGCCCATCGAGTGGAGCGAGAAAAAGAACGTCCGTTGGAAGATTGAGCTTCCCGGCAAAGGGCATTCATCGCCCGTTGTTTTTGGAGACCGCATTTTTCTGCTCGCGGCGGCACCGATCGGCGAGGCCCAGAAGCCCGTCCTCGATTCTGCTCCCGGCGTCCATGATAGCGTGCCGGTGACTAATCGCCACCAATACATGGTCATCGCGGTAGCCCGGAGCGATGGACACGTGCTGTGGAAAAACGTTGTGCGCGAAGAGTGGCCGCACGAAGGCGGGCACAACACCGGCAGCCCGGCGTCGAACTCGCCGGTCACCGATGGCGGGTTGCTCTACGCCTTTTTTGGCTCGCGCGGACTCTACTGTCTGGACTTCGATGGCGCGTTGAAGTGGCAGAAAGACCTCGGCAAAATGCAGACGCTGCACTCGCACGGAGAAGGCAGTTCACCCGTCATCCACGGCGACACGCTCATGGTCAATTGGGACAATGAAGGCGACTCCTTTCTCTACGCATTCGACAAACGAACCGGACGCGAACTTTGGAAAGTGAAGCGCGACGAGAAAACGTCCTGGTCCACGCCCCTCGTCGTCGAAGTCGATGGCAAGCCGCAGGTGGTCGTCAGCGCGACGAAACGCGTACGCGGCTACGACCTCGCCACCGGCGAACTGATTTGGGAATGCGCGGGGCTCACGGACAACGTCGTCTCTTCGCCGGTTTTTACCCGCGGCATGCTCATCGCCGGGAACAGCTATTATCAACAGACCATGCTCGGCATCCGCCTGGCCGGGGCAAAAGGCGACGTCACGGACACCGATCACGTTGTCTGGACCCTCAAGCGCATGACGCCGTACGTCTCCTCGCCGCTGCTTTACGACGACACGCTTTACCACATCCGGCACAACCAGAACATCCTCGTGCGCCTCGACCCGATGACGGGCCAATCCCGCGGCGAACCGCTCCGCCTCGAAGGAATCCGCGACCACATTTTTTCATCTCCCGTCGGTGCCGCCGGCCGCATTTACGTGACTGCGCGCGATGGCAGAACTGTGGTTCTGGCGCACGATCGGCAAAACGCGACCCTCGCCGTAAACCAACTCGAAGACTCCTTCAGCGCCTCCCCGGCGCTCGTCGATGGAGAATTCCTCCTGCGCGGCGAACGCTTTCTTTACTGCATCGCCGCGGAGTAGCCGCGTTCGAACGAGGGTCGTCCCCATCATCGTGGACATTTCCGGATCGGCGACTCTGTCGGCGTGGCTCACAGCCAGCGCACCGTAGTCAACAGCCGTATTTGTATCACCGCGCGTGGGTTCAAGCTCGTTGAATTGTTTGGCAAGAATCGCCGACCACTTCCACTCCGTATTGCCGGGCGACTTCTCGTATGATTCGCCGGTTTCGCTCGGAGAGATGAGCGGAACTTTATCCGCGGATGATCCGCCGGAGCCGTCCGATCGCCCGTTCGGCGAGTTTTGAGACACGGCGCGCGGCCTTCCCGATTGGTCCACCGCGATTCTCCCAAGCTTGTGCGCGTTCTGCGGCAGCGGTGCGTTTGCCCTCGTTCCAAGGGTGTAACTTCCCGCCGGGCACAGGCCGCATCGGGCCTCGAAATGCAAGGATGTATGCACGGCGCGGCGCGTCCGTAGCATTCGCGCCGGCTCCGTGAATGGTGCGGCCATGGTGGATGGCGGCTCCGCCGGGTGGCAGCGGACATGGCTCAGCAAGAGCGGGGTCAAAGTTTCCGATGCATTCGAGCGCGGGCTTGCGCGGATCGCCGCCGAGCGGGCGGTGATCGAGAACCGGTCCTTGGTGGCTGCCGGTGATGTAGCTGATGCAGCCGTTTTCTTTAGTAGCGGGCTGGAGAGGCATCCAGATGCTCAGTTGCTCGTATTCCACTTCGGCGTCGTAACGATGCGCCTCGTCCTGATGCCACGGCGTTGCCGCGCCATCCCGGGCGGGCTTTAGAATTGCGTGTTCAAACCAGGGCTCCGTCCCAGGCCCCAGCAGGCGTCGGGCGATTTCCATGGCGTTTGCACGGAAGGCGATGTCGTTGAGTTCCGGCGCAAAGTCCGTCGGCCTGAGAATCTGGGCGAGCCTGGGTTTTTGCTCGCGCGCATCGTTGCCGACCATATCGAAAGACCGGCCGCGTTCCCATCCCGCGCGTTCCTCAAAGAGCCGGTCGAATATCCCCCGGAGGCGCTCCACTTCATCGGGCGTGGTGATGGCATCCATCCGCAGCCAGCCATTTGTCTTAAAGTGGGCGACATCTTCGTCGGTGATTTGGACGGTAGGATTCATTCCGGTTTGGTGAGAAGAGCAGGAACGACGCCTGTCGGCGATGAAATAAACACCTTCGGGAGCGCGGCACCGGGCCCGTCGGCATTACACGGAGATTGCCGGAATTTTGGCGTCGATTTTACCCTGCGGTCGCATTTTGCGCCATCATCCCCGAACTTTCCATTTCCCATCGCGCCGTTTCCCGCTAAACCCGCACCCGATTTTTCTCACATGGCCAAATATATCGAAATGCCCAAACTCGCCGACACGATGACCGAAGGGACCGTCGTGAAATGGCTGATCAAAGAAGGTGACAAGGTTTCAACCGGCGACGAAGTCGCGGAAGTGGAGACTGACAAGGCGACGATGGGAATGGAGTCGTTTGATGCCGGCACGGTGCACAAAATCCTCGTTCCTGCCGGTCAAAAGGTGCCGTGTGGCACTCCGATTGCGCTGCTTTTGATGAAGGGCGAAGTGGCTCCCACAGATGGTTCGCTGCCGGCAGTGGCGGGCGCAAAAGCGACTCCTGCAGCCGCAGTGGCGGCATCGACCGCGGCTGCACCGGTGGCTGCGAAGAGTGTGACCACGGCGGTGGACGGCGCGCGCATCAAGGCATCGCCGCTGGCGAAAAAGGTTGCGGCGGCCTCCGGCGTGAGTCTTGCAGGCGTGGCGGGCACCGGTCCCGGCGGAAGAATTATCGCGCGCGACGTTCCGGCGGCCGGATCGGCCTCCCCTGCGGCGGTTCCGGCGGTTTCCGCGGCAAAGCCCGTGGCTTCCACGCCGGCGGGGGAGGGTGACCAGAAGATCGCGCTTTCGGGAATGCGCCGTGTCATTGCGGAGCGGCTGTTGACCAGCAAAACGACGATTCCTCATTTCTACCTCACCATCGAACTGGACGCGGCCCCGCTGATGGCGTTCCGCGCTTCGGCGAATGCGGCGAGTGAATCTTCGGGCGGGCCAAAGCTGACGGTAAATGATTTTGTCCTGAAAGCCGTCGTCGTGGCGGCGACCAAAGTGCCGGCGGTGAACGCAAGCTTTGCAGGCGACTGTGTGATTCAATACGCCAGCGTGCATCTTTGCGTGGCGGTGTCGGTGGACGACGGCCTTGTCACGCCGGTCATCCGCGACGCGCAAAAGAAGTCCCTCCGAGAAATCAGCGAAGGTGTGAAGGACCTCGCCGGGCGCGCCCGCACGAAAAAGCTCAAGCCCGATGAATACGTCGGCGGTACGATCACCGTGTCGAATCTCGGCGCCTACGGCATCGACGATTTCTGTGCTATCGTGAATCCGCCGCAGGCGATGATTATCGCGGTCGGTGCGATCGTGAAAAAGCCGGTCGTCGGCGCAAACGACGCAATCGTCGTCGGCCAGCGCATGAAGATCACGCTCAGCGGCGATCATCGCGTGGTGGACGGCGCGGTCGCGGCAACCTACCTCGGCGAGCTGAAAAAGCTGATCGAGAGTCCGGCGCTGATGCTCCTCTAGCCCGCCATGCCGCGCGCCAGGAAAGCCGACGCCGACCCTTTACTGCTCACGCGGCAGAGCCTCATCGCGCGACTTTCAAACTGGGACGACCAGCTCAAGTGGCAGGAGTTTTTTGAGACTTACTGGCGGCTGATCTACGGAGTCGCCACGCGCTCCGGATTGCGCGAAGACGAGGCGCAGGAGGTCGTTCAGGAAACGTGTATCTCCGTGGCGCGAAACGTTGCAAACTACGATTCGAAGGCGGGCCCGTTCAAAGGCTGGCTGCTTCAGGTGACCCGCTGGCGCATCAACGATCAGTTTCGCAAACGCCGCCCGGGCCGTGTCACTTCTGACGATTCGCGACTCACCGGCACTGTGGACCGTATCGCAGATGAGAGCGCTTCGCTCGACGCCGCGTGGGAGGAAGAATGGAAGCGCAATCTCCTCGACGCAGGGATATCGCGCCTGAAGCGCAAAGTGGACGCGAAGCAATTTCAGGTCTTCGATTGCGTCGCAATCAAGGGCTGGTCCGCGAGCGAAACTTCCAAGCAACTCGGTGTAAACATCGCGCAAGTTTATCTCATCAAGCACCGGCTCAAATCGATGCTCAAAAAAGAAGTCGCGGCTCTCGAAAAATAACCATGAATCTCCTCGAAACCATCCTTGTTCTCGCCGGTACCACGGCCTTCGCCGCCGAACCTGTACTCACGCTTTCGCGCGATCAAAACTACCTCGTCATCCACGCACCGCACGTCCCCGGCGGCGAGATTCGGATCAACTACCTCGAGGCCTACTGCCGTGCGGGCTCGACCGATGCCGACTGGGTGAAGCACACCGTCATTCATCACACGACCGAGCTGCTTTCGCTGAGCGAAGACCACAAGGTGATGAAGCTCCGCGATACGCTGGCCGACGGCGTCACGGTGGAGCACACCATCACCGCCGCGAACGACGAGATTGACTTCCGCCTCGTCGCACTCAATCCCACTGACAAAGCGAGCGAAGCCCATTGGGCCCAACCCTGCGTTCGGCTCGGTCCTTTCACCGGCTTCACTTCCGCCGATCGCGGGCCTGCCGGAGCGCCGGAGGATTACCTCGGGAAATGCTTCATTTTTCTCAACGGAAAACTAGAGCGCATGCCGGTGCGGGATTGGGCGAAGACGGCTCGGTACACGCCGGGCCAGGTATGGGCACCAAAACACGTCCCGCGCACCGATGTGAATCCGCGACCGCTCAGTCCGCTCGTCCCCAGCAACGGCCTCATCGGATGCTTCAGCGGCGATGACAAATGGATATGGGCGACGACGTGGGAACCGTATCAGGAGCTTTTTCAGGGTGTCATCCGCTGCCTGCACAGCGACTTTCGGGTCGGCGGTCTCGCGGCGGGCGAGAAAAAGGAAATCCGGGGCAAAATGTATATCGTCCCGAATGACCCGGCGGCGCTCCTGAAGCGCTACAACACGGATTTCCCTGAGCACGTTGCTGCGCCAAAGAAATGAGATGTCCGCCGCGCCGTCTGACAGGCCGCACGGGCGCGGACTCGCGATGTGAAAACCTGAAACTTCGTGTTTGCAGGCGGGCTATGGTGTCTTACTGTCTGGCCAAGATGCTTCACCTGCCCCGCATCACTCTTACGATCCTCGTTGCTGTCGGCTTATGCCTGCAGGCTTTCGCGCTGCCTACCCGCCCGCGCCCGCCGGTGCCCCGTCCGCCACGTCCGAATAATTCTCACCTCTTGCAGAGTGCGGCCGCGGCAAAATCGCTGCTGCTTTCCAAGCAAAACGCAAACAAGGCGGCGCTGCTCCGATCAGCATCGAATTCGAACAAGTCGAAACTCCTTTCAGCGAGGAATGCCGGGAAGGCAGCGCTGCTGCTCTCGAAGAATGCAGGAAAAGCCGCCCTGTTGCAGTCGGCTGCGAACTCCGGGAAAGCGAAACTTCTATCGGCATTGAACTCGCACAAGGCGGCGCTGCTGGCTTCCAAGAATGCCGGCAAGGCAGCACTGCTAAAGTCGGCAGCGAACGCGGGGAAAGCATCGCTGCTCCTCTCGAAGAACGCAGGGAAGTCTGCACTGTTGCAGTCGGCTTCGAATTCTGGAAAGGCGAAGCTGTTGTCGGCTCTGAACTCGCATAAGGCCGCGCTGCTGAGCTCCAAGAATGCTGGCAAGGCCGCTCTATTGAAGTCGGCATCGAACTCCGGGAAAGCAGCGTTGTTGCTCTCGAAGAACGCCGGCAAAGCGGCGCTATTGCAGTCGGCCTCAAATTCCGGAAAAGCGAAGCTTTTGTCGGCGCTAAACTCGCATAAGTCGGCTTTGCTTAGCTCGAGGAATTCAGGGAAGTCGGCGCTGCTGAAATCGGCGTCGAATTCAGGAAAGGCGAAACTGCTTTCGGCGCTGAACTCGCATAAATCTGCGCTGCTCAGTTCGCGGAATTCGGGGAAATCGGCGCTTCTCGCGAGCGCACGGAAAAAGAACCACCGCAACAATCCATTGGCCTATCGCTCCAACAACTACGTGCACATCGCCAGTGTGAAAAAGCCGAACACCGCCGGCAAAAGGCTGTCGCTCGCGTCCCGCGCGGCGGCTGCGGCGTCGCAGCAGCACGCACTGCTCCAGCAGGCAAAACGCTCGGCGCACAATTTCATGACCGCCCAGCATAATGCGGGGCCGAATTCGGCGAACCAACTTCTCCTTTTGCAGCAGCAAAAGCAGACATCTCGTTTCCAGCAGGCGATCAGAGCGCGGCAAACTCAGGAGATGGACAACGATATTCAAATCGGCAACCGTGCAACACGATATGCCATCGACCGGGATGGGCTCGAAGCGGGCAATCGATTTGGAGCGTCTCATTTCGCGGATCAGACCATCACCTCCGGCAGTCGTCAGGAGCCTGAAGCCACGGATAACCAGACATCGGATGTGTTGAATCCAGAGAACAAGCCCGAGACAGCACCAGCGGACCAGTAGTCTCCGCGATGCGTCTCCTTATAGCTCCCGACAAATTCAAAGGCTCGCTCACCGCACTTGCTGCGGCGCAGGCGATTGAGCGCGGCTTTCGCTCGGTGTTTCCGGATTTGAAAGCCGACCTCGCGCCCATCGCGGATGGTGGCGAGGGCTTTGCCGAATCGCTCGGTGCGGCGCTGGGTGCGGAGTGGATCACCGTGCAAAGCGAGGACGCTCTGGAGCGCGCCGTCGAGGCCCGGTATGCCTGGGTGGCGGACCAAAAACTCGCGGTCATCGAGATGAGCGAGGCGAGCGGGCTCTGGCGGCTGGCACCCGACGAACGCGACCCGCATCAGGCGCACACGGCCGGGACGGGCATCCTTCTCCGCGATGCGATTGCGCGCGGCGCAAAAAAAATCCTGGTGGGCCTCGGCGGCAGCGCCACGACGGATGGCGGAATTGGCGTGGCGCGTGCGCTCGGCTACCGGTTTATCAATGACGCCGGCGAATATCTCCCGCTTCCCTGCACGCTTGATTTGCTCGCATCGATCGAGCGACCGGCGGAGCTTGTGATGCCGGAGATTATCGCTGCGTGCGATGTGCAGAATCCGCTCACCGGCGACCGCGGCACCGCGCGGGTCTATGCTCCGCAAAAGGGCGCGGACCCTCACACGGTCGAGTTGCTGGAGCATTCGATGCGGCATCTCGCGGATGTTTGTGCTTCCAGCTTCGGGCGCGATTTTCGCGACACGCCGGGTGCCGGGGCTGCGGGCGGGCTGGGGTTTGGGTTGCTCACATTTTGCGACGCCACGATTCGTCCCGGGTTCGATATTGTCGCGGAGACAATGAATCTCGATGCGCGGATTGCCGCGGCGGATTTCGTCATCACCGGCGAGGGCCGGCTCGATGATCAGACGCTTGATGGCAAAGGCCCGGCGGGCATCGCGATGCGTGCGCGGGCTGCCGGAAAGCGCGTCGTGGCCTTCGGTGGTGCGGTGGCGCAGGTCGCGGAAAGTGCGGAGCTTTTCGATGTGCTGATGCCGATTACCGATCGCCCGATGCCGCTGGAGGACGCCATGGAAAATGCCGCCGCCCTCCTCGAGCGCGCGGCGCGACGTGCGGCGAAATTAATCGACTTGTAGTTTTCGGTTGAATCCCGCGGGCAACGCGATGAACTCCACCCATGCCCAGCACTACGCTGTTTCATGCGACGCCCGCGATACCGAGCCGACTGGATTTGACGCCGTCGGAAGTCACCTCGCGGCTGCGTCACTTGCCCGGCCTGGTGTTTTTCGATTCTGCAAAGGCGGACACCGAATCACTCTCGATCGTCGCCGCTGAACCGGTGGAGGTCATCCGCGGGACGATGGCGGCGGACTGGCCGCGGTTGCAGGCCGCCGTCTCTGCGAGGAAGCTCGATGGCGTGCGTGACGACGGGTTGCCGCACGGATTCGCTGCGGGATGGATTGGTTATGACGGCACGTTTTGTTTCGGCATTTACGACGAGGCGCTCTTTTTCCGCCACGGCGTGCAGCGCTGGTATGAGATCGGCGATCTCGCCGCGAAGCTCGCGCCGGAACGTCCCGCGCATTGCGAGCGCCCGGCGTTTGTGATGCAGGGCAGCCGTGAAGCTTATTGCGCAGCAGTGGTGCGCGCGCAGGAATACATCGCCGCGGGCGA
>JANMGP010000208.1:0-2788 GCA_031374705.1 Verrucomicrobiaceae bacterium | reverse complement strand
GCGCATTCGTGCTCTTCGCCGGGATGGGCCGCAGCATCATAGCCGCTGCGCTCACGCTCGCGATTATGACGATGCCCGTCATCATTGCTTCAACAAAGGAAGCGCTCGCCTCGGTTCCTCGCCAGTTCCGCGAAGCGTGCTGGAACACTGGTGCGACCCGCTGGCAGACCATCTGGAAAATCGTGCTGCCAAACTCCATCAGCGGCATCCTTACCGGCGTCATCCTGCAAGTCAGCCGAACCGCTGGCGAGACAGCACCCATCATGTTCACCGGCGCAGTATTTTACCGCAAAATCGAGGAGGGCAACCTGTTCGCCTACGGCCTGAACGACCAATGTATGGCACTCTCGATGCACCTTTTCACAGTCACGACGCAGGTGACGAATGCGCCGCACGCGCTGCCATTTGCCATCGCCACGGTCCTCCTCGGGCTCGTGTTGTTCGTCAACCTCACCGCAATCATCTTCCGCTCCTGGCTGCGCGGCCGCAAAAAATGGTAAATCCAAAAGTCCAAGTCGAAAACCTGCGCCTCAGCTACGGCGCAAAGGAAGTCATCCACGGAATCAACTTCCACATCGAGCCAAACGAGATTCTCGGAATCATCGGACCCGCGCAGTCTGGAAAGACCTCGCTGCTCCGCTGCATCAACCGCACGATTGAGTTCACCAGCGATGTGAAAATGAGCGGCACCATCCGCGTCGATGGCGAAGACACCGCAAAAATGAAGGACGTCTATGGCCTGCGCCGCCGGATCGGAATGGTCGCGCCGCTGCCCGTCGGACTCCCGCTCACCATCTGGGAAAACGTCGCATTTGCACCACGTGCCGCCGGCATGAACAACAAAGGCGAGCTCGATGTGCTCGTCGAAAAATGCCTCACCCAGGCCGCGCTCTGGGACGAAGTGAAAGACCGACTCGACAGCCTCGGCACCAAGCTCTCCGGCGGACAGCAGCAGCGACTCACCATCGCCCGCGCACTCTCACACAGCCCCGAGATTTTGTGCCTCGATGAATTCAGCATCGCCATCGATCCGGTGACCACGATGCGCATCGAAGACGTCCTGAAAGAGCTCAAGAAGGACATGACGATTATCCTCGTCACCAACCTCGTCCAGCAAGCCCGCCGTCTCGCCGCGCGGACCATGTTCCTGTGGAACGGCGAAATCATCGAACTCGGCCCGACCGAGCAACTCTTCGGCCCCAATCCCAAGGACCAACGCACCAGCGACTACGTAAACGGAATTTTCGGATGATGTCAGCGAAGCGAAGCGATAATTTTGGAGAGAAAAGACGCTTTCACATGGAGCGAGGACTTAATGGGAAGCGCCTCCATCAAAGCAATGGCTTCATCGAGCGGCAGTATATCCGCCCGGTACAACTCCCGAATAATGCCAATCGTACCGATCGATTCGTAATTGAGAATCTGCGCAACCGCACGTGCATCCTGATCGTCGCTTACAAACAAGTCTGCGCCAAATTTTTCCGCCCATGCGAGCGCAGCTTTTTCACCAGCTTGCAATTCGTCGAAACCCGTCGCAGCCGAAAGTCTGGATCCGAAACCTTCCACGTCTTCGACGATGTGGTGCACAATTTTCTCCCGCACACCGGGCCGATGAATCTCGGCCTCATAGGCGACAGATTCCGGGATGAAAACGGATCCCATCTTGAAAATCAGTTCCAGCGCACTGATCTCGTCCAGATGAATAATCGGCCCAGCGTCGAGGATGCAAATTCGGTTAGTGCCGATAACGCTCATCGATCCGCTTTATCTCACTCAAAATGTCCGCCTCGTAGAGCTGTTCTTTGTTCTCCTCAGCGTAAGCCTTCAGCACTTTCCATCCGCCTTTCTCCGGCGGCGGGTCGAAGCCAAACTCCTTTGCCCAAGCAGCGTAGAGTGCGCGGCGGCGTTCGAGCATTTCCTCCATTTTCTGTGCGAGCATGGATCGAACATACCACGTGCGAACCGCAGTGGAAACCGGATTTTTGAAATGACAGACCAAATCGCCATCACCTGCCGCGACCTCAAACTCTGGTATGCAAAGTTCCAGGCGCTCAAAGGCATCACCGTCGATATCAAGCACGGTCAAATCACCTCGCTCATTGGTCCCAGCGGCTGTGGCAAGACGACGCTCCTGCGCTGCTTCAACCGCGTGAACGAGCGCTACGGCTACGTCACCACGACCGGCGAAATCAAAATCGGCGGCAAGAACATCTACGATGCGGATGTCTCGCTTATCGAACTCCGCAAAGCCATCGGCATGGTCTTCCAGCGTCCGAATCCGCTGCCGATTTCCGTCTATGAAAACGTCGTCTTCGGAATGCGAATCCACGCGGAAAAGACGCTCGCGAAAAGCGAACTCGACGACGCCGTGGAGAAAGCGCTCACCGAAGTCGGCCTGTGGAAGGATTTGAAAGATCGGCTCAACGACCGGGCCATCACCCTCCAGCTCGAACAGCAGCAAAAGCTCTGTATCGCGCGTCTTCTCCCGCTGAAGCCCGAGATCATCCTCATGGACGAGCCGTGCAGCGCGCTCGACGTAAACGGCACCAAAGCCATCGAAGAGCTGATGTGGTCGCTCGCCGGCAAGTACACCATCGTCATCGTCACGCACAACATGGCGCAGGCGCGTCGCGCTTCGCACGAATGCATCTTCATGCTCATGGGCGAATTCGTGCGAAGCGCGACGCGCCTGCGCCATGTTGTGCGTGACGATGACGATGGTGTACTTGCCGGCGAGCGACCACATCAGCTCTTCGATGGCTTTGGTGCCGTTTACGTCGAGCGCGCT
>JANMGP010000175.1:0-45614 GCA_031374705.1 Verrucomicrobiaceae bacterium | reverse complement strand
AAATTGGTCGCAGGGGCGGGAATCGAACCCGCTCGGTAATCGGCTTATGAGGCCGGTGCCTTCCCATCTGGCTCCCCTGCAATGGTTCCGGGACGTGGAGTTGCACCACGATAAACGAGCGTATGAGACTCGCTGGGTTCTCAACCTTCCCGGGATTTGAAATTTTTTGGGGGAGCTTCCGCAGAGGGAGGCGTGCGATCTCATGATCCAACCTCGCAACCTCCCTCTGCGTTCCCCTCACAAAACTCCGACACACGTCGGAAATAGACAATTGGCACGGCGTCTCGGTGATGCTCCGAGCGGGTCTGGTTTTGGAGACCTGACTGCGCAAGCTGGCGCACGCCGTGTTTTGATCAGCTAAAGACGCTAAAAGACGCTAAAAAACCGGAGTCACATGCCGACCGAAATTTTAGCGCCTTTAGTGGATCGAAGAAAATCTGGCCGCGAAGGCCGCGACTGGCCGGGCACCTCTACTCACTCCCGGAACCCACTCGTGTCCTTCGCTGCTGATTTTAGAAAATTGATGAGCCGCAAGTCGTCACGACTCGCGGCTCATTATATTAAAAAGAACGAACACCGCTGCCAGTTCGCCGGCCCACTCGGGCCGGGGACTCGCACCCGCAGGATTTCTCGGCGGATGTTTCGGTGTTTCAGGCACACCTCCCGTCGGCGCACGAATGCGCCAAAAGCCTCTGAAATGTAAAATTGGTTCGATGGATTCATCTGAAGCGTTCGAGGCGGGCAGGAGCGTGCGTCCACATAGACTTTGCTCGCTACATGCTAGCAATGCCTTTGCTTGACACCTCGTATGGTTATGGCACCGTAAAAACGGTTACCGTTCCATAAGCTCTTCCTTGCTGGGATTTGCCGGACCTGGTGGCCGACTCAGACCTCGTCGTCAGTTAGCGCTGACGGCGGGGTCGCTTCTTTTTGGATGAATGCGATTCGTTGATTTACTCGATGATTGATTCCTTTCGTTTGGATGATTTGAAAAATTGCGGTTCGGGCGGATGTTTTGGTTCTGCGGGTGGCGGCCTCGGGAATTGAAGTGTTCTTTGGAGAAACAGAAAACCCTGTCCGCCTTTGGCGAACAGGGTTTTCTGGAAAAATCGGTTTCCTGAAATATGCGGCTATAACGCCGCCCTGTTCACCCCTCGTGTTAGTTTCGGATTGCTTTCAACTTTGCCCGGCATGCCCTCTTGGGAATACCATGCGCTCCGAATAAAGCCCGCTCCGTCACACCCGAGTCCACTCAAACGGACCATCCCGATGGCGCGAGCCACCGTTGCGGTGCGAATTGAAATGGTATGTGATTGCGAGTTCATTGAAGTTGAATGTGCAGGACGAAATACCCGTTCATCTATAGTTCGTCAACAAGTTTTTTCGAAATAGTGTATGTTTATTTTTGAATAGGCGAGAATCCATCGCGACAAGGGTGAGCATGAATTCGCGTAGCGACCACAACCGAAATAAGGCGGACAAATGATTTCCGGGCGATGCGGATTGCGCGAAACGGGACGATTCTCGCGACTTAAAAAAACTGAGAAATTTACAACTACAAAGGGCACAAAGGACGCGAAGTCGCCGGGCAACGCCGTTCTTCGCGCTGTTCGCGTCCGTCGTAGTTTCCCTAGTTTGAAATCAAGCACTGCGCTGGAAAACCGCAGTGGCACCTCAGCAAATTCCTACACGGTCGCGACGACGCGGGGCTCGGGCGCTTTGTCCAGCGAGGCGTCTGCGGCTGCGACTCCGAGAAGATTCTTCGCTTCGAATTCCTTGCACCAGCCTTTGATTTCGGTGTCGTTGAAAATCTTCCCGATGACGCGACGGAGCAGTCCTTTGAGGCTCGGTGATTCGAGATCGCGGAGGCTCTGGATTGCTTCCTCCTTGTATCGCTCCAGCAAGTCGCGGCAACGTTCGTCGGCACCGAGATCGCGGTAGAGTTGCTCCACGGCCGCGACACTCGCACTGCTCGTGCGGGCCCAGAGTGCCGATGTTTGCTGGCGCTTGTCACACTCGGCGCGTTCGTGCGCGGTGGCGAGCAAGAGGCTCGGGCGCAATCCTGCGATATCGCTCGTGTCTTCCGTCTGGCCAAGGTCTGCGAGATCGTCGCGGATTTGGTAGGCGATTCCGAGTGCCTCGCTGTAGCCGTGAAGCACGTCGCGCACTTCGTCGTGCGCCTCCACACCCGCAAAAATCGCTCCGATGCGGAGGGCGACTTCGAATGCAGGGGCGGTTTTCTTTTTGAAAATATCGAGCACTTGCAGACTGCTGAGCACATCGGGATTCCGCGCCCACAGAAGCTCCGCGCCCTGACCGCGGCTGAGTTCGCGCTGGCCTTCAGCGGCGACGAGCAGCATGGCGGCACGCTGTTCTGCGCTGATGTTGGCGGCGGCGAGCAGGCGGTAGCCTTCGCCGATGAGCAGGTCGCCGACATTGAGCGCGACCGCGACTCCGTGCTCCGCGTGGAGCGTGGGCTCGCCGTAGCGCGTGGCATCTTCGTCCTCGATGTCGTCGTGGATGAGCGACGCTTTGTGGAAGCACTCCACGGCGACGGCGACTTTCTTCAAATCATCCGGCGTTTCCGTATCGTTACCCACGAGTGCGCGCCATGTTGCGACGGCAAGGAATGGCCGCCAGCGCTTGCCTGCGCGGGAGAGCCACGCGCGACCGATGCGTTCGCTTTCGCCTTCCGCAGCGCCCATAATGGCAGTCAGCGCATCGGGTTGAAACCATGCATCCACCGAATTGCGCAGCGTGCTGAGATCGAGGCGGCGCGTTTTATCATCGGCGGTGAGATGGATGTAATCCCACACCCAATCGAGATCGACCGTCGTGTCGATGCAGTCGTCCTGCAAAAGCGGCACCGCGACTCCGGGAATCGCCGCGGCTTCCATGTATGGAAAGCTGCGCTCCAGCACGCTCAGGCACGATATTCCCACGATGGCCTCGATTTGTCCCGTCTGGATGAGCGACATCACAATCGCGCTGCCCTCCGCGACAAGCACCGCGTAGCCGAGCCGCTCGGCTTCATTCTGCAAATCCTGGATGCTGCACTGTCCGCACTGCTTGCACAAAAGGCCGAATTCATCGAACGGCGCAGGGCACTTGCTCTCCAGACGCAGGCACTTCGGCATGAGAAGGAGGCGCCGCTCGAACGGCACCGCTGCGAGTTGCTCGCGCCACAGCTCGTTATTAATGAGCACGCCCACGTAGTCCCGATAGATCGGCGAGCAGCCGATTCGCTGGACGAGACGGTCCGCATGTTCGGCGAGTTCCTTCACCGGCACGGGCGGCGTGGGGCAATACTCCGCGACGTAATTGCGGACGGACTGCAAAATCGCAGTGCGCTCCTCGATCGTCTGCGGGATGTTTTTCTTCGGCTGACGAAAGCGCGGAGGCGCGACCGGCTTTGGTAGCGTGAGTGAGATTGGCGGAACAGGAATGCGCAAGACGGCTTCGGACATGGTTTTGACGATACGTGGATCGTCGAGGCAATCGCAAGGCTGGAGGTTTCTTTGCAATCGATACGCTACGGCATCTTTATTTGTAGCAGCGCGGGCTCCTCACCCCACAGGGTTTCCCTGCGAGTATCAGTGGTTTTCGACAAACGCCACGTCAGGGGATGTGAACCGGAGTTTCCAGCACAATCGTCCCGCAATGCCCCGCGTCACTCCTTCGGCATCGGAACGGGCTTTCCGTTGAGGGTCGCCTGCTCGCTCAATAGCACGCCATCCGTTGTAAACGTCCGTTGTATGGTTACAGGCCCTTCGGGCGTGTGACGAATTTCGTAGGGTGATTTTCCGGAAGCATCCTTATGGATCATTTTAGACGGCTTTCCATCGGGGCCGACAATTCGCTCCGGAGTCAGGCTGACTGGCGCCGAAGAAATCTGCTTTTTCGGAAGTTCAGGAATGTCACCCACAGTGGGCATGCGAAAGTAATATACTGAACCCACCACCGCAACAACGGCCACCGATAGAACTGCGCCCCGGTTCACGGCGAAAGCCACGCGACCCTAAAGAATCCACAGGCTGAATCGGGAAACGGAATCGAGACGCGGACCGTCTCAACCGATACTCCATTGATCGTCTGTGTCTGCAAAACCGATTGAGAGTATCCCGTGGCGGGCACCCAGACGACAGGGTCGCAAGATGTCTCATAACGGTATGCGGAAGCGGAAATCCCCGCCCTTCTGGGGAAATCGACCTGGAGCGTACGACTTGCGCCAGTGCCTAAAACCGTCGTGGTAACCGGAGTGTTTCCGGCTTGATTCGGAGCAGTCGCGAAGAACCACTCGATAGCGTTTGCGATCCCATCGGAATCCAAATCCCCACCGGCACTTGCGCCGAGAGTCCCGAAGTACGTTGCTTCCCACGCGTCGGAAATGTTGTCTCCGTCCGAGTCGGTTGCTGGAGGAATCGTTCCAGACCACCTCGCTATGTAGAGTTTCCCATCGCTTCCAATCGCGGCAAAACCGTCGAGCCCCCAACGAACCATTGATTGCGCCCAACTACCTGTCGGGGTGCCTGTCAGTTGAAACGCTCCCATGTTCACGCCATCGGAAGTGCGATAGCTGTTGAGCGTCGAATTGGTCAATAGGAAGGCGCGCTGATTCTGGGTATCCACAATGGGAATTCCTGCTGTGAGCGTGGCGATCAGCGTCAAGTTCGAGCTATTTACCAGTTTCCCGGTCTCAGAAACCACGACGTTTCCACCTCCCTTGATATCCACTCCGTATCCGCTGACCAAGCTGCTCACTTGCTGTTCAATGGTTACGCCGGAAGAATTCACAACCAGGCGTGAAAGGCCGAATCCCGAGTCGTAGTTATTGTAACCAATAAATACCCCCGCGGTGCCTGTTCGTTCGACTCGGTCCACAGTATAGATTCCCGTTCTGTTGGTGCGGCGCACGGCATTGTCGAACACGGCTGCTGAGTGGTCATCAGAGCCCGCTATAAGAAAACTGGTCCCCGGTCCATCGAGGACCTCAATATCTTCCGCATAGTTTGCATTGCCCCAGCCGCTGGAACCGAGAGGGATTCTCGTGACAACTGGTATCGCGGGGGAGAGGTCCACCCGTGCAACTTCCGGACTATCGGTCAACCCCACATAAAGATAACGCCCATTACCGGAAATCGCCATAGAGTCTGCGAAAGGATTGGCACCCAGAGGAATCGGATCCGACACAATACCCGTAGCCGGATTTACCGAGACAATCGAGCGCCCGAGCGGAGCATCAACCGTTGACGGAATGGAGACCCACAACAATCCGCGTGTCTGGTCATAGACGAGATTGTTCGCGGCAACTCTCATCGCGTTCACGCTGTCTGGGAGCGGAGAAAATCCAACACTCACAACCTTCGACGCGGTATTGTCATCGAATACGGGGTCCAACGCGTCGGATGTGGCACTTGCGGTGCAGGACAGAGTCCCTGCCGACAGCGGTGTCGAATTTACCGTCAGTGTTGCGCTCGCGCCGGCGGCAAGGGTCGGGACATTGAGGGTTACGGAAAGGCCTGAGGCAGAAATTGTTCCGACACTTGATGTTGCGATTCCAATTGTCTGACTGTCCGAAAACGTCGCGTTTATTTGCGTATTCGACGCCGCGTTCGGTCCCGAATTAGTGACGGTCATCGTGTACGCCAGATTCCCGCCGACCTGCACCGGGTTGGGATTTGCTGCAACAGTCACACCGAGATCGGCCGGCGGCTCGCTTGGCACCATCCTTTTGCTGGAAATGACGGCGATACTTGTCCCGTATCGAAACGCCAATCCATTCGCTCCCCAGCGAACCAGACTCGCGGGAGTTGTTGTAATTCCGGCCGGCAACGAAAGCCTGCGGATGCGGGACATGGTCGCGATGTCGTAGGAACCGAGTTTGTCAAATGTCGAACTCGATGAGGTCGATGGCTCGATGTAAAAAACACGACCGATGGCCGCGTCGGGATGAACCGGACCAGCACCGGCGGTCGTCATTGACCCGAGCTTTCTCATTTGCAACCCATCGACCTGAATTCCGCTCGTTGAGAACACCCGGTTCCCTGCGGATTTCATGTCGATGTAAAACCCGCTAAAGAGAGCACCGGATTGAGAAACGGCTATTTGCGTCATCCCTGTCGAGGTAAGCCGCAACTGCCGGAATCCATACTCCGTGGACTCCGTATTGTATCCAAAGTACAATGTAGGGTCAGCAGAGGGCTCGATGATATTGCTACCGGTGTGGTCCTGCGTCTTGTCCGGGCGAATGACCCCGTTGTCGTAAACTGCGACACCATTGTGACTCGGGGAAACATTGGTTCGATATTGGGATACAATTACGAGATTGGGTTGTCCGGCGACCGTGCAGAGGTCGGCGGCATACAAAGTTCCATAGGACGGACTGGTTCCAACGGCAAATGCCGAGAGAATACTCATCGAAGCCGGGTCAATCCGGGCAACGGTGCCGTTTCCACGCTGTGCAGCGTACAGGTATTCGTTGCCACTCGTCATCACGAGCTTCACCGGATCCTGATTGGAGTTTGCAGTGCCGGTAACCAGCATCGACGAAGGGTCCACTGCGACCACTTTACTCCCGTAAGCTCCGCCCGCTGTAGCCGGGACGCTGGCGTATAGGCGGCTTCGGGTGCCGTCCCAAACCAGATCTGCAGCCGTGATTGCGAGAACGCGCATCGGGTCAAATACAAGCGATTCCCCCGCAAAGCCATTGGAGTCCACCGCCCTCAACTTCAGCGGCCCGGTGGACGCGGACGGCAGCGTCAGGTTGCCGCTCCATCCGGTTGCCCCCGAAATGGCAACCGTGCCCGGCGTGACTGAGGCACTGCTTCCATCAGGCAGAACCAACGAGACTGTGACACTGCCCGAATATCCAGCGATTACGTTATTCTCCACGTCCACAGCAGTCACGGTCACCGGTACGGCTGCGCTGACGTTCACAATATCCGTGAGCCCCCCAATTTGATAGCTCGCTGGGTCGTTGTCCCGCACAGCAATCGATCGCGAGCTCCCTGTGAACCCTGCCGAGCTTGCCGAAACAGAGACGTTTCTCGTTCCGTCGCGAGTGGAATTGTCCGGTGCCGCGACGGTGAACGACGCGGACGTGTTACCTGCGAGAATTGTTGCGCTGCTCGGCACTGTCAGCGCCGACGCATTGGCCCCCGAGAGACTCACCACCAAATCTGTCGGCCAGGTTCCGGTAATCGTAACGGTGCCGCTCAGGCTGCCGCCCTCCGTGATGGTGGCCGCCAAGGTCATTGCAAGGGTCTTGGTCTCATTATCCACGGCGATTGTTTGCGCGGTCGCAGAAGCCAGTCCAGTCGCAGTGCCAGTCACAGTCACGGGCAGATCCCCGTCAATCTTGGAATCGTTCGTCGCCCGAGCGGTGAATGTCACCGATGTCTGATTTGCCGGGATCGTGACGGTCGCCGAGATGGTGACTTCGCTGACAGGGCTGCCTGAAAGCGTGACCGCGACTGCCACGGCTGCTGCAGGAGTGAGCGACACGGTCGCATTGTTCGTTGGCAAATCTCCCTCCGTCAGCGTGGCGGGAATCGTCAGGGTGAGGACAGGCGCGGGCTCGTCATCGGTAATCGTAATGGTGCGACTGCCCGCACTGACACCAGTTCCAGCACCGGAAACCGTGACCGACCGGCTTAGATTGACAAGTGAATCATTTACCGCAGTGAGCGTAAAACCCGCTGAAGTCTGGCCCGCCGGAACCACTACAGACGCAGGCACAGTCAGGGCTGCGCCGTTGGAGCTCGTGAGCGTGACCGCCACGTCGTTACTTCTCGGGCCGGAAAAAGTCACCGTGGCGCTTGCCGAAGTTCCCTCGACAATCGTGGCGGGAAAAACGAACCCGATTGCCGGCAATTCGTTGTCAATCGTCGTAGTCGTCGCCGTAGCGCTTTGCAGTCCAGAACGGGTTGCCGTTACCGTCACAGGAATGTCGCCATCCAACGCAGTGTCGTTCACCGCTTGAGCGGTAAAAATCGCCTGGGTCTGCCCCGCAGGCACCAGCAGCGACGTCGGAATTGAAACCTGCGAACTCGGACTCGACGTTAATGTAAAAGTGAGATCAACAGCCGCGGCGACGTTCAAGGAAAGGGTCGCGTTATTCGTTGGCGCTGCACCCTCGGCGAGCTGAGGCGGGAGCGAAAGCGAAACGATTGGGACCGGTTCGTTGTCGAGAATCGTAATCGGCGAACCGAATCCCGTCGCGCCAGCAAGGACCGGCGTTATCGAAGCAACGCGCGCCAAATTGACCAACGCATCATCCGGCACCGAAAACGAAATTGGAACGACCATTTCCCCCGCAGCGACTTCGATACTTCCAGGAAATGTCACCGAGGCCGCAGGCGTCACAGTAAAGCTGACCGTCGTTGCGGCTGCAGGAGGAATCGAAAGCAACAGGTATGCAGTATGAGGCCCCGTACCCTCGACCACCGAAGCGGGCAACTCCACAATCAAGCGCTGGTCATCATCCGCCGTGACTACGACGTCATCGATTGCAATCCCGTCGATGGGAGCAGAGGCGTTGTCATACTCGGAAAAGCGGATCCGGAAATTCGAGTCGTACGAACCAATCGAAAAAACCGCGGAATCGAGATTGATCACAAATGTCTGCCAGGTGCCGTCCAGCGAAGCCAGGGATTGAACGCTCTTCCATGTCTGCCCGCCGTTCGTACTGATCGACGCAGAGTCGTACGTCCGCGCGCTGTAAGTGGTCGTCGGCGGCGAGTGAGGTTCGTTCCCAAGGCTTTTCGCCTTGAAAGTAAGAACGGCATTTTTCTTGTTGCTCATATCGAGAGCAATGGTCGCTTCCGCAGCAGAAAAAGTGGCATCACTCACCGAGTCGTCCAGAACCAAATGGCCCGTGCCCGTAGCTGGCTCGAAGTCGGCCCTAATCTCGGCGCGGCCATTGGCGGTCGAGCTAACGGACCAGAGTGCACCTAGTGGCGATTCGAAGCCGTCCTGAAAAACCGTTCCCCCATACACTCCAAATGAGAATGCGAACAAGGCGACGGCACGAAAAAAAGTCTGAGGAATTTTCATAATGGAAACAACTTACCAAGCAGCAGGTTTAGGATTTGTGCGAATCTACTTCTCTCAAAACCTGCGAAAAGCCCCTTCGTCAGTCAATCTGTTTAATCACGTGCCACGCCGCGGTTGCCCGCGAATCGCATTTGCGCGATTGCGTTTCTGTGTCTATCAGTTGTGTGTGATCGCTCTCCGTTTACTCTTCCTTTCAGTCGCATTTACGCTGCTCCAATCCAGCGCTCAGTGCCAGGTTTCCATTTCCGAGTTTCTCGCCAACAACGTGGAGGGAATCCTCGACGAAGACGGGAATCACGAAGATTGGATCGAAGTCAAAAACACCAGTGTCGCCGCGGTGGATTTGGCGGGGTGGTATCTCACGGATAGCAGTTCGCAGCTTCGCAAGTGGGCGTTTCCGAGCAAACTGCTACAGCCGGGGCAATACCTGCTCGTATTTGCATCGAATAAGGATCGGCGGAATCCCCTGAAAAACCTGCACACGAACTTCAAACTCGACGGCGGGGGCGAGTATCTCGCCCTGACTCACGCTGAGACGTCCGGGGCGACGACGGTGGTGCAGTTTTGGAATCCGTATCCGCCGCAGGCTGCGGATGTTTCTTACGGGCTCTCGGAAGCGGGAACGACGATTCCATTTGTGACGGCGACGACGGCGATCAAATGGCGGGTTCCAAACTCGACAACGGGCCCGGCGATGGGGACGACCTGGCGGGGCGGAAACGAGCCGTTCTCGGAGACAGGATGGACCACCGGCGTGGCGGCGCTGGGAAATGCTGCCGTGCCGGTTCCGGATGTCGTCGCGAAAGGCACTTCGCCCAACTGGACCCTGATGCACCGGTACAATTCATCGGAGACCTCCCTGACTTGGGATACGGGTCCGTCAACGCGCCTGGCGAATAACACGACCGCTTCGTTTCTCGCATCGGCTACCGACACTTCAATATCGCCGCTGAAACGGACCGGTGTGCTGAATTTTATCGCTGCGGAGAATGATCAATTCCTCGTCTCGGCAAACACCGCGTACGATGTGGCGGCTCCGACAGTGTGTTTCTGGATGAAGGCTGGACTGCCCGTCGGTTCCGGCAACTCGGGAGCCATGTTGTGGGATCGGCGCAGCGCCGCTGCGGGAGTCGTGATTGTGCAGCAGGACGACGGGACAATTTTCATCCAGTCCAACAACAACTACGTTGCGTTTTCCGGTCCCTTGAATGTAAGCGACAACCAGTGGCATCACATCGCCGTGACACTGAATACCGCCGCGGGGCAGCCAGTGACGCTGTATGTGGACGGTGCCCAAGTGGCCACGGCAAACAACTCGGCAGCATGGGGCGGCGCGGCAAACGGATGGACAGCGACACAGCCGATCGAGATTGGCCGCTCGCACGATGCGTATTGGAAGAAATTTAATGGCCTGCTCGACGACATCCGCTTTTACAATCGAAACCTGACTGCGACCGAAATCGGCCAAATCGCAATCGGTGCGGACAGCACGAACGGGACAGCGCTCGCGAACACCACTGGAGTGGCTGCCTCCGACATTGGCACGACGCTCACGGGAATGGTGAATACAAATCCCACGGCCTACGTCCGCATCCCGTTCACAATTTCGGATGTGAATACGCTCAGCGGCATCTTGCTCACCATGCGGGCGGTCGACGGCTATGTGGTTTGGATTAACGGGAATCAAGTCGCCTCCTACAATGCTCCCGCGGTCCCTGCGTGGAACAGCGCCGCGCTCTCGACGACGGGGCAGGACCCTGGACGGTTCCGGATTTCGTCCATCTCAGTGGCTGCCGGCGGGCTCTTCACCGGGACCAACATTATGGCGATCCAGATGATGAACAATACAACGTCCGAGCCAAACGTACTAGTCAGGCCGCAGTTGGACGGGGTTTCGTCGGTGAGCGGAGTGTCCTCTTACTTCAACCCGGAGACACCCGGAGCGGTAAATAGCGCGCCGCTCTCCGCACTCGGGCCTCACGTTGCAAACACGACAAAAAACCCCGTTCCCCCAGTCGGGGGCGCGGGCAGCGCGCCGCTCGTCATAACCACGGAGGTAAAATCGACACTCAATGCCGTAGGCACCGTGCAAGTCGCCTACCGCACGATGTGGGGCGCGGAGACAATCGTGAACATGCTCGACAACGGCGTCGCGCCCGACGTTCTCGCCGGCGACAAAATCTACACCGCGCCAATCCCCACGACAGGTCTGACGGCCGGGCAGATGATCCGCTGGCGGATCATCGCCAAGGACAGCGCGAACAACACGACAACAGACCCGCTTTTCATCGATCTCGACGGTATCGCCGGACAGGACACAGACCAGTACTTCGGCACCATCGTGCCGGATGCAGGTTACACGACGCAGCTCCCCGTGCTCCACTGGTTCGTGCAGGACCCCGCGGCTGCGGCGACGGTGACGCCCGGCTCGCGGTGCAGTGTTTTCTATCTCGGGAAATTCTACGACTACGTGGCTGTAAATCTTCACGGGCAGTCCACGCAGGGCTTCCCGAAAAAGAGCTACAACCTCAATTTCAACAAGGACAACCGGTTCAAATGGGCCGTCGGTGAAAATGAGATTCGCAGCGTGAACTTCCTCTCCAACTACGCCGACAAGTCGAAGCTGCGAAATTCGCTCGCATGGGCTGCGTGGGCGGACACCGGTCACGCAGCGTCGCATTTTTCAAATATGCTCCATGTTCGTCAGGCCACCGGCAGTGCGCCAGCCATGACCTTTCACGCGATCTACGACATGGTCGAAGACGGCAATGAGGAATACCTCGACCGATGCGGGCTGGATAAAGACGGCGCGCTGTATAAAATGTATAACTCGCTCGAAGGCTCCGCAGCTCCGGGTGCGGAGAAAAAGACGCGTGAGTTTGAAGATAATTCGGACCTTCAGGCGCTCGTGACGGGCATCAGCAGCGGACGTGCAGTGTCGCTTCGGCGGCAGTATCTCTACGACAATGTAAACGTCCCGGCGCTGATCAATTTTTGCGTGACCCATACCCTCATCACCAACACGGATTGGGGACACAAAAACTACTACGTCTATCGCGACACAGTCGGCACGAAGGAATGGTACACGCTCCCATGGGATCAGGATTTGAGCTTCGGTCACTCGTGGTGGAGCGCGCAGAATTACTTCGACGACGAGATCCACACCCAGGGCAGTTTCCCATCCGGCGGTGGCGGGAATAATCTCATGCAGCTCGTCTATAGCGTGCCTGAGCTCAACGAGATGTTCGTCCGACGCTCGCGCACACTCATGGATCAGATTTTCATTTCGGCCTCAGCGACAAACGGCACGTGGGATAATCGCGTTACATCACTCATCGACATCATCGACCCGCCAGCCGGCCCGCCGCCGGTGGAAACCACGATTTTCGACGGAAACGCCACGCCGTGTAAATGGCTCGTCCCTTCCGCAGGCAACGACGGCCTCACCCTCACCCCCGGCGCAGGCGCGAACCAATGGACGAACTACGCCGACCCTGTGAACATCGCCAATTGGACCCCCGGCACGACGGGCGTTGGCTACGACATTGGCGATGGAAACTACACAGCGCTCATCAACTCCAATGTCGGCGCTGAGATGTCCGGCATCAACGCCACATGCTACGTGCGCGTCACGTTCACAATCCCGGATGCCGCGGCGCTCTCGAACATTGGCACACTCCTGCTCGGCATGAAATACGACGACGGCTTCCGTGCTTATATCAATGGCGTCGCAGTCGCAGGCGACCAGGATCAGGACGGCTCAATGACGAGCAGCCCCGGAACCGCGATCGCCTCAGGCACTGCTCGCGACGAGGGTCTCGCCGTGCAGTTCACCACCAGCGACATCACGACCCTCGGGCTCCCCGCACTCCGGGTCGGCACAAATGTCCTCGCAGTCCACTGCCTCAACACACCGGCGACATCCAGCGACATGCTCATGGTGCCGAAACTCAGCTTCCTGCCACCCAACGCAGGGCCGTCATTCCTCACCGACGCAGACCGGGAGCTGCAAAAATGGGGCTGGTGGGTGGATGGCAACGCAACGCCGCAATTCGGCGGCGTGCTCGACGCAGCCACTCACCCTCACGGAGCGCGCGCCCAAGCGATGCGCATCTTGAACAGCAACCCAAACCCACCGCAGACCTCGCAAGTCAGCGGACACGAAACCGGCAACTCCACATTTCCATTCCTCACCGGGCGTCGTGCATATCTCTTCAATAACGCGGCCGCCCTAGGCATTCCCGCCTCTCAAACAGTGAACCCCGTGCTCGCCATTGAAGACGTAGATTTCAACCCGGCCTCCGCAAACCAGGACGACGAGTATTTCGTCATCCGCAACACCAGCGGCGCATCCGTCGATCTCTCCGGCTGGCACATCACCGGCGCAGTTGATTACACATTCCCCGCTGGCACCGTCATTCCCGCCTACACCAACGGCACGGAGAATATCGGCCGCCTCCACGTTGCCAAATCGCCCGCCGCATTCCGGGTCCGCACCGTCGGTGCCACCGGCGGACAGTACCGGCTCGTCGTCGGCCCGTACAACGGCTCGATGTCCGCGCGCGGCGAAATCATCGAACTCCGCCGCCCCGACAACACCCTGCTGTTGACGCAGACCTGGACCGCCGCGCCGACTGCATCGCAAAATCAGCTTCGCGTTTCCGAAATCAACTATTCGCCGTCGGCACCGACGCCTGCGGAAGCAGGAGCGCTTCCCGGCGTGAGCGCGTCGGATTTCGAATACATCGAACTCGTAAACACCGGTGCCACCACGCTCAGCCTCGCAGGCTCGCGATTCACAAAAGGCATCGAATTCACATTCCCGATCGGCGCATCGCTCGCACCCGGCGCACGTGTCTTGCTCGTGAGCAACCAGCCTGCGTTTGCCTATCGATACGGTGCCGGGGCGAACGTTGGCGGACAGTACATCGGCAACTTAAGCAATAGCGGCGACACGCTCCGCATCGTCGATTCTCTTGGAGAGGAAGTGCTGGAGTTTCACTACGAACCATCTTGGTTCCCCCAGAGCGACGGCGGCGGCTACTCCCTCATCACGCGCAACGCCGCACCGGGCTGGGCTGACTATGGCTCACCCTCCCTGCCTTTGCCAAACGTGTGGGCACTCAGCGCTGCGCCGGGTGGCTCGCCGGGCACCGGCGATACGGATAACGCGAACGGCTTCGAAGGCTGGCGCTTCAACCACTGGACTCTCGGTGAGGTCACGGCACCCGGCGCACTCGTCGGCACCGCTGACGACGGCGATGGCGACGGCATGACCAATTTTGCGGAGTACTGTTACGGACGAAACCCTCGCGTCCAAGATGCGTCTTCACTGAGTAGCGCGAGCATCGTAAACATTTCGGGCACGGACTACCCGTCCGTGACATTTACGCGCCGCCACCTCGCGGCCGATGTAACATGGTCCGTCCAGGAATCTGCAAATCTCACGGCATGGGCAGCGACCACCGTCCTTCACAACACCGTGCCGCTCGGAAACGGACTGGAGCAAGTCACCTACCGCTCCTCAACCGCCGCAGGCACCACCCCGCGCTATTTCCGGGTCGTTGCGACTAAGTAGGACGTGCGGGCTTGGTGCGGGCGAGCGCCTGCGCTAAAGCTCCCGTGAGTTACCGGCTGCGGCCCTTGTTCGGCGCGCAGTGACTTGTCTCCCGTTGTGAATCTTGCGCTTCCCACGGGCGCGGGAACTTGGCAGAGATTCGACATGTTTACTCGCATCCTCTGTTCGCTGGTCATCGTCGCATCGGCATTTGCGGACCCGCAGGTCACCGTCACAAAAATATGGGACGCCGCCCCCCATTCCGCTTTCACCGATCTCGCGCGCTGGCACAACGAGTGGTGGATTATTTTCCGCGAGGCGGATGCGCATGTCGGCGGCGACGGGAAACTCCGCATCCTCCATTCTGCAACCGGCGATAAATGGGAAAGTGCGGCGCTGATCGCCGAGGAGGGAATCGACCTTCGCGACCCGAAACTGAGTGTCACGCCAGACGAACGCCTGATGATTACTGCGGGCGGGAGCGTTTACAAAGGCGGAACCAAACTGCTGGCCCGCCAGCCCCGCGTCGCATTT
The DNA here is from genome assembly GCA_031374705.1 of Verrucomicrobiaceae bacterium. GTDB lineage: Bacteria > Verrucomicrobiota > Verrucomicrobiia > Chthoniobacterales > Chthoniobacteraceae > SXWH01. The sequence continues at coordinate 30,469 of JANMGP010000175.1, read as the reverse complement.
TCCGAGGACGGCAAAGAGTGGACCGCGCCGCAGAAAATCCTCGGCGAAGGCGAATGGCTTTGGCGTGTCACATGGCAACACGCGACCGCGTGGGGCATTTCTTACAGGACGAGCGCCCCGGAGGGAACCCCTGCGGACACCGGCGAATGGACGCTGACACTTTACAACAGCGAGGACGGGATCGCCTGGAAAGCCGTGACGCCATTGAAAATCACCGGACGTCCGAACGAAGCGACTCTACGGTTTGGACTCGACGGGGAATGCAATGCGCTCGTTCGCCGCGAGTCCGAGGACAAGCAAGGCTGGCTGGGAAAATCCAAGCCGCCCTACACCGAATGGACGTGGCAGCCGATTGGACGCGCCATTGGCGGGCCGAACTTCCTCATGCCGCCGGGCCAAATGGTCGCAGCGGGCCGCGACTACAAGGCGGATGGGCCAAAGACCGCAATCGGACCGATGATTGACGGGAAATGGAATCCCACCGTCACCCTCCCGAGCGGCGGCGATAACAGCTACCCCGGCATGTTTTGGAACCGCGGAGAATGGTGGGTGAGTTACTATTCCTCCCACGAGGGAAAGAGCGCGATCTATCTCGCCAGAATTCGTGGGCTCTAGCGCTCGCCCACAGCATCATCATGAAAAAGAAAGAACTCACCCGCAACGACTGTTACCGCATCGTGCTAACCGGCGGTCCGGGAGGCGGAAAAACCACGGCGGCGGATCTCTTCCGGAGGGAAATCGGCGAGCGCGTGGTAATGGTTCCTGAGGCGGCGACCATCCTGTTTCAAGGTGGCTTTCCGCGCTCCACAGCACCGCATGCATCGCGTGTAGCGCAGACAGCGATCTTCCATGTGCAGCGCAATCTTGAGGACGTCCAGGCCGCGCTTTACCCTGGACGCATCTTGCTCTGCGACCGCGGCACGATCGACGGTGCCGCCTACTGGCCGAATGGAGACGGCGATTATTTTGCGACTGTAGGGACCACGTTCGAGCACGAGCTGCTCCGCTACGACGCGGTCATCTTCTTCGAGACAGCGGCGGTCGGCGGCTCGTCGATTGAGAGCGGAAACCCCATCCGAAACGAGTCACTCGATGAAGCCGTGGAGCTTGACGGGAATCTGCGGAGGCTATGGTCCAAGCATCCGCATTTTACCCTCGTTCCGCACAACCCGTCGTTTTTCAAGAAGATCAGCTTCGGCCTCGCCGCACTCGAAAGTCTCGTCGCTCAAATCGCGTGCGAACCAGTCGGGAGTGCGCCTTCGAGATCGCGGAAGAAAGCCGTGAAACCTCGTGATTGAGCCGCCGACCTGATGAACGGGAAAACGTAAAGCGGTTACTTATAAGACTCCAGCGCCTCGCGCCCGCGCTGCTTGGCCTCGGGATCATCCTTTTCGACATCGGGCATCGCCAGCGCTTTCTCGATGAGGCGACGGGCTTCCGCTTTCTGCCCCATCTGGCCATAGGTGCGACCGAGCTCGACGTAAAACATGAGCCGGTTCGGATTGATCTTTATCGCCTGTTCGAAGCATGCGACGGCGGCAGCATTCGTGGTGGTCGGCAGCTTGCCGTACAGCAGACCCGACATCGCACGTTTCACAGAGCCGATGTCGGCGAGCACTCGATGCCAGCGGCCCAGAATGTACCACGCGGTATCGTTTTTGGGATCCAGCGCCAGCGCCCTGTCGGCGGACGCTTTGATAATCGGTGAGGCCGCGGCCTTTTCCTTGTTGCCCAAGTAGGCGAGCATCTTGCCGTGCGTAATTGCGATGGCGAGCTGGGCATCCGAGTCTGTCGGCGCCAAGCCGGCCGCTCGCTCCGAATACGTCAAAGCGATCGCGCCGAGGCGGAGCTTCTCTTCCTTTGTTGGCGCATCGGTCATGAGATGCCGGTATTGCCGGGCGATCATGACGAGAATGCGGGCGTCGTTTGGCGCCAGCTTTTCTGCCGGAAGGTAATACTTGAGCGCTTCAGTGGCGTTGAATTTCCGATCGAACACCTCACCCTTTGCGATGAGATCTTCGACAGGTCCTGCAAGCGCCGTAAGATGGGAAAGGAGAAGAGCCGCCGCAGCAGCAGCGAAGGTGAGAATGTTCATAGCAGTTTTAGTGTGTAGATTCGGCCAGACGGCCGGCGTTTAAAAGTTGCGCCTCGCTCAGCCGGGGACCGACGAGTTGCAGGCTGGTGACCGATCCCTCTTTGTCGCGAAGCGGCACGGGAATCGCCACTGCGGGGTTGCCGGCGTAGTTCACTGCCACCGTGTTTTGCAGAGAAAGTGTGAGGGCTTCGAGGGCTGGCGTTCCGCCGAATAATGGCACCGTTGGCGTAGGCCCTTTGAGCGTGGGTAGCGCAATGAAATCGACTTTCCTGAAAGTGCGCTTGAGCTCCCGCTGCCAAGCCGCGCGTCTCTTCAGTGCATTGCGGTAATTCACGTTGTACTCGTATGCGCCGAGCGCAAAAACGGCTTTGGTTCCGGCTGTGATACCGGGCTCCGCATTCAGCTCGCGGTCGGTCATCCACCCGTCCGCTACAGCGACCGTGCGACCGTCTTTTTCCGCCTGCTGCCAATGCGCATTGAAGCTCTCGGGAAGCACGACAACGCGAAAGCCTTTCGCTTTCAGTGCAGCATCCACAGCATCGTCCACCGGACGCGAAGTCCCGTTCACATAAAGCCGTCCGATCGTAATTCTTTTCGCCGATGGAGCGGCAGCTTTCGCCGCCTGATACTTCGCTGCGAATCCCCGCTGCAAAAGCTCCATGCCCTGGACCAAGCCCGCGACATCCTTCGCCATCGGGCCGACCGTATCGAGGTTCTTCGCGGAGATGGGATACACTCCTTTTGTGGAGACGAGGCCAAAAGTGGTCTTCAAGCCGGCGATGCCGCAGCAGGCTGCGGGAACGCGGATGGAGCCCGCCGTGTCGGTGCCAAGCGCGACGTCGGCCGAGCCGTTCGCAACAGCCACAGCCGAACCACTCGATGAGCCTCCAGAAATGAGGTCGCGCTTTTTGCTCAACGGATTTTTTGGCATGCCAAAATACGCATTTCTACCGGTCACGCCCAACGCGAGTTCGGTGAGATTTGCCTTGCCCACGATCTGCACATTTCGCTCCCGCGCGATTGCAAGACACTCCGCATCGCGAGCCGCCGGTACTCCGCGTTTCGCAAAATGTTCCGTGCCCGCGGTTGTCACGAGGCCCTTCATGTCGATGAGGTCTTTCACCGCGAGGCGTAACCGCCCGTCGCCCGCTTTTGGCGGCCAGTACGTAATGTAAGCGTGGTCTGTCTTCTTGTCCGCTTTCCCGCTGGAACACCCCGCAAGAACGCCAGCCGACACGACCAGGACCAGAAGTCTCTCAATCGCCCGCTTCCCGACCTTCGGGCTGTTCTGACCGCTCTCGATGTTCTGTGAGTCATGCATGATGCCACTATCGGCCACAGCGACACGCGGGGGAAATAGGGTGTTCACCCCACAGGGTGTGCGAGTCTGCGCTACCGGAATTTGTATTCGACCGAGTGCTCGACGCCGTCGTCATTGAGTTGCAGCGACGACTCCCGCTGTTCCGCGCCATCGACGACGAGAATCGCCGTGCACGGAGAATCCGCGGGAAGCCGCGTGAAGGTGATGTGATAAACCGTGTGCTGGTACCGATAATGAACTTTGTATGTGTTCCATGTAATCGGCATTCGCGGTTCGAGCCTCAGTCTTGCGCCCTCGCGATTCACGCCCAGCAATGTCTCGATGAGGAGCCGATACATCCAGCTTGCCGAGCCGGTATACCATGTCCATCCGCCGCGGCCGAGGTGCGGCACGACGCCATAGACGTCCGCCGCGATGACGTAGGGCTCCACTTTGTAAGTCGCAACTTGCGCGGGCGTGGAGCTGTGATGGATCGGATTGAGCAGCGTAAAGAGTTCCCAAGCGCGATCGGACTCGCCCATGACCGCTGCGGCCATCGCGGTCCAAATCGCACCATGCGTGTACTGGCCGCCATTTTCGCGGACTCCAGGGATGTAGCCTTTGATGTAGCCGGGATTGAGCGACGACTTGTCAAACGGAGGGTCGAAAAGCTGAATCAATCCTGCGTACCGCCGGACGAGGCGAAGCTCGACTGACTGCATCGCCAGTCGTGAGCGGCCGGGATCGCCCGCACCGCTCAGCACTGACCAGCTCTGCGGCAGGGAATCGATCTGACACTCAGCGTTAGTCCTGGACCCGAGAGGATCACCGTTATCGAAATATGCGCGGCGATACCACTCACCGTCCCACGCGTGCAGCTCGATGTTATCTTTCAATTGCCGGGCTTCTGCGACGCACCGGTCGGCAAAGGCGTTGTCCTCGCGCGAGCGCGCGATTGCAGAGAACTTCGTGAGCACGTCATATAGGAAAAACGCAAGCCAGACGCTTTCACCGCGGCCATCTTTTCCGACCATGTTCATGCCGTCGTTCCAGTCTCCACAGCCCATCAGTGGCAGGCCATGCTCTCCAAATTTTAAACCGTTCTCAATGGAACGCACGCAATGATCGTAAAGCGTCCCCGCCTCATCCGTGCGGTTCGGCAGATCGTAGAACGCCTCCTCTTCCGGGCGCACCGCCCGCGACTCCAGAAAGGAGATCCGCTCATCAAGCACACCGGTATCGGCGACACACGAAACGAATCGGCAGGTCACAAACGGCAGCCACAAATAGTCGTCAGAGAAATGCGTTCTCACACCGCGTCCTGCCGGTGGATGCCACCAATGCTGCACATCGCCCTCCCGGAACTGCCGGGCCGCGGCACGGAGCAAATGCTCGCGCGTCAACGCGGGCTCGGCATGCACGAGCGCCATCACATCCTGAAGCTGATCACGGAATCCAAAAGCGCCACCTGATTGGTAGAACCCCGTGCGTCCCCAAAGCCGGCAGCTCAATGTCTGGTAAAGAAGCCACCCGTTTGCCATGACGTTCACAGCCGGGTCCGGTGTGTCCACATTGACTGCGCCAAGCGTCCTATTCCAATAGTTCCAAACGCCTTCGAGCGCGCTGCGGCTGGACTCCGCGCGCCGGAATCGCAGGATCAGATTCTGGACCTCGGCGTGATTTCTTCCGACGCCGAGCCGGAAGGTAGTCTCCCGTTCCTGCCCGTCCGCCAAGTCGAAGGAAAGTTGCATGGCTCCGCAGGGATCGAGGCCTGCGCCGACCTTCCCCGAAAGCCGTGCATGCTTGAGCGCGGAGGGCCCCGCAAGACTTCCGTTCCGCCCGATGAATTCCTTTCGGTCGCCGGTAAGGGTACGCGCCGGATCGGTAACATCCAGAAAGACGATGCGCCCCGGGAATTCCGTGTTGTAAGCGTTCCGCGCGAGAAGCGCCGACGTCTTTACATCCACCGTCGTCTGCACGTGGAGAAGGCTTTGATGCCGGAGTTCTCCGAGCACCCATTCGCAATAACATGTTGCCGAAATCCGCCTTGGACGACCCGAGACATTGCGGAGTTTCAAAACGTTAAACTTCACGGACGCGTCCATCGCGACGAACACCCACAACTCCGACTCAATCCCGTTTTCGGAATGCTCAAACACACTGTATCCGAAGCCATGCCTGATGACATAAGGCGTCGCCCCGCGCGCGGGCAGCGGTGTGGGTGACCAGACCTGCCCCGTCTGTTCATCCCGAATGTAGAGAGCCTCGCCGGTTGTGTCCTGGACGGGATCATTACTCCACGGAGTGATGCGAAACTCATGGGCGTTCTCAAACCACGTATATGCCGAGCCGCACTCGGACACCACCGTCCCGAAGTACGGATTTGCGATTACGTTGACCCACGGCGCTGGAGTCATTTGACCGGGCTGAAGGGTGATCACGTACTCATGTCCGTCACGCGTGAATCCTCCAAGACCATTGGTGAATATGAGGTCGCGGGGCGGAGTCGGCACGGGCGTCGTAACCGATGCAGAGCGTGTCGGCCGGAGCATCGGAACCATGGGCTCGAGCACGCTGCGATGTTCCCATTGCTCCATCAACGTTCCTTTTTCGTCATCAAGGACGATACGCGCAACCGATTGGAGCAGGATGATGTCGTCATTTGGGATCTGATCGAAATGTCGCACAAAAATCCCGTTCGGCTTCTCGAGAAGCTGCGCCTCGATTCCCGACACGATCACGCTGGTGATCTGATCATGCAGCGGCTGGCTGTAGATCGAGTCGTCTTCGTTCAAAATGACCAGCTCGACCAGCAAGCCCTTCAATCGCCAGTACGCGTGCGCTCGAATCAACTGCCGGACGATGTTGATATTCTCAACACGACGGATTCGCAGAACGACGATCGGCACGTCGCCGGAAATGCCGTAACTCCACAGCCCGCTTTGCCCGCGCCTGTTGCTGCGAAGCAGTGTCGCCGCTGCACGGCGCGCGGGATCCGCATAGATCAAGGCCCCGGCGAGCCGCCCGTAGAGCCGCGCTTCCCCTTCGGTTGCATCCAGTTGATGAAGCGTGACGCGGCCGTGAGTCCACGCGAGGTCAAATGCGCGATCGACCATTCGGGAAGCCTGGTATCGCTCCACGAGCGTCATCGCGCCTTCACGGCTTTCCGCCGCACCCAGGATGAGATCGATGATGACCGTTTCGTTCGGCCCAAGCGTGAACATCCGGCGGAGCGAGACGACCGGATCAAGCACGGAACCTACCGTGTTGGAAAGTGGCGCGATGCCATCCATCGACGCGGGGTGTGCGAGAGTGCGGCCTCTCCCCACGAATCGGACGCGATCTGTTTCGCAGGAAAGCGAACCAGGCCCTTCGGATTGACCCACCATCATATGCAGCAACCACGGCGGCCTTTCATGCTCCGAGCGAGCCCTGCGTGTGCAGAGCAGTGCGGAGGACTCATGCGCAAACTCCGTTTGCACGAAAAGATTGCTGAACGCAGGGTGTGCTGCATCCGAGGCCGGGGTAGCGATAACGACCTCCGCATAAGTGGTGAGTTCGATGACGCGGACCGTATCGCGCCGGTTCGTAATTGTGATGCGCCGCAACTCTACATCATCCTCCGGCGACACGCTCACTTCGGTATGAACCTGGAGGCCAACGTGCCTGTGGCGGAACTCGGCACGGGCTTGCGAGAAGATCGCCTCGTAGCCTTTCAACGGACGCAGTGTGGGCTGGTGCGCATTCGACCAAAACTCTCCCGTAGCCACGTCCCGAATGTAGGCAAACATTCCCCAGCAATCGCGGGTGCCATCTTCACGCCAGCGCGTGAGCCCGATGTCTCCCCATCGGCTGTATCCTCCGCCCGCGCTGCTGATCGCCACATGGTAGCGGCCGTTGGACAGGAGGTGGACTTCGGGGGCGGGAAGAGTGGGATCGGTGTAAACGCGATTGCCGCTGTCTTCATCGCTTACCACCGTCCGCGATGTCTCCATTTCCAAATCCGCCGAGAACACACTCGCCGCCGTCCTTGGCACACGCTCCTGCAGAAGGAGATCCGTCGCCTTGAATGCGGGGCATGCAAGGAAGCGGCGCTGCATTGGTGCGTCCCGCAGAAGACGGACGAGCGCGAGGAGACTCATGCCTTGATGATGCGACATGTACGAAAGAATCGTGGCACTCGTATCTCCGGGAGGCAGGCGCGAAGGCGTGTAGTCCACCGCCTCGTAGAAGCCGTAGGGCCCGCTCCGAGACTCGCTTTCCAGCAATTGGAGATTCTCGCAGGCAACCTTCGGCGCGACCATGAGCGCCATTGCCGTGGCATACGGAGCAATCACCAAATCCTCGGCCAATCCGCGTTTCAATCCGAGCCCCGGTACGCCGAACGCCCGGTACTGATAGTTCAATTGCGCGTCTGTGCGATTATAGCCGGATTCTGAAATTCCCCACGGAACGCCACGCAATTTCCCGTATCCTATTTGTTGCTCCACCACGGCTTTGCAGGTGCGGTCGAGCAGGGTGTTTTCGTAGCTCGGCATGACCAGTAGCGGCATCAAGTACTCGAACATCGAGCCGCTCCACGAAATCAGAATCGGCTCGCTTTGCGATGCGACCAGCAGCCTGCCCATTGAGAACCAATGATCTTGAGGAATCTGCCCCAGCGCGATTGCCACATAGCTTCCCAGCCGGGCCTCAGATGCCAGCAAGTCATAAAAGCTCGCATCGCATCGACGCTCGGTGACGTTGAATCCGATGGTAAAAAGGTCCCTCGCAGGATCATACAGAAAGCTGAAATCCATCGCCGCCAGCGTTTCGGCCTGCCGTGCAAGGCCGACGATCGCGTGGAGCCTCTCGCGAGCCAATTCCCGAGCGTTCGCGCGCCATCCGCAATCGCGCTCGTTCGACTCTCCGACGTGCATCGAAGCCAGCACGCGCAACGACACGGGACGTTCCAGTGTGCCGAGTGTGGCATTGATTTCCGCACCGGCCTCGTCCGGCGGAACCGCCAGCCACGGGGCGAAGGTACGCAATTCCTCGAGGTGTGCGTCGCAGTTCTGCTTCAGCGCCTCGGCCCAGCCCACAACCGCTTCGCTCTCGTTTTTCAGCGACACTAAAACCTCTTCCGCTGAAGATGCCGCGCGCTCCAAGAGCGAATACGCATCCCGCAATGTCACAGGCGGATTTTCAAGTTCAGCGGCAAGTTGAGCAAGTCGCAGGTTTTTGCCGGCGTACTGCCGGAGCACAGCAACGGTGTCGCCCAGACCGATGAGCATCTGCGGCGAGATAAGCGGTTCGTCGCCTAAACCGCGGAGTCCCGAAGCCAGCGTCAATAAATGACCGGCGAGGTTGCCGCTATCCACGCTTGAAATGTAGAGCGGACGGAGCGGCTCAAGCGTGCGGGTGTCGTACCAATTATAGAAATGCTCCCGGTGCCGCTCGAGGTCGTGCATCGTTGCGAGCGTTTTCCGAGTGCGATCCAACAAGCCGCTCAAAGTGATATATCCGAAATCGCGAGCTGCAAGATTCGCCAACAGCGCCATTCCGATATTAGTCGGTGATGTCCGCGAAGCGACGATGGGCCGCGGTGATTCCTGAAAGTTGTCGGGGGGCAACCAGTGCTCCTCCGCAGTCACGAATCGTTCAAAGAATCGCCAGGTTTTCCGTGCAGTAACGCGCAAGAACGAGAGTTGCTCGGGCGTCAATTCAGATTCGGGCGATTGAATCGGAACACTGATCCGCCAGGCAATCCACGGTGATACGAGCCATGCGGCAATAAACGGCAATGCCGCCCAGAGCTGGTTCGAATGTTGGACCGCCAGAGCGACGCCCGCGCCGATTGCGACGACAGGCGAGACCCACATTGCAGAATAAAAGCCGCGGACGTCCGAGCGCGCGTTCTTCTCCGAATCGCTCGAAGTCTGCCACTCCAGCAGGCGCTTTTTGGTCACGATCAATCGGATCACCGTCTTGGCAATTGCGTCCGCACTCACAAACGCGTCATACGGCAGAAAAACGAGCGAGAGTACACCCTGCGCGAGTTGCCTCCCCAATGAGCCGACCCACGAATGCAGAAAGATTGACCACGGCAGATCCACGGGCTTTGACACCAGTCGGAAAACTGACGCGAGGATCCCCGGCAACACCACGATCGCGATCGCCAGCAATGCCCCCGTATTGCTGAGCGCCGAAAACAGAAACCAATGCCCGACCACGAAGACGATAAGCGCTATCGGAACAACGCTCCGCCTTAAGTTGTCGAATATTTTCCAAAGCGAAATTCCCGAGAGCGGATTGGCAATGCGCCGCGCTTCGCGTCCCGGCACACTTGGTAAGAGCCACTGCGCGATTTGCCAGTCACCGCGAATCCAGCGGTGGCGCCGCGCCATTTCAACGTTGTATCTCGAGGGGTGATCTTCAAAAAGCTCCACATCGCTGACCAGCGCAGAACGCGCATGAACTGACTCCAGCAGGTCGTGACTCAGGATGGAATTCTCGGGACAACGTCCGTCCAATGCGCGCTCGAAAGCGTCAACGTCATAGATGCCCTTCCCGATAAAGGAGCCTTCTTGAAAGATGTCCTGATAAACGTCCGAGACCGCGCGAGTGTAGGGATCAATCCCCGATTCGCCTGCAAAGATGCGGACAAACCACGAGCGCCGGGAACTCGGGAGGCTGACGGAAACCCGCGGCTGAAGAATGCCGTATCCATCCGACACAGTCCCATATTCCCCATGGAATTGCGGGCGGTTCAGTGGATGCGCCATCGTGCCGACAAGCTTGCGCGCGGCATCCCGAGGGAGATGCGTGTCGGTATCGAGCGTGATGACGTATTTGATTTGCGGCAGGACCGTCGTGTCGCCCTCAATCACCGAAAAGGAATCACAGGAACCCCCACGCAGCAACGCATTCAATTCCGTCAGTTTTCCCCGCTTTCGCTCGTAGCCCATCCAGACATTCTCACTTTCGTTCCAGCGGCGTGGCCGATGAAAAAGAAAGAAGTTACTATGCTCCGCTGACGGGTATTTCTCGTTCAGCATTGCAACGCCCTTGCGGGCACGCTCCTGAATTCGGAGATCCTCCGGTTGGTTCTCGGACGCGGCGTCGCGAAAATCCGTGAGCAGCGCAAAGTGAATGTGTGAATCGCGGTTTGCGAGATAGTGAATCTCCACGACTTCGATCAAGTGGTCCACTCCATCGTCGCTCGTGAGCATCGTCGGTATGACGACCATCGTCCGGCAATCAGGCGCGATGCCCGTCGAGAAATCGAGCCGCGGTAGAATTCGCGGACTCACGAGGATTCCGGAAAGCCAGTTCAGGATCGATACCGCGAATTGGCTGGCGCAAATGAGGAAGATGAGCGTGAAAAACGCGCGCACCCAATCCTGCGAATAGAACGGACGCAACTGGTGGAAATACCACACAGTCGCCAGCAGCGACACCAACACGATGCCACCGGCATAAAATGTGAGTGGAAAACGCTGAATCCCGCGCTCAATCATCGTGCGCCATGGCCAGTTTACACTTACTGCCCGCTCCAATGCAGGGCGGCCTTTGTCCACGAGATAGAACCCCACATGCCCCGACCGCGCTCCGGTCTCATTCCCGCGGTTAGCCGCCGAGGCAAGCTCGACGGCCTTTCGTGCGACATCGGCCTCGCCCATTACTCCATGGCGGGCGAGGGCCTCGACGACGTGACGATAACGATCCCTCGTGGCGAAATCCATTGTCTGATAGATGCCCGAAGGGTCCGTCCGCAACGTGGCCTCGACCAGACTCAGACTTTCCACAAAGTCCTTCCAGTCAATCGCGCCCAAAAGCCGCAAACTCGCGATGCAGTGGCTCACTGAAACCTGATCCGCAGCCAGCATCTGGCTCTCGCGATGGATGAGCTGTTCGACAGAAAGTCCATGCTCTGAGAGCTGCTGCTCCAGCCAGGTACGTGCAAAATGCAGCACCGTACTGTGTTGGGAAAGGCACTGGCAAAACTCGGCTACAAATGAACTCGTCAGCGGGATTTCCGACCTCGCCATCTCGGCGACTACGACGATGAGCTGGGACGGGTTCGTCTTCGCCATTTCGTGCAGGCGCTCCACCCACGAATGGGCGAGATCACGCTCGTTCCGCGCAGTGACGAGACGGCTCGTGATGCACTGGAGATTGTCGATCAAACTCAAGCGACACATGATTGGAATCGCCCACAATTCGCCAAGTTTCAGCGAAACGACGCTTTGATACGCCGCCATAAAAGCGGAAAGTGAACCCACGTCAATCTGCGCATCCGTGTGCGCAATGAGTTCGATCACGATGTCGTAAACCCTCGGCACTCCGGCGGAGTGACCATCCAGCAATCGGGGCAACTCACGGCTGTAGCCCTTTGGCAAATGCAACCGGGCCATCTGGATCTGCTCCTCGATGATATAGAAATTGTCGATCAGCCATTCCGCCGCCGGCGTAATGCGACGCGTCTTGTCGAGAGTAAGGATCGTCTGGTTGAATTCTCGAATGACTTCTTCGTTTCTTTCGAGTCGTCCGAGCAAAACATCCGCACCGACGTGGGAACCAACGTGGTGACTCGCCGCCAGGGCTCTCGCATGACGGCTCAACTGATCCGGAGTGAAAAGCTCACCCCTCAATTGAGCCTCCGTCAGACAAAGAGGCGGGCCTTTCTGTTTAGCGATCCAGCGTGTCCAATAATTCGCAACGCTCTTCATGCGAAGCAATGAATTCCAACACTTCGAACTGCAATTGCCGCCTCACGGAAGGCGGGGAAAATTTCGCACGCAGAATGTTTCGACATAAAATGAATTCCGGAAAGCAGTGACTAATGCCGGTCCCTGATACCGTGACCCGGTGCCGCAATCTTGCGATGGGGTGAAACCCTACGCTGGATCCACTCCTGCCTGGTCCGGATCTTCCACAACTGCCTCGCGAGCCATCCATCGCAGAAACTCCGGGCGGAATGGTCGTATCGGGTCCGAGAGCGGATTAGCGCCCTGTCCGGCCCAGGAGAAGATCCTCATGGCCGCAGAGGCATGCAGCCATTTTCCGAAGTCCCAATTCCAAACGCGTCTTAATGGTTCCGAGCGGTATGCCGGTGTATGCGGCGATTTCGCGATGAGTCATCTGCTGGTGAAAAGCGAGATAAATGGCGGAGCGCTGGGCTTCCGGAAGCGTCGCAAGAGCCCGTTGCAAGTACGCGCTTCTTTCGCCGTGCGAGATGTCCTCGTGAACATGCGTCCAGCCCTCGCCCAGCATTTCACATTCGTCAGCGTACCGATCCTCGACCCGCGAATACGTCTCGCGTTTGCGGAGGCGATCGATCGCACGGCGGCGTGCGAGTGTAGCGATCCATGCAAGCGGTCTCCCCATTTGGGGATCGTAGCTCGACGCGCGATCCCAGATTTCCATGAAAATATCCTGCAGAAGGTCGTCGCTGTCGGCATCGTTGTGCAGAACTTTCATGCTGATGGTTCGGAGGAGAGCTGCATAACGGGCATGGAGGACCTCGAGCCCGAGATGATCGTGCGACTGGATCATTTTCATCAAGTCCTCATCCGTGAATTCGGCGTCCGTAGTGATTGAGGTCGGCGTGAGCCATTCGAGTAGTTGTGTCATATTGTTGTGCGTTGAACGACGCGAATATTGCCAATGACACGGCTGCAAACATATGGGGTCTTTACCCCAAGATATTCAGGGAGGTGTACCCACCTATTTCTTTGTTGCCCTAAAGACCGGCCGGGGGGCCACGCGGTCCTCCTCATACTTCTTGGTAGAAGGCCAGATCAAGCGCCAAGGCTGGCGCTTCACAGTGTCGCTGGCGTCCCCTAGATTCTTTCCCACGGTGGAGAATTGATCGCCGAGTCGCTTGTTTTCTCGGTTCATGTTTTCTGACGCGCGGCGGATATTTTGCAGTGCGAGTTCCATGTCCTTATTGCTCGACAGCTTGCCCGTAAATTTCTCGGCGTGAGACATGGCTTTTGAGAGATCACCGCCGGGTCCCGTGATGTCCGCAATGTGCCCGAGTGCGATGTCAAACTTCCCGTTTTCTCCGGTCATAGTTTCGATATTCTGCAGAGAGCGACGAAGCGACCCGTCCGGACCGGTGAGTTGATTGAGGTGGACGCCGAACTGCTTGAACTCTCCGAGCATCGCGGGGAGTACGGACCCTTCGCTTGTGAGCTTGGTGAGATTATCGGCCGTTCGCTGAAGACTATCGAGAGTCGCTGCGGCTTTGATGAGAGCCGGATCAATTTTTTCCAACACTGCGGGCACGGCATCGGCAAGGCCGGGCTGGCGTTCACCAATGAAATGGGTGCCATCGGGAGCAAGTCCGCTGTCTTCCTCGCCGGATGTGAAATCAATTACGGGTTTTCCAAGCAGACTGGGCTGTGTGATCTGCGCCTTCACACGAACGAAGATTTGCGCAGCTTTGCTGACCTGGACCTCCACGAGCGTTTCCATCTTGGGTGTCGGGCGCTCTTTCACGGGCACCGGAGAAAAGAGCTTCCTCACCTGCCCGATTTTGCGGCCTGCGAGCAACACCGGCGCGCCGGGCTCGAGACCGGCCGCGTTATCAAAATAGATCCTGAATGATTTCTGCGCCACGAACACGCCGGGGGAGCCGAGGTAAAGCAGCAGGGCTACGAGCCCGGAAAGTGTAAGCACGACAAGAATACCGGTTCGGATTTCGTTGCGGAGAATGTTCATGTTTTTGCAGAGGCTTCGTTGATTGGCCCGTTTGTGTCTCCCGAGATGAATTGCGCCACCACGGGGTCTGTTGAACTCTTGAAGTTCTCCGGAGTGTCGGACGCGATGATCTTACCCTGGAAGAGCATGGCCATGTGTGTGGCGATCTTAAACGCGCTATCCATTTCGTGAGTGACAATGATCGACGTTGCCCCGATTTCGTCGCTCAGCGAGATGATGAGTTCGTTGATGACGGAGCTCGTCACCGGATCCAGCCCCGCACTGGGCTCGTCGTAAAGAATCAGTTGGGGGTCCATGATGATTCCGCGGGCAAGTCCGATTCGTTTGCGCATTCCGCCGCTTAGTTCGCCAGGCATTTTATCACGGGCATCCGTCATACCGACCATCGCGAGCTTCTCATCGACCGCCTTATCGATCTCAGCGCGCGTTTTTCGCGTGAGTTCTTCGAGCGGCAACGCGAGGTTGTCGCGCACGCTGAGGGAGCTGATAAGCGCGCTGTATTGATAAACCATTCCCATCCGCTGACGCATCTGGTTTAAGCGTCGCCGCCTCATGCCCGTGATATCCCGCCCCTTGAATAGAACTCCGCCGCTGGTGGGTTTCAGAATCCCGAGAATGAGGCGAAGCATCGTGCTCTTTCCGCCGCCGGACTGCCCCAGGATGACCATACGCCCCCGCTCGGGGATGGCGAGATTCACGCCGGATAAAATCTCCTTGTCGCCAAATGCAAGGTGAACATCGTTCAACTCCACGATGACTTTTTCCTCATCGCTCATTTGTCGAAGAGTGCGACGAGCACAATGTTGCAGAGCGTATCGAACCCGATGACTGTCGTTATCGAGGTGACCACGCTGGACGTTGTCGCATCCCCCACTCCGGCCGCTCCCCCGCGCACCGAAAGGCCTTTGTAGCACGATACGAGGCCGATGATGAGGCCGAAGAGAAAGCTCTTCACTGTTCCGGCGATAATGTCGCGGATCAGTACGTTCTCCAGGGCGATGTCGAAGAAGCTGCGAAAAGGAATGTCAAAAGCCCAACGCGAAATCAGTGCGGCACCGCCCATGGCCGTGACGTCCGAGACGACCACGAGGCACGGCAGCAGTAGAAAGACAGCGAGCACACGCGGGCTGACGAGGAAACGCAGCGGCCCGATACCCATTGCCTCGATAGCCTCCACTTCCTCAGAGACGGTCATCGTTCCCAGCTCCGCAGTATATGCCGCGCCGATGCGTGCGGCGACCATGATGCCGGTCATCAGCGGACCGAGCTCACGGGTAAAGGCGATGCCTACCAGTGCCGGCACGAGGCGCTCCTGCCCAAACGTCTGGAGCTGATACCCGGTTAGAAGCGCCATGGTGAGACCGATAAAAAACGAGACGAGCGATACCAGCGGAATCGAGCCGACGCCGGTACGTTCCGTCTGCTGAAAGAAGATCGACAGACGGAATGGAAAGCGTCCGCGGACGAGGCGATCCCCCATTTCTTCCACGGTATGAATAAGCAGCCAGACGATGCTGCTCATGTGTTGGAGCATCGTTCTAATAGCTGGCCAAGGACTGAGCATTGCTCTGACTATCGTGTCTCGGAGTGCCCTCGGATGCATCAGTCCATCGCAATTCCAACGATACCACTGGCTGCGGAACTCCGCTCGAAGGATGCAACGGCAGTACGAGCGGCACCGCCAACCGACTAGGTCGTCAAAAAGGCCGGACTGGCTCCCTCCTTCGCCCAGCCCGCGCGGATCCCGCCGCGCCGCGCTCAATTGTGGGGTCTTCACCCCATCGCTCTCTTGGACATCGAGCAAGCCTTCGGAAGAATACAACCAGCGTAAGAACGACTCGCGATGGGTGAGCAAGGCGGCAATCTCTCGCGGTTGGAAAACCCGTTTGCGCGGCCGCCCTAAACAAACCAATAAACAACATGAAATCATCACTCCTTGCTCTCGCGTCGAGCTTCGCACTGTCCATGTGCGCAATCGCCGCGGACGAGCCGCAAAAAGACGCGGATAATACCGCGAAGAACGAGCGTGACCGAAACAACAAAACGCTCACGCCGACGGACCAATCCGAGACTGCGGAAGATCGGAAGCTCACGCAGAACATCCGTAAAGCCGTCGTCAAAGATCCGGCACTCACCATGACGGCCAAGAACATCAAGATCATCACTGCGGGAGGAAAAGTGACCCTCCGTGGCCCTGTGAACAGTGACGCTGAGAAAACAAAAATCAACGACCTCGCGAAAGCTGCAGCCGGCACCGTGCCGGTGGACAACCAGCTCGAAGTGAAAGCTGCCAAGTAAACACAACACAACAAACGAACCAAATACGAACATGTCTAAAACCGCTGTATTCTGCATTACCAAATCCCGCGCACACGCCGAGAGGATTCTCGACCGTCTGCATCTCTCGGGATTTCCCGTATCCGAAATTTCCGTGCTTATGCCGGAGACGGATTCCAACCACGACATCGGGCACGTCAAAGCCACCAAAGCACCTGAAGGCACTGCCGCCGGAGCCGCCACTGGCGGCGTCGCAGGAGGAGTCATCGGCCTGCTTGCGGGCATTGGTGCACTCGCCATCCCGGGCCTCGGCGCATTCATTGCCGCCGGACCGATCATGGCTGCCCTAAGCGGGGCCGCGGTTGGCGCAACAGCCGGCGGAGCGCTCGGAGGCTTGATTGGCCTGGGCATCCCGGAGATCGAAGCGAAAATCTACGAGGGAAAGCTGAAGACTGGCAATTACCTCGTTTCGGTCCACGCGCATACAAACGAAGAAGTAGCACGCGCGAAGGAGATCTACAAAGAGCAGGATGCGGAGGACATCTCCACGACCAGCCAGGCAACCACGCCGAAGCCCGAGTAAGAAACTTAAATCCATAACACCTTGGGGAAACGACCCTGTAGCCGGGCGATCCGGTTGCAGGGTTCGTCCCCACAAAAGACAACATATATGAAAACACTCAAAGATCTGTTTCTGGGCGAACTTGCGGACATTTATGACGCAGAGTGCCGCCTGGTAAAAGCCCTTCCTAAAATGGCAAGGGCGGCTACAAGTCCGAAGCTAAAGGAGGCAATCGAAGCACACCTTGCGGAGACTGAAGGCCATGTCACAACGGTTGAAGAAGTCTTCGAATGCTTTGACTTAAAAGCGAAAGGCGAGACGTGTGAAGCAACGGTGGGATTGCTGGAAGAGGGCGATGAAATTGCGTCCGATTTCAAGGGCTCGCCAGCGATCAACGCCGCACTCATTTCAGCCGCGCAAAAGGTCGAGCATTACGAGATTGCCTCTTACGGCTGCCTCCAGGAGTGGGCGCGTCTGTTGGGCAATGACGAGGCCGCCGATCTTCTCGGTGGAATCCTCGATGAGGAAAAGCAAGCCAACGAATCCCTAACGGAATTGGCGCGTGAGAGCAGTAACGAGGAAGCGCTCGGCGAACCTCAAAAAAAGAAGCCGTCGGCGAAAGCTAAGGCCCCGAAGTAAATCACAATGAGCCTGCGCCCGGCGCTAGCCGGGCGCTGCCGCGCTCACCTTCCAATAATTATGACTACACTACTTCCCATAGCCGCTGCGGGTTACTCGTTGCTCTACCTCCTTCTCGGTGGAGGATTCGGCGGAGCAATCTTGATCTTCATCATCGCAAAGCTTCTCCGTAAGTAACACACGGGAGCGAGAACAAAGGCCGATTCTGGGAAACCAGCGTCGGCCTTTTGCTGGTGTCGTCTGCATCACATCTGAAAGGGAATATCTTGAGGAAGAAAAAACCCTGCGGCCGACGCGATTCGACCGCAGGGATACCCCTCAAACAAAACGTGATTAGCGCCGGATAAGAAGGCCGATCATGAAGCCGGCGACCAGAGCGGTCAGCATCGCGGTCCGAGGCTGCTCGCGGACGTATGCCTCACCTTCATCGTGCCATGAGCGCGCCTTGAGCCGAGCGTCTTCATATACTTCACCGGCCTTTTCTTTGAATTGCTCTGCCTTCTCAGCGGCACCGGCCTTTAAATCACTGGCGATTTCCGAAACCCTCGCACTCACTTCATGCGCCACCTCCGAGACCTTCTGCTTTGCGGCTTCGTATTTTCCATGCGTAGTTTTTGCTGCGTCCTCCACCTCCAGTTTAAGGTCGGTGAGCGCCTGTTGGAGTTGGTCCGCACCGACGCCCAGGCGGGATTGCAGACGACCGAGAAGCTCGTCCGCCTTGCCTTCAGCAAACTGCAGATCGTCATCCGTGAGTTGAGCATACTTCTGGCGGAGCTTGCCTTTGATTTCGTTCCAGGAACCGTCGAATGTGAATTTGTTCATACACTCGATTATCGAAATCGGACTAATGACTGGATGGGTGAAAGTCTGATTTCTCGCGGTGACGAAAGTAAATGTAATCGGCGCATATTTTTGGTTTTTCAAACATTCAAAACGAGCCGCAATAACGATAGATTTGCATGCAAAGCAAAAAACTCGAAGCGCCGCGTGCTTCTAACCGTGTGAGTTGCCATTCGTGGTCGCATCAATTCGCAATCGAGAAGCCGAAGAAAGCGGTGGGAACCGCTTTCGGCCTCGGACTAGTCCTCAGTCTCTTGCCGGTCGGCAAAATGGCAGGGATGCTAATCGACACCGTGTTCTCCCTCGCCCGACCGGCCCTGCTCGCGGCCGGAGTGTTGAAGATTTCCGAATACTGCCTTCTAGAATGTCCCTCGGACGGTCCGAACAATCCAAAACAGCCAACACAGCCATGAATACAAAAGACCCTACCGCCTCCTGCACCAACCTTGAGCAAATCGCGCGACAGCATCCGACGCGCACAGTCCTTACTATGGTCGCCACCGGAATCGTGGCTGGCGTGCTCGTCCGTGTTTTGCGCGGTCGCGACAAGCACCCCACGCGCATGGAAACCGCAATCAAAGCGGTAAACGGAATCGGCGAACGGGTTCGTAAATTATTTCGGTAGCCGATAACCGGCTTGAACCAACCCGTGGGTGATTCGTCCCTTCGGCTTCCCGCTGCCCGCTGGTCTTACCCCAAGGTTGCTCCCTCTGTGTCAAAATGAGCGCGGACCTTTGCGGAGATCTGCCTGTGCGTCATCTTGTCGTCCGTCTCGACCGCCACCTTGCGATCACCCGGCTTTGAAAGGGCCAGACGTTTTTCCAGTTCTCCTTTCGCCTCGCCGGGTCCAAAGATGAGAAGGGATTTCGCACTGTGGATATGGCCGATCACCTCATCGTAATAGCCGTTCAACTGATTCTGATACTTCCGATCCTGCGAGTCCTCGGGGATGGGTGAACTTGGGTCTTTTTCCACTTCGGAAAGGATGACTTTGACTTCGTCCTCCAGAGCTGACGAGAGAACGATGACTGCCTTCCGGTGGTCTATCCAAAGACCCATGTGTGTTTTCATAGCCGACAGGAGTATAGCCGAACGTGAGCGCCAAGTATGGGGTGAACACCCCAAAACGCCGCAAGCGTTCACGCCCGAATTTACGCCTCAACGGCAAATCCGATTTTCACCGTCACCTGCCAATGATGCACCTTGCCCTTTTCGATATTTCCGCGTGTCTCCACTACTTGAAACCAGCTCAGATGCTTGAGCGTCTTGTGCGCACGCATGATAGCCTTGTCCACGGCATCCTCTATGGAAGTCGCAGAAGTGCCCGTTAATTCGATGATTTTATAGACGGGGTCTTTCATAGCCCGTTTAGTTGCAACAGCAGTCATTGTTTGAATCCTTAATCGCTTTTTCCACGGCTTCGCGGGACTCGCCGGTGCGCTTCTGAATGCGCCCGAGTAGTTCGTCGCTCTTGCCCTCGATTAACTGAAGGTCGTCGTCTGTGAGCGTCGCCCACTTTTGCTTCAGTTTGCCCTTGATGATGTTCCAGTCGCCTTTGATTTCCAGTTTAGTCATGTTCGTATTTATGTTCGTTTCCTGTCAGTGCTACTAACGGTGAAGCGCGAAAATACAGTTCTGAATTCCGCGATGCCATGGGGCGAAACCCTACCGCGAATCCACCTGGCAGTCCGTCGAATGGGCGAGCGGCGTGTGAATTTTCATCCCGCCGCCAAGAGCATCGATTCTGATGACTCGGGCATCACATTCAGCGCCGTCCGCACGGCGTTGCGAAGTTCCAATATCGAGAAAGGCTTTTCCAGAACATCAACCGCGCCGGTCCCGTCGTTCCGGCGATACGAAGATGCCACAAAGACGACGGAGGTCGCCGGGTGGACCGCCGAAATGCCGAGAGCCAATTCCTCGGCGGGCATGTCCGGCAGTTCCAAACCACAGAGAAGCACATCGAGCGCGGGCATTTCGCGTGCGAGCCGCATTGAATCCGCGGCTGTTGTCGCGGTGCGCACATGGTAGCCCACTCGGACAAGCAGTAATTCGATGAGTTCACAGATGGATTCACACTCATCGACAACGAGAATGGAAGCAGCAGAAGCGAAGGGATCCATGATTAAAGCTCCTCAAATACTGTGCTTTGCTGTCATTTCGGCCTCAGCTGCGAGCCAGTGCTCAAGATCGCTGCCATGCACCCCTCCGCTTCGCTCGAAGGTCTCGTGAGCGAGCTCAGCGACCTCGTCGCGGGTGCTCTCGTTATAGTATGCCTCCGTGATCGGAGAAGCGTCTTCAATTGCCACGGTCTTGGACAGAGTGCGTCGGTTGGTTGTCATAGGCGGGCAATTTACAGAATCCGCGAGCAGTTTTCGATGGGGTGAAACCCTATTTTAGACGCTTTTAAGCTTGGAGAATCACACGCCGGAGGAGGCAGCGGGTGGTTTATCGTGGAGACGGCGGCGGTGGCGAGAAAACC
Organism: Verrucomicrobiaceae bacterium; assembly: GCA_031374705.1. Taxonomy (GTDB): domain Bacteria; phylum Verrucomicrobiota; class Verrucomicrobiia; order Chthoniobacterales; family Chthoniobacteraceae; genus SXWH01. Next base: position 9,567 of record JANMGP010000175.1, on the reverse strand, counting down.
ATCAAGTATTTGAGGGGGCGTCACACTCACCGAAAGGTGTTTTACCGGAAAAATTCCCGTCCAAGTTCGATCCTGTCTCTGCGTCACCCGCCACTCGGAGTTACTCCGGCAGTATTTCACTGGCCGCCGTCCGGATATCGTGGTCAGCTTCCTCTACCCCATCCTCGATCAGCTGCTCGGCGATGCTCTGTTCATCATTTTCCGACGCGACGACGCGGTGGCCCGATTGATCCAGCGGGTCATCCCAAGCGGTGAGTTCATTCACCGAGGCTTGCCCGTCTTGCGATTCCGCACCGATCGATCCGCCAGCGAGTTCAGATTCCGCTTGCTGGAGGTCCGCGGCTGTCGCCTTTGTTCGACCATCGCTGTGCGCAAGCTCCACGGCGCGGTTTTCAATGTCGGTCTGGTTTGCCTGTCCGAGCCCTGGTGCCGTGGCTTTGAGGCGGGTTGGTAAAATTGGATTCATCTCGACAGGAGCGCCCTCCCGACGTTTCCGCTTGTTGGCAGGTTTGAATTTGGATGTTTCATACTCTCATGGATCGCGGCCGAGCTGCGGACTGCGCGGGTCTTTTCTCGATTTCTTCGGCACCCCACCGCGTGGTCGCGTCGCACAAAAACACACGCAAACTCACGGTGTCCTGCGATGCAAGGGTATGCCTACGCACATTCCCATCGCATCCTTTGAGCATTTGGAACCATCTGAAGTGCTGGCACGTCGTCTAACGGCCGCCGGCTTCGAGGCCATAACGAGTGACGAAACCGCCGAGCAACTTTTGCAGTTCGTCAGCCCTCACCCGCACGCTCAGTTTCACACGCTCGTCCTCGCGGAGAAAGCGGACGCTGCTTTGATGTGGCTGAGACAGCACGATGCAAGCGAGCATGTGTTGGACTCTGCGATTCGATGCCCCGACTGCGGTTCGTCGCAGGTGGAGTATCCTCAGTTCTCGCGCAAAACGCTCATGGGGTCTGTAATCCCGGCCATGGCGGCGGCGGTCGGGATCATCGATCGACAATTTGTTTGCACCGCCTGCCAGTTCACGTGGTCGCCCGCTGTCGATCCCGCTTAGCGCAGCGGCCAAAGCCTTGGAACGAGCACCATGGCGATGGCAAAAATCAGCAGCGTGAGCGGCACGCCGACGCGTGCGAAATCGCGGAAGCGATACCGCCCGGGTCCGTATACCATGAGGCAGGCGGGTTCCAGCGGCGTGAGGTAAGAGCAACTCGCAGCAACGGCGATCATCATCGCGAAGGTGCGCGGATTCAAATCGAGTTGATAAGCCGTGGCCAGGGCTACAGGCAGCACAACGATGGCGGCTGCCTGATTCGACATTGGTTGCGTTAGCAATACGGTTAGAACGAAGAACGCGCCCAATATCGCGGTTGGGCCGACTCCGGATGTCCACACCACGATCTTCGCCGCGAGGTACTGCGCTGCCCCGGTTTGCTGCATTGCTACGCCGAGCGAGAGCATGGATGCGATGAGGATGACGGCTTTCCATTCAACCTCCCGATACGCTTCCGTGGAGCTGATGCAGCGCGTGATAAATACCGCGACAACTCCGAGCATCACTGCCACGGGAAGTGCCACCACTTTGAATGTAGGCAGGGCAATGACCGCAATGAAGATCGCGATCGCCACGGGCGCGAGCTTCAGCCGCGGCCGCACCTCTTCGGGCGTGCCGACCACGCGTACGGCATCGGCTTGCTCAAGCGAGTGCAGCCGATCTCGGTGTCCCTGTAGTAAAAGGATGTCGCCAATTTGAAAACGCACCTCGCTGAGTTTTCGCAGCATCGTCTCGCCGTGGCGGCTAATTCCGAGCACTTGAAGTCCGAATCGCTCCCGAAACCCGTAGCCCTTCAACGTCCTCCCAATAAGCTCCGAGCGGGGTAAGATTAAGGCTTCCATCAGTCCAAGGTCGTCTGGTGACAGACCGGGTTCGGAGAGCTTAACGTCCGCTTTGATTTCAACCCCGGGGAAATCTTTGATTTTCAGAATGTCCTCGCTCGCACCCTCGACAATGAGAACATCGCCTGTTTTCAAGAGGACATCGGCACCCGGCCATATGCTTTCGTTTTTTCCCCGCAGGATGCGGAGGATTCGAATATCGAGGTCGCGTCCCACGCCGGCGGCCTCGAGCGTTTTGCCAGCGAGCGAAGAGTCCGGCAGGATGATGATCTCGGAAAGATATGGTCGGAAGCCGAGCGGCCCGCCGCTGCTGTCGTCGCCGACGAATCGATCCGGGACGAGGCGATAGCCGAGCGTGAGCAGATAAATCGAGCCGACCACGGCGATGGGGATTCCCACCGGTGCGAGTTCAAACATCCCCATCGGAGGGAGGCGATAGTCTTTTAGAATTCCGCTTACCACGATGTTTGTGCTCGTGCTGATGAGTGTGACCGAACTGCTGACGATACCCGCAAACGCGAGCGGCAGCAGAAGCTTCCCCGGACTCATCCGCACTTTCCGCGCGAGCCCGATGACCATTGGGAGAAAGAAGGCCGTCGATGCCGTATTGCTCATGAACGATCCAAGCGTGGCGGAAGAAACAACCACCACGACCACCATGCGCCCCGGCCTATCGCCCGTGAGCCTCAGGATTGCGCGGCCTGCAAGGTCCATCACTCCGGTGCGCTGTAAAGCGGCGGTGAGAATGAGCAGCCCGAGAATGACAATGACTGTGTCGCTGCCAAAGCCCGCGAACGCCTGACCCGCGGGGACGAGTCCGGTGAGCGTCAGCGTTAGCAAAAGCCCGAGCGCGACGACATCCGCAGAGATGATCTCCACGGTGAAGAGCACCATCGCAAGCACCGTGAGGAACAAGACCAGGCCGATGGAAAAAGTCATCGCACGTTATGTACGGCGACTACTCGATGGTCGGATTTTCAATACCGAGCGCACCCGCAAGATCGGTGAGGTGCTCCTGCTCCTGCGCGATGATTTTGCGGAGCACTTCGCTCAACCCGAACTCGCCCATCGCCTCTGCCTGGCGGATGCGCTCGCGATAATTGAGGATGGTCACGCGCTCATTCTCCAAGTCGAAGCGAAGCATGTCCTCCGCCTTATCAGACATCTTCACAGGCAGCGGAACGGTCACGGGTGTGCCGTTGAGATAATCGATTTGGCGGGTGATCTGCATCGCGTGACTGAGTTCCTCTCCGGCATGAACAGCAAGTTCGCGCGCGATGTCCGAGAACGCGGCTCCTTTCAGAGTCTGGCTATAGACGGTATAGGCGATGATTGCCTGGAACTCGCGGGCGAGATCTTCGTTGAGCAGCTCGACCATACGTTCACGGGTGATTTTCGATTCTTTGTTCATGCCAATGGAATCGGGCGGCGGTGGCATTCCGGCTGGGTCGTTGCTGGAAATGAATCGAATACATCCAAAACCCCGGTCAACAGCGATCCAAGGAAAACTCCAAACTATGAAAACACTTACCGCTCTTAACTCGCTCGCCCTTGCCGCCATCACCGTCATGCTTTACGGGGCATGCGATTCCAAGGTCGAATCGGCCCGGAAAGACGCACTTGAGACCAAAGCCGATGCCTTGGAGAACAAGGCCGACGCTGTCCGCAAGGATACGAAGTCCGACGCTGCCGCTATCGCCAAGCAAGGCGAACTCGATGCAGCAGCGGCAAAGGCTGAAGCAAAGCGGCTCGCGGAAGAGAAAGCCGCCGCGCTCCGCAATGCGGGCGATGAGGCCGCCAAATCGCTGGAGGAAAAAGCGAAGGAAACCCGCGAGCAAAAGTAGTCGCCGAGGACGGGCCGCGTGGGGCATGACTAATTCTACTTTGTGACACGCCCGTGGGGCGAAAAGTAGCCCGCGAGTCCCTTCGCGGCGTTGTGCCACCGGCGAAGCCGCACGAATGAAAAAGTGCCGCTTCGCGGGAGTCGTAGGGCCGCGAAGGGACTCGCGAGCTACTTTTCGCGCTTCGCGCTCCGTCATTTCCGCGAGCGTAACTAAGTAGAATTAATCACACCCGCAGCGTGGAACTACTCCAGTTCCACCTGCACCTGCACCTCGATCATTCCTGTCGCGATTGCGTGACGGGTCAGGCCGGCGGTGTCGTGGATGTTCAGTTTCTCCATCACCCGCTGGCGGTGCTTCTCCACAGTCTTGATGCTGATGCCGAGGATGTCCGCGCTCTCTTTATTGGCCTTTCCCTCCGCGACAAGCTGAAGCACTTCCGTTTCACGCGCCGTTAGTTCCGGCGCGATCTGCTCGCCGCGAATGCGTGCTTTCTGCGCGTTGTCTCTGCGCCGGTTCGCGACGCTTGGGCTAAAGAACACGCTGCCCTTGTGTACTTCGCGAATCGCGGTCGTGAGCGTGCCAGTGGCACTTTGCTTGACGAGGTAGCCTGCTGCGCCGAGTGAGACGATGCGCTCCACGTAGGCGTCGTCGTTGTGGCCGGAGAGGACGATCACCCGTGTCTTCGGGAGCGTCTCCAGGATTTGCCGGGTAGCTTCCATGCCATTCAGCAGCGGCATGGAAATATCAATGACCACCACTTCCGGGCGGAGCTTCTTTGCGAGCGCTACGGCTTCGTGCCCGTTTTCGGCCTCGCCGATCACGTCGATGTCGCCCGCAGCCTGGAGCAGCACCTTCAACCCGTCGCGGACGATGGCGTGGTCTTCAGCGAGAATGACGGTGATGGGTTTCATGGCAGGGCGACCTTAGCAGGGCGACTGGGGCAAACGAAGGGTAAATTCGAAAATACGTCGCGGATGGCTTTTGGGAGCAGGTGAATGTCGGTTTGTTTGACGAGGTAGCCGGAGCCGCCGTAAGCCCTGGCTTGGTCGATGTAGGCGTCGTCTCCGTGCGAGGATAGGACCAGGATTCTGGAATTCGGTGCCGCTTTCATAATCTGCCGGGTGGCTTCGAGCCCGTTGAGCACAGGCATGGCCATATCCATGACGATGACATCCGGGTTATGCTTGCTGGCGAAAGCAACGGCCTGGCGTCCGTCTTCGGCTTCGCCGATGACTTTAAAGTCCGTCTCCAGTTTGAGCAGGTCGCGCAGACCTTCCCGGACAATCTTGTGATCTTCTGCGAGAAGGATGGTGATTGGATTCATAAATTTTTTGCTTCGTCTATTGTGGCCGGAACCTCCACCCGGACCGTGGTATTCTTTCCCGGTGCGGAGTTGATGCTGAAGGTTCCGCCGATCATTTCGACGCGCTCCCTCATGCCGAGAAGTCCGAGCCGGTTGTTCTTTTTAGCGCTTCCCGTGCCCACGACTTCGAAGCCTTTGCCGTTGTCGGTGACCTCCATCGATATGGTGCCTTCGTGCATCTGGATGCTGATTTCCGCAATCGTAGCCTTGGCATGGCGGCAGACGTTGGTGAGAGCCTCCTGAGATATTCGGTATAGGACCGTGCGTTGGATGCCTTCCATTTCCTCGATACCCTCGAATGCCTTGATGCTGACCCGAATTCCGGTTTCCTCGGTGAATCTCTTCACAAAGGACTGAAGCGCGGGAAGCAATCCGAGATCGTCGAGCATGGAGGGACGGAGCTCGCGGGCAAAGCGATGCACGATGTCCACGGATTGCTCCACCATCTGCTGGGTGTGGGCAATTTTGAGGAGGAGGTCGGGGATGAGGGAGTCGGAGTCTGCTTTGAGGCCGGCGAGGCGGACGTTGATGCCCGTCAGTGTCTGCGCGATCACGTCGTGCAACTCGCGGCTGATGCGCTTGCGCTCTTCTTCCTGCGCGGTGAGGAGTTTGCGGGCGAGGTGCCGGAGTTCATTCTTCTGCTGATGCGCCGTTTCATAGAGCTCGTTGGCCTTTTGTTGGCTGGCCTTCAGGCTGGTCTCCGCAGCCTTCCGCTGGGTGATTTCCTTTTCCAGCTTCTTGTTCGTGGCAGTCATAATATCGAGGTGACGCTGGGCATTCTCCGCCTGTCTGCGCTTGGTGACATTATCGAAAAAGCACACCACTCCGCGTTCTCCTTCCGGCAGGATGATCTGCAAGATTTGCCATTCATAGACTTCGTCTGTGCCGGTATCCTTTCGCCGCTCGGCAAACTCGGGGGACTGATAGGGCTCGCCCGTTTTCAGCGTGTGTCGGAATCGCGCGATGACGTTGTCGGCGACTTTTTTGGGCCAGATGGTGTGAACGACCTCGGCGAAATCCCGGCCAATCAGCGGTTTGACACTCTCAAAAACCGGCAGCGCGATGGCGTTGATCTTCTGCATGCGGAATTGGCTGTCTAAAACATAGACTCCAATCGGGGCTTGGTCGATGAGCGCAGAAAAGAGCGACGCACTCTTGCGCAACGCGTCTTCCTCCCGCTTTCGCGCGGTGATGTCGCGGATGTTGCACTGGATGACGGAGTGGCCGTCCTCTTGATAAAGGTTGGCGACGACTTCGACTTCCTGGAGCCGCCCGCCTTTGCTCTTGAGCGGGAGGTCTTCGTAGCGGACTTCGCGGTTCCGCTTCAGCTTCTGGAACATCTCCTGACTGGCCGCTTCGTCTTTGAGCAGGCCGATCTCGAAGAGCTCCTTCCCGACGAGCTGTTTGTGCGGATAGTCCAGCAGCTTCGTCATGAAAGGATTGGCGTCGGTGATCTTGCGTGTTTCCGGGTCGAGGAGGAGGACGCCATCGTGCGCAGCTTCAAAGAGCCGGCGGTAGCGAATCTCGCTGGCCCGGTGTGCGGCCTCGGCCAGCGTCCGTTCGGTGATGTCCACGATGACCGCACTGCACTCCTTTTCGTTCGTCGATTGCTGTGCGCGAATCTTTACAAAGCGGTGGGGCGTACCACTCCCTGCGAGTTCGAAGTCGCGGGTCTGCTTCTCTTTGCTCGCGAAGACCTCCTTCAGAAAACTGGTAAACTCCGGGCGCGCCTCCTCGACGATCAATCGGCCAAAATTCTTCCCCAACAATCGGGAGCGCTCGATCCCGATGAGGCTGGCTCCGGTGAGATTGAGCAGTTGAATCGTCCCATTCTCCGTGAGGGTAAAGTAACCCGCCGGAGCGAAGTCGTAGATCTCGGTATAGTTCTCCAGCGCGACTTCCAGTTCGTCCCTCGTCTTCCGCAGTTCGGTGTTCTGCATCTCCAACTCGACTTGGTGGACCTGCAATTCGTGGAGCAGGCGCGTGGGGTCGGCGAGAGCATCGGCCTTCGTTCCGTTTCGCTGCGTGCGCAGTTTGGATTCAGCGCTGCGGCGCAGCGCGGCTGGGGCGGTTTTCGTTTTCGTCTTCATTTTAGGAAAAAAAGTTAGGGCTGCGGAAGGCACCATTCCGAGAACCTGCGCCTTCACCCGAGTATGTGTTTAGCCCTACGAGAGCAGCGCGTGGGTGCCGCGAGGCTTTGGAGTGCGGGGGCTTGACCCCGCTTTTCCTTCCACGGGATTGCGCGTTGAGCTTTGAGAAAATGCGGGAGGCCGAACTGCGCCTTACCTTTGTCCTTCTCTCGGCGGTGCTTCCGCCGAAAGTTAAAGCGGGGTCAAGCCCCCGCACTCCAAAGCCTGGCGGCACGCTCGATACTCCTCTGGTTTCGCTAAAATTCTTCATGGCTTTGGTTTGCTCGGCCTGCTCGCAAGCTCGGTGGTTTGCGCGGCGACGTGTTTTTCTAAAACGGATTGCTGGTCCCGCAAGTTCCCCTCCAGCGTCTTGGAAACGGTGATGTTTGCGAACGTGATGACGACTCCGTCGATCCGATCGTCCATCGTGCGGTAGGGCATGATGCGCACGGTGAACCAACGCCCGGTGCTCGCAGCGATGGGCTTTTCCGCGGACACGAGCGTGCGCACGACTTCGCGAGCGTCGGCGGCGAGGTCTGCGTAGCTCAGGTCGGAGGCGAGGTCGGTGATGGGGCGTCCGATGTCGGCGGGGATGAGCTTGATGATCTTGGTCGCCTGCGGAGTGAACCGCCGCACGTTCAGCTCCTTGTCCAGAAACAGCGTCGCGATGTCCGTGCTATCGAGCAGATTCTTCATGTCGTTGCTCGCCTGCGAGTGTTCGTCCACTTTCGCTTGCAGCTCGGAGTTCACCGTCTGGAGTTCCTCGTTCATCGACTGCATCTCTTCTTTTGAAGTGGTCAGTTCCTCGTTGGCGGATTGCAGTTCTTCGTTCGTCGATTGCAGTTCCTCGTTTGTGGACCGGAGTTCCTCCTGCGCGGTCTGCATCTCCTCGTGGGTGCTGCGCGACTCACTACGGATTCGGAGGAGTTCCCGCTCCAGCTCGGCGAGACGCGGGCTGTGCGATAGCGACTTCTGCGGACGGCTGGTCGCGGCAGTGGCTTTAGGGGCGACCACGTCGGTAAAGAGGATCATCATCAGACCGAGGAGCGGCCCCGGCTCTACGAGTTGCCGGACGGTGACATCCACGGACGCCGAGCCTCCATTCGTCCCGACCGTGAGTCCTCGCAGAATCACCGTCTTCTTCGTCCGCTGCGCTTCCTTGAATGCCCCGGCCAGTTCGTAGCGCAGCCCTTCGCGGGCCATGGCAAAGATGTTCCAGTTCGCCTTGCCCGCCGCAGGTTCGAGGTATTTGCCCGTCCGCCCGCTGATGTAAAAGATGTCGCCCTCTTCGTTGGTGAGCACGGCGGGAGGTGCGTAGTTTTGGAGGACTAATTGATCTGCGAGGGTCTGAAGGCTCGCCGGAGGCTTGAGCGTGGGGCGCACCTCGGCACTTGTCGGCGGGGCCGCAGAAAAGGCCGATGGAAACGTAATCTGATCGACGCGCAGGAGGGATTCTTTGCGCCGGAAAATGCGCGATTTCACATCGAGCGGGGCGAAGAGATTGGCGCAATCGCCGATCGTCTCCGCGCTCCCTTGGAACAAAATGCCGCCGGGCAGCAGGCTGTAGTGAAAGAGGGGGATCAGTTTCTTCTGCACCTCGGCGGTGAGATAGATGAGCAGATTGCGGCAGCTCAGGATGTCCAGCTTGGTGAACGGCGGGTCCATGATGAGATTCTGGGGTGCGAAGACGACCATCTCGCGAATCTCTTTGCGCACCCGGTAGCCGTGGTCTTCTTTTGTGAAGAAACGCTTCAGCCGCGCCTCCGAGACATCCGCGGCGATGTTTGCCGGGAACATGCCCTGCCGCGCTTTCTCGATCGCATCCTTGTCCACATCCGTGGCGAAGATCTGCGCGGTAAATTTGCCCTTCGGCTTCAACGCGTCGATCGCCTCCCGGAGCACGATGGCGAGGGAATACGCCTCTTCTCCGCTGGAGCAGCCGGGCACCCAGGCACGCAGCACCTGGCCGGGCGTGCGGCTCTCCAGCAGCGCGGGGATGGCGTTATCGCGCAGTTGCGCCCATGCCTCGGGGTCGCGGAAAAAGTTCGTCACGCCGATGAGCAGCTCTTTGAAAAGGAGGTCCAGCTCCTGCGAATTATCCTGCAAGTATCGGATGTAGGCCGACATCTTCGCGATCTGGTGGATGCCCATGCGGCGCTCGATGCGGCGGTAAAGCGTGTTTCGCTTGTAGAGGGAAAAGTCGTTGCCGGTGTGCGCGCGCAGAAGGATGACGGCTTTTTCCAATGCGCTCTCAGCCTTCTCTCCGTGCGTCTCATCCCCCACCCCGACGAGCGGGCTCCGCTGCAAGCAGGCGAGAATCTTGCC
>JANMGP010000321.1:0-6282 GCA_031374705.1 Verrucomicrobiaceae bacterium | reverse complement strand
ATCGTCACCAACGACCGCCCTAAACTCTACGGCATCGCCCCCCAATACCAAGTCCCCGGCCAACCCGCCCTGGACTTCGGCGTCTGCCTCCTCCGCCTCGACCGGCTGCCCGCACCGTAAAACGCGGAGCACCGCGCGCTCGCGTCATTCGCGTGCTTCGTGGAAAAAATCGCCTCGCCATCCGCCACGAAGCCCGCTTCCCATGCACTCCATGCACCCACAGTCACCATCGCGTGGAATCATAGGACGCTGGACGTTCGCCGCCATCGAGATCCGCACCAGCCTGGATTTCCTGCAAACGCTGCCCGTCCCGGAGCAGGCCCTCTTTGAAGGAGGGAAGGAGAAGACGATCTGGAAATGACCCGATGAAACCGCGCCTCATTTACATCGAAACGAGCATCCCCAGCTTCTATTTCGACACGCGCACAGCCGTCGAACTCCACGCCCGGCGTAATTGGACGCGCCGGTGGTGGGAGCAGTCAGAACCCGACGACCAGCGCCTCACCTCTGCCGTCGTCCTCGAAGAACTCAGCCGCGCCCCCGAGCCGAAGCGCACTCAGTGCATCAACCTCATCTCCGCCCTACAATTCCTGCCCTACACGGACGAAGTCGCCGAAATCGTCGCCACCTACCACCAGCACAAAGTCATGCCTGCCGAGGCTTCCGCCGACGCCGACCATCTTGCGCTCGCAACATTCCACCGCTGCGATATTCTGCTCACATGGAATTGCCATCACATCGCCAACGCCAACAAATTCCCCCACATCCGGCGCATCAACGCCCTCCTCGGCTACGCCACCCCGCAACTCATCACCCCGCTCGAACTGCTCGCCGATGAAAACGAATAAACCACACACCGACGGCCTCGAATGGCTCCGCGAAATCCGCGCCGACATCCAGCGCGACATCGGCGCGACCCCGCAGCAACGCGCCGCCTACTACCAACGCCGCGAAAAGTCCCTCAAAGCGCGCCTCTACAATCCCGCGCACAATTTGGCCTCCACTGACGAGGAAAGCTGCATCCTCCGCGAGGAACCGCCCAAGCAGCCATGAACGAAATCCTCACCGAGATTTGGGCCACACGCGACACACTCATGCGCGACTGCGGCGGCGACCTCGCGCGCTTCGGCGACATCCGCCGTGCCGGCCAGGCCCGATGGGAAGCCGCCGGTCATCCCGTCGTCTCCTTTGAAGGCCAGCCGCCCTTGGAATTGCCCCTGCCAGATTGGGAGAAAATTGACGCCCAGCCGGAAAACGAAATCCTCTCCGAAATCCGCGCCACCCGCCGCGTCCTCGCTGCGGAGCGTGAAGCCGCGCACGAGGAAAGCTGCATCCTCCGCGAGGAACCGCCCAAGCCATGACCACACTCCAAGCCATCATCCCCGACGACATCCACGGCGCCGTCCTCGCCCAAGCCGGGCGCGAACCCATCCGCGCCCTCGTCTCGCGCACCCTGCGCGCCGCCGTCGCCCTCCCGCAAACTCGCGGGAAAGGTGGACATCACCTGAGGGCGGGGACTGCCTTGCGGTTTCCGAGACTCACACCTCGCCGCACTCCTGCTGCGATTTCCCAGTTTCGCAAAAGTTTTTGGTGTGCAAAGCTGATGCAACGATAGAAGCATTCTCGCATGGCAACAACGCGACAACTTCTAGAGCTTTTTCGCGCGCTCGGAAACCACGATGTCACCGGCGCGGCGGATGCGGCAAGACGTATCGCAAAAGCAGAGGGTGAGAAAGGAAACCAAAGCGCGGCGCGCGATCTTCTGGGCTCGTTGAACGGATATGCGAAACAGGAATCCACGCAGTTTGCTGCTCACAACTTCAGTGGCCAACAATGCGTTTCACCTTTGCCAGCCGGATGCACGATTGATGAACTGGAACTCACGGATGGTTTGCGGTCTGAGATCGAGTCAGTCGCGAATGAATGGAAGCATCGCGCGGCACTGGCGAAGAAAGGGATCACCCGCCGCTGGCGTCTTCTTTTTCACGGACCACCCGGATGCGGAAAAAGCGCGACTGCCGGAGCGATCGGAAAGCTGACGGGGCTGCCTGTGTATCTAGTGAAGTTCGATGCGCTCATCGGCTCGTTCCTCGGCCAGACCGCGCTGCGATTGGGCGAAGTGTTCCGGTTTGCAGCGCAACAGCCGTGTGTGTTGCTGTTTGATGAGGTGGATGCACTTGCTAAGCGGCGCGGTAGCCCGCTGGAAATCGGGGAGCTAGATCGTGTCGTGATTGCCTTCATGCAGGCGCTGGAACATGCGAACCCGTCTGGCTTCATCATTGCCACCTGCAATCTACCTGAGCGGCTAGATGAGGCACTTTGGCGACGCTTCGATCTCACCTTAAAATTCCCCAAGCCCACAGCGCCGGCTCTGACTTCGTATGCGCGCAAACAAGCAAAACTTCGGGGCTTCACACTCGATAAGACGCTTGCTGCCCGGATCGTGAAATTGGGGAGTTACGCACGCGCCCAGCAGGTGATTCTCGACGAAGCGCGCCGCCGTGCTCTTAAAACTTTGAATTGAATCGGAATGCCGGAGCCGAAGAACTTTTTTTTGAATGAACGGCACGAACTGTTGCCGGAGGATAAGCTTGGGCGCGGCGGGATTCGCTATTACGAGGGAATTGCTTGGGCAGAGAAAGGGCGGCGTATCCACGCGAGCATTGGGAAAATCAAGGCCCATGCGTTGGCATCACGTGACCCTCTGGCGCGGACACGCCACTTCATCCTCGCTGCTCCTGAGGGGACGTTGCAACGAAAGCCTGGACCAAAGAGCAAATCGACAGAGTTGTTCGCGGAGACGATTTCCTTTTCCGGCGAGCACGCGCGCGTTTTCGAGAGATTGGGAATCAAGCTGCTGGCGGTTCACGGCGACGGCACCGCAACGGTTCACGCGGATGTGCATAAACTTGACCAGCTCGAAACCTTGTCGTCGGATTTCGAACGAATGGGGGTCCGCGATAAGTCTCGTTGGGCAAGCATTGCAGAGTTTCGGGTGATCCCGCCCGAGTCCAAAGTTGATGCCGCGTGGGTTCATACTTTGCAGACACCGGGAGAGGTCACAATCGAGTTGCAACCACTGCTCGATCTCCATGAGTCGCGCGAAGTCATCCGTGTCATTGATGGGATCATCCGTCAGCGGCGCGGCGAATCGCTGCTGAGTGTCGGAACCGATTATTCCGGACGCACATGGCTCTCCGCGAAACTGTGCGCGGCAACAGTCTTGGAGATTGCGAAGACGCTGTCGTCTGTGGACTCGATTCACGCGCCGCTTATCTCGGTGCCTTGTGCGGATGCGGGGCTACTCTTTACCAGCCAGTACCAGCCAACAGTCGCTGCATTAACTGATATGCGGAATCCGCGGAGGCTTCCTTGCGTGGCGGTGGTGGATGCCGGAGTGGTGCAGAATCATCTTCAGTTGGAAGCGTTCCAGTGGGGAAGCGTGACCGGTCCTGGTTGCCAGCTTGACCCGTATGAGCCGCACGCAACGCAGGTCGCATCAAGGGTAGTTTTCGGTGACTTGCCCTTTGGCGAGGCCGCCGAACCCCTGCGAGCTGCATGTTCGTATTTCAATGTCTCCCTTGTTGCTGGAGGCAATGCAAGGCCACGGAAAACCACGATCCGATCCAAGGATGTGGTTCCCGCGATGAGCGCGGTGCTCCAGCAGTCGCGTGAGATCCGAGTTTTCAACCTCAGCATTGATGCCGACACCGATTTCGCGGCTATGGATGAACAGCAGCGACGGCACACACTGGATCTAGTCCAAGACCTAGACATGTTTGCATTTGAAAACGATGTGCTCGTTGTCGTGGCAGCCGGCAATAGCTTGCCAGGTGTTCCTCCCGAACCTCAGTATCCGAATCACTGGAGCGATGAGAGGTGGAAATTGCGAAGCTGGTCGCGCGCATTCAACGCTCTCACCTGTGGTGGAGTCACCCCACGTGCATGTCTGGATGGACTTACGCGGCGGGCAAATGCGCCGAGCCCCTTTTGCCGCGTCGGCCTCGGATTTGCGGAATCTCCGAAGCCAGATTTATGTGCGACAGCAGGAGATTGCGGCGCAAACTACTATCCCATTCAGGCAGGTGGCGTGCTCGCGCTGGATGAGGCCGGATACCTCTCCGAAACAATCGGCACTTCTCTTGCCGCCCCGCTTCTCTCCCGTGAGGCCGCTTTGGCGTTCGATTTCTTACAACGTAACCACAGACCGCCCGGAGGCCGTGTCTTCGCGGCGACGGTCAAAGCGTTTCTCGCGGCTACAGCTGAGCCTGCGGAACTGCCAGCTTCGTATTCGAAGCTAAAGGCCCGAACTATGGGGCGGGGCGTTGCGAGTTGTGATGCAATCCGAATGCCTTCACCCAACTCTGCCCGCTTCATCTGGCAGGGCACGATCCCGTCGCGGGCACAAAGTGTTCGCGTGCAATTGCCGGTGCCACAAGCATGGCTCAGCGCGGCGTCTTCGCCGCGCATCCGCATCACATGCGCGACGGATATTCCTGTTCATGCGAACGTCCCCAACGTGTGGGCATCAAGAAAACTGACCCTATCACTGAGACCAAATCCGGAAGATGAAGGAGATCATAATGGGGAAAACTGGCCAAACGGCAGTTCAGAAAGAGTGGGCGCGTATCCACTTTTCCAACGGAAATTTGACTTGGTTCAGTTCGCTGAATTTGAACCGCCGACTGGTGATTATTGGACTGTCCATCTGAAATACGAGGATACCGAGGCAGGCTACCGCCCCGGCGCAGAGCCCGATCCAAGGCAGCGCGTCGCATTTGTTGCTGAGTTGTATGACGAGGAGGCGAAATCGAGTCCGCAGGAATTTATCCAAGCTCTTCCCGCCGAGTTCGGGCTGCTCAGCGCATGCAATCTGGATGTGCCAACCGGACTGAGTGTCCCCGTCTAAGCGTCTAAGGGATGGCGCTGCCCGGTATAACGGGCGCGTTGCGCATCCGCGCGTGGTTTCTGATTGAACGATGAATGTCGGATGTTGGATGTTCGGGGTTGAACTCCGCCTATGACACTCACCGACGCTTTCGAGAAAGTTTTCATCCTCACGCTGCCCGGCGCGGAGGAGCGGCGGGCGGTTTTGGAGGGGCATTTGCGGGAGGTGGGGATTGTGGATTTGTCGCGGGTGACTTGGGTGCGGGCGGTGGCGGGGAGTGTTTGTCCGCCGCCGATTTGGTTTCGGGCGGGTGAGGGGGCTTGGGGGTGTTTTTGCTCGCATGTGCGGATGGCGCAGGATGCGGCGATGGATGGGGTGGAGTCGTATTTTGTGATTGAGGATGACGCGATTTTTCGCGCGGATGCGTGCGAGCGGCTGGGGCGGGTGATGGCGGAGTTGCCGGGGGATTGGGGGCAGCTTTATCTCGGCGGGGAGCATTTGCGGGAGCCGGTGGCGCTGGCGGGCCGGTCGGCGGTGATGCGGGCGGGAAATGTGAACCGGACTCATGCTTACGCGGTGCATCGGCGGGCGTTTTCTCGGTTTCAGTATCACATCACGAATGCGGTGGATTTTGCGACGGCGAAGGGCGGCTGGCATATTGATCATCAGATAGGGCGGGCGCATGAGCGTTCGTTGTGGCCGGCGTATTGCGCACGGCGCTGGCTCGCGGGTCAGCGTGGGGGGAAGAGCAGCATCACGGGCCGGGTGAATGCGACGCTGTGGTGGCATCCGCGGTCGTGGGCGGGGCGGCTGCCGTTTGTGGATGTAGACGAGGTTGCAGATCTCGCCGACGTGCATTGTGGGAACAACTTGAAGCCGGGGACGTGCGAGGACATCGGGCTGGATGCGTGCGTGGAGTCGGACGAAAAGCTGGCAAAGTGGCTGGCGATGATCGCGCGAGAGGCGTCGGATCGGGAGCTATTGCCGGGGTGGTCGCATCCGGGGATTTCGCGGGAGCGCGTGGCGGGTGTGTGGAAGGCGGGCGTGGCGTCGGCGGATGATGCGGGGGGATTGTGCGAGCGGGTGTATGCGGCGTTTGAACGTGGTTAATTCAAAGTGGAGCGATCTCCAGCAGATTCAGGGAGGCCAGCAGATTAATTTGAAACAGCAATCTGCTGGCCTCCCTGAATCTGCTGGAAACAACGAAACGCTCTGTGGTCTTTCGCGTCAAGGTGTGAGAACTGCGGGCTAACGCCAATACTGTTCACTTAATGCGCTTTCTGTGAATTTCGGTCACAACTCGCCTCAGAGTCGGGCCACGAGAGCGATGGATGGGGTAGCCAGACATCTTTCGCTTTACTCCGCGAGGCCCATAGCGGCCTTTGCGCGGAAGT
>JANMGP010000169.1:0-18184 GCA_031374705.1 Verrucomicrobiaceae bacterium | reverse complement strand
GGTTTTCTTCAAAAGCATCGTGACTCCGAAGACGATGGCCACGGCGAAAACGATGACGAATACGCGATTCCAGCCGAACAGCACGTCGTTCACCGTCCAGTTCCCGCTGAGCCAGCTTGGCGATGACACCTGCACATTGTTTGCACCAAAGGTGAGTCGGAAGAGCTGTTGCAAAACAAGCGAGACGCCCCAAGTCGCCAGGAGCGATTCCAGCGGGCGTCGGTAGAGAAAACGAATGATGCCGCGCTCCAGTGCAATGCCTGCAAGTGCGGCCGTAAGAAAGCTGAGGGGCAGGGCAATGATGAAGTAGCAGTTGTAGAGAGTGCCGGTGGCGTTCATTCCGGGAAGTGCGATGTGGATGCCGAACGGCGACAGTTCCAGCCCAGGACCGAACACGCACTGTACTACGTAGGTCGTGTAAGCCCCGATGGCGATCATCTCCCCGTGCGCCATATTGATGACGCCCATCAGCCCGAATGTAATCGCGAGTCCGATCGCGACAACGAGCAGAATGCTTCCCAGGGAGAGGCCTCGGAATGCGGTGCCGGCTGTGTTTACAAAAGTTACGTGCTTCGCGATTTCATTCAGCGCCGTCTGAGCTGCGTTCGCGAGATTCGTTTTTGATTCAGCGGTAGCCTCGGCGACGATTGCCTTTAGTGCATCCTGGCTGGGGATGGAGCGAATCGCTCCCAGTTCGTTGCATGCGGCAATCCTCACGGCATCGCTCTCATCCTTCAGTTGAATCAGTGCAATGGCTTCGCGAATCGCTCGTTTTACACGGGAGTCGGTCTCGCGCGTCTGACGCGCCAGCAATGCGGGAAGCCGCTCAGGGTCTTGCTCGCTTCCCATGGTTTCCACTGCCTCCTGGCGTTTCTTCGCGTCCGGCGAAGAGAGTTGCGCCATGTCGAGAACGCTCTTCATCGCAAGCCGCAGCGCCGAGTCGGTTTCTGCGGCATTGAGATCCGACGCGAGAAGCTTTCCGACCGCAGCGCCCGTATCAAAGCGATGGGCTAATTGCTTTCCCTCTCCGTCTTTCTCTTCGTCGAGCGTCACCGGAACCTTCGCTCCCGCAGCGTCCACGTTGAGAAATATCCCGCCTTCTTTCCACAACGTGAGCAGTGCGATGACTTCCTGCGGGTCGGAGTCCCCGAGCGAGGTCACCAGCTTTGCCTGCTCTTCGGAGTCCTCAATGAGGAGCGCCTTCGCGATGATTTCCCGCGGAGTTGCGGCATAAATGGAAGCGCCGAGCAGCAATGAAAGCAGCAGGGCGCAAATGAGTTTGAGCATTTGCAGTTGGGTCTTGGTTGCCGAATTGGGCGGGCCCTGCGCCACACAATGCGCAGAGCCCGCCCCGTTTCGATCTATCCGGCACAAATCGGTGCGCGGTCGCTGCCGTTATTTAGTCGCGACCTTTGGCTTGAAGGTGCCTTTCAACCAAGGTTCACCAAACACGCCGTCGTATTGCTTGAGGATCTTGAACTGTCCGTCAGCTTTTGTTTCGCCGATGAAGACGTTCTTCGTAAGGTGCATGTTCTTCTGCGAAGTCACCTTGCCGCCGGGGCCGCTAAACGAGAGTCCGCCCTGTAGCGCCTCGCGCACTTTATCCACTTCGAAGCTGCCTGCCTTTTCGACGGCGTCTTTCCAGAGATAAACACCGTCGTAGCTCAGCACCATTGGCGAGCAAGTCACGCGGCCCTCTTTTTTCACGCCGTCCACGGTCGTCTTTTTCAGCCAGCCCATGAAATTGTCCACGAACATCTTGTTCGCGGGTGATTTGATGCTCTGGAAGTAAGTCCAGCAGCCGAGCTGACCCACGAGTTGCTTCGCGGGAAGAGCGCGGAATTCATCCTCGGAAATCGAGAACGAAACCACCGGGCACTTCTCTGCGGTGAGGCCGGCAGCGGCGTATTCTTTGAAGAACGGAACGTTTGTGTCGCCGTTGAGCGTGCTGACTACGCAAGCCTTCCCGCCTGCCGAGAACTGCTTAATTTCCGCGATGATCTGCTGATAATCGGTGTGACCGAACGGCGTGTATTTCCCTGCCGAGATGACCTTGCCGGATTCGTCCTTTTTGAACCCGCCGCCGATGTTCTCAATCGGCACGCCTTTGCTCAGCAAATATTCGAGCAGCACGAGGTTCGTGGTCTGCGGGTAAACGTAGTCGCTGCCGAGCAGGTAGAACTTCTTTTTTCCCTGTGCCAGCAAATAGTCGATCGATGGCGTCGCCTGCTGATTCACTGCTTCCGCGGTGTAGAAGACGTTCTTCGATTCCTCTTCGCCCTCATACTGCACGGGGTAGAAAAGGAGGCCGTTGTTCTTTTCAAAGACCGGCAGCACGGACTTGCGGGACACGGATGTCCAGCATCCGAAAACCACCGCGCACTTGTCCTGCTCGAGAAGCTGCTTTGCCTTCTCAGCGAAGAGCGGCCAGTTCGATGCGCCGTCCACTACGACGGGTTCGATTTTCTTGCCGGCGACACCGCCCTTGGCGTTGATTTCGTCGAACGTGAATAGAAGCACATCGCGAAGCGAAGTCTCCGAGATCGCCATCGTTCCCGAGAGCGAGTGAAGGATGCCTACTTTAACGGTTTCCTCGGCCTGCGCCGAAAATGCCGAGACCGTAGCGATACCTGCTGCCAGTGCTGCTGCACGGACGGATTTTTTGAGAATGTTGAACATGTGTTGTTGGAATAAGTTGTTGGTTTTAAGGATCACTGGCTCCCCCGGAAGTCACCACACCCCGGGGGAGCCTCATGACCAGGCCGCATCACTACAGCCCGTTTGTTTGACCAAACTAGAAACTGAACGAGACGCCGATGTTACCGGTGACGAAATCGGAATCCACGTTGCCGGGGATCACGCTGTCCTCGGTGTGGTAGTAGGTCACGCCTGCCGAGAGCGTCGTGCCTTCCATTGCGCCCTTGAGCGCGATCGAGCCTTGGAGCCCGAGTGAAGCGTAGGCAAACCCAGCGTCGCCGCCATGGTAGCCGTCAGTGACGACCGCGACTGCGCCGGGAATCGAGAAGTTCACCGGTCCTGCTGCGAAATCGTAGGAGCCGCTGAGGACACCGACCACGCCTTCTTCCTGCCCGCCGTTGCCATCCACGCGCCCATGGAGCGTGAGCGTTGGTTTGAGGAAAGTATCGTAGCCAACTTTGAAATCCACGATCCGCTCGGCGTCGCCTGCGAACATCCATTCTTGATAGAGCAATGTGTAAGTCAAAGGACCGGAGGTGTAAGCAAAGCCAGCCCACAGATCCACTTCCTGCACCTTGCCGCCGATGGAGCTCACGGCCTTGTCGTTCACGTCCCACCACGAGCCGAAGATGAGCTTGAACTGGTCGGTCATCTGCACGCCGATTTCGAGCTGTGGATGAAACAGTGCATTGCTGAAGCTGGTTCCGCCGGCCCATGTATCCGCACCATACGAGATGAAGTGCGTATCCACGGTTAGGCTCAATGTTCCACTCACCCGCGACTTGACCGGAGCGGTCATCGGCGCGGCTGGTGTCCCGGCGAATGTTGTAGTGGTCGTCAGCGCAACTGCGGCTGCGAGAAGGATGGTCGATTTGAGTATGTGCATGATTTTGTTGGTTGTTTGTATTTGCCCGTGAAGGCAACTGCACCGGTTAGCCGCGTTCGTGCCACCAATGCCAACCCGACAATAAAACCCATTGAGAGTTTTTACCGTTTATGATGAATTCGCTTCATGGACTCTCAAACACTTGAAACCAGGCAGCTTCGCGCATTCGCCATCCTCGCACGCAGCGGCAGTTTCACCCGTGCCGCACACGAACTCCACCTCACGCAGAGCGCTGTCTCCCACGCTATGAAGGCTCTGGAACAGCAGGCGGGCTGTCGTCTTTTAGACCGTACTGGCAAAAAAGTGACACCTACAGAGGCCGGCGAGTTGCTCCTGGTTCACGCGGAACGGATCCTCGCTGAAATGGCCCATGCAAGGGCGGCACTTGCGAAACTTGGGAAGTGGGGCCAAAGCCGTTTGCGGATCGGAGCCAGTGCGACAGCCTGCCAGCACTTGCTCCCGCCGGTGCTCCGTGAGTTTCGGGAAGAGTTCCCGAAGTGCCGCATCACAATCGAGCCCGGCGATACTCCTGAAATGATTGAGTTCCTTCGCAGCGGCAGGATCGACCTTGCGGTGAACCTCGAACCGCCCAGCCGTGAGCCACTCGAGTTTCACCCGCTTTTTACCGACGAAATGCAGTTTATTGTCGCGCCCACACATCCGTGGGTGTTGGGCAAGCGAGTGCCGCGCGAAGAGATCGCAATGCAAAACTACATCCTCTACACTCGAACGAGTTATACTGGAGAAATCATCGACAATTACTTTCAGGAAGAGGGGCTTGTCCTCCGAACTGCAATCGAGATGGGAAGCATCAGCGCAATCAAGGAGATGGTGAAGCTCGACATCGGCATTAGCGTCCTCGCACCATGGACAGTCGCAGAAGAAACATCCGCCGGAACGCTCGTCGCGATTCCCCTCGGCAAGCGGAAACTCAAGCGTCGCTGGGGCGTCCTTCACTGGCAATCACGAAGGCTCAGCATCCAGGAGGAGCGCTTTGTAAAGATCGCACAAAGTGTCGGAAAAACCATCGTCACGTAGCCAAACTCGGACGGTATTCGTTTCGCTTCGACATGATCACAACTTCACCCGCACCTCGATGGATGCGCAGCGTTCTCCTCGCGGCTGGTTTTTACAATTTGCTCTGGGGCGCATTCGCTGTGCTATTCCCGTCCTCGATTTTTCAATGGCTCGACATGCCGCGGCCGAACTACCCGCAGTTCTGGCAGTGCATCGGAATGATCGTCGGCGTATACGGCATCGGCTACATCATTGCTGCATTCGATCCCGTGAGACACTGGCCGATCGTGCTGGTGGGACTACTCGGCAAAGTGCTCGGTCCGCTGGGAATGGTGGAGGCACTTTGGACCGCCAAGCTTCCGTGGGCCTTCGCGCTGAACTGCGTGACGAACGACCTCATCTGGTGGATCCCATTTGCGCTCATATTGAAGCACGCCCTTTCCCTCGAATTCGCCGGTCCCGATGCGAGTGAAATTTCCGATGAGTCGGTGCTCTTGCGCGAAGTGCGAACGAACGCGGGCGGCAGTCTCGCGGAGCTTTCACACGGGCGTACCGTGCTCGTCGTATTTCTCCGGCATTCGGGCTGCACGTTTTGCCGGGAGGCTCTTGCAGAGCTCTCGGCGCGGCGGTCGGAGCTTGAAAAAAGCGGGGTAGTTCTCGCGCTGGTCCACATGACCACATCGGAGTCATTCGCGGCATTCGCGGGTCGCTACGGCCTCGGAGACGTGCCCGCGATTTCAGATCCGGAGCGTCGGCTATACCGAGCTATCGGGCTTCGCCGCGGGACGCTGTCACAGTTGCTCGGATGGTCGGTTTGGGTCCGCGGAGCGCGCGCATTTTTTGCCGGCCACCGCGTCGGGAGACTTGAAGGCGACGGGATGCAGATGCCGGGGACATTCATCTTGCGCGATGGCGTCGTAGTGCGGCGGTTTATCAATAAAACCGCCGCCGATCGTCCTGACTATGTCGAGTTCTGCGACCTGTCGAAAACGTCCTGATACCCGGCCGTTTTGGACAGACGAAGCACTGCCTGCATGTTGTCAATGCCCGTGAAGTTCGGACTCGCGACGGACGCCGTCAATCCGCTTCCAAAGTCACGCGGTTTCCGTGATGGTCGCGGGCACTAATGCGTCTGCTCATTATTAATTACGAATTCCCGCCGCTCGGCGGCGGCGCAGGAAATGCCACGGCTTGTCTCGCGCGGGAATGGGCCGCAAGCGGGCATACCGTGGAGGTTTTGACAGGCGGCTTTCGCGGCATGCCGGCGCGCGAGGAACAGGATGGATACACGATTCGCCGGTTACCGACACCGCGGGCTCAACAAGGGCAGTGCTCAGTTGCGGAGATGTGCGTATTCATGGCTGCGGCTTGCGTCGCGACCATACTGTGGCCTCGACCGGATTTAGTGATCGCGTTTTTCAGCATCCCGAGTGGTCCGGCCGCATGGCTTTTGCAACTGCTGCGCGGGGTGCCGTATATTGTTTCACTGCGGGGAGGTGATGTTCCGGGCTTTGACGCGAGAAACCTCGCGGGCATGCATGAGATCACGAATCCCCTCACCGCGCTCATCTGGCGTAATGCGCGGGCGGTCGTGGGCAATAGTGAGGGGCTTTGCGATCTCGCAAAATCCTTCATGCCCGGGCTGTCGGTGCCGGAGATTCCAAACGGCGTGGATACGTCGCGTTTTTCGCCATTGGACCGGGAGTCCAACGGCCAATGCGAGCTCCTTTTCGTCGGAAGGCTCGCGCCTCAAAAAGGCGTGGATATCTTACTGCAAGCCCTTGCGAAACTGCCTGCCGGATGGCGGCTGCGAATCGCCGGAGATGGTCCGGAACGCGGACGCTTGACGGCTTTTGCAGCGTCGCTCGGATTGTCGGACCGCGTGGTGTTTCTCGGCTGGACGCAGAGGGATGATTTGCCAGCCCTCTACCGGAGTGCGGACGTATTCGTCTTCCCGTCGTACGACGAGGGCATGCCAAACGTGGTGCTCGAAGCACTCGCGAGCGGGCTTCCGATCGTAGCGACCCGAATCGCAGGAAATGATCAACTTGTAGTCAATAGCGTGAATGGAATGCTGATGCCTCCCGGAGATCCCGTCGCATTCGCAAAGGCCCTACAGCCCTTGCTCAACGACCCCCGGTTAAGGCGGGAGATGGGTGCTCAAAGCCGTGCGATTGCCGTGGAAAAGTTTTCGTGGGCCGCGTCAGCGGCGCTGTACGAGCGACTGTTTTGAACGACCTGCCGACCGGCGTCACGTCCGGGGCGTATCCACTGCCGCGGCAACAACGGTCTTTTGCAGAACCTTCGAATTGCGACCACTGGCGTCGTATTTCTTCCTGCGCTCGGCAGGCAGTTCGTCGGGAGACACTTCGACATACCCGCCTTTTGCGACGAAGTAGTTGAAGGCCTGAGTGCTGAGTGCGAACAGATGCCGCGTCCCCTTCTGCGCGCAGAGTTGCTCCACAAATGCCATCAGTTTTCGACCGAACCCCTGTCCTTCGTGATGCTTCGAAACGTAGAGGCACGCGAGCTCGGCTTTCTGCGCGTCGGGATAAAAATGCACCGCGACGCATGCGACGAGCTGTCGGTCGATTTCAAGAACCCAGTAGTCATCGAGCTGCGAAAGAATGTCGGCGCGGGTGCGCTTCACGAGTTCCGCGTGCTCAACGCTTTGTTTGATGAGCTCCAGCACGGCGCGGATGTCCTTTTTAAAGACGCGCCGGATTTGCTGGTAATCATTGCCGTAAATCATCGTGCCCACGCCCTCGGCGCTGAAGACCTCAGCGAGGAGCGCTTCGTCGGCGTTGCCATTAATGATGTGGACGCGCGGGATGCCGTTGCGGCAGGCTCGCGCACCGGCCTCGACTTTGGAGAGTGTGTTTCTATCCACCATCGAGCGCTTTTTTTTCACCAACTCCTCGGCCTCGGCGATGGAGAGTTGCTGGATGAGCGAGTCGCCAATCACCACCCCATCGCGGGCGGAAAGATAAATGATCTTCATCGCCTGCATGGCCTCCGCGACCTCCAGGGCGATGGTGTCGCTGTTCACGCGGAAAGTGCGCCCCTCGCCATCGAAACCAATCGGCGGGATGACGGGAATGATCGCGGCATTCAGAAAAAGTGAGAGCGCTTCCTTATCCACCCGCTCGACGCGTCCAGTGTGCTGATAATCAACGCCGCCGATGATTCCCGCCGGGTGCGCGATGATGATATTCGCGTATGTGACACGCAGATCGACACTGGTGAGGCCCTGCATGATGTCGTTCATGAGCGTCGTCGCCGCATCCAGCGAGACCTTCAGTGTCGATTCATCCGTGATACCGGTGCCGTCACTGTTTGTCAGCGTGACTCCACGCGAAGCCGCGAGCCGCTCGATTTGCAGCGCGGCACCGTGCACCAGAATGATTTTAACGCTCAGTGACCGCAGCACTGCGAGATCGAGCAGGATGTTCGAAAAATTCGGCGATGCCGCAACTTCACCGTCCACTGCGACCACGAAGATCTTTTCCCTAAAACGTGGGACGTAAGTGAGTATGCCGCGCAGATCTGAAACCTTCATCAAGTACGTGGTCCTTGTGTGGCGTTTAAGGGCGGCTGTGAAGCGAAAAGTCACGATTCACTCGCTATTCAGGTTTTTCGCGGCAATGGCCGTCCAGTTCATCCTTGCAGAAATCGCCGAATCGTCGAAAGTCCGCCAGTGAGTTCTCGGTGGACACTCGCAATCAAACTGCTTCTCCACTGCGACGCCTCGAATCCTTACGATGCCAGCCAACGCCATAGAACCCTGTCCCGCATGCGGGGCGATGCTCGACGTGACTGGCGCTCAGATATTCGCGGAACGCACGTGCCCTGTGTGCATGACGTCAATTCACGTTCGTCGGAAATTCGGACACTACGAACTGATGGAGATCGTCGGCTCCGGAGGCCAGGGGTTGGTTTTCAAATCGTTGGACTCAAATCTCAACCGGATGGTGGCGCT
The DNA here is from genome assembly GCA_031374705.1 of Verrucomicrobiaceae bacterium. Classification (GTDB taxonomy): domain Bacteria; phylum Verrucomicrobiota; class Verrucomicrobiia; order Chthoniobacterales; family Chthoniobacteraceae; genus SXWH01. Next base: position 9,605 of record JANMGP010000169.1, on the reverse strand, counting down.
GAAACTCCTGCGAACTGAATACTCCGAGGACCCGGAATTCGTACGCCAGTTCGAGAGCGAGGCCCACGTCACCGCATCCATCAACCATCCAAATGTCGTCCGAGTATTCTCGTTCGGTGCCGATGAAGGTCACGTCTATCTCGCGATGGAGCTCGTCGCGAATGGTACATTGGATGACCTCATGGAGAAGATCGGACGCATTCCTGAGGCCCGTGCGCTCCAAATCGGCATCCAGATCGCGCAGGGGCTCAGGGCGGGACATGAGAAGGGACTGGTCCATCGTGACGTAAAGCCCGGCAACATTCTGTTCGGCGAAGATGGGTCTGCGAAAATTGTGGACTTCGGTCTGGCGATGTTTTTGGAACAGGCCGCGTCCAGTGGAGAAATCTGGGGTACCCCGTACTACCTCTCGCCGGAGCGATTGCACAGGGTGAAAGAAGATTTTCGCAGCGATATTTACTCACTCGGTGCGACGCTCTTTCACGCGATCGCCGGGCGTCCGCCGTTCGAGGCGGAGGACGCCACCGGCGTGGCGCTCAAGCACATCCGGGCAAACGCGCCGAGCATCCAGTCGTGGGCCCCAGACGTCACAAACTCCACTGCATTCGTCATCAACCGGACGCTCTCAAAAAATCCTGATGACCGCTACGCGAGCTACGATGAATTCATCGAGCAGCTTCAGTTTGCCCGCGACCAGGCGCTTTCCAAGTCGGGCAAGGATTCCGCCAGCGACAAAAGCCGCGTGGTAATCGAAGACGCCGGTTCGCAAAAAGCAAATAGTCTGATCACAATCGCGACGCTCCTCATTCTCCTCACAGGTATAGCGGTGTCCGTCTGGATTCTGATGAAAACCAAAGAAGATGCCCCCGAGGTAGTGACTGATTTTTCGGGGCTGGACGGCTTCGGGCCGGGATGGGGCGCGGCACGGGATGCCCTTGCTTCCGGGAACAGCGCGCAGGCAATCGAGCAGTTTCGCGCGCTTGCTCAATCTTCCGACAAGGGCAAACGCGCATGGGCGGTCATTTTTCAAGCGCTGGCGCATCAGCTTTCGGGGAATCCGCAAGCAGCGGCAGCGGCCCTTGGGAAGCTCGAAACGGACACTCCGCACGGAAAATTCTATTCGGAGTTTGCCGCAACGCTCGCGTCTCCCGCCCCTGCTGCAGCCGCACAGAAGCTCGACCGGACCAACTACGAATCCCTCGCAGCGCTGTTTCTCGGCATCAAAGCCTACGACGCAGGCGATGTAGAAACCGCGCCGCTGCTCTTCCGGCAATTCACTACGACCAACCACGCGCGCGAATACGCATTTCTATCGGAGTTCAAGAAAATCGCCCGGCCATTCGAGGACGAATTCACTACATTTGGCATGCTCACGAGCTCGCTCAAATCCGCAAAAACGTCTGCCGAGCGTCAGGTCGTCCTTACCAACCTCAAAGGATTTCAGTCCAAACTGCGTGCAAACAGCAGAATGACACCGAAGGTCAAGGAAGCGATCGCTTCGATCGAAAAGCTGCTGCTTCAAGAGGCAGAACAACGGCGGAAATCGAACTTCGCGGCGAGTGCCACAATTACCGCATCCGCTTCGAACCAGGAAAAAGGCGACAAACCCGAACATGCCGCGGATGGAAAGCCCGAGACCCGATGGAGCGCGGGGGGGGCAGGGCCAAAGTGGATTCAATTCGATTTTGGAGCACCAAAGGCCGTCGGTCGCTGGGCGCTCAGCCTGAACCCGCCCGTCCAAAAGAATATCCACCGGTTGCGGGACTTCACACTCGAATACAGCGACGACGCAAAGACATGGTCAAAAGCGGATTCCGTCTCCGGCAATCGCGCCGAAATCGTTGACCGCCTCGTTCCGCCGTTCACTGCTCGATACACACGAATCACGGTCGCCCGCGGATCATGGGATGCAAAAGACAATACCGCACGGATTTATGAAGCGGAATTCTCCGATGCTGCGGAACAGGCAAAATCGAAATACGGCGCGGCTGAATCCGCGGCAATTCGCTTCTCGCCGGAATCGCCCCTGTCGCTCATTCCAATCGGTCCCATTACCACCTCAGGCAAAGCAGTGTTCGACGCCAAGAATGGGCACTACACAATTCGCGGCAGTGGGGATGATATTTCGGGAACGCAGGATTCCTTCCACTTTGCGTACGAGCCTATCGAAGGAGATTTCGAAATCGTCGCGAGAGTGACGAAGGTCGAAGGCCCACACGCGTGGAGCAAGGCAGGCATCATGGTTCGGACTGATTTCACCAAGGAAAGCAGTCATGCAATGCTGGCTGCAGGACGCGGCGAGAAAGCGCAATTTGTCTCCAGAAAGGACGCCGGGAAACCGTCCGTTGCAACGACACTGGAAAAGCGCAAACTGCCCATCTGGTTCAAACTTGTCCGCACCGGCCCCTCCATTTCCGGCTTTGAATCTCCGGATGGCCAGGTGTGGGCAAAGGTATCGCAGGAGACGCCCGCAGGGCTCGGCCTGATAACGGCGGTCGGTCTCTTCTCATGCGCTCACCAGCAAGGCGCTCTGGGCACCGGCGAGTTCGACAACGTTTCTATCAAGCCTTCCCGCTAGAACCTGCCGCTTCGAATCCTGGCTTAATTACGCTATAAATCAGACGAAGTCGTTCATCGAAATGGATGAAAGCGCTTTTCATCGCATTGATCGTCAGTTTTTCCAAATCTCCAAGGCCCAGCCCGAACTGATCGACGGCGATTGCGAACTCCTTCGTCATCGTCGTATCGCTCATCAGCCGGTCATCCGTGTTTATCGTCACACGGAATCCACGGTCGTAATACAGCTTGAAGGGATGGTCTGACATCGAGCGCACCGCACCTGTGTGAACGTTTGACGAAAGACACATCTCCAGCGGGATTCGTCGATCCAGAACATACTGCGAAAGCGACCCGAGATGCACAATTCTGCCACCCACGATATGCATGTCATCCATCAGTCGCGTCGCGTGCCCCAGCCGGTGAGCACCGCATACTTGCAAAGCCTGCCAGATGCTCGCGACTCCAAACGCCTCGCCCGCATGCAAAGTCGAATAGCAATTCGCCCGCTGAATTGCCTGAAAAGCCTCCACATGTTTCTTGGGCGGGAAGCCGGCCTCCTCTCCCGCAAGGTCAAACCCCACCACTCCGCGATCACGAAAATCGATCGCGAGCTCCGCCCATTCCAGCGAATCCGTCCTGTGCCGCATCGCGCAGATGATGAGCCCCCAGCGCACCCCATATTTCTCCTCGCCGCGGCGAAATCCATCGACCGCAGCTTGTACGACCGCCTCGGGGGTCAGCCCTCGATCAAGATGAAAACACGGTGCAAAACGGCACTCTGCATACACCACGCCATCGGCGTGCATGTCCTCGATAAACTCAAATGCCACACGCTCGATGGCGGAGCGCGTCTGCATCACCGCGCACGTATGCACGAATCCCTCAAGATACTCCGGCAGCGAGCCCTTGTTCGCTCCCCGGTGAAACCACGCGCCGAGTTCCGCCGCATCCGCGGTGGGGAGCGACGAGTAACCGCACTCCCGCGCGAGTTCAGTGACCGTCGAAGGACGGAGCCCTCCATCCAGATGCTCGTGAAGAAGGACCTTCGGGATGCGGCGCAAAAGCTCAATATCGAGGCTCATGCCTTCAGCGTAGCACATCCGCGAAGGAAAGCCAACGCGGAAGCAGCCTGTTAAGGCGCCACCGCTCTAAAAACTCTTCCGCATATTGCTCGGGAGAATATTCAATTCGTTGCGGTACTTTGCCACCGTCCTGCGGGCGATTGGGATTCCCTTTTTCTCCAGCATTTCGACGATTTCCTTGTCACTTAGCGGACTCAGCGAGTCCTCCTTGCCCACGAGTTCGGCGATGACACCCTTCACACTCGTGTTGCTCATCGTCGCTCCATCCGCCGTCTGATATCCGGGGGTGAAAAAATACTTCATCTCGAACACTCCGTGCGGCGTGGCCATGTATTTGCCCGAAATAGCGCGGCTCACGGTCGTCTCATGCACGCCGACAACTTCCGCGATCTGCACCATCGTCATGGGCTTCAGCCCACTCGGACCGTGCTCGAGAAACTCCTTCTGACGTGATACGATTTCATGCGCGATGTTTGAGATCGTTTGTTGGCGCTGATGGATGCTCTTGATGAGGAACTTTCCGCTGCGAATTTTCTCGCGGATGTATTCCCGGACTTCCTCCTTGTTCGTATCCTGCGCCATCAGGTCTTTGTAGGTGTTGCTGATCCGAAGGTGCGGAATCTGGTCGCCATTCAGGGAGATCACCCATTCTCCGCTAATCTTCTCCACCGTTACATCCGGAAGGACGTAGTGGTTCGGATCGGGTGAAAAAATCTGGCCCGGCTTGGGATCGAGCGTGGAGATGAAATTCGCCGCGCGCTGCACGCACTCTACGTTGGTCCCACACCGGCGCGCGATTTCCGGATACCGCTTCTTTCCGAGATCCTCGATATGATTCAATGCGATCTTCCACTCGAGCGAGCCTTCCTTACCGATCCGCTTGAGCTGGATGAGCAGGCACTCACGGAGATCCCGCGCACCGACTCCGACCGGATGAAATGTCTGCACAACTTCCAAAACACGCTGGAGATCCGCGACCTCCAGTCCCGTGTTGCCCGCAACTTCCTCCGGGGTCGTCGTCAGGAAACCGCTGTCGTCGATATTTCCAATGAGCAATTCGCCAAGAGTGATGTCGGACTTCGGGAGGTCCGTCCCGCGAAGCTGCTCGAAAAGATGCTGCTGGAGCGTCTGCTCGTCGGTCAGCGAGTCAAAGAAAAACTGGCGGCGCTCGTCCTCCTCAGTGCTGCGGCGGGCATAGCTCGCGCTTTGAGCCATGTAATCGCGCCATTCGTCGTCGAGCTTGGAGAGACGCTCAAACTCCTCGCGGAACTCCTCGGTCTCGCGTTTTTCCTCGATCTTTGGTTCGTTGTCTTCGACTTCGAGCGTCGGGTTCGCTTCGATTTCCTGCTGGATAAGCGAGCGGAGTTCCAGCATGGGAACCTGCAAAATCTGCAAACTTTGCTGCAGTTGCGGGGCTAGAACTTGCTGTTGGGATAGGTTCTGTGATTGTGAAAGGCCGGCCATTGTTGTTGGTTGGTTATTGGTTGTTGTTGGGCAGACTGGCGGTCGCGGAAATGTATCTAGCAATGGTTGTGCCACCTTCCACAAAAACATTCAACGCTGAACTTAGGCCCGCTTCTCGCTACTGGAGGAGTTGTCATGAAACAGCCCACAAAAATTCTTTTCGCCTGCGCTTTCGCAGTCGTCCTCGGAGGAGTGCTGGCCGCGCCCACCAGCGGCCAGCAGCCGGCCCAACCCAGCCAGGAGTCCCTCGACATCGCCCGATTGATCGGCGAAATCGAGCAGCAGCAGGCGCAGTTTATCGCCAATCAGGACACCATGGACAAGCGACTGCTCAGCATCGCTGAGGAGCTTCGCCAGGCCCGAATTCACGCCACACGCGGCGGAGGAGGAGGAAAATGAACCGCATTCTCGCCATCCTTTCCGGCGTTGCACTCGTCGCAACTGCCACGGTGCAATCCCAAACTCCGGTGCAGAAGCCTCGCAATGCGGTGGATGTCCTCAAGGCCATTCATGACCAAAATGCAAAGCTGCTCGATCGACAGACCGATTCGCTGAAAAAACTCGAGGAACTCGAAGCGACGGCGAAAATCGTCAAGAACCTCGCGGCCCGTTCGTAAGAAAAACGTTAAGTGTTTTGACAACGCCGTCCTTGCAGGGTGAGCCTCACCCATGCGCGAGATCTTCACCCATCAGGATTTCACCAGGGTCGGCCATTACAAATCCATCCTTGATTCGATAGGCATCCCTTCGTTCATCAGAAACGGGATCAGCCACAACTCAGTCACAGACATGCCGTCCCCCGTTCTCTTCCCGACGTTGTGCGTTGAGAATGATTCCGACTACGACTGCGCCGTTGAAGTCCTGCGGGAAGTTTACAAGCCCCGGGACAATCACGCTCCCGACTGGAGATGCCCATCCTGCAAAGAAACCATCCCCGGCAGCTTTGATTCCTGCTGGAGTTGCGGGACCGAGGCCGGTGCACCCGCAGTCGTAGCAACTGCGGGCGAACCAGTGCCATCTGTCGTACCATCACCAGATGCCGTCTCGGCAGCGCCCGACAAAACCGAGCATCATCGCGCAGTAACGATTCTCCGTGTCCTTCTAGTGGTTGAACTTCTTTTCCATATCGGGTTTCGATTCGCGAACTCTGCCATGACGATACCCGGAAATGTCGCCGACTATCCGAATTTCACTGAAATCTATCCTGAAAATGCGATGACGCGCGTCGGCATCGCATACGAACCGTTCGCGTTTCCATTGACCATCCTTGCGCTCCTCCTGTGTTTCACACTCTCGCGCATCGGCCGCGCGGTGTATCTCATCACGGTCTTGTTCGTGCTCGTGACTACGTTGGGCGCCCGCATGGAGCTTTGGTACCGGTGGTCGTGGCCGCTTGTTGATACATCGCGGCTCGTCACTGGAGCGGTTCTCGCGATGCTCTTTTTCAGCCCCGCAGCCGCCTATTTTCAGAACAAACGCGAGTAGCAGGGTCGCCTATTCGTAGATCTCGTAAACGTCGCTTCCCAGCGTGAACGTGACGCTGTTTCCAAGCGCCAGCCACTGGGCGGAATCGGGTTTATCGTTGAGCAATTCAAAGTACTCCTTCGAGGCAAACTGCACGCGATTGCGCCGGGCGTTCTGCGCAGACTGGAGGCTCGTGTCGTTCCATTGATTGCCATTTTGCGTAAACGACTTCCCGTTCACAAAACGCGCGGCCTGCTCCACATCGGTCGCTTTCCGCGCGATCTCGCCGGCCACGCCTGTCGTGAAATCGGCCCTCAATCGCTTGTCGGAATAGAGCGGCGATGCAGCCTTCGCCGAAACCGCTCCGGCGGCCGAGGCATCCGCGCCGGGTGCGTTGTTCGCGATGATGCCTCCAAGGTTTTCCTGCTTCGCCTTCTCAATCGCCATTGGAGCGGACTCAGCCTGTTTCAACGCCGAATTCCCCCGCCCTGCCAGACTTCCGCTGTATCCATCCTTCGTGCCAATCATGTCGGTGTAGTTCTTTTTGTAGTAGCCCTGCGCGACAGCATCACGATCCAGCATTTGCAGGCTCCTCGATGCGACCGGGACTCCGCGTCGGGCTTCATCTTCGACGATGAGGTAGCTCGTGTAAGGCGTGACGATCGCGAAGCGGCGCGCGAGGTCCACGACTTCGTCCCTCAGTTCCCTGCTCTCGCCCCGCAGCCGGATCTCGTCCAGCAGCCAACCCACGCGACGCAGCGCCCAGAGCTGCGCGATGAACTCGTTGCCGGAGTCGCCGGCAAATTTCCCCTTCTGCGACATCCGCTTCGGTTGGCCGTTCAGAGTGCCATCCAGAGTGATGTCACCCTCGCCGTCGCCGCTGTAACGTCCCGTCAGCACCAATTGATCGCCGCGGAACAAGTCGGGCAGTGGGTTTGGATAAATCTTGGTCACTCGGACACCGGAGGGAAAGTCGAGCTTCAGGTTCGTGAGGAGCGGCTCGCGGATTTTGAGGAAGAAATTCGATACCTTCACCTCCAGATCCTCCTCCGGAAGCACAAACTGCGAGGCCGCACGAGTCCGTTCGGTGATTTTGTCGAGAAGATGCGTATTAATGTCCGTACCGATGCCGAAGCAGAAAATCCGCGTCGATGAAGCCTGATCGCGCGCAATCTTGGCGACGATGCGCTCTTCATCCGTCTCGCCAATGGTTGGCTTGCCGTCCGTGAGAAACACCACGACGAAAGGCCGCGATGCGTCGGAGGGCTTGAGTTTCAAGGCGGACTCGAGAGCCTCGGCGATGGCCGTGCCGCCGATGGGTTTCAGCCCCTTGATGAAATCGAGCGCCTTGTTCCGATGAGCGGGGCTCGCATCGGTGAGCTTTTCAAAGAGCGGCTCGGCCTCTGTGGAAAAGCGGACGATCTCAAACCGATCCGCGTCGTTCAAATTCTCCACGCAGAAGTTCATCGCCTTTTTCGCCTGCTCCAGTTTCTTGCCGGCCATCGAGCCACTCGTATCGAGAACAAATACGACGTCCTTGGGATTCACCTCTTTTGATTTCGTCATGTCCGCACCGGGTGAAGCGAGGAGCATGAACCAGCCATCCTCGCCGTCCTTTTTGTGCGTCAGCAAATGAAGCCCGACCTCTGTCTCACCGGTGGAGAAGATGAGCTGAAAATCCGTATCCGGCCTCACATTGGTGGATTCCCAGCCGACCGTCGCACGCTTGTCGCCATAGCGTTTGATATCCACGGGATGCGAAGGAGAATAAAGAGCTTTGATGGGAGAATCCGCGGCCAGCTTCACCCGAACACCCACCGTCTTTAGAGGCTGCGCGGAGAATTTCTCCGTGTTCAGCGGGTAAGTATAGCTCGCTAGACCACCGTCCACTTTCAGCAGCTCGGTGTACATGAGGCTCACTTTCTTACGGGAATGGGCCTCGATGGGAAAGATGCGCACTCGAAACGCCGGACGGCCTGTATATTCAAGCAACGCGGGATCTTTCTGCCGACGAACGATGTCTTCATAGATGGCGCGGGCCTTCCCGGCATCGAGCAACTCCGCCTCCATGTCCTTGTCGCCGATGCGCATCGTGAATTTGTCGAGGTGCGCGCCCTTCGGGATGGGGAAAATGTAGTCGCCTTCAAGATTGGCGTTGTTCGGATTAAAGAACTCCTGCTCAACGCGAGTTGTCGCCCTCTGACCCGTGATTTCCACGTCCACCTTGTGAAACACCACTTCCAGCGGCGCGAAGATGAAGTGCGGCCGGATGAAGTCCGGTTGCGGACGCGGCGGCGGCGGATTGTGAATGATGATGAGTCCGTCGGCGCGCACTCCGGCGAGCAGAGAGACCAATAAAACCAGCAGCGAAAGAAGACGTGTTTTCATAATCGGGATTCTGCCACGGACCGGCAGTCGTGTTGTCAGCCGTTCGTGCAGGGTTTGTCAGAAATACGTCACGCGCCATCGAAATCTTAGGCGCTCAGAATCCCATCAATCTTTCAGTCTGCAAAATTCAGCGCGCCGATGAGCCGTAAACCTTCCATCGTGAGCCCTGGATGGACCGTTTCGATTTCCTTTACGCCCGCTGCAATAAGGTCCGCATATCCGCCGGTCGCCACCACGCGGAGCTTCCGCGCGCCGAGCTCCCTCCGGATTTCCGTGAGAATCTCGCGAACCAGCCCCCGATATCCATAGACGGCACCCGCGAGCATTGCGTGTTTGGTCGATTTCCCCACAGGGCCGGGAGGCTCGATCAGCGAAATCTTCGGGAGCAGCGCGGTGCGCTGATGCAAATAATCCGTCATCGCTTCGAGTCCAGGCGCGATGACTCCACCGACGTATTTTTTCTCCGCAGAAATGATGTCGAAAGTAACTGCCGTCCCGAAATCCACGACCACACACGGCGCGCCAAAGGATGCCGCCGCAAACGCCGCATTCGCCAGCCGGTCGGCTCCGATAGTTGCTGGCTTGGGGTATTCAATTCCCACTCCGAGATTGCTCCGGCAACTCACCTCGTGCACGGGCAATCCGGCG
>JANMGP010000145.1:0-2399 GCA_031374705.1 Verrucomicrobiaceae bacterium | reverse complement strand
CCATCCCGCGCTTAAAGATTTTGCAGGTCAACTCGGTCGAGCCCATCTCCCCGACCGCGTGGGCACGTCTCGCGGGTGCAAAGAACCTGATCGAGCTGAACGTGTCTGGCACGCCGATCACCGCAGAAATGATCACGCTCATCGGCAAACTCGCCGGCTTGGAAACGCTCTACGCTGGAACCATCACACTGCCCGACGCCAGTCTGGCCCCGCTCAGCGCGCTGAAGTCGCTCCGTTACTTAACCATGGATCCGACCAGCACGCTCGACGGCAGCGCCTTCCTCACCTGGCCGCAGCGCCCCGCCATGAAAACGCTGCTGCTGCGGAGCACACGCAGCGTGAATGACGCCAGCCTGCGCGCCATCACCGCCGCCTTTCCGAAGCTGACTCTGCTCTATGTAACGGCGAATGCCGACAGCGTGACCGCCGACGGCCTTTCCCATCTCTCGAAGCTCCGGCAACTCGAAAGTCTGAATATCACGGGCGACGCCGTGGACGACGCGGGCCTCGCGCACATCGCCAAATGCAACCTCCTCGGCCTCGATCTCGGAAACTCCCGAGCGACCGAAGTCGGCGCACACTCTCTCGAAAAGCTCAGCCTGCTCAAAACGCTAAGCTGGGCCAATCCCCCCGTGACGGACGCCGCCCTAAAAAGCTACGGCAAACTGCGCGCTCTCGCCACGTTCACCATCAGCAAAGACAGCGCACCCGACATCGAGCAAAAGCTCAAAGCCGCACTGCCCTTCGTAACGATCGTCCGGTAGCACGAATGCTCGCGGAGAGGCACGCCAAAGTAAGACAGTTTTCCAACCTGTCATTTACGTTTACCTCCAGAATGAAGGCTGTGCCTTGCGCGGCGCGGCATAGACCGGTTGGAAACCGGTCTTACTCTCGCGGGAAAAATGGGGTTGGTGTGCTAAACGCGTTCAATTCCTCGGCCCGAGCGGGACGTGGTCCATCGGATAGACGGGGACGTTACCTTCGGGGGTGAGGGCTCCGATTTCGATGAGCCATTTGTGGCTTTGGGCCGGGGTCATCTTGCGGACTTTGGCTAGGTAGGCTCTGGTGCGTGCGAAGCGGTCAGCGTCGTCCTTTTCAAATTGGTAGATGTATTTTTTCATGGTTGGGTGAATTAGAATCGTTCGGGGCGGAAGTATCCGATGACGGCGTGCGAGTCGCGCACGGCGATTTGGATGTGGGATTTTCGCTTAATGGCAGCTCCGGTGAAGACGGCTTCGCCTTCCTGAAAAACGCCTCGAATGGTGTGGAAGGTGACGGCTTCGGTGCGTTCGATAAGCGGGAGGGCTTGGTTGATGAAGAAGCAATCGCGGTCGCGCCGCAGCCAGTCAAAGTCGCCTTTCGCTACCTTTTGGTTTTGCGGAGTGATCCGGCCTTGGGCGGCGAATTTTTCTCCGAGCATGGTTGTGGTGTGGGCTAGAATGTCCGTGCATCGAATGTCGAGTAGGTCGAAGCAGTTTCCAAGTGAGATGACCGCGCCGAGGACGGCAGGACGTTTGATTTTACTGCCTTTCCGCTTTGCCTGCTGCGCGGCCCACTCAAAGGCGCGGGCGGGGCCGTGTTCCCAGAAGTAGATGCCGTGACCGAGCCAGTCATAGGTGTTCTCGCTGGCGGCGAGGGTCGCTTTTCCTGCAAGGACGGCATCGGCCACGCGGCTGTCGCAGCCGTGGAAGGCGAATACTGTGCGTTGGTATGAGAGCAGGTCCATTTGATTCCAGAATGAGCACGAGAGTTACAGAAGCGCGGGGCTTTTCATAGGAGGAAATCGCGGGGCAATGCCTCGGGAGAAATTTGGGAAATAGACGACATCATTGTTGGTTGGTTCATTGGCAGCGTGCGGTCTGGCCTCGACTACGCAGTCGGCGGCGTGGGTGGGGTGGGTGGTTGGTCTTCTTCGCTGGGGCCGTGGCCGGCGTCGATGACTTTGCGCACGCGCTTCCAGTCGGCGATGAAGGCGGCGACGGCTTCGGGCGTACGTCCCGGTATGCTCGGGGAGTTTGGTGCGGTGGGCTCCAGTTGGGCGACCAGGTCGTCCAAGTCGGTCAGTTGCTCCATCAAGTCGGCGACTCCGGTTGTTAGTTCGCGGCGCTTTGTCGCGCTGCCGCCGATGCTCGTGCGGGGTTTGCGCTGGAGGTCGTCAAACAGCGCGATGGCGGCGGTGAGGGCGGAGATTTTTGCCATCGTGACTCCACGGCCAGACGCGCCGCTCTCGTCGCGCGATTGCATCGCGAGGTCGCGGATTTCGGTGCAGCGTGTGATGAGGATCTGGTCGCGCAGGCGGACGAGGGCGCGCTTTGGAAATGTGACCTTTGCGCGGTCGCTGGCGTTGCCGGTTTTTTTGAAGTGGTTGCGCAGGGCGGCGGCGAGTTGGAGGGCGAGTG
>JANMGP010000144.1:0-27715 GCA_031374705.1 Verrucomicrobiaceae bacterium | reverse complement strand
CGACTATCAGGCGACGACCGACCGCCCCACCGTCCTGAACCTCACCAACCACACGTATTGGAATCTTGGCGACGCCCCCGACGTTCTCAGTCACCAGCTCACCCTCCACGCCGCCCGCTACCTGCCTATCGACGCTACCAGCATTCCCACCGGCGCGCTTGCTCCTGCTTCCGAAGCCATGGACTTTCAAAAACCGAAGGCCATCGGCAAAGACATCGCCGCACTCGGGACAGCACCGGGCGGCGGCTACGATCACAACTGGATCCTCGACGGATGGGAAGCCGGTAAACTCACTCCCGCCGCCGAACTCTACGACCCGGCGAGTGGTCGCACGCTGCGCATCTCAACCACCGAGCCCGGCATTCAGTTCTACGCCGGCAACTATCTCAAAAACGTGGCGGGAAAAGGCGGTCGAACCTACCAGAAACACGGAGGCCTCTGCCTTGAGACGCAGCATTTTCCCGACTCCCCGAACCGCCCCGCATTTCCGAGCACCGTACTGCGCCCTGGCGAAACTTTCCGAAGCACCACCGTCCACCAGTTCGGGACGAAGTGATTGGGAACTGACGAAAGGTGCGTCAATGCGCTGACGTGAAGGTCAACCGCAGACTGCGCCATCGATACCGAACCGTGAGATGGAGATGTGGCCGGAAAAGCAGACGTCCACGTCTGAGCCTTGTGTGCGTGCGCGGTCTTTGTAAACGGCTGTGTAGTGATATTCCATCGCGCCGCATTCCCGCTGGCTGCCGCGATAGTTGACTCCGAGCGGGGCTGGTTCGGGTGCGCACCATTTGCGTTCCGGGAGTGTATGGACGTCGGGCGGCGGGTGGGGGAAGTTGATGTTCAGGATGCGGCCCGGGGCTTCGTTTTCGACGCGAAGTTCGTGCAACAATTGGGAGGCCCATCGCGCTGTGCGGTCCCAATCGACGCTCAAGTCTCGCTTCAAATAATGCGACATGGCAATCGAGCGAACTCCGTGGTACGCGGCTTCCCGCGCCGCCGCGACGGTGCCGGAGATGACAATGTCCTGACCGAGGTTGCCGCCTGCGTTGATGCCGGCGAGGACGAGGTCGGGTTTGATTTCCAACGCGAAAAGTCCGAGCCGGACGCAATCCGCCGGAGTCCCGCTGACCGCGAACCTTCCCGGTCCGCGGTGCTCGACGACGAGTGGTGTGTGGGTGGTGATGCGGTGTCCGCACATGGAATGTTCGGTGGCCGGTGCGACGACGGTGGATTCCCACCCCATGAGGCGCACCGCCGCTTCGAGGGCAGCAATGCCCGGTGCATCAATTCCGTCGTCGTTTGTCAAAAGCACTCGCATCCGATTGGGATAGCGGGCGGTTCGCCGGCGTGGCGAGGCTATTCCAGACGATAGCCGAGGCTGTGGACAGTAAGGATGTGCTTTGGATCAGCGGGTTCGTCTTCGATTTTCTGGCGGAGCTTGACGATGAGCTGATCGAGAGTGCGAGTGGTGCCGTAGTACTCGATGCCCCAGACTTCGTTGAGGATGTGGTCTCGCGAGACCGCTTTGCCACGTTCGCGAAAAAGGACAGCGATGACCTTCAGTTCGCGCGGGGTCAGTTCGAATTTGGTTTTGGCACGCGTGCCGCGGAGCGCCGCCGTATCGATGCGCACATTTCCAAAAGCGATCTCGGCGGGGATGTTATCGACGGGCTCGGCGGTTTGCCCGGAGCGGCGGATGAGTGCCTGGACGCGCGCGATGAGTTCGCGGAGGGAGAAGGGTTTTGTGACGTAGTCATCGGCACCAAGTTCAAGGCCGACGACCTTATCGATCTCCTGCCCCTTCGCGCTGAGCATGAGGATGGGGACGCGGTTTTTCGCGGCGCGGATTTCGCGGCACAAATCGTAGCCGCTTTTTCCCGGAAGCATGATGTCGAGGACGATGAGGTCGGGCTTGCGCTGGCGGACAAGGCTCATGGCTTCGCTGCCGGCGGAGCAGTCTGTGACTTCGTAGCCTTCTGCTCGGAGGGATTCGGTGAGGCCGAGGCGGATGTGGGCGTCGTCTTCGACGATGAGGATGTGTTTTTTCATCGGTGCTTTTATTTACGCGGTCCGCACGGGCAGGCGAAGCGTGAATCTGCTGCCGCCGCCTTCGCGCTTTTCGCAGGTGATTTCTCCACCATGCGCGTTGGCGATTTGCCGGGCGAGCGTGAGCCCGAGCCCGCTGCCCTGGATGCCGCTGCTGAGCGAGTCGTGGGCACGGTAAAAAGCCTCGAATATCTTGCGTTCGTCGCCGCTCGGAACGCCCATGCCGCGGTCGAGTACGCTGATGTGGACGAAGCCGTCGTCTAGCCACGTGTGGAGTTCGATTTCCTTTTGCTCGCTGCTGTATTTCTCCGCATTGGAGAGGAGATTGACGAGGACTTGTGCGAGCGCGTCTTCATCGCCGGTGATTAAATAGGGCGGGGGACCAGCCTTCCACGCAGTGGTGAATCCGGCCTCCTTCAGATGCATCTCATGGCTTTCCCAGACTCGGCCGATGACCTCGTGCAGGTCGATGGGCTTCCTGTCGAAGTGACGCTGTTTGCGTTCGAGCTTCGCGAAATCGAGGACGTTGTTGATGAGCCTCGTGAGCCGCTCGCTTTCAACACTGATGATGCGCAGGAACTGGCTCTGTTTTTCTGGAGGCTGCGGGCGGTTGTGCATGAGCTCGGCGAACATGCGGATGCTGGTGAGCGGCGTTTTGAGTTCGTGCGAGACGTTGGAGACGAAGTCGGTCTTTTGCTGTGCGAGCGCGAGTTGCCGCCGCACGTCAGCGGCGACCAGCCATCCGCCGATGGCGATGAGGCCGATGGCACCGGCGATCAGAAAGGCGATGGTGCGATATACGCCGCGGGCGTTGTCGGCAAGCGCGCCGGGCTTTGCGAGGTAGATGGCCGCCTCCCAATGCGGGAACGCCTCGCCGATTTCGCTGGCGACGAACGGGCGCTTCCAGTCGAGCCCCGCGGCTCCCGTCGGAAGTGTCGCGACGGGCCGCGCCTTGTCGTCGAGCAATGCGACCACATGGTCCGGGGAGGTGAGTGCCGCGCCGGAGCCGTAGTCGGCGAGCAGGGCTGGCCATTCATCCTTCAGGCTCGATGCTTCGATGAGGCAGCCGAAAATTAACGTGGGCGCTTCAGGCGGTCGCAGCCAGAAAATGAGGTCGAGCTTGTCCTGTACAAAGCGCGCGATCATTCCCTCGTCGTCGTCTTTTGTCAGTTCGGCAAACTCGGCAGTCGCCGGCATGAGCGCGGACCAGTTGCCGCTCTCCTGTTCAGTGGGCTGGACGAGCCGGCTCTGCTGCGACTGAATCGCTTTCTCGATGATGTCCGCATTCAGCGCCTTGTTGTCGGATTTGTCCTGCGCGACGATCACCTGTTCCTCGGCCTTTCCCCCTGCTGAGGATGTCGCGGGCATCGGCGCTTGAGAAGTATTTTGGATTTGCAGGCCGCCCGACGGTCCTTCTTTCGATTTGCTGAAATCGCGAGGCGCGACCGCCTTTTTCATCGATGGTGCAGTAAGTGCGTTGGATGCGTAATCTGCTTTAGACGCACGCTGCGCCGTCCCCGTTTTCCCGGCGGCGTCCGCCTGAGCGGTATAGACGACCGCCGGTTGCGTGCTGCAAAGGAACGGGCTGTTTTCCCACAGAAAGCGACCCCATTCTTTGTTGCTCGCAGCGGCGGACGGAGTCGGTGCGAGGATCTTCCCGCCGGGCCCCATTGCGAAGCCCACTGCTTTACGTTTCCATACATCGGGCAGCGCCGTTGGGAATGCCCGCGCCAGCGCGTTGGTGTCGGGCTTTTCCGCGATAAGCCTGCGGACGGCTTCGCTGAAATTGCGGCGCTCCACGACGATGGCCTCTCGCACTGCCGTGGCGACATTGTCGGCCTGTGTCTGAAAAAGCTCCGCCGTTCGCCGCTCCAGAATGAAGCGCTGTTCGTCGGCACTGCGCAACGCCAGCCAGCCCAGCACGACGGCGGGTAGGAAGACGATGAGCAGAAATATCCAGACGCTCTTTTTCATAGAGCTCACAGTATGCACGCTAGAGCCTGTGTCTGTCAGTCACAGGTGCTGGAATTGTAAAAGAAATGTATCAACCCGCCTCGATGCCGAAGACTTCGATGCTCACGCCGCCGGACGCGATGGCGTGAACCGTTACGCGGGAGTTGGCGTCACAAATCTATTCTCCAGCGAAAAAACCGACACGCCGGAACTTTTCGTATCGCTCTTCCAGAAGTCGCTCCATCGGGATCTTCTTCAATTCATCAATCTGCTTCGCGACTGCCTTGCTGAGATTGGCGATTGCCTGCTCCTGGTTTTGATGCGCTCCGCCGAGGGGCTCCGGAATGACTTCATCGACCAGCTTAAACTCCTTCAAGTCGGTTGCCGTCAACTTCAGTGCCTCGGCGGCCTCCGGGGCGTGTTTCCGGTGCTTCCACAAAATTGCGGCGCATCCCTCGGGGCTGATGACGGAGTAATATGCATTTTCCAGCATGAGCACGCGATCGCAGACGCCGATTCCGAGCGCGCCACCGCTGCCGCCTTCGCCGATGACTACAGCAACTGTGGGCGTTCGCAGCGTCATCATATCGCGGATGTTTACTGCGATGGCTTCAGCGATGTGGCGCTCTTCCGCGCCGATGCCGGGATATGCGCCGGGAGTGTCGATGAGTGAAACAAACGGCAGGTCGAACTTCTCCGCCATGCGCATCAGGCGCAGCGCCTTCCGGTAGCCTTCGGGATTTGCGCAGCCGAAATTGCGATAGATGTTTTCCTTTGTGTCGCGGCCTTTTTGGTGGCCGATGACGACACACTTGTGCTCACCGACTTTAGCGAGGCCGCCGGGCATCGACGGGTCTTCGGCAAAGCGTCGGTCGCCATGGAGTTCGATGAAGTCGTTAAACGAAAGCTGGAGGTAATCGAGCGTGTACGGGCGGGCCGTGTGGCGGGCAATTTGCACGCGCTGCCAAGCTGTGAGGTTTGAATAGATCGTCTTTTTCGTTTCGTCGATCTTGACTTCCAATCGGCGCATCTCTGGTTCGAGATTCACGTTATTCTCGCGGCTTTGACGCCGGAGATCATCAAGTGACTGTTCCAAATCCGAGATCGGCTTTTCGAAATCCAATGGGTGCAATTTCATCGTCACTCCAGAGTCACTTGCGCGCCCTTCGGAAGCAAGACTGCGATTTCGCTCATATCGGCCGGAGCGAGCTGAATTCCGGAGGGCAACGGACGGCTGGTATCGCCGGAATGTGAGAAAAGCGAGTGTCCGGGAATCGGGAACCCTATCGTGTGAAAAGCTCCGAAATACTCTTGGGATATGGGTTTGGGTGGGATGCCCTTCTCGGTGACCGCGGTTTTTTCGACGACGCGGGCGGTTTGTTTCGGGAGAATGACGGGCGGTTTTTTTCCTGGCCATGAAAGTGGCGAATATTGCCGGAAAAACTTTCCATCGCGCATCAACACCACCTTTTGCTCCTTCTGCTTGAGTGACAGTCGGAAGTCAGTGGGGAATGCAATCAGCCGCTGTCCTGGATGGATGTTATCGTTTTGCAGCTTGTTGAGATACACAATGAGTTCGACGGACATTTTTGTGTGCGACGAGATGCGCGCCAGCGAGTCGCCTCGTTTCACGATTACCGCGTTTTCCTCCGTGGGTTTTGCTGAGAAGAACAGTCCGCTGTTTAATTCGCCGATGATCGCGCGTGCTTCATCCCGTTTGGATGAGGCGGGGTTGACCTGAAGGAAACGTTCCATTGCAGCCACGGCTTCCTCCGGAGATCTCGTCTGCCGGACTTCGAGGCAGTCCTTGAAATCCGCGATGCTTGGATCGACGGGCGGTTCGGGGCGGGGGGCCTGCTTGTCGGTTTTCAGTTCCACCTCCGGCTGGATGTAGAGCTCGTACACTGCGAGGTAGGCACCGCCGAATATGGCGCCGGCAAGGACGAGGATGATGAGTATTCGAAGTATCACGGAATGCGCAGTCGGCAGAATTCGCCACTGGATATGAAACGGATGAACGGGTGGATTCTTTCAGAAAAAATCGCCGGCCCGGAAAGGAGCCTACTTTTTCTTCCGTCGAATGACGATTTCCACGCGTCGGTTGGGTGCCTGCTCTTCCACGGTGCCGGACGGCACCAGCATCTTGCGACTTCCCTCCCCATATGTCTGAACGTTTTGCGGATCGATGCCCAGATTCGCCACCAGCCACGCCCTCACAGCCTCTGCGCGACGCAGACTCAACTGCTCATTGTAAGTCGCGCTCCCAAACGAATCCGTGTGTCCCGTAATAGTGAACGACGACGTGAGCAGATCGTCGCCGAGGAACCTCTTGAATACCTCCGCGACTGTCTGCATCGCCTGACGTCCGGCCCCTCCCAGTTGGGCACTATCGTAGTCAAAAGTAGTATTGCCGGGCAGGCTGAGCGCCTTTGGCGAAGTGGCCGGCGCATCGTTCAGCGCGTCGAGGATTGCGCCCACATCCTTGCCCGCGATGCCGATGGCGGCGGTCGTGCCTTCACCGTCCGGGCCGGGCGAACTCGTGGAGCGGGCCATCACCTTCGGGCCGGTTCGATCATTGAAAAACTTGTCGTCAAGTTTCGGCAGGGCGTCGTCAGGGTTTCCCGTGTTTAGTTTGGTCTCAAGTTTCGCCACTTCCATCAGAGGCTTTTCCGTTGCAAAGAGCTTCGAAGTATCGACGGCTTTGTGTTGGGGTGCGATCGATATATCATCGATCTGGATTTTCTCCTTCGGAAGGACGATCTCTTTTTTTGTCGTCTTGGTCGGATCACTGATCGCAGCGGAGGTAATCTCCTCCTTTTTCTTCGGTGAGTCAGAAATGGTCACCCTCGTAACAGTCTCGCGGGGCGTCGGCGGAAGCTCGCGCTGGCCGAAGTTTTCTACCCGCTTGTAGTAGAAAAAAGTGAACATGCATGCGTGCAGGATCGCAGAACCCACGAGCGCCGAGACGACCCATCCTTTACTGTTGTCGGTGACAGCGCTGTGCGTCGTGGTGTATGCATCGTAACGAGACATAACCCGAATGTAGCGCGTTCTTCGGGCGTTGGCAAACTCTGATAAAGCCGATTTTTCAGGGTCGCGGGAGGAACTTCGAGGGGCTCGTTTGGCGCGCTTTTTTTCGCCGAAAATCAAAGCGGACTTGACCGCGCTACTCCGTTCGCCCATCCCACATCGTTCACATGGCAATCCTCGTTGACTCCAACACCCGCATTCTCGTTCAAGGCATCACCGGCGACTTCGGCTCGCGGCATGCGAAACTGTCGCTCGACTACGGCACGCTGCTCGTGGCGGGCGTGACTCCCGGCAAAGGCGGGCAGACGTTTGAGCATGGCTACCACAAGGTGCCGGTGTTCGACACCGTCGCCGAAGCTGCGAAGCAAACCGGCGCGACCGTGAGCGTGATTTTTGTTCCGCCGCCATTTGCAGCAGACGCGATTTTGGAAGGCGTGGAAGCAGGGCTGGACCTCGTCGTCGCAATCACCGAGGGCATCCCGGTGAATGACATGATCCGCGTAAAAGTCGGGATGGCCGGAAAAAAGACGCGTCTCATCGGGCCGAACTGCCCCGGGATTGTGACGCCTGGGACAGGACCTGATTCGCATGGCGGCTGCCGCATCGGCATCGCGCCGGGCTACATTCACAAACGCGGAAATGTCGGCGTCGTCTCGCGAAGCGGCACCCTCACGTATGAGGCGGTATGGCAGCTGACGTCGCGGGGTTACGGACAGAGTACTTGCGTGGGCATCGGCGGCGATCCCGTGAATGGAACGAATCACACCGATGTTCTCAAAATGTTCAACGACGACCCCGAAACCGAAGCGATCATCATGATCGGCGAAATTGGCGGCGAAGCCGAGGAGCAGGCGGCCGCGTGGGCAAAAGCGAATTGCAAGAAGCCCATTGCCGCATTCATCGCCGGAGCGAGCGCGCCTCCCGGACGCCGGATGGGTCACGCGGGAGCGATTGTCTCGGGTGGAAAAGGCACCGCTGCCGCGAAGATCGCCGCGTTGAAAGACGCAGGAATCGCGGTCGCGCCGACGCCTTCCGTCATGGCCGACACGCTTCTCAAGCACTGGGGCCGGTAGCAACGCGGCGATGCTTGAGCTTCACGAACTCACGGTAGCCTACGGCGGGATCACTGCCCTTCATGGCATCTCGCTGAAGGTGGAGCAGGGGAGCATCGTGACGCTCGTCGGAGCAAACGGCGCTGGGAAAACAACGACGCTCCGTGCCATCAGCGGGCTCGTGAAACCATCGGCCGGTCGGATTTCCTACAAAGGACAGGACATCACGGGACTCCCGCCGCACAAGGTCGTCGCGCTCGGGGTGGCGCAATCGCCGGAGGGGCGGCTCGTTTTCTCCAATCTCACCGTGAGCGAAAACCTCAAAATGGGCGCTTATCTGCGAAAGGATAAGAAGGCGTTCGCAAAGGATTTCGAGTTCATTTTCAGCATCTTCCCTCGTCTGAAGGAACGGCAGGGCCAGCTCGCGGGAACCCTCAGCGGCGGCGAACAACAGATGCTCGCCATCGGTCGCGCGCTTATGAGCAAGCCCGAACTCCTTTTGCTTGACGAGCCTTCGCTCGGCATCGCGCCGCTCCTGACGAAAACCATTTTCGAGCAAATCGTGGCCATCAATCGAGAACTGAAACTCACCATCCTGCTCGTCGAGCAAAATGCAAATCTGGCGCTCGAGGTTAGTAATTACGGCTATGTGCTCGAAACAGGGCGCATCCTTCTTCAGGACACCGCAGCGTCCCTGCGCGAAAACCCAAAGGTGCGCGAGGCGTATCTCGGCGGGTAGTGTGTTTTGTTACGGCTTGATCGTGAGCCGCTCCAAAGGCTCTGCCATGGGCAGCACCGATTCCGGTGAGTTGGGTAGTCGCACGGCGATGGCCTCGGGCTGCGTTGGGATCGCGAGGATGGGTGCCGGTGCATCCTGCGACCAATAGCCGGAGCCGCCGTGGACTTCGCGCGCGGGGCCATATTTGCCGTTGATCTTCAGACGCACAACCGTGCCGAAGAGCGCGGGGTTTTCCGCCGGTCCTTGGAAATCGATTCGCAGTCCGGGCTGGCCGGTTTTGTTTGTAAAAAGGCGGGTCGCCGCCCCGTTTTGCGCGACGGCGAGGTCCGGACGCCGATCTCCATTGAAATCGCCGACCGCAAGCCCGCGCGCATCGCCGTACACCAGCACGCCGGAATTCTGTCCGGGCATCGCCGTAAAATGGCCGTCGCCTTTTCCGAGGAGAATCAGACTGCGGCCCGCGTCGCTGCGCGGCGTCTCGATTTGCGCGGCAAAGAAGTTCTGCGCCATCGCGATGTCTTCGTTCCCGTCGCCATCGAAGTCGGCAACGCTCACGCCGAATGATGTCGAGAGCTGGGCTTCGGTCGGAAGCGCGATGCGCTCGAACTTGCCACTGCGATTCAGAAATACGGCGTGCTCCAATGTCGCGGCGCTCAGACTGCGGGCTGTTTTGAGCTTCTCGCCGTAGAGTTGCTCGAGATTGGATTCGCCGAAGTCTTTGTAGGATTTGATCGTGTCGCGAAGGAACGGCATCGCCGTGGAGGAGCAGGAAAACCCACGTTCCGGCACGAGTGCGCCGACTGCTTTGTCGAAGTGAGACTCGATGATGTCGAGGCGCCCGGGCTTTTGGAATTCGCCGAAATAAACGAGAAGCGGATGCCCTGGGCTCGTGTGGTATTTGGTGTTGTTGCCCCAGTTAGTAGCGACAATGTCCTGGCGGCCGTCTCCGTCGAAATCGCCTGTCGTCACTCCGTTCCACCATCCTGTGAAGTCAGACAGTCCGAGCTCTTTCGTTTTTTCGACGTAGCTCCCGCCTTCGTTTGCAAAGACGCGTATCGGGCCCCATTCGCAAGCCAGCACGAGTTCCGGACGGCGGTCGCCGAGGATGTCTGTAAAGACCGCGCCGCTGACCATTCCAACATCGGCAAGGGCCTTGGTGTTTGCTTCGTCGAGCGTGTATTTCCCGCCTTCATTTTTGAAAAGTCGCGAGCGGGGCGGTTCCGGATAGCGCCCCGGGACGGTGCGCCCGCCAACGAAAAGATCGAGATCGCCATCACCATCCACATCCGCCACTGCGATGGGGCCCGCGCTGTCCCGCTCGCCGGGGACGAGCGGTTCGCTGAGGCTCTTGGCGAGCTCCCACGCATGGACGCTGCCTCGCGTGGCATTTTCGTCTTCAAAGTTGGAGAGCGCTGCGTGGAGGCGCATACCGCCATCAGGCGTTCGCCACGCGAGCACGCCTGCGGCATCGGCGTCGGCTGTGAGGGCGGAATTGGCGACTTTGTCGAATGATCCATCCAGCTTTCCAAAACGAACGCCGAGTCTCGCATCGACGCTTGCACCGATGACAAGATCATCGAGTCCGTCGCCGTTCAGGTCCGCTGCCGCGAGGCCGGGGCCCATCTGGCTGAGCCGGTTTGGCAGCAGCGTCTGTCGCGCAAAATCGTCGAACGGGATGTCCGTATGTTCGTGACCAAGGGCGCGGGTGCCATCGGCGAAGAGCGGGACGATTGGCTTCGGCGCGGTCGCTTCCGGCGCTGTGGCGGATTCGATGCCGATGTCGTAGCGGTGGTTCGGCAGGACACTCTTCACTTCGGTTCGCTTGCCGTTTGGCCATATGACTTCGAGCGACATGGAGGTGCTTTTCCCAGCGGCAAAACAGAGCAGGGGATCGGCTCCGGAGAGATAGCGCCCACCCAAGAAGACCTCCCGGCTTTGTTCCGGCAATGCTCCGCCTTTGAGAGTGACTTTCGCTCCGATGGCCGGGCCGTTCCCCTTTGTCCCATGAAGGCTGACGGCCACGCGGGGCGCGGATGTGTTGTTCCGGTAGATGGCCAGGGGGGCCCGGTACATATTCACGACGAGGTCGAGGTCTCCGTCGCCATCGAGGTCCGCCTCGGCAACGCCGTGCGCGATTCCTTTCGCGTCCAGACCCCATGCCGCTGCCGTTTCCTCAAATGTGAGGTCGCCACGGTTGCGGAAAGCGACCTTCGGCGGGTCGATGGTGGGGAAGAGTTTCATCACTTCGAAGCGCTGCTGAATGGTTTTGAGCTTCTGGGTGTTGAAGATTGCACTGACATCGCTGTCGAGCGTGTTACGTTCGAAGCCGTTGGTGACGAAAAGATCCTCCCAGCCATCGAGGTCCACATCCAAAAAGATCGGCTGCCACGACCACTCTGTGGCAGTGAGGCCGGCGTACGGCGCGATTTCCGCCCAAGTGCCGTCACCTCGCCCGAGCTGGAGTGTGTTTCGCATGAGTTGCGGCCGGTTTTCGATTTCACCGATGCTCACCGGCGTGGGCCGCATCAGGCCCATGGAGCGCTTCCGCCCGGCATGGGTCCGGGACAGCATATCCACGGCGTAGAGGTCGGGAACGCCGTCGCGGTTGATGTCGGCGACGTCCACGCCCATCGAAGCGTAGCTCGTGCTTCGAATCGCTAGACGCGGCGCGGCGCGGAACGAGCCCTTGCCGTCGCCAAACCAAAAGCGGTCCGGGGTCTGAATGTCGTTGGAGACATACATGTCGGGGTGGCCGTCGCCGTTGAAGTCGGCAAAGCGAACAGCGAGTCCGAAATCGCGCGGCGCATCGGTAAGCGGCTTTCCGTCCTCATTGAGGAACTTCCCGCCGGTCCACGAAACTGGAGCGAATTTGCCTTTCCCGTCATTGAGGTAAAGCTGGTCGGGCTCACCGCTATCGAGAAGGGAATCATCCGCCTGGATGGACAGGCGGTTCTTGTATTTTTCGGGGATGACGGGCTTTCCGTTTACGTCGGGAATCTGCAATTCCTGCACGACAGTGCCGTCGCTAATGACGGTGCGATACACCGTGTATCGGCGGCCCTGCGCGTCGGAGCCCGTGAGTTTGATTTGAGCCCCGGCGATGGAGTGTTCACGGAAATTGGTGACGTAAAGATCGAGGTCGCCGTCGCCGTCCACATCAGAAAACGAAACCGAATGCGGCCCAAGATTGCTGACCAGACCGGACGATGCGGTTGTCTCGGTGAAGGCTCCTTTTCCATTCCCGAGCCAAATCCGGACGCTGCTCCCGATCAGCCTCGGGTTCGAGCGATAGAGTGTCACAACGAGGTCTAGGTTTCCGTCGCCATTGACGTCAGCGAAGCATGCTCCCTTGCCGTACCAATCCTTGCTGATGATTCCGGTCAGGCCTGATCCGTCTGTTACGTCCGAAAACTTGAAGCTACCGAGGTTTTTGTAGAGCTTGCATTGAGAGGAGAGGCCGACAGCGAACACGTCGCACCGTCCGTCATTGTCAAAGTCACCAAGCGCCACGCCGCTTCCGTCGGCGATGACCATGAGCGCCAGTGAATCCTCCTCGCGAACCTGGTTTTCAAACGCGATGCCCGTGGTTTTTTGATCTAAAATCGTGAATCCCGTCTTCCCATCGGGCGCGATGGAGAGCGGGGTCTTCCGTACGCCGGGTTGCTCCGCGGCGGGCGCGGTGTGCAAGGCGGCGAAGAAGGCAAGAGCGAACCAGGGTTTCATAGGAGTGGACTGATTATGCAAAACGCCTCTTCGTTTTGCAACGAAGAGGCGTTTGCAGATTTTTGCATCGCGGTTCTAACGGCGACGGCGGCGGATGCCGAGCAGCGTCGCGATTCCGCCGAGCAGCATCGTGGCCGATGCCGGTTCGGGAACTACGAATGTGAGACCCACGTCGTTGCCCACTGCGCCACCGTCGAAGTTCTCCGCATACGAGACGGTGAACGATTCGATTGGCGTGTTTGACGACGACAGGATGTTGATGGTCGCGCCTTCGGGCAATCCGGCGAACGTCCCACTGACCAAATCGATGCCGTCGTTGACGATAAGCTGGAACTTGTCCCCCGCAGTTGCGGCGAACAGCCCTGTCGGCAGGCTCAGGCTCAGGATTGAGCCGGTGCCTGTTCCGCCTGTGCTGAGCGTCACTGCGCCTGCGACATTGATCCGGTCGAATAGCACGCTGCTGTCGAGTTCCGCCTGGAAGATGGAGTCGTCATTCAGCGTCAGCGTTCCGGTGTTCAGGGTGCCGGGGCTGTTGCCCGGGGCGATGATACCGCCGAGATTGACAGTGACCGGTCCTACAAAACCTGTGCCTTTGAGCATGCCGTGGTTGTAGATGTTGATGAACCCTGGGATTCGGCCATTCGCGACGAATGTGCCGCCGTCATTGACGTCCACATTTCCGCTGTTGGCCGCGTTCGTTCCGTCGGATGCGAGCGCCGATCCCGTTTGGGTCACAATTCCACCATTGATGGCGAGAGTGGAGCCCGAACCGAGGCTCAGGGCGTTGATGTTCAAGTTTCCAGCGCCGGCCTTGTAGATGTAGGCACCAGGTTGGATCGCGAAGTTGTCAACGTTGAGCGTGTTGTTCGCGCCGAGATCCAGAGTGGAAGCGCCGCCTGCACTTGTGCGGATAAGTCCGATGCTGCTGCTTGATTCGGTCGCGCTGTTCAGCGTCAGTTTCGCTCCATCGGTGATTCCGGGGATGCCGCCGCCTGCTAGTTCCAGTTCGGTGATGTTTGACGTTCCTGCCGCCCGGAAGGATGCATCTGGTCCGATACGGAGGCGACCGCCACCGGTTGGCGCATCCACTGACCAAACTCCTGCTTGTGCGCCGGGGTTGACGAAGTTGGCGAGGCTGTTTACGCCGCTGGGGATATTGCCAGGTGCCCATTTCGCACCCAGCGAAGACCCGCCGCCGGTGTCTTCCACCACGAACGCGACTTTGTAGGTTTGTCCGGCGACAAGTTGTGCCGTGCCGTTTGCCGTGTCGTTGGCGTCGTCGCTCGGACCGCAGCAGCCGATTTGATTTTTGATGAGCTCATTACCTGCGGAGCCGCCCGTTTCGAACAGTCCGTTGCGGTTGAGATCCACCCAAATGCTTGCGCTGTCGTCATTGATCGAGTGGCCAAAGGTGAACGCGCCGGTTGCCGCAGCGGTGAAGTTGCCAGTGAAGGTCGCCGTGAATGCGTCGTTCAGAGTCGTTCCAAAGAACGTGTTGAACGCACCATCCGCACCGAACCGCGGGCCGAAGTTCAGATCGCCCGTAAGGTTCGTGCTGGCGACCGGGGTTGCGTTGAGCGTCGCACTCAGCCCGGCGTCAGTTCCGTATCCTCCTGGCGGGTTGACGAGGTGGTAGGCTTTCGCTGACAGAATGCCGCCCGTGCGGTTCGTGCTGGGCGCGGTTGCGGTAAGTGTCGATGTTCCGAAATCCACAGCGCCCGATGCTACATTGACGCGTCCGCCGTCAATACTCAGCGGGATGGGCGATGCGGATGCTCCGTTAAACTCCACGGTGCCGTTCACGTTGACCGTTCCACCGGAATAGCTGTTGCCGTTGAAGCCGAGCGTCGATCCGGCAGGAACGGTTGTCGGGCCGGTCACGGTGACCGGGCCTACCGTTTGCAGTGTTCCGTTTGCAGCCAGATTGATGGATGCAACGTTTAGGGCGGCGTTCGTGCGGACGTCTCCCGAGATATTCAGCGGGCCGGATGCTGTCACGTTTCCGCCAAAGGTCAGCTTATAGCCGTCCTGTGCGCCAGCGTTCAGCGTGCCGGGGACGTTGACTGCTCCGGTGAGCGTCATGTTCGGCGTTCCTGTAGCGCCGATGCCAAAGGTTCCGGCCTGAATCGTCGTGCTTCCGTTGGTCACGATGGAGTTACCAAACGTTTGGTCGCCACCGCCTGTGGTAAGGCGCAACACCGAGTTGTTGTTCAGTGTGATTACCGACGTGCCCAACGGATTCAAGCCGCCGGCTTCCGGTTTGGCAGTGAGAGTGCTGGCATTTACGTTGATGGCGCCGCCCGCGAGTTGCGCATTGTTTCCGCCGAGAACGACCGAACCGCCGCCGGCGACGTTGACCGTCGAGACAGCTCCGAGGAGCGCGCCGGGGATGACCGTGGTGTTTGGAGCAACGCTGTAGTTGAGTGTGTTCCCGCTGCTAATGGTCGTCTGGGAAAACTGCAACTGCCCGCCGCCGCCGGTGGTGAGGGTCGCTCCGCCAGCCTGCGTGGCATTCCCGAGGGAAACAGAGCCGCCGTTGGCGTTGATGGTCGCTGAACCCAAGATATTGACGGGATTGCTTGCGGCCGTGTCCGGACTGCTAAGGAGTGCATTTGAGAGAAGTGTCGAACTGCCGCCCGGTGCGGTGTAGTTGACAAACATTCCTGCCCCGCCGCCGCCCTCGTTGAACGTTATTACGATCGAGTGTGCGCCTGCGGAAAGAGTGACATTGGCATTTCTTGAAGTGACCCCCTGAGCGAAGTTATTATTCACGATGAGGTTGCCATCAATGAAGAGTGTAGTTCCGTCATCACTGGCTGTCGCAAAATTCCAGACGCCGGCGGTCGGAATGTTGATTTTGCCGCTGAAGATGGCTTCGATGTTGTCCACGCTGGCTCCGCCGTGGATGATGAATGGTGCATCGCCATCTCCATCGGGGTTATAGCTGATGAAGTTGTTCCCGTTTGCGGATGTCAACGTGCTGATTACAGGTGTGCCGATGCTCTGATAATGGGACAATACACCGCCAATCGTAGTGAGCGCGCCGTAGGCACCGGTGTTGTTGGGATTGGAATCATAAATCCTGAGATTCAATCCCTGGTTGTTGAACTGCAGAGTGGTTCCGCTGCCCACATTAATTGGTCCGCTTCCCAGGGACGACTGGCTCAGTTCCAGCGTTCCGCCGTTGAGATTAAATGCTCCCACTCCATTGCTCGACCCGGTGAGGCGTTGGGTGCCCGCACCATTCTTTACGATATCCAGCGTATTTCCAGGGTTCGCTCCGATGGTTCCGTCAAACGCGTTGTCGCCGGTGTTGTTGAGGGTCAGTGTAGCCGCTCCGGATCCGGTTCCCACGGTGACGGTCTTCGTTCCCGCTCCGGGAGTGTCGGTGCCGATGGATGCGATCGACGGGTTGTTGGTCGAGAAGTTCACCGTGGCAGGGGACGTTGGGTTCAACTTCACGTTAAGCGTTGCAAACGCGTTGGCTGATGTCACGCCGACGTTTCCGCCATTGACGACCACATTGCCGCCGCCGGATCCTGTGCCGCTGAAATTCAGCGTATAGCCGTCTGCGGTTCCGGTCGTGAGGGTGTTGCCCGCCGTCACGGCGAGGTTGCCATTCGCATTAATCGTCGCCGGGCCGGCGAGTCCGCTGCCGATTTGCCGGGCGGTGATGCTCGCGCTGCCAGCCAGCGGAGGAAGGGTGTAATTCTGCGCAACCGCCGTGTTCTTGCTGGTGAGCGCGATACCTGTATTTGCTGCGAAGGTAATCGTGGCGTTTCCGGTGGCGGAGTTTCCGGTGCCGCCGAGCGGGATGCCGAGTGTTCCGCCCTGAATGTTTACCGTCGAACCCACAGACTGCAATTGCGGGGTGGTTGGTTCATCCAGGAAGAGCAGACCTCCGCCCTGTTTGTTAATGGTGACCGTAGCTCCGCTGTCTGTGATTTGCTTGACCGTAATGGTCGCATCGGCACCAGGGTTAAATGAATACGCGCCCGCTCCGTTGAGGGTCAAACTGTTGACCTGTAATTGTCCGCCGGACGAGTTCAACGTCGAAGCAGTGTTCATCGTCATCGTCGTCGAAACCAACCCAACCAACGGCGAATTCAGCGTCGCTGTGCTGCCGCTGACGGTGATTGGATTGTTAAGCGTCACCGGTGTGTTGTCAGGGAGAAGGACGGAGTTTGGAATGAACTGATCTGCTCCACCGGGAGGCGTGAAGCGGAATTCCGCGCCACTGCCGCCACCGCCCTCATAGTGCGCCAGTTTGATCGAGTGGAGTCCGGCTGCGAGGGTGATTGTTCCGGAACGATTCGTCATTCCCTGATCGAAGTTGTTGTTCACCACCTTGATTCCGTCGATGAACACGACCGTGCCGTCGTCGCTGCGGGTGGTGAAGGTATAGTTACCGGCTGTGGCGGCGGTGATGTTCAGGAATCCGCGGAAGTATGCGCTGAAGTTGTTAACGTTGTTGAAGCCCTGATCCGCATACGTCGCAGTGTCGGGGCCGCCGCCATCAAGGCCCGGGCCGTCGCTGAATTTCAAGTTGGTCCTTCCGTTTGTCGTGGAGAGGAGGTTGGCGATGGACGGAACATGGCTGCCAAAACCATTGACGAGGTTGGTTTCATCACCGCCGAGTACTGCGTTCGCATTCGGGTTCCATCCATTGGTATCGTAGTAATTGCCGAGCAATCCCGATGGCACCGTAATGGTCAGTGTGCCGTTGCCAAGGGTGATCGGGCCGCTGCCGATGGAAGTGCCGGTGCCGGAAATCGCGCCGCCGTTGATGGTAAGGCTGCCGGTGATGGTGCTGCTGGTGCCTGTGAGCGTCAGTGTTCCCGCACCCGTTTTTACCAGATTGCCGTTGCCGGCGAGCACTCCGCCGAACGTGGTATTTGTGCTCTGGTTGATGTTGAGGTTCGTTCCTGTCAGTCGCAGGGTCGAGGTTCCGGTGCCTGCGCTGGACAGCGAGAGGGCCGTTGGCGCCGTGCCGCCGCCGGTGATTTCGACGGTTGCCGCCGCGCCGGGGTTCGAGCCCGGATCGAGCAGGAGGTGCATTCCGTCGAGAGCCGTTCCGGAGGTGGTCTTCACCGTGCCGCCGTTCACTTTCACAGTGCCTCCGCCTGCGTTGCTGGAGCCGCCGAGCGAAATGACGTAGTTGTCTGCCGTTCCGAGCGTCACGATCTGTCCAGGGCTGGTATTCAAACTGCCCGTGAAGTTCACGTTGATCGGAGTTCCCACGGTTCCCGCGGCTCCATCGCCGATTTGGCGGGCTTCGAAACTGGGGTTTCCATTGAGCACGGACGGGATTGGGAAGCTTTGGTCGCCGCCTGTGCTGCTGACAACGACCCCGCCGCCGTTGAAGCTGATGCCTGCATTGCCGGTCGGGCTATTTGCGCCGCCGAGCACAAGACCGAGCGAGCCGGCTTGAACGCTGATGTTCGAGCCCGCTGTCTGGAATTGCGGACTGGATGGGGAGTTGAGGATGAAAAGTCCGGTGCCGCTCTTCACGACCGAGACCGCACTGCCGCCGTCGCTGACTGCGTTTGCCTGCAATGTCGCTCCGCTGGCGACGTTAAACGTGTGAGCACCGCCGCCAACTAGGTCGAGCTGCGTCGCGGTGAGTTGCGCCCCGTTCACAGTGAGTGTCGAGGCTGCGTTGCTATTGAGGTCGGTCGCGATGACATTCGCAAAGCCCGCCGTGATCGAGGAGTTGCCGGTGACGTCGATCTGGTTCGTGAACGTCGGAAGCGTCGCTCCTTGCGTGAGGAACGAATTTGCCAGGTTCTGCCGGGCATTGCCGGGAATGGTCCAGTCCACCGTCATCGAGTTGCCGCCGCCGCCTTCATAGAATCCGATGTCGATCGGATGGGCTCCTTTTGTGAGGAAGACATTGCCTTCCCGACGCGTGGCGCCCTGATAGAAATTATTGTCCACCACTGTGTTGCCATCGATGAAGATCATCGAGCCGTCATCGCTGGTGGTGCCGAAGTTGTAGGTGCCGTCCTTAGGAATATAGATGCTGCCTTTAAAGCGGGAGACGATGTTGTTGATCCGGTAATTCCCGAATGCCCTGTATTGGTCTTCCGTCGCGTTGAACACGAGGCTTGTCACGCCGCCGTCGCTGGTGAGCGCCGTCGTCTCCAGACCTCCACGACCGTTGAGATAGGTATCGTAGCTGGCGAAGTTTCCAAAGTTCGCATTCGCGCCCCCGTCGTCGTTCCCGTAAATCTGAGCGACCAATCCCGGCACCCCTAGAGTGAGGTTGCCGTTCGTCAAAGCGACGCTGGTTGATGGAAGGGCGCCTGCTGCGGCTTCAAGATTTCCAGCGCCGGTCACTGTCAGCGCGCTCGGGAGCACGTTCGCTCCGTTGCGGAGCGAGATTTTTCCGGATGTCAGAGTGGGGGAACTCGCCAGAGTCAATGCGCCGTTGATGACGGCTGTGCCACCGTTTGCGGTGATACTGTCCAGAGTGGGCGCGCTATTGATGAGCAGGGTATTGTTGCCGGTTTTTGTGATGCCACCTCCGCTGACCGCTCCGTTAATTACGAGAGTGCCGCCCGAAACGTTGAATCCGAGTGACTGGCCTGCGGCTACCGTCGTTGAACCTGTGAGCGTATCATATCCCGGGCCGGAATGAAGGACCGTGCCCGATGCCGAGGCGGTGATATTATTGCTGATCGTTGCCGTTGAGCCGACCGTGCCGACCCCTCCGAACGACAGGACGCCGGCGTTGCCGGTCACCGCAAAAGTTGCGCCGGGAACCGGTGTTGTCGCACCGGAGACTTCGATGGTTCCGCTTCCCGCAGCGAACGTAGTGTTGTTCACGCTCGTTGAGCCGTTCAGCGTGTTCAGAATTAGTTTACCCGTTCCATTACGTGTGACCGTGACCGCTTTGCCGTTATCGGTTTGCAGTCCAAGCGGGCGGATATCGGTCGCGCCGTCGAGTGTTACCGCAGCGCCATTCGAGGTTGCCGTCGCCCACTGCGTCGCATTGCTGATGCTCAGCGTCTTGTGCGCACCGGTTTCCGTTATGGTCAGGGTCGAAGGTGCTGCATTTTCGAAGCGCAGGCTCGGCTCTGCGAGTTGGGCGTTGCCGGAAATCGAGAATGTGGCGGACGTCCGAACGACAAGGTCGTCGGTAAATGCGTTTCCAGCTTGATACCGGAAAAGCTCCGGTGTCCCGTTTAGCGTTTCGATTGGAAGGATATAGTCCGCGCCGTTGGTCGATGTAGTGCCTGCAATGTTCAAGCCGAAGCCCTTGCTGTTATACGAGTTGTTATCCCCGCCACCGAAACCGTTCTGATCGACAGTGCCTGCGCCGCCACCGCCGTTGAACAACCGGATTTCGATATTATGCCAGCCGTCGCCGTTGGGGCCCGCTCCGTAGTTGTTTCCATTGTTTGCTCCACCATTCGTTGTGCGGGTGACGCCGTTCCAGTTGGTGTCGTTCAACACTTGGACTCCGTCAATTCTTACGAGCACGTTGTCGTCGATGTTCTCGGCAAAGGTGAAGCTGCCATCGGCATCGAAAAACTGCCCTGTGTAAATCCACTCCTGATTGTCGCTCCAGAAGTTTACGCCACCGCTTTTATTATTCGTCTCTCCCATCCGTACACGGTCTTTAGCGCCATTGCTTCCGGTCAGTGTGTAAGCATCGGTGAGCCATCCGGTATTGTTAATGTATCCTTCGAGCAAGCCCTCGCCGTAGAAGGCGGGAGCGGCATCGGAGTTCCGATTAAGGTCAGGGCCAAGGATGACGTCGGCCGCGAAAACGGGAGTCAATGCGACTTGGAGGATGCTGCCGGTCAGAATGGCGCGGCGGATTGCGGTTTGGTTACGGGAAGTCCTTTTCATGGGTTGTGCTGTTGGATGGTTTGGAGCGAATCTGCGTCGCGGAAGATTTCACGACACGCTTGTCGTATTTCATATTCGCTTTTTTTGGGCAAGTGATAATTGCAACGGAATGGTAAAATTTTGTTCACGATTTTCCGATGGCGTTTTTTCGAGTGTTGGGAAATACGTTAGGAGTCAATTTCCCGTCATCCTTCTATGCACCTCACTCTCCGGACCTTCACCTTCTTCGCTGCGTCGCTTGGTATCCTCGCCAGCCTTCACGCCGATATTGTTATTACTGAGTTTGTTGCGTCGAACCAGAATGGGCTGCTCGACGAAGACAATGCGACCTCGGATTGGATCGAACTCTACAATGACGGTGCCGCTGCGGTGAACCTCAATGGATGGCGGTTGACGGACGATAGCGCCGACCTTTCCAAATGGGTTTTCCCCTCGGTGAGCATCGATCCTCAGGGTTTTCTCGTGGTTTTTGCGTCGCAGAAAAACCGAATCAACCCAGCTTCGCCGCTTCACACGAACTTCAAGCTGAGTTCCGCAGGAGGTTACCTCGCGTTGCTCCGGGCCAATGGAACCAAATCGACCGAATTCAATCCATATCCCGCCCAGTATGATGACAAGCCGTATGGCTTTGGGCAGACGGTGACGACCACCCAACTCGTGGGGCCTTCGGCATCGGCAAAGGTTCTCATTCCCACCAGCGCCACGCCCAATGATGCGACATGGAGCGCGCGGACTTTCAATGACTCTGCGTGGACGACCGCAACTTCGGGCATCGGTTTCGAGAGTACCGTTTCGGGCTTTGCATTCCGCACCTATTTTGCAAACACCAGTGTCCCTAATGTCGCGACGGCAAATAGCGTCGTCGCGACGCCGTCGATGCAGTCGCAGACTTACGCGGAGACTCGGGCGGTGGTAAATTTTCTCGATAGCGGCGGCGATGGTCACTACTCGCCAAACAGCAATCCATCGTGGGCGAATGGCGGAGCCGACAACTATGTGGTGGTCGCGGAAGGCACCATCACGGTTCCCACAGCGGGAACGTGGACGTTTGGCGTGAACAGCGATGACGGTTTTACGCTGAACATCGGCCCGAATAGTTCCTCGACCACGCTTGTCTGCCAGTTTGACGGCGGACGCGCTGCGGCGGATACGATTGGAACTTATACGTTCCCCTCCGCCGGCGAATACTACATCCGGGTGATGATCTACGAAACCGCAGGGGGATCGGCTGGCGAGTTGTTCGCGAGGCTGGGTTCGGTCGGCGCTTGGGACGGCACTTTCCGCCTGGTCGGCGACACGGCAGGCGGAGGACTCGCGGTAAAGTCTGCGCCGATTGGCAGCAGCAGCAGCGGATACTCGGGACAGTTTGGTGCGGGTGGCAATATCGGGCCGGCAATGGCGAATATCTCGTCGTCGGCCTACATTCGGCAGTCGTTTTCGATCGCGAATCCTGCGACGCTCACGACGCTGACGATGCCCGTCAAATACGACGACGGTTTTGTTGCCTATCTAAACGGCACCGAGGTCGCCCGGCGCAACGCCCCGGCAGGCACGGCGGTAAATACGACAACGGCCAGTGGCGATCGGCTCCCCGCGCAGGCCTTGGTGTACGAAAACATAGACCTTACCGGCTCGCTCGGGTTGCTGGTCCCAAGTTCAACGGGTGCCAACGTGCTCGCCATTCATGGCCTGAATCAGGCGGCGACGAACGGCGATTTCCTGATCCGGGCTGAGCTGAATCAGTACAGTGTTTCGACCACGGTAAGCGCTCAGTTTTACACGACGGGAACCCCGGGCGGATTCAATACCTCGCCGATCTACAATAAGGTGGCACCGGTGGTTGTGAATATCGGGCGCGGAATCTACTCGGCGGCGCAGACGGTGACGCTGTCATGCGCCACACCCGGTGCATCGATTTACTACACTTACGACGGATCCTCGCCATTCCGGCTCACGACTTCGGGGGCGCTCGTTCGCGATGGAAATGGCAATGCCCTGCCGTCGGCGACAGCGGGCCTTTACTCTGCACCGCTCACGATTAGCTCCACGAAGGTAATCCGATATGCCGGACTGAAGGCCGGGTCGGACCCGAGTGATTCCGTGACGCAGACATATCTTTTCATGGGCGATGTAATCACCCAATCCGCATCCGCTGCAGGTGGCTCCGGTCCTGCGCCGGTGATCGCCAATCCGCCGGGTGCCTCTCCCGCAAACTCGGCGTGGCCGACTTCGGTGAGCAGCGGTCAGATTCTGGATTATGGAATGGACCCGAACGTCGTGAACAATGCCGCGTATTCGGGAACGATCATCAACGATTTGAAGTCTCTGCCGAGCGTCTCCGTGGTCACGGACCTGCCGTTCCTTTTCGACAACGCGACCGGCATCTACTCAAATCCCGGTGGCGACACCGTGACCTTCGAGCGCCCGGCGTCCGTGGAACTGATCAATACCGCCGGAGCGAGCGAGTTTCAGATCAACTGCGGCCTGCGCATCCGTGGCGGATACAGCAGGAGCACGGGGAACCCGAAGCACGGCTTCCGCCTTTTCTTCCGCGACACCTACGGTCCGGCAAAGCTCAAATACAACATCTTCGGCAACGACCCGACCGCCGTGAATGAATTCAGCAAGTTCGATCTTCGCACGATGCAGAATTACTCATGGGCGTTCGGGGGCGACGGCAGCGGAATTTTTATTCGCGATGTGTTCAGCCGCCAGACCCAACTCGACATGGGACAACCAAGCAGTCACAGCACATGGTATCACCTCTATTTGAACGGCCAGTATTGGGGCATTTACAATGTGGACGAGCGGCCCGAGGCGAACTTCGCGGAGAGTTATCTCGGTGGAAACGCTGATGATTACGATACAATCAAAGTGGCTCCGGATAATGGTTACACGATTTACGCGACAGATGGAAACGATGTCGCCTGGAACAGCCTCTGGACGCAGGCGGACAGCGGGCTTTCTGCCGGAAACTCCGAAATCCTGAACAATACGGCCTATCAAAAACTGCTCGGGAACAACCCGAACGGGACCCCGAATCCGGCCTTCGCAACGCTGGTCGATCCGGTGAATCTGATCGACTATAACATGATCATTTATTGGGGCGGCAACCTCGATGCGGCGATCTCAAACTTCCTCGGGAACACTTCGCCGAACAACTGGTTTGGGTTCCGCGATCGCACCGGTGCGCATGGCGGTTTCCGGTTTGTCGTCCACGATTCCGAGCACACCATCCTTGATGTAAATCAGGACCGCACGGGACCATGGCCGGCAGGCAGTTCTTCGGGGGGAGGAGGCTACCCGAAGTCGAATCCGCAGTATATTTTTCAACAACTGATCAACTCCCTGCAATTCAAGACGCTCTTCGCGGACCGTGTGTACAAGCATTTTGCAAATGGCGGCGCGCTCTCCCCGTCGGTGGCGCTCGCCCGGTATGATGCTCTGAAGGCGCAAATCGATCGTTCGGTCGTTGGTGAATCCGCACGCTGGGGCGACTCGAAGACCGAGCCCGCGCTGACGCATGACGGAACGTGGCTGCCGGCCATCAACGACAAACGCAACAACTACGTCCCGAACCGCGGTGCAATCGTGCTTCAGCAGTTCAAGACCCGCGGTTGGTATCCCACCATCGATCCGCCGGTCTGGAGCCAGCGTGGCGGCACGGTGAACTCCGGTTCAACCATCACGCTCTCCGTGGTCGCGGGCCAAAGCGGCACGATTTACTACACGGTCGATGGTTCCGATCCGCGGACCTACAATGTCTCGACCGGCACCGGCGACATCTCGACATCCGCGACTGCGTATTCCGGCCCGATTACCATCAATTCCTCGAAAATCATCCGCGCCCGGGTGAGGAACGGCACCACCTGGAGCGCAATTGACGAGGCGACATTCTACACGCCGCAGAATTTCTCCACGCTCGCCATGACAGAGATTCACTACAATCCGCTTCCGAACGGAGCGGTGCTTGGTGAGGACCTGGAGTTTGTCGAGCTGAAGAACACTGGCGCAACGGAGCTTGATCTTGGCGGGCTGACATTCACCAGCGGCATCGTGTTTACTTTTCCGCCGGGAACCAAGCTTCTGCCCGGTGCCTTCTTCGTGCTGAGTCGCGATGCGACGGCGGGGCAAACCAACTTCCACGCCCGCTACCCGGGTGTCACCGTGGGCGGTGTTTACACAGGCAAACTCGACAATGCCGGCGAGACAATCACGCTCAGCACAGCGGCGGCAGGCATCGTATTTTCATTTACGTACAACGACGTCGCGCCGTGGCCTGCTGCCGCGGACGGCAGCGGATACAGCCTCGTTCCAAAAGCCAGCGTCTATCAATCGAGCTCAGGCCTGGACTGGCGCGCTTCGGCCGCGGTACATGGGTCGCCGGGAGCGGACGACCCGCCCGTCAATTTCCCGCTGATCGTCGTGAATGAAGCCCTCACCAACTCCGCTTCGGGGCTGTT
This sequence comes from Verrucomicrobiaceae bacterium, assembly GCA_031374705.1. Lineage (GTDB taxonomy): Bacteria > Verrucomicrobiota > Verrucomicrobiia > Chthoniobacterales > Chthoniobacteraceae > SXWH01. The sequence continues at coordinate 2,849 of JANMGP010000144.1, read as the reverse complement.
TGATTCGATCGAGCTGTATAATGCCTCAGCGAGTGCCGTGGACATCTCCGACTGGTGGCTCAGCGATGCGACCGACACGCCGCAAAAGTATCGTATCCCGACCGGGACGATTATTCCGGCGGGCGGCTACGTGACATTCACTGAGGCGCAGTTTAATCCGACGCCCGGTGTGGGGAACAGTTTCGCGCTCAACTCTGCGGGTGACGAAGTGTACCTTTTCTCCGGCAACGCGTCGGGGAGTCTCACCGGCTACAGCCACGGCTTTAGCTTTGATGGAGCAGAACTGAATGTGTCGTTTGGACGCTACGTGAACAGTTTCGGAGTTGAGTCGTTCCCTCGCCAGATCAGCCGCACATTCGGCGCGGCAAACAGCGGGCCGCTCGTCGGTCCGCTCGTCATCAATGAGGTAATGTACAACCCGTATGCGGGCTTCGATGAGTACATCGAGATCCGGAATATCAGCGGGGCAACGGTAAACCTCTTCGAGGCGACCACTCCTGCGAATACCTGGCGCATCGGCGGGATCGGCTACTCGTTTCCGACGGGGCAAAGCATTCCCGCAGGAGCATACGCGCTCGTTGTGGGAATCGATCCGGCGGCATTCCGGACAAAATACAGCGTCCCTCCGGCGGTCCAGATCTTCGGGCCGTATGTCGGAACGTTGCAAGACGATGGCGAGCGACTCTCGCTGGAAATGCCGGATGCGCCAATCGCTGTCGCCGGAGGCGGAACGGTCGTGCCCTACATCGTGATCGATTCCGTCCGCTACGATGACGTGGCGCCATGGTCCAACCTCGCCGATGGTGCCGGTCCTTCGCTCCAGCGCACGGACTCCACTGCCTTTGGCGACGACGCAGCCAACTGGTTTGCCAATGGCGCGACCGGCGGTTACCTGAACGCGGTCAACCAGCTCCCCACGGTGGCACTCACCGCTCCGGCTTCGGGATCGACATTCACAGTTCCCGCGACGATTACGTTTACGGCGACCGCCACGGATTCCGACGGCACAATCATCAAAGTCGAATACTACGACGGCACGAATAAGATTGGTGAGTCGGCCACGGGACCGAATTACTCGTTTGCGTGGACGGCAACCGGCGGCGTGCACAACATTACCGCCAAGACCCTCGACAACGGCCTCGGCGTGGCCACCAGCCAGCCTATTACGGTTTACGTCACGCAACCCGTCGCCCAAGGGCTTCGCGCCGAGTTTTACAATGACAGGAACCTCACCAGCCTTGTCGGCACGCGGCTCGACAATTTTGTGTTTTTCTCCGAGACCACTGCGAGCTGGCCGACGGCTTACGGGTTTCCAGGACTCAGCGTCGCGGACAATTTCAGTGTTCGCTGGTCCGGTCAGTTACGGCCGACGCTCACGGGGAATTACACGCTCGAGACCGTCACGGACGAAGGCGTGCGGCTCTATTTGAATGGGAACCTTGTCATCAACAACTGGACGTCCCACACGGCGGCCAGCAATACGTACGTCGTGGCCCTCACTGCCAATACGTTTTACGACATCACAATCGAGTACTACGAAGGCACCGGCGCGAATGCGACAAGCCAGCTCTGGTACACGCCGCCCGGCTCTGCGCGCGCCGTCATTCCCCAGGCCCGGCTCTATCCGGACAGCGTTCCGATCATCGTGACTCAGCCCGCTGCGTTGACCCGCGAGCAGGGGACCAGCGCAACATTCAGCGTGGTTTCGTCCGGCAAAAACCTCGTGTATCAATGGCGAAAGGGAGGCATTTCGATTCCGGGTGCCACGGCATCCAGTTACACGATTCCGTTCTGCCTCACCGCCGATGCCGGAGCCTACAGCGTCATCGTCGGGAATAACTACGGATTCGCGATCAGCAGCAGCGTGAACCTCACCGTCACGTTTACAGACACTGACGGCGACGGCATGCAAAACTCGTGGGAAACTGCGAACGGCTTCAACCCGAATCTCGCCAGCGATGCATCCCTCGACACGGACGGCGACGGAATGACGAACCTCCAGGAATTCCTCGCCGGCACCGACCCTCGCAACAGCGCAAGTCGATTCACCGCGACAGTCGTAAAAGCCGCCTCCGGCCCCGGTTTCACGGTCGCTTTCGCAGCCCTGCCCTACAAGACGTATCGGATTCAGGCACGCGAGAGTCTCTCGACCGGTGATTGGGCGGACATCCAGAGCTACAGCGCATCGCCCGCCCAACAAACCATCAACTACACCGACCCGACCGCACAACCGGTCCGCTTCTACCGCGTCGCGACTCCGTAGCGCCCCGACCGTCGTCGATTGGGTGGTGAAAAGTAAGCATTGGGTCCGTAACGAGAGTTCAGCCGTGTTACTCGCCGGGCCGAATATTGGCGCACTGAACCCGAACGCCGCTTTTGAGCGCCGAAGGTGCGAGATGTAATAGCCCAGGGTGAAGCCCTGGGTTGGCTGCACAAACAGAATGGAGCCCTGTAAGGGCGGGACAAAACCGTGGCGCACGCCTTGGGTCACCCTTTTAGGGCTAACCCGAATTTTTCACACTCTGAGAAGCGCCCCACCACCGCGTATGTAGTTTTCCAGCAGATTGGCTTCGCCTGTCTTGCGGCTCAGGGAGGCCCGCAGATTCTTTGCAGGTGGAAATCTGTTGGCCTCCCTGAATCTGCTGGAAAAAGGTGTGAGAAGTGTGGGCTAAGTTCTCTTGTTGCCTGCGACCCAGGGCGTCACCCTGGGCTATTACATTGCCGGGCTTTCAGCCCTCAATCGCGGCGTTCGGGCTGAATGCTGACCTGCACGGACCGAACCCGTAATGGATTCTTGGTAAAATCGCGCGCCGGGACCGAGCGCTACCCGGTCTTCAGCAACTCCGCAA
>JANMGP010000135.1:0-31968 GCA_031374705.1 Verrucomicrobiaceae bacterium | reverse complement strand
ACAATTACAAAAACACACCGACTCACCCGCTGGGTGATCGCCTGCATCTTCGGATTTCTTCTATTTCCGCGCCTTTTCGCGCTTTTCGCGGGCTCCAATCACGCATTTAGGATAATCCTTTCAATCCGACTCGGACAGTTCGCATGGATGCCTGTCAAATGACCCGAATTCAACACTTCCAGTTCGCCGTTTCACGTCCTCGGGATCGTTTTGAACCTGATCGATTCTGTTTCCGGCGACGAACCCACGACCGAGCAGATCGCGCTCAGTCCCGTTGACTGCCTATTCGATAATGCGCCCGATTCCTTTGCCTCGCTCCTACAGGATGCGATTGCCGATCATTCAGGATTTGCCCTCTGCGCGGCTGGCCGAGACCTTGGGAACAAGCCACACGCCCACGACGGGCCGCTCTCACACTAGTTGGACAGAACCGCAACCCCTCGCCTACGCAAGCTTCGGTCCGCGCGGTTTACAGAAACGGAAGACGGATGCCGCTTTCGGCATCCCGAGCTGGCGCATCACGGACTTGATGATTTCGATACTTCGGCTGCCATCGAGAATCCGCACGTCCACGTAGCCACCGTTTGGGCCCAGCGAGCCGCCGAGGACGACACCACCGCTCTCTTGCCGTTGTTTGGGTAGGATTTGCCTCGGAAAGTGCTTGTCACCGCCCAATCGCTGGCAAATATTTCTACAAATAACGCGAACGTTCAGATTCGAGAAAGACTGAACATCACTCCCGCTTACCAGCCCATCCAACCGGTGAACCCGGTGAACCCATCGAACACACTCCAGCACTCACCCAAACATGAAAAGAATCCTAATTGCATTGGTCTTCAGCAGCACTCTCGCCGTGGCCGAACAAGTCATCGTCAGCGAAGTGATGTACGCCCCGACGGCCGGCAGGCCTGAGTTTATCGAAATCCTGAACCTGACGAGCAATCGCCTGGACATGGCGCAATGGCGGGTGAAGGACGCGGTGGATTACACATTCCCGGCATTCGCGGGCAACTCCACGCATTTCCTGAACGAATACGAGCGCATCGTGGTGAGCTCGGCGGACCCGGCGACGACGCGCGCGGCGTATCCGGCCATCCCGCCGTTTATCCGGGTCTTCGGGCCATGGTCGGCGACGACGCAATTGGACAACGCAGGAGATCACATCATCCTCGAAGATGCGACGGGCGCGCGGCTGTGCGAACTGAATTATGGGGACGGCGGGAAATGGCCGGTCGCGGGCGATGGGACGGGGCATTCCATCGTGGTGGTGAACCCGAATCGCAAGATCGACGATTGGCGGAACTGGCGGCTGAGCCCCCGCAACGGCGGCTCGCCGGGCAACCCGGAGATCACTGTGGCGGAGGAGGTCGCGGCGGGCAGTTCGGAGCTCAACGTGGTCGATTTCGTGACGCCGGTGGACTACACGAGAAACTGGAAATACTGGCGCGACCCGGCAGACCCGGACGGCGCAAACCCGGAGGGAACGTGGAAGGGCACGGCCTTTAACGACACGGCATGGGCTTCGGGAAATGGGTTTTTCGCTCAGGAGAACAATGCCGCGCTGACCGCCGGGATCCAGACGTCCTTCGCCACGGGCTTCGTGAGCTCGACTTTGACGTATTATTTCCGCACGACCTTTAACTGGACCGGAGGCACCACGAGTACGGCATTTGTGATCGATCAATATGTGGACGACGGGGTCATTTACTGGCTCAACGGTCAGGAACTCAAAGGCTCTGACCTCGGACGGGTGCGCATGAACGCCGGGCTCGCAACTCACGCCACACTCGCTAGCGCTTTGCCGGGTTCTGGCGATGCCTTCGATGAACGAGATGCGCTCACCGGTTCGCTCGACGGGCAGTTGGTCACCGGCACGAACTACCTTTGCGCCGAGGTGCATCAGGGAAGCACGGGCAGCAGCGACATTTATTTTGGCGCTCGCCTGAAGATCGGGACTCCACCGCCCGTCGGGGTGGTGATCAACGAGGTGAAGCCATCGACTGTGGCCGGCGGCGGTTTTGTGGAGTTTTACAATCCCACCGGAACGGCCATCGATCTGAATGGTTACTACCTGACGGATACGGCGGCAAATCTCACGAAATACCAGATCACCAGTTCGCTCGTGGTGCCCTCGCTCGGCCTGGCGACGATCGGCTATGCGGAATCCAGCCTCGGGGTGAGCAACCCCGCGACGATTATCCTGACACGACCGGACGGGACCGTTAAACAAACCGGCGTGACGCTTTCCAATCCGCCGGTGGACGGACGGAGCATCGGCCGCAAGCCGACAGGGGGAAATCAGTTCTATGTTTTCGCATCCCCTACTCCGGGCTCGGCCAACGCAGGCCTGCTGCCAGGCACGGTGTCCATGAAGCTGAGCGAGGCGCATTTCGGTGCCACCGGCGTTGATTGGGTGGAGTTTGGCAATACCACCTCGAGCGCATTCAGCGGGACGGGTTACTTTGTCGCATCCAAGAAGGACTTTTCCGACAAAGTGGCGATTCCCGGCTCCGTTCCAGGGAATGGTTACGCGAGCGTGACGGTGAATTTCGCGAGCACTACCGGCGGTGACGTGACGCTTTATGTGATCGACGGTTCCAACAATGTCGTGGACAGCGTCGAACTCAGCCGCCGTGCGGGACTGGATTCCGTGCAGCGCTGGCCGCTCACTTCGAAAGAATGGTACAACACCGCGACCGCCACCCAGGATCTCGCAAACAATCCTGACCGTCACACGGAGATCGTGATCAACGAGATCATGTTCGCCACGCTTTCCCGCCACGTTCAGGGGCAATACATCGAGTTGCATAACCGGAGCGCCAATCCGGTCGTTCTCACCGGGTGGCGGCTGGTGGATGGCTTGGACTACGATTTCCCATCGGGCACCACACTGGCTCCCGGCGGGTATTTGGTCGTCGCGAAAGATCCGGCCTACATCACCGCCAATTACGGAGCGGTGGCGAATCTGTTTGGCCCTGCGAGCGGAAGCCTTCGCCGCAGCGGTGAATTAATCCGGCTGGAAGACGAACGGCGCAATCTTGCCAACGCGGTGGATTACCGGGCAGGCGGTCAATGGCCGGCCGATTCGGGCGGAAACGGCAGCAGCCTGGAATTGATTAATCCAAACATGGACAACAGCCAGCCGAGTAGCTGGCGGGCTAGCGACGAAAGCACCAAGTCCACTTTCGCCAGCTACACATACACGGGGACGTATCGGGAACTTCGTGGCATCCCCAGCGGCCTCACGAGCGAAAGCAGGGAACTGCTTCTGAATCTGGTGAGCGACGGTCACGTCGTTCTACGCAACATCTCGCTTTCCCCGGTCGGATCACCGGGGACGAACTTACTTAGCACCGGCACGGCGACTTCGCACACGGGCAGCGGAGCAAATGGCTTTCTCTGCACCGGAACGCACTGCTTGAGCGACACCCTCGCCGATGGATTCCATCTCATAAGTGTCGGCTCCGGTGACACGAAGGCAAACAAAGCGGAAGTGGACGTGCCCAGCATTACGGCGAACACCAACTACACCTTTTCATTCGAAGCGCGCTGGGTTTCCGGAATGCCGCTGATGGTTGCGCAGACTTGGGACCGGAGCTTCGGAAAAGTGTTCCGCTTTCCAGTGCCGAACAACCTCGGAACGCCCGGAGGCGCAAATTCGCGGCTCATCGCCGCACCCGCTCCGACCGTGGATTCGCTCACCCATTCGCCGACGGTTCCCACTTCCACGCAACCCGTGGTCGTTACCGCCAGAGTGTCTTCTTCAGCGCCGCTTACCTCGGTGACTTTATTTGAGCGGACGGATCAAGTGGCGGGTGGCGGTGCGTACAATCCACTTGCAATGAACGACAGCGGCACCGGTGCCGACAGCGTCGCCGGGGACGGCATTTGGTCGGCTAGTGTGGCCGCCAAGGCCGATGGAACGATCACGCATTTTTATGTCCGCGCCACTGCAACGAACGGGCAATTCAATGATTTACCCCGCAATGCGTTGGGCGTGGCTCCGGTAAACGGCACGGTAATCGAAGTTCCCGCACGTCCGGCAATGTGGATCGTGGACAATACGCCGCCCGCCTCGGCTCCGGGAATCCTCACTGAACGCTACATCCTCACCCAATATGACAGAGCATCCCTCGACACCGCCACCGGCTTCAGTGCCACCCGCGATTACAACTTTCCGCGCATGTCGAACTTCGGTTTCAACGCGACGATGATCTACAACGAGACCGATTGCTTCTACAATTGCGAGATGCGCAAAGGAGGCTCGCCGTGGACCCGCGATGGCGGCAACGGCATGTCGCGCATTCGCTACAAGCCGCCGGGCGACAACCAATGGCGCAACCGCAGCAAAAGCGGCATCGACAACGATGCGGGAGGCAGCAATCGCTTCCACAACCGCGTTGTTCGCTACATGCTTCACACGATCGGATACCCCATACCCGATTCGGAGTTTTGCCAGCGAATCGTGAATGCCGATGGACCCGGACTGGGCGACGATCAGGAGCAAACGGATGACGATTTCTTCGACCGCGCCTACGCTGACAATGATCAAGGCCAGTTGTTCGAAATCGACGACGCGTGGTTCGTGTATGACAGCGGCAATATGGACAACCGCCTCGATGCCGGCAGTGTCACAGGGCGATGGGTGCTGGGCGATTGGAGCAATGCCTCCATCGTAGCGCCCTCGGAGGAGAGCCCGATCTTTTTCCACGGCAACTGGCCGATGCGCTTCCCCGAGGACCGCTACGATTACGCCGCCCTCGCTCAACTCATCAAAACCACTTACAACAACAACGTAAACATCAACGCGCAAGCCCAGGCCACGCAGGACACCTGGCGCGAACAAGTCGAACGCCAGCTTGATGTGGACCGCGCCGCCGCATACGCCGCCGCCCGCGGATACATCGGTGATTGGGATAATTTCACCATGAATCGTGGCAAGAACGGCTACTTCTTCCGGCGTCCGACGGATGGAAAATTTGAGTTTCATCATTGGGACAGCGACCTCGGCTTTGACAATGGTCAGGGCGTCATCGGTACAATCGGAGGCACCGGCTTCACCAATCTTTCCGGCACTCCCTATTTCCGCCGTTCGTTCCATTATTACCTGACGAAGCTGCAAAGTAACATCGACGGTGGCAGCTCCCGCATGGCTGCATTTTTGAGCGCGATGAATTACCAGAGCACCAATTCCGACGGGCTCGCCCCGTTCAAAACGAGCGTCTTCGATTACACCGCTTGGTTCAGCACTCGCTCGCCCCGCATCACAACGGAAATCAACTCGTTCGGCGGCACCAATTCTACACGGCCATTTACCATCAGCACTTTCAGCAGTCAGACGGTTTCCACACCGCTTTTCACACTCAATGGCGAGGCTCCGGCCGGCGTTTGGGCCGTGGAAGTGCTCAATCATCCGGAAGGCATCTTCAAATGGGTTCCCACCTCGGTAAATGCGGGCCTTTGGACGATTACGAACATCGCTTTGGCCAATGGGGCCAACAGCCTCTCCGTGCGCTTCCTCGCGAAAGATGGCGGCGTCATGAATACGCTTCCATTTAACGTAACCCTGACGGGCAACGGCCCGCCCGTCGCCCGCCTGACCATGGATCCCGCCTCCGGAAATCTCGCGAGGAATGAATTTGTGAACTTCAGCGGTGCGACGAGCACCGATCCCGAAGGCGGAGCGCTGACCTATTCGTGGACTGTGAATCCCACACTCGGAGCCATCCTGACTCCGGCGGGAAACGCTGCCACTGCGCGCTTCACCGTCCCCGGAAGCTACACCGTCACGATGAACGTAACGGACCCCGCTTCGAATCTGACTTCGATCAGCCGGGCTATCACCGTCTATGACGCCATCGATTTCCTCCCGTTCTCACCCGGTCTGTCTCTGCCACCAGGCTACACCGTGCAGAACGCCGAATACCGCGACAACTACTCCCCAGCGACATGGTATTCCCTAGAGGATAACTCGGGGCGCATCCTGATCCAAATCACGGACGAAATCGCCCGCCCGCTGAACGCGCCGACATTCACGTTCCCGCTCATCACACGGGATTTGCCCGACACAGCCAACTTCATCCTGCAGACCGACATCGATCCGATGACACGGGAATTTGGCAACTGGCAATCCGGCCTCTGGATTGAGATGATCGAGTCCGGCATCGTGATTCGCTACTCATTTGCCATCGAAGCCGGCATCAATCTGACCGTGCGACGTGCGCAGCTTCCGTCCAATTTCACGCAAATCGCCACGACCCCGACCACCGGAAGCGGCGCCACTCTTCGTATCCGGCGGAGTGGAGATTCGTTGGTATTTGAACGCAAGGGAATCGACGGTCTATGGAGCAACGTTCTCACGCGGGCCATCCCTGCGGGCTCTACTGCAAATACCGGCGGCATTTTCTCAGCGACTTCTGTCGCCACGAGCGTCCTGACCGCCTTTGACTACATCCTTGTCAGCGATGCCAGCAATACCAACGACCTCCTCTCCAGCCTGCGCGTCACGGAGGTCATGTACAACCCGGCACCGGGCGGCGTCGAATATATCGAATTCCGCAATACCGGCACCCAGCCCATCAACCTCGCGGGCGCGCATTTCGACATCGGCTCGCCCATTGCCATTCTTGGAACGCCGGACACGGCCTACACGTTTGGGAATGAGACGCTCAACCCCGGCGAGTATTTCGTCATCACGGAAAACAACGCCGCCTTTCAGGCAAAATACGGTAACGCGATCCGCATTGGGGCCGCATGGACCAGCGGCTCGCTCAATAACGGCGGCGAACGCATCACACTACGGGACAGCCTCGGCAATACGATTCAGAACATCCAGGATTTCACCTACGATGACGACGCGCCATGGCCCCTCGCCGCAGACGGGCAAGGCCCTTCGCTCGAGGTCATCAGTGTTCAGGGCGACTACAGTTCCCCCACCAATTGGCGCGCCAGCGGTGAGGCAGTCGGCAGCCCGGGAACGACCGGCCTTGGTCCGGACAGCGATGGCGATGGCATGCCTGACAGCATTGAAGCGCTGTTCGGCACAAATCCGAACGATCGCAGTTCCCTACCCGCCACGGTTCCCACGCGCAACGAGACTGGAGAAGTCACCCTCACATGGCCCAGTCTGGCTGGAGTCCAGTACCGCGTGCAGACCAGCCCCGATCTGATTACATGGACTACTCTCACGACCGTCACCGGCGTCGGCACCTACGTCGATACCGCGGCGGGCGCGGAGACGAGTCGCTTTTACCGAATTGCCGCAGTCCTGCCGTAGGTGTATCGTCACAGTCGTGGAAAGGGATATCGCTTTCCCGCTCTACCGTCATTCCTGCACAATGAAATGCACGGTCAATGGTTGTGTCTGGGTGACATCGAAACAACGGTCTGGAAAAGGAGCGAGATTTGAATAACGGAAATACAGTTCCACAGCCGGCATTACTGTATCTAAAAATGCACGTCGGAATCACCCTGCCCGCACTTCTACTGTTCGCTGCCGCAACGGTTTCACAAGCCGAGGACGCGGCGTCGCTGTGGTCACGAAAAGTGCAGCCGCTTTTCGACGTGCAGTGCGTGAAATGCCACGGTCCCATCGAGCAAAAGGGCGGCCTCGAACTCGATACCCCGGCCGCAATCGTGAAAGGCGGCGAAGATGGCGCAGTGGTGATTCCCGGCAAGCCGGATGAGAGCCCGCTGTTCCAGCATCTCGCACCAGGTGCCGACCCTCACATGCCGCCAAAGAAGCAACTCACCGACTCGGAGCGCGCCACCATCCGCGAATGGATCGCCTCGATGACCGTGGCACCCTCGAAGGCGGTCGCCCCGCCACGCAGTTTCGATTCGATCCCGCACGCAATCGACACGCTCGTTGCCGAAGGCTGGGAGCGCGGCGGGGTAAAACCTGCGGCTCCTTCCGACGAACGTACTTGGTGCCGGCGGATCTATCTCGACCTCGCCGGGCGCATCCCGACGCCGACCGAACTGGCAGATTTTCTCGCGCTGCCCGCGGACTCAAAACGCGCCACAATCGTGGACCAACTGCTGGCATCAGACGAGTATCCGGTGCGAATGCGCGAGTTGTGGGATGTGTTTCTAATGGGCCGCGGAAAGCGCGGAAACTTCGAGGATCGTCGGAAGCAAAATGGGTGGTGGGCTTTTCTCGAAACTGCCTTCCGCACCAACCGCCCTTGGAACGAAACCGTGCGCGAGGTTCTCGCCGCGCGTCCGGAAAAGCCCGAGGATAAAGGCGCGACGTGGTTTCTTTACGAGCGAAAGAATGAGCATCAGCAGATTGCCGAGGCTGTCGCTCCATTGGTTTACGGAACTAGAATCGACTGCGCACAATGCCACGACCATCCGCTCGCACGGGAGATCAAGCAGGGTCACTACTGGGGACTGGTGGCGGCATTTAACCGGGGGAAAAATGTGGAGGGAACCACCGCAATCGCCGAGTCGGCGGTGGGCGGATTTATCAATTTTACGAACCTAAAAAAGGAATCCCAGCCCGCAGTCGTCACACTTCTAACCGGGCGCTCTGTCGCAGAGACATGGCCCACGGGCGATAAGAAGGAGCAGGATGGTGACGACAAATATGTGGACCCCTCGGCGAAAGTCCGTGTTCCGAAATTCTCGCGTCGCGAAGCATTCGCTGACGTTGCAACCCATGAGAATCCCCTGCTCGCCCGTGCATTCGTAAACCGCATGTGGGCAGCATTGCTCGGACGCGGAATCGTCCATCCCGCCGACGAAATGAATGCGCGCAATGTGCCGAGTCACCCGGAGCTTCTCGACTGGTTGTCGCACGACTTCGCAGCAAACCACCACGATCCCCGCCGTCTCATTCGCGGAATTGTGCTAAGCCGCGCGTATGCGCTTACGGCTTCGGATGCTGCGGCCGACACGTTCGCGGGGGCACTGGAGCGGCCGCTTTCCGCCGAGCAGATTTCCCGTTCATGGCGCATCGCCGCCGGGCTGACGCCGGGAGACGACCCGCTCCGCCGCGCGGTGATTCACGCAATCCCGGACGTCCTGCCGAAGGAATACAACGCCACGTTTCAACAGGCGCAATTCCTCACGAACTCACCGGAACTCGCGGGAATCCTGAAGCCCGCGCCGGGCACGACGGTTGCCCGCATCGCCGCATTACCGGACGCGGAAGCCCGCGTTCGCGAGTCCTTTCTCGCGGCACACAGCCGCCTGCCGGATGCCGTGGAATCCTCGGAAGCGCTGGCTTTTTTGAATACCCGTCCGGATCGACCAGCGGACGGGATTCGCGATCTCCTTTGGGCACTGATGACCAGTGCCGAATTCCTAAACATGCCGTGATGATGAACCGCGAACCTTTCGACTTACCGCCCGGCCAGTGCCGCACCGATGAGCACACGATGCACCGCCGCCTTTTTCTGAAAGGCATCACGGGCGGCGCGCTCGCGACGGTATCGAGCTTCGCCGGGCTGTTTCACAATCCCGTCTTCGCAGCAGAAACGAAGAAGGCGCAAAAGCATTGCATCCTGCTCTGGCTTTGCGGCGCGCCGAGCCAGTTTGAGACTTGGGATCCTAAGCCGGGCCGGCCCAGCGGCGGGCCGTTCGGCAGCATTGCAACAAAGATTCCGGGTGTTCATTTTTCATCGCTCATGCCAAGATGCGCGGGCATCGCCGACAAGCTGAACATCGTCCGCAGTATGAAGACGACTCAGTCGGAGCATTTGCAGGCCATCAACCTCCTCCAGCGAGGGAACCCTGATCGCGCCGGTTTCACGCGGCCCACGCTCGGCAGTTCGCTGTCGCAGGCCATCGGCCAGCTCGACTCATCCCTGCCGAACTTTATCTTCCTCGATCCGATCCCCGGCGGGAATGAATTTGAGTCGTTCAAAGCCGGCAACTGGGCGGGCTGGCTCGGCGCGGAACACGCGCCCGTGCGGCTCGGCGGCGACTACACGCAATTCCTGAACTCCGCAGCGGAGACGATCCCTCAACAGGATCGTGAATCCCGCGAGACGCTGCGGAAATTCCTTACCGCGAAATATGAACGCGACCGCAAGAGTTCCGTGGCCCGGAGTCAGAACGCGGCATTTGAACGAATGAAGGGTCTGACTACGAGCGCGGATCTTTTCGACGTAAACAAGCTGCCCGCCAAGGATCGCGAGCGGTATGGTCCGGGGAGTTTCGCGCAGCACGCGCTCATGTCGCGGCACCTGGTGGAAAAAGGCGCGCCATTCGTCATGGTCGCGAACGGCATGAATTGGGACAACCACGTCTTTCAGCACGAGATTCACCAGATGCTCGTGCCGGAGCTGGATCGCGTGCTTTTTCATCTCGTGAACGATCTTGAAGAACGCGGCCTGCTCGACTCCACGCTCGTCATCGCGATGGGCGAATTTGGCCGCACGCCGTGGCTGAATCCCGCACGCGGGCGCGACCATTATCCGAATGCCTGGAGCATGATGATGACCGGCTGCGGCCTGAAACGCGGCGTGGTCGTCGGTGCCACGGATGTGGACGGCGTGGACGTGATTGAAAAACCGTTCAACGAACAGAATCTCTTCGCCACCATTTTCACCGCACTCGGAATCGACCCGCACGGAGAATACGACCTGCCGGGCATGCCTACATTCCATCGGGTCGAAAACAAAGCGGCACCCATCGGCGAGCTGCTGGCGTGACCCGACTACGCCCGGCCTCACTCCGCTGGTTTTGTGACCGCCGCATCTTCGCCACTCAACACCACGCGAAAGCCAAGATCGGATCGCCGGAAAAATGGTCGCATCTGAGCCCGGATTTCGGTGCCATAGCTTGGCCGGATATCGGCGTCGCGCCATGAACCGCCGCGCGCGCTGATCGTGGCAACGTAGTTCACTCGTGCCTCTCCCTGCGGGGCCGGGGCGAAGTTTACACAGCCTTCCATCACGTTGCCATAGAGATCAAAAAGACCGGCCGCATTTGGCGGGAATGAACCGACCGGAGCTGTGCGGGGAAACGGGTCGGATTTATCGCCGTGCGCGAGGTTCGCGGGCCAGCCGTCTGCGAGGACTTCGGTTCCGGGCGTATTGCCGTCGCCGCGCGGCCCGGCGTTCCAGGCTGCGTCCCACTCTTCCGAAGTCGGGAGGCGGTAGCGGTAGTTCCTCGGGAGTCGCCCCAGCGTATGCTCGCGAGTGGTGAGCCACCGGCAAAACTGATTCGCGCTGAGCAGCCCGATACCGACGACCGGATGCTCGGGAGTTTGCGGGAAGCCGGGATCCCTCCACGTCCCATCCTCGAAGGTCTCTTTGCCCCCTCGAACGCTTCCCATTTTGATTGGGGATGCAGTGAAGCCTTCCTCGAAGTCCTGCAATCCGGTCTCCTCTTTGAATGCCGCAAAATCGCCGCGCCGCGTCTCCAATATCGAAAAAAGAACCGTGGTTCCGGAGACGGGCACGAATTTCATCCCGAGAGAATTTCCCCACGGCTGCTGAACGGTAGCCATGGAGGGATGCGGAAAATGCGGGGCAGTGACCTGCATGCTGCGGCGCGTGAACCACACGCTGGCTCCGACGGAAATCGCGAGCGCGGCGGCGATGGCTGCTGCGATACGCCAGCGACGTCCGGCAACCTTTCGGTCAAGCTGCCGACGAAGCGCGGTGAGCGATTGCTGCACTTCCTCCATCCCGGCCATGCGCTCTGCGGGATTATCCGCAAGGGCCGACGTGATGAAACGATCGACACTGCGGTCGAGTTTGGTTTCGCGCGACGCGGGAGTGAAATGGCCCATCGGCACGTGGCCCGTGAGCATTTCGTAAAGCATGACGCCGAGCGCATACACATCACTCGCCGGCGAGGCCGCGGAGGCGTTCGCGACGACTTCCGGCGCAATGTAGTACGGTGTACCGAAGGCCTCGCGAGTCTGCGTCATCGTGAAACTGCTCGCCGTGCCGGTGGTGGCGCGCGCGATCCCGAAGTCCGCGACTTTCACGATACCGCCGTCGCCGACGAGAATGTTCCCCGGCTTGATGTCTCGGTGCACGACGCCGCGCTGATGGGCGTGGGCGAGCGCCGCGGCGACCTTCGAAGCGATGTCGATGGCGCGGGCCGGGTCGAGTTTCCCCGCGCGCAACAGGCGCCGCAGGTCGCAGCCTTCCACGAGTTCCATCGCAAGATAAAGACGGCCATCGAGCGTCTCCCCGTTTCCGAGAATCTTGACGATGTGCGGATGGTCCAGCGCCGCCAGCATCGTGGCTTCCCGATGAAATCGTTCCCGCCATTCCGGGTCGGCCGACAGAATCCGTGGCAGCACTTTCACCGCCAGTGCTTCGCCGTCCGCTTCGCGCACGCCCCGGAAGACGAGGCCCATTCCGCCGGCACCGAGCGGCTCTTTGATATCGATACCGGGAATCTCCGGAGCAAGGTCATCCGGTTCCGCCGGAGCGAGCAGCGATTCCATGCCGCTCCGAACATTCCGTGCGAGGCAGGACGGACACAGTTCGTCGATGAGTCGCGGCGCATCGGCACCACAGCGGGCGCAATTGGAAATGGCCGCTGTTTCACTCATGGGCGAGCGCGGTGAGCAAGTAGCGCAGTTCAGCTTCGATGTCCGCCTCGGCGGCGACAGTCGCTGCGACTTCACGGCGCAGCGCGTCCGCGAACCGTCGCCGGGCGCGATGCACTTCGAGTTTGATTTGAGCTTCACTCACACCTGCAGATAACCCGATCTCCGCGTAAGGTTGCAGTTCATCGGCACTGGCGAGCGATGGTTTGATGAAATCGAACATCGCCGCCTTGCCTCTCGCTGCGTAACTGTCGCGCAGCGTGGTCACTGCCCGCTCCATCACAGTCCACGCCCACTCGCGGTCGTAGGCTTCGTCGGGCGGAGCGTCGATGCCCGGCTCTGCGGCTTCATCGAGCGGCACGGCTTCATCGGTTCCGCCGCGCTTTAGCCGGGTCGCATCGCGGTGCCGCTTTGCCAGAAAGTTGCGGATGCTTTGTTTCATGTATGCGCGCAACCTGCCGCGCGCCGGATCAGCGTTGTGCAGCGAATCGCCGAGGATGAAATGCGAGACAAACTCCTGCGATGCATCCTCCGCATCCTCCTTTGCGAGCCCCAGCGCCCGCACGTAGCTGTAAATTGCAGGCCAATACTGCCGGCAGAGGTCTTCCAAAGCGCGCACCGTCGAATCCGGATCGGCGCCGCGGCCTTTCAAAACACGCGTCCACATCGTCTCGGGAAATTGGATATGTCCGCTGGCTGAATTCATCGTGCTACGAATGGCGAAAGTGCCCGAGTGTGAAAAAAATTGCGTCTCGATGCAACCTTGCACACTCCTGCGGGTCATCAGGGTTTGATGAAAACTCACATTCTCCTTACCGCTATTCTGTCGGTTGCAGCGCAATTGCTCCTTCCGGCTCCCGCCAAAGCTGCGCCGAACGTCATCGTAATTTTCGTGGACGATCTCGGCTGGCCGGATCTCGGCGTACAAGGCGCGACCGATCTATTGACTCCACACATCGATTCCCTCGCGACGAATGGCGTGCGCTTCACGAGCGGCTACGTGACGTGCCCGGTCTGCAGCCCGTCGCGTGCGGGGCTGATGACAGGTCGGCATCAACAGCGCTTCGGCTACGAGATGAATCCCGGGCCGGCGCTCGAGTACGACCCAATCTTCGGCCTCCCGCTCACAGAGCACACCCTCGGAAACCGGATGAAGGAACGCGGCTATGCGACCGGGTGGATCGGCAAATCGCATCTCGGCGCAGCTGTCGTGCCGGTGAGCGGAGCAAACATCCAAGTGTATCATCCGGTGCGGCGCGGGTTCGACGAGTTCTTCGGATTTCTCGAAGGGCATCACGCATACTGCCAAGAAGGAACCTGCGCGCCGAATCTCCCGGACCCAATTCACCGCGCGACGGCTCCCCTTTCTGCATCAAACCCGATCATTCCGGTGAACGAGACGGCCTACCTCACGAACGCGTTCGGGCGCGAGATCGTGGACTTTATCGACCGCCACCAGAGCCACCCGTTCTGCATCTATGCGCCGTTCAATGCGGTGCATGAGCCGGTGACAGTCACGGACACTCTCATGGATGACACCAAGCACCTTTTCCCGGGGCAAGAGGGTTCGCTCCGTCATAAACTGTCCGCGATGCTGCACGGCGTGGATCGAGCCGTGGGTCTGACGCTCGCGAAGCTCGAGTCCATCCCGCTTCATCCCGAAAACCCTGCGGACACACGGACACTGGTGGACAATACGCTGATCTTTTTCAGCAGCGACAACGGCGCACCACCCGCCGATCGGGACGACCGGAATGGCTCGGTGAGCTTCCCACTTCGGGGCAATAAATCGTCGGTTTACGAGGGCGGCATTCGCGTACCCTACATCATGCAATGGAGAGGCACGCTGCCTGCGGGCGGCGTTGTGAATTACCCGGTGAGCACGATGGATATCCTGCCAACCTGCGTGGCGGCGTCGGGCGGGATCATTCCGGCGGCGTGGCAGCTTGATGGCGTGAATCTGCTGCCGTATCTCGACGGACCGTTCCACACCGCGGCACCCGGCGCGGTGCCTCATCCGAATATGTTTTGGCGCGTGGAGACCGGACGCGACCGGGACCGCGGGCCGCGCGCGATGCGGCAGGGACGCTGGAAGCTCGTGAAGCCGAGTTGGGATGCAAACTGGGAACTCTACGATCTCGAAGACACCACGCCGCCGCCGCTGCCGGCGGGCTTTCGCGAGGAGACCGGGGCGAATCTCGCCTCGTCACGCCCGGACATCCTCGCGCAACTTCTGCCACTCTTCGAAGCATGGGAGGCCACTCTCGCGACGCCCGGATGGGACTACAACACGCCGTACTACACAACGCCGACTTTCGTCCTGGAAGATACCCGCCTCGGTTCAACGACCGACTCCTATCTCGCGCCGGAATTTCTTCCCGGCAGCAACCAACTCGCATTTCAAGACGGCACTGGAACGCTCTGGCGCGGAACGATCGACCTGCTCTCCGGCCGCCTCACCACCGCAAACGGACGCGAAATACCTGTGGACACAAACGTCACCGCGCCAAGCCCCGCCAACGAAGGTCCGCAATGGGGCGTCTCCGCGGCTGGTGCATCGCTATTCTACACGAAACCCGGCGCGGGCTCCCGGCTGCAAGTCTGGCGCTCCGGCGTGCAACTCACGTCGAATACCGCGGCGGACAGCTTCGGCGCGCGGGTGAGCCAGGACCCGTCGGCGGCGTCGGTAAAAATGGCGTTCAACCGTGGAACGCTCGCGACCTCTGCTGCCATCGTGGCAAATGAAACCGCGCCAGCAGTCGTGGCCCCGCTGCCGAATCAAGCCACCGTGGATCGCAATGGCCGATGGATTCCCGGCACTTCCGATGTGGTGTATGTGCGCACATCCGCCTCGCCTCCCCTCTCGAATCAACTCGCGCGTTTCAACACAACCTCGGGCACCTCGGTGACACTCACAGACGAACCCGGAATGAAGTCGGATGCATGGGCATTCTTCGCTCCGGAGTTTGACAACGAGCTGTGCTACGCCGCCGTCATTGATCGCGTGAGTCTAGTCATCTATCGCGACCGGCACCGGCCCGACGGCATTTTCGATCGCGAAGCAGTAATCACTTTACCCGCCGGAGAAACCGCGCACTACCTCGCCGCGCTCAAGCCGGTTCAAGGACAGCGCGGCTTCAATGGCACGAGCTACTTCACCTGCGCCGCGCATGAAAATATCGATCTGCTGAATCCCGGTGCATCCGCCGTCTGGCTGCTCGGCTTCGGCCCGGATGCCGCCCATCGCCTTCCGCACCCGCCTCAATACGACACCGAGGGGAACATCACACACGATCTATGTATCGAGTGGATCCCGCTCGTGCAGCGGCTCGACGCAGTGTCGCCCGGCGTCGTGCGCGACGTAGAGACCGTCATCGGCGAACGCGAGGTGTTCTGCTACTACACTCGCGACGACGGTGTGAGTCCCTCGCAACTCCGCATGACCCGCACGGGGCTCGTCCGGCCCGACTGGCCGTCCGCCGCCACCGGATTCACCACGCTGCCCTTTACGAAAGATTACCCTCTCGTCTCCCCGGACGCCACGGGATGGAGGCTCGGCGGAACCGAGACCACCGGCCTCGTCGCGCACGATGGAAAGCTCTTCGCGGCAATCGGGAGCTACGGCGACTATCCCCTCTCGGGCACTTGGGTGGGCGCACAGATTCTTTCGAAAAACTCCCCGACCGACAACTGGCACACCGACACCGGAGCAGACACGAATTTGTTTCGCCAGCACCGGGCGGTCGAGGTGCTCAAGGAAATCACCTTTACGAAGCAAGACACCATAGCGCTGCCCGCGCCTGTAAAACATCTCATCGCCAGCCTCAGCGACGTGACAGCTATTGGCGGCACGACCGTGAGCGCGCGAACTCGCGTCGGGTCCGGGGCGTGGGAGCATTCCACGATCGCAACGACCGCCGCGCCCGCATACGCGCTGACTTTTGCAACCCATCTGGATCGCGACGCGGACAACATCGGCGGCGACGACGGGACGCCGGAGAGCAACGCCGGACGAGAGCAAATTTTCGCAGGACTCACGAACGGCGCAGTATATCGCGGCATCTACCAGTTTGGCGCATCAGGCCGGATCGCTTGGGACACGACCGCAGAACTTCTACCGACCACGCTCGGTCCGGTCACCGCGATCGCGGATGTGAACGGAATCCTCTACGCCGCTTGTGGAAAGCGGCAGGATACCGCCGCCGATCCTGTCACCGGCGGGCTCTACAAACGGGACGATCACACGGATACTTGGAGCCTCGTCTATTCATGGTCCACTCCCCTGCCGGTGTACAGCACACCCGCGGACGAGCGCGTCATCACCAGCCTCACAAACGTCCCAGACCCTCGCGGCTGCGGTCACAATATCCTCCTCGCTGCACGTTCCTGGCCCGGAGTCATCGAGCGCATTGATCCGGAGCGCGGTGATTCCGTGAGTGTGGAGCTCGACGTCCGCGACTTTTTTGCCCGGCACTGGAACACACCCGGCATTCGGATCTCGGATGTGCGCGTCGGCTATACTGGATTCACGCCGTTCACCGATCCGGTCACCGGCGAAAATGTGCACCTCCTCGGCCTGTGGATTAGCCATCCCTCGACCGGTGCCGGTTCCTACTTCCTCGTCCGGCACCTCGATGGCACATACGAACCAGCAAATATTGCGACGTTCACGCCAGCGCTTCCTCCGGCGCAGACACTGCGTGCATCCCGATGTATGGCGGTTTCACCATTCGCCGGGGATGCCGGCAGCGTCTTCTACTTCGGCGGTTACGAGACGGCGGGCGAAGAATCCCACGATACTGCATGGATCGCACGTGGCGGATGGACAGCGTGGCCGACGCTCACGATCAGTCGACCTGAGCCACCGTCACTCCAACTCACGTGGCCTGCGACGAGCGCAGAATGGTTCCTCGAAAGCAGCACCACGCTCGCACCCGGCAGTTGGCAGCCAGACCCGCGTGGCCCGACGTATTCCATCTTCGATACAACGCTGAGTGTTTTTCCCAATACGACACAGATGTTCTTCAGGCTACGCCGCCGCTGAGCGGACCACGCGCGCTTATGCGAAGCCGCGGTCATCTCCCAGTGTACCGCCGTCCGCTGCGTACAGCGACGGACCGTCGAGAATCCCAAAAAGGGCGAACGCTTCCGCCAATGCCGCCGATTCGTTTCACAATGCCGCGAAGGGAAGGATTACCCGTTGCACAAACGCTGGCAGCGAGTTACCTCAAGGCAGTCGCGCAACCCAAAACGAACACTCGAAATGAAGCTTCTCCTGCAAGCCCTCCGCACCGCCGCATTCGTGGCTCTCTCCGCGATCACGACATTTCCCGCAGGCGCGCAGGTGCCGAATATGCTCAAGCAAAACGTCCCGCCAGCTCTCGGCGAGCAGGCACGCGCGTTACTGTATGCGACTTCTACAGAGAGCGGGCGTAATGCGGGCGAAGGGCGCTTGGAGTTCCGCCTTGAGGCGGGCTCCCTCCATTGCCGCTCTCTGACTAACACATTTGCAAAGTGTTGAAGGAGAAGATGTTTCCTGTCCGCAGATTCGCAGATTCCAATGCAGCGGAACATCTGCGCAATCTGCGAAATCTGCGGACAAAAAACTTCGTGTTACTCCCGCTTCCAATCCACCGCCGCTGGTCTTTGCTAAAGGCGGAACTTCGAACTTTCCCGCGCCGCGATTGTAGAAATCGTATTACTTCACTCCATGTCATTTCTCAGCAACCTTCGCCACCATCCATTCCCGGTGGATGCCCACTTCGAGCGAGTGGTCGCAGTATCGTTTGCATACCCAGAGGAAGTGCTCCGCCCACTCGTTCCCGTCGGTCTCGAGATCGATTCCTTTGAAGGACTCGGATTCCTGACGGTCGCGATGGTCTGGACCCGAAACCTGCGTCCGGCAGGATTTCCAGCATTCCTCGGGCAAGATTTTTTCCTCGCAGGCTACAGGATTTTTACGCGACTCCGCGACGAAGCCGGGAGGCGATTGCGCGGGCTGAGAATCATCCGCAGCGAGACTGATAAAAGGCGCATGGCTCGCGCCGGAAATATTTTCACCGAATACCGATACCGGCTCGTGAACGTGAGCATCGAGCGCGTCGGCACCGACACGACGATACGGACGACGCTACCCGACGGCACGCCGACAATGAATGTAACATTCGACGCCGAAACCAAAACAACCACATTACCAGAGGGTTCGCCATTCGCCGATTGGCACGCCGCGCGCCGCTTCGCAGGGCCGATGCCATTTACTTTCAGCCCGGTTGGTGATGGCTCGTTCGTCGTCATCGAAGGAAGCAGGCAGGAGTGGTTACCGCGTCCTGTTTCCGTGAAAAGATGGCAGGTCGGCATTTTTGACGAGGTTCCCTTGCGCGGGACTGCGCCGATTCTAGCAAATGCGTTCGCAGTCGAAAACGTCGCCTACCGTTGGAAGCGCGGGCGCATCGTCAGACCGGGAGGTACAGCGTGACAGCGCGCGGAAAGTGGCAGGGCATGATGACAATTGCGCGGTTCAACTGGCCGCTCTACGCCATCGCGCTCGTCGTATCGATGGCAACATTGGCCGGGACATTTCTCGTTTCCGGAACACTCGCGAAACCCGCATGTGCCGCGGCATTTCTCGGTGCATCGTACTTTGTATTCGGCTCGCTGCTCGTTTCGCACCTCATCTACGACCGCTCCGATTTGTACCGCTGGCAATGGCTCGAAAGGGCGCTCCAAGGCGTATCGGCGAACGACATCATTTTCTGCCATTCGGGATTCGACGAAGCATCGAACGCGTTAAAACAAAAGTTCAGAGAAGCGCGGTGGCTGGTCCTCGATCACTACGACCCTGCGAAAATGACCGAGCCTTCCATCCATGTGGCCCGCCGATTGTTTCCGCCGACACCGGACACATTGCCGGCGAGCTACAACGCATGGCCGGCGGGAGATCAATCCGCCGACGTCATTTTCGGTCTGCTTGCAATCCACGAACTGCGCAGCGAGGACGAGTTACGCGAATGGTTTTCGGAAGCTGCGCGAAGCGTGCGAAAAGGCGGGCGCATCATCGTGGTCGAGCACCTTCGAAGCCTTCCCAACTTTCTCGCATTCGGACCCGGCGCGCTCCACTTTCACTCGCGGGAAACGTGGCGTCGGGCGTGGGAGCGTGCAGGAATTCGCGCGACCGACGAGTTCCCCATCACGCCGTGGCTCCGGGCCTTCATACTCACACCGGCATGAACAGCCTCCTCACCATCCTTCTACGCTTGGCGGGGGTCGGACTCATCACGCTGGCCATCGTTCACATCCCCATCGCCAAACGTCTCAAATGGCGGGAGGAAGCCGCGCGACTCTCGCCGCCCAACCGCGCCATCTTCCACGTCCATACCGCGTTCATCTGCGTCGTCCTCGTCATGATGGCGCTTCCATGCATTTTCGAGCCCGCCGTTTTCCTCGAGAAATCCCGGGCTGCGCGCTGGCTTGCGTGGTCGTTCTCGGGGTTCTGGGGCCTCCGGCTTTACGCGCAGTGGTTCATCTATCCATTCGAGCTGTGGCGTGGCAAAAATGCGGAAACGATTGTGCACTGGATATTCACTTTCGTCTGGCTCTCGCTCACCGCACTTTTCGCCGTGTGCGGAGTCCAGCAGCTCGCGGCCAATTGAACTTCACCCCTTCGCGCCGAATGTTGCCCAATACCACACGAGCGTGAGGAATCCGGCGTTCAGTGCGACCATTCCGAGCGCTGAAATCAAAAGGTCTCCGGCCAGGAAAATCTCCAGCACATTCATCGCTACCAGCGCCACCGTCTGCACCGCCGCGCACGCGAGCGGTTCCCATCCGGTGAACGCCCACACTCCGAGCAACACCTCGCCCGATCCAATCAACTTCGTCGCGAGTCCCCCGACGTTTTCGCCGAGCACTCTGCCGACAATATTTCGATGACGCGGAATGCCGTTCAGCAGCTTGCTGTAGAGTCCATGGAAGACCCAAACGGAGCCAATCACGACTTGCGCGGCAGCGTGAAAACTCGGGGTCTGGAAGAAGTCTGTCATGGGCGGTCGCTACGAACCCAATTCGCGAAACACGATGATCGATGGATTTCCCACCGGCGCGAAGTGGCCGGTGAATTTGAGTGCGCCGGTTTTTGAGTCGGTGCGGAAGACGGTGATGTGATCGGCGCGCTGGTTGCAGCAGTAAAGGAATTCACCGGCGGGCTCGATGGTGAAATTGCGAGGGTAGTTGCCGCGCGTCCATTCGTCGGCGACGTGGGTGAGCGTTCCGTTTTCGCCGATGGCGAAAATGCCGATGCTATCGTGCAACCGATTGCCGGCATAGACGAACCGACCGTCTGCGGTGACGAGGATCTCCGAGCAGAAATTGCTGCCTGCGTATCCAGGAGGGAGACTGGAGATGGTCTGGCGCGAAGTGAGACGTCCGTGTTCCGCGTCGTAGTCGAAGAGCACGATGGTCGAGCCTTCTTCCTGGATGGAGTAGAACCAGCGACCATTCGGATGAAACGCAAAGTGCCGCGGCCCGTCGCCGGGCGGGAGCTCGATAAATGCGGGCTCGTTGGCCGTGAGGACGCCGCGTGTGGCATCGAAGCGCCAGACGTAAATACGATCGAGTCCGAGATCCACGTGAATCACAAAGCGACCTGATGGGTCGGCCTCAATCATGTGCGCGTGCGCCTGATCGTGTCCGCTGATAGCGAAGCTGCCGGGCTTAGCGTTGGTGGCTTTCTTCGGACCAATCGCACCATCGTCTTTTTTCAAGTCGGTCGCCTCGCCAAGCCGTCCATCGGGCAGGATGGGCAGAACCGCAACCGCGCCACCGAAGTAGTTCGCGACCAGCGCAAACTTTCCTGACGGATGCACGCTGAGATGCGCCGGGCCTTTGCCGCCGGAGCTCACCGTATTGAGCAGGCGAAGCGAGCCGTCAGCCTCCACCGCAAATGCGCTCACACTGCCCGCCTCTTCGGGGCCGATGCGCTCGGTCTCGTTGCCGGAGTAAAGGTGCGTCTTCGCGGCGTTGAACGCGAGGGCGCTCGGGCTCGTTCCCATTTCCACGACGCCGCGCGCAGTCATCGCGCCGGTGGTGCGGTCGATTTCGAAAAGGTGAATGCCGCGTCCGTTCCCCGGCGGGAGATCGACTTGCGTGGCGCGCATGTTTTGCAGCGGCGAAGTGTAAGTGCCGACGTAGGCGATGAGCTTGCCCTTTTCCGCAGCGACAAGTGTACTGGCTGCGAGTGCGGCAGAGCTCTGGATAAAAGTGCGGCGGGAAATCGGTATCAGTGTCATGCGGAGAGAATGCGTTTTGGGTGGAGACGTTAGGTAAATCACGCAGCCTGCCAACCTCCGTGCGCTTCGCAATCA
Organism: Verrucomicrobiaceae bacterium; assembly: GCA_031374705.1. GTDB lineage: Bacteria > Verrucomicrobiota > Verrucomicrobiia > Chthoniobacterales > Chthoniobacteraceae > SXWH01. The sequence continues at coordinate 10,089 of JANMGP010000135.1, read as the reverse complement.
GCAAAGCCAAACACGCGGCGCACCGCGGCCATTTCCTCAGTAAGGCGGCCGCTGGCGAGGCGAACGGTCAGCGGAGCTTCAACAGTTATAGCGCCGGAGAAATCCCGAGCGTGCCGACAAGCAAAGACGGTAAAAAGTGCGGGCAGCGTCTCACGGGGAATCACGTCGCGAAGGCGCACGGTTTTCAGCCCGGCTGCAGCGATTCCATCGAGCGCCCGCTGTTTTTGCGGTGTGGGGAAACAGAGGACAAACCATCCGTTGTCGGCAAGATGCGCGACGGCCGCTCTGGCATAATCACTCACGTCGCCACGAAGCTCGAATCGCGCGTGGGCTTTTTGAGAATCCTGCGGAAGCACTCCGGCACCCGGAGGAAAGTAAGGCGGGCTGCCGGTGATGAGCGGAAACTTCCGCCCAAGAGCCAGCTCGCGGAGGTCGCCGTGCGAGCAATCCACGCGGCTACGCAGGCCGTTCGTATCGAGATTTGATTGGAGCAATCGATAGCTGATTTCCTGCGCCTCGACGCACGTCAGCCGGGCCGCAGGCCCCATCCCCCAGAGCGTGAGCAAGCCCACGGTGCCGATTCCGGTGCCGAGGTCGAGGTGCTCGGAGACGCGCGGCGAAACCTGGAGCGCGTACCAAGCGGTCAGCACGTCGTCGATGGAGTGACGGTGCCCTCCTTTCCGCTGCGCAATCAGCCAGCCGGCTTTGGCACCGGAATCATCCTTCAAAGTCCCCTGCTCCGTCAGCCCGATCGGTCCCGTCAAAGCGTCGAGCGTGATTCGCTCTCCAAGTTCGTCTTCGAGCCGACGCCGCTCTTCCTGCCAATGATCCATTCGCGAAGCTGCACTCGACAGTTCCCGGAACTCAAGCTCGCAATCCCATTCCCTGCCTCGTTTGCCTTTCTCAAACCACAATCTCGCGGAGGAAGAAGTCGCTCGTCGCGTTGTCCGGCGCAGGGCCGGGGCCGGTGGGTGCGGCGGCGAAGGCGTCGGCGGCGTCGCGTTCGCCTTTGTCGAACTTGAATTTCACCGCGCCGATCTGCGCCTTGCCGATCTGCTCGGCGACGATGCCGAAGCTGTCCCCCGCTGCCGCACTGCCGAATGCCTGGCCTTTGATGACGATGCTCGCGATGGTCGAGAAGATGCCTGCGCGGTCGCGCGTGCTCGTGGTTCCGAGGTCTTTCGTATCGTCGGCGGTGCCGAGGACGTTGTCCGTTCCATCGTCCACTCCTGCGAGGACGCTGCTGGCGAGCCATGCGCGGCCAACGCTGATCGCGCCGATGCTGGCGTCGGCATTTGTGTCCGCGCCGCCGGTGCCTGCTTCGATGCGGGCTTTCTCCACGCTACCTTTCACGGTAAGGCTCTTGATCGCCACGTCTGCGCCTTTGGTCGGCGCGGTTTTCTGCCCGAAGGCAAAGATTGTGGAGTTCGCTCCATCGCCGATGAGGTCGCCGCCGATGGCGATTGCGCCGATGGTGCCGGTGGCGGAGAGCACCGCATTGCGCATGGAGCCGCCGATTTTCACGGTGCCGAAGTTTCCCTCGGTAATGATGGAGGCGGGCGTAAAGCCGCCAACGAAATTGCCGCCGATCGTGATTGTGCCAACGAACGCGCCCGCGCCGATGGTGAGCAGACTCGCTTCGCGGAAATCGGCAGCCACGGCGACCTTGCCCACGCCACCGGCGAAACTGCTGAGCGTCGAAAATGCCCCCGTGCTCGTGCCGAGCGTGCCGAAAGAGTGCACGCTCAGCGCCGCAGTGCCGGGCTTCCCGCCGACGCTCTGCCCGCCGCTGATGCTGCCGAGATCGCCAGCGATGCTGACGCTGCCAAGCGCGATGCCGCCGGCGTTGATCCCGCCGACGTTCACGAGGCCGTTGCCGCCATTCGGGCCGGGCTTGGCAGTGATCGTCAGATTACCGGGCGCAGCGGTGATTACGAGCTGCGTGAGTTGCCCCCCGCCACTGGTGTTCGCGGTGATGGCGAAGTCGCCCGTGGCGAACGTGCCCAGCGTGCGTTTCACCGTCACGAGGTCGCCGTCCACGTCGGTGAACGTGGCGGTCTTCCCGTCCGTCGAAACAACAAGATTCGGCCCGCCGAAGGCCGGGACTGGCGTGGTGGAGCCGAGCTCGCGGATGGTGAAATCGAACGCGGGATTCTCCGTGCCCGCGCCGTCGAAGGTGGGCGCGGCGAAGAACGCCTCAGGCGTCGCGCCGGTCGTGAACGCGAACGTACGCCCGCCGACTTTCGCCTTGCCGATCCGCTCGGCGACAATGCCGAACATGTCGCTCGTCGTGCTCGCCGTGCCCAATGCCTGCCCCTTCACAATGAAGCTGCCGATGGCGGAAAACAGCGCCGCTGCATCGCGTGCCGCAGGGACGATTACGGTGACTTTCGTGTCGTCCGCCGAACCGAGGACGAAGTCCGCCCCGCCGCCCGTGCCGGCGACCGCGGTGCTCGCGATCCAGTCGCCGCCGACGGTGATGCTGCCAATCGAGGCGTCGGCGTTCGCATTCGCCAGGCCGCCCGCGAAGATGGTCAACCGCTCGACGCTGCCTTTCACCGCGAGGCTCTTCAGCGCGAGATCGAGGCCCTTCGACGGCGCAGCGGACTGGCCAAAGGCGCTGAACTCCACCGTGTGCCCCACATCCACGCCGACGATGCTCCCGCTGACGCTGATCGCGCCAAACGCGCCGCCGAAGCTGCGGATGCTCACAAAGCCGTTGCTCGTCGTGCGGATGTCGCCGCCGACTTTCAGCGCGCCGATCCCCGCCGCGGCGCTTAGCGTGACGTTGCTCGTCGCGGCGATCGAGCCGCCGATTGTCACCGTGCCTAGCCTGCCGTCCGTCGCACCTAGGACGCTGAAGCTGCCGCCACGGATGTCGTCTTTCACGGTGAGCTTCGGCAGCGCGCCGGTCACAGAGCCGCCGAGCGTGCCGGTGCTGCCCTGCGTGCTCGTGCCGAGCAGGCCGAGGGTTTGCACCGTGAGTGATTTCAGCGCGGGCACTTTCTCATTGCCGCCTGCCGTCCCGGCGACGAGCCGCCCGAGATCGCCCGCGATCACGACTGCGCCGAGATCCACGCCGGTCGCGTCGAGGAAGCCGAGATTCACGAATCCGTTCCCCCCGTTCGCACTGCGCTTTGCGCTTAGCGTGATGTTTGCGCCGGTGAAGTCCGCATCCAGCACGAGCCGCTGGAGCTGGCCCGCGCCATTTGCGCCGGTTTCGATGCCCACGAACTCGCTGCCGTCGAACACACCCTTGGTCGTCTTCACGGTCACGAGATCTCCGTCCACGTCGGTGAAAGTCGCCACTTTCCCGCCGGGCACGATCGTGACGGCGAGCGGATTCGGCACGGTGAGCGTCACGTCGTTTCCATCGCCGCCGGTGTAGGAGAGGCGTAAATTGCGCCCGTTCACTGTGATGATCTCGCCCTCGCTGCGGTTGGAAAAGGTGCCTGCGATCGCATCCGCGCCGTCGTTGCTGATGAGCACCAGCTCCGTCCCTGCGGTGGGCGTGAAGCCGTTGATGATGCTCAGCGAGAGGCTCGCGCCGGTAAGGTTCACGCCGCCTGAGACCGTCCACTGGTCGTGCCCGCTGCCGGGAGTCACGCCGCCGAGCGTGAAGAACGCGTCGTCGGTATTGAGGAAGGAAATCACGCCGCCGCTCGCATTCAGCGTGCGCTGCGTCGGCGCAGTCGAAAGCAGCGCAAAAGCAGACGCGGGATTGAACGGAAGCGGACTGCCGACGGCGAAGCCATCCGCGTCGTTAAACGTGACCGCCCCGGCACCGACGCTGCCGTGCAGCTCATTCACATCGCTCGCGCCGGAGAGCGAGAAGCCGCCGCCGCTGTTGAACGAGAGCACGGGCACAGTGACCGCGCCTCCGCCGGTGATGTTCGAGGCATTGAGGATCAGCGTGCCGATGCTTGCGAGCGTGAGCGATTGGGAAATAGTCATCTCACTGATCTGCCCGGAGCCGATCGTCAGCGTGGGCGTGGTGATGAAGTCCAGTTCCGCATCCGTGAGGCCGAGCGTTGCGGCGCCATCCGCGCCGCCGAGTGCGAATGCCGTCGCAGTCTCGAAAATCTGCACCGTCGCACTCGTTGTCGCATTCACCGCTGCGCCGAGACCGATGTGATCTGCGCGCAGAGTGACCGCGCCCGCGGTGATGCCTGCATTCGCCGAGATCGTGATCGCGAAATCCGCCCCCTCGCCGCCCGCAGTGAGAGACACGGAAGCGGTGCCGACCGAGATGTCCGCCGCCGCCGCGCCGTTCCCGTTTTGCACGATAAGGTCGCCGTTGCCCGCAGTAAGTGAAACCTGACGGTTCGTGGTGGTGATGCCGCCTGCGCCGTTGACCGCGCCGACGGCGAGCCCATCGAGATCCACGAAATTCAGCGCGCCGCCGATGTTCGCGGCGATCGTGTCCACGTCGTTGAGCAGGCTGTTGAGCGTGTAGCTCGCATTTCCCGAAAGCCTCAGCCCTCCCGCGATGATGCGCGCCGTGGCTTGCTGCGTCACGGGCGCGCCCGCGCTGAGCTGCACAAAGCCGCCGCTGCCCGACGTGAGGCCCGAGACACCTTCGAGCGCCACGATTTGAAAGGAGTTCCCCTGCGTGAAAAGCAAATCGGCTCCAGCATCCGAGAGTGTCGCCGCGAGTCCCGCCACATCGTTCGCACCATCGAGTGTCACCGACGCATCCGCATCGATCACCAGCGAGCCGCCCTGGATGCCGCCCGACGGAGTGTCGGTGATGCCGCCGCCAGTCCGCAAGACGAGCGTGCCCGCGATGCCAACGATGCTGGCGCTGACGGTGATCGCGCCCGCCGTGGCGCTGCCGATGCGAGTCGTGCCCGAGTGAATGACGTTGTTCAGTTCGTTTGCGGTGAGGCTGAGCGAGCCGGCTGTCTCGGTGCCGAGATTGATCGGGCGATCCACGGTAATCGGCGCGATCGCGAGCGTGCCCGTATAGTCCACGCCGCCGTTAATCGCGAGTGTGTCCGCACTGAGCGTGAGATTCGTGACTCCCGCGAGGCTGGTGATCGTCATCGTCTCCGCCGCGAGCGAGAGCGAGCCGCCGACCAAGTCGCTGCCTGTCGCGACGTTGACCGTATCCGCGTCCGCGCCGTCGATCATCGTCAGCGGATCGACTAGGCCGTTGAGATTGAAAACGTCCGTTCCGCTACCCAGCAGGATGCTGATCGAGCTGACCGCGGAAGTCGGTCCGGAGATGTTGTTCGTCCCGCTGCCGCTGAAGCCCGCGTTCGTCGCCGCTGTATTCAGCGTGATCGTCTCGCCCGTGTCGCCAAAGGTGTAATTCGCCCCAGAGACATTGAGCGTGAGCACATTGGTGAACCCCGCGGCCGCAGTGTATGTGAGCACACCGCCGGCGAGATTCAGCGTGGCCGGTGCGATGCGTGTTTCTAGAATTTCGATCCGGGTGAGTGATTTCATCGTGTGTCGTAGGTTGGTTTTATGCGCGGGTAATGATGCTCACCTCGCCGGAGGCGCCGCTCAGCGCCGCGATGTCGGTGCGGCCATCGCCATCGAAGTCGCCGAGTGCGAGTGCGCTGAGTTTGCGAGGAGGGAGGTCTTCGAGCGTTAGATCGAAGGTGCGTGCGAAGTTGCCCGTACCGAGGCTGCGGAGAATGCGGACGATGCCGCCTGCGCCATGGCTGATTGCGAGGTCGGCGATGCCGTCGCCGTCGAAATCGCTGGCGACGATGGCGCTGGCTTTTGCGGCGAGCGGGTAGGCGATTCTGAGCGCGGGGGAAAGTGCGCCGGTGCCCTGGCCGAGGAGGACGGCGACGAAGCGCGAGAGCGAATTGTGCGTCACGGCGATGTCGAGCCTGCCGTCGTTATTGAAGTCTGCGATGGCGAGTGCGGTCGCGCCTGCACCCGCGCGGGCCAGCACGGCCGGGGCGAAGGTTGCGGTGCTGTCGTTGAGGTTCGTCGCGAGTTGGCCGCCGGTGTGGAGGATGGCGAGGTCGAGGTCACCGTCGCTGTCGAGGTCGGCAAACGCGAAGTCTCTCGGCTTTGCTGCGCCGGTCGCGAGAGCGGTTGCGGCGCTGAAGGTGGCGGTGCCGTTGTTTTTTAAAAGAGCGAGTTTATTGCCGGCGATGATCGCGGCGAGATCCGCGTCGCCGTCGCCGTCCACGTCGCCCACACGGATGGTGCCCGGTTTGTTGCCAACGGGGAAAATGGTGGCGTCGCCAAACGCGCCGGTGCCGTCGTTGATGAAGATGCCGATGGTGCCGGTGCCGGAGTTGGTCACGGCGATGTCGATGTCGCCGTCGCCATTGAAATCCCCGAGTGCGACGCTGGCGGGCGCCTTTCCGCCGGTGAGCTTTTGCACGGCGGGCAGGAGCAGCCCGGCGGTGGTGCTGAGGCCGATGAGGACGCTGCCGGTCTTGGCGTTGAGCGTGACGAAATCGGCGCGGCCGTCGCCGTTGAGGTCGCCAGTGGCAAGGCGCGCCGCACCTTTCGCGGAGTCGAAATCGAGCGGCGCCGCGAAGGTGTTTCCTGTGCTGCCGAAGACGGGTGTGGAGTTGGCGGGGACGTGGATGGTGCGGATGAGGCCGATGTTGCCGTAGCTCAGCGTCGAGTCCGCGAGCCCCGCGAGGGTGACGGTCCCGGTGGCGTTATTGAGCAGCGGGCCGTTGATTGTGAGCGGGGAGCCGAGGCCATCGAGGATGAGCGTGCCGGTGCCGTTCGGGTCGCTCACGCTGCGCTGCGTGGTGCCGGGCGCGATAGTGATCGAATCGGCGGCGGTCGAACCGGTGAACGATTCCACGAGGTCGCCGAGAGTGAGTTCCCAGCCGAGGCCGTTGAGCGTCTGCGCGCTGCCGAGCCGGTCGGCATTGAAGCCCACGGCGGCGGTCGAGGTGGCGAAGCTCAGCCCGTCCGTGCCGGGACCGCCGATGAAGGTCGTGCCGAGCGCGCTCCCGTTAGTGATTTGCAAAACATCGTCCCCAGCGCCGCCGTCGAAGATCGTGGCGACGGGATCCTCGTAGCTGATCGTGGGCTGGCCGGTGCGCGTGATGGTGCGCGTGGTCGCGTTGAAAGTGAACGTGTCCGCGCCGGTGCTGCCCTCGACAGCGAGCGTCGCGAGAGCAGCGCCGAAGTGATTCACATGCACGCTCGCGAGGCCCGCAGCGGCGGCGAAGGTGCCGATGCGGAAACGATCCGCGCCGCCGCCGCCGTTGAGATTGATCGCCGTCTGGTTGCGCAGTGTGACGGGCACCTGGCCCGGAACGGCGATGATGGCTTCCTCGGGAAAAGCGCCCGGCAGCACTGCAATTTCATCCGCCGCGCCGATGGTGCCGGAATATTCGAAGCGACCCGTCGCGAGGCTGCTGAAGAACTGGCTGACTCCATCGAAAGCGACGGAGAAATCGTTCGAGAAACTCGCGGTGCCGCCGTCCGGCCCGGCGGGCGTGTAGGTCACGCTCTCGAGCGCGGGGAGCAGCGCGCTGCCGTTGAGCCGCAGGCTGTTCGTGCCGCTGCCGCCGTCGAAAATGATCTCGTTCACGAACGGAAACGTGCTCGTGAAATAGCCCTGCGCGCCGTCGAAGATGAGCGCGTCATTGCCCGCGCCGCCCCGGAATAGCACGCCCGCGAATTCATTCAGCGAGACATCCACGATGGTGGACAAAAAGCTGCTTTGCACGGTGACGTGCAGCAGCTTCGCATCGGCGACATCGCACCGCACGATGAAGATGTCATCGCCATCGGGCTGCGTGCCGCCTTCAAAAACCCGATACTGAAACGGCGTGAGCACCACGTCATTTCCATCGCCGCCGACGTAGCTGATGAGGTAGCTGCGCCCCGCGGCGAAGACCGGCGCGCCCTCGCTGAAAAGGTTGAACGTGCCGGTGATTGCGTCCGCGCCGTCGTTGTCGATGAGCACGATCTTTTCGCCCGAGGCGAAATCGGCGCCACCGGTGAGGACGAGCGGCGCGTCGTTCAAGGACACGGTGCCGGTGACGGCGAGCTGATCGTAAAAGCCGGGGCCGTCGCCCGGCGTCGTGCCGTCGATGTGGAAGGCGAGCGTGGTGCTGGGGCTGCTGCTGAAGGCGAAGTTGCCCGTCGCGAGACTGTCGGGACGCACGAAGCCGGCTGCCGTCACCGCGCCGACCGTGCCGCCGCCGGTGAGCGTCGCGCCGGCGTTCACCGTCACGTCGCCGATGCTGCCGCCGACGCTGAGCGTGCCGACGGCAAAGACGGTCGTGCCGCCGCCGTAGGTATTCACCGCGTTGAGCGCGAGCGTGCCGGTGCCGTTTTTCGCGATGCTCGTATTCACGCCCGTGATGGGAATGAGGACAGTGAGCACACCATCGCCCGCGCCATCGGTGATGTTGAAGTTGATGCTCGTGCCATTGAACGCCTGCACGGTGCCGCGTCCCTCGATGGTCGGATTTCCCTGGCTGGCGATGGTGAAGTTCGCCGACGTCGGGAGAAATATCCGGCTGCCCGCGGCCTCGGCTTCCAGTTGGCCGTCCTGCAACGACGCGACATTGGAAATCCGCAAGTCCGACGCCGCCTGCCCGGTCGTCGCCCGCCCGCCCGCGAGGATGAGGCCGACGACCTGCTCGTTGTTCCCATTCAAATCGAGCAGCCCGCTGGAGGTCACGGTGACATTGGCTCCCGCGACATTTGAGATTTGATCCGGAGCCAGCAGGCGGACGCCATCGGCCTCGGCACCACCCACGTCGTCGCCGATGATGAGCGCGGCGGGAATGGCGTTGCCGCTCGTCTTGGCGAGTAGCAGCAGGCCCTCGTTCACCCGCGTCGTGCCGCCGTAGGTATTGCTGGCGTTACCCGCGAGTTGGAGCGCGCCCGCCCCCGTTTTCGTCAGCCCCGCCGTCAGGCCGACGGTGACGGTGATCGTAGCCGAAATGGTCAGCGCCGGTGTCGCCGGGCCGGGAGCAATGTCGAATGTCCGCACCAAACCGCCGAGATTCAGCACGCCGCCGATCAGCGCAGCTTGCGTGGCGCTCGCGGTGGCGGTCACATTGCCGCTGAGGAAGAGGGAGCGGTTGCCGCCGGTGGTGGTCACGCTGCCGCCCGTCATCGCGAGCGAAGTCGGGCTCAGGAAGGTGTTCACGGCAGCCCCGGCGATAATCACGGTCCCGTCGTTGATCGTCAGCGCGCCAATGGTGTCGTTCCCACTGGCCGTGTAAGTGCCGAGCGCATTCACCGTCACCGGCGCGTTGTCGGCGATGAGATTGGTGGTCGTCGCCGTGAGCGCCGCCGCCCCGCCCGCCCCGCCGATTATGACCGCGCCGGAGAGCACCGCACTGGCGGTCCCGAGGATCAAAGTGCCCGCATTGACCGTCGTCGTCCCGAAGATGGATAGCGCCACCGTGGGAATCAATGTCACCTGACCTCCGCCGTTTTTCGTCAGGCTGTGCCCCGCGCCGCCATCGCTGAGCACGCCGCTGATGCTCAGCGGATTGGTGCTCGAATGGTCTATGGTCAGCGGCGACGCGAACGTGACCGGTGCAGTGATCGCGTGGCCGCCGCTGCCGTTCACATTCGTGACCGTGATGCTCGCGCCCGCCACGCCCTGGAGCGTGAGCGAGCCGCCGCCGCTCGCGGTGATATTGTAGGTGTTGTTGTCGTCGAAAATGAGCGACCCCGCCGCGACGTTCACGCCCGCGATGGTCACGTTCGCGGTCGCCGTCGCCGCGGTGAGGAATTTTGCCACGTCGTCCACCGCGTTCGGGAAGCCGTCGCCCGCCGTGTTCGTCGTCTCGTTGAACCAGCTTGCGGCGGCGTTCCAGTTCCCACTGCCCGCGAGATTCCAGCGGAAGGTGGCGGGGGCGATGCGGGCTTCGAGTGGCTCGACGGTGGAGTAACGGCGAAGGGCGGTGTGTACTTTCATGGCAGCGGGAGGCTGACAAAAGCCGCACGGTTTTACCAGCCGGTATTTCACCACTCGTCGCGCGCGGTGTTACACGCTTTCGGAGCGGAAGGTGGCCCGCGAGTCCCGTCGCGGCGGTGTGTTATCGGCGTAACCGTATGAAAGAAGTATTAACCCTTAGCGGTAGACAGAGGGGCGCGAAGGGGCTCGCGAGCTACTTTTGGCGC
>JANMGP010000134.1:0-4490 GCA_031374705.1 Verrucomicrobiaceae bacterium | reverse complement strand
CTTCGTATTCGTAGAAGTGGCGGTTGAAGGGGATTTCGTAGCCGACCTTGATCTTGCTGTGGTCAATCCACGCATCGGGGCGATAGGGCAGCACCTCGGCCTTGAGGTAGGCTTCGCAGTGGTCCTGCACGAGCGCGAGCAACGCGGTGGCGTCCACCTTGCCTTTGTTCTTCTTGCCCTCGTAGTCGAGCGGCAGCGGCAGGGCGATGCCGGTGGGGAACGGCACGTTTTCAGTGTCGCGCAAATCCGGGTCGGGCTCGGGGCGTCCTTTTTTATCCCGGCAAATCGCCGCAGTCGGGTCTTTCTCGCCGAGGCTGCCGGGAGCGAGCAGCGCGTCGCGGAGTTTTCCCTCCAGGTCGATCTCGGCTTCGGCGAATGCCTCTTCGAGCAGGTCGGCAAATTGCGCGCGGTCTTTAACGAACTGGCCGTCGGCAAATTCGGGCTTCAGCTTTTCCAACACGGCGAGGATCGCCTCCTGCGCCTCCATCCCCAAAAGCTCTTCCTCGATGATCTTCTTTTTGTCCTTCCGCTTTCGAGAAATGGCGAGGTCGGCAAAGCTCGTCGATTCCTTGAACCGGGCGATGCGTTCATCGGTGATCGTGAAATTCAGCCGCAGCGGACGCTCGACGGTGATCTTGAGATAACCGAAGTCCTGATTGTCGAAAACCTTGCAGACGAAGAGGCTCTTGGTCTGGTCGCGCTTGGGGTCCACGTTCGTCTGAATCTGGCCCACGGTCTGGCGGACATCGTGCGCAAAGTCGCCATAGAGCGTGGCGAGCACCTCGATATGATTGGGCGTGCCCTCCGTGCCGTCGCCGATGCGTTTCCGCTTATCGCCGAGGCTCTTTTTCATCTTCCACGCAAAGTCGGTGCCGTTGATGAGCTGCACCTTGCCCCGGCGCTGCTCGCGCTTCCGGTTGGTGACGATCCAGACGTAGGTGGAGATGCCCGTGTTGTAGAAAAGCTGGTCGGGCATCCCGATGACGGCCTCCAGCATGTCGTTCTCGATAATCCAACGGCGGATATTGCTCTCGCCGCTGCCCGCATCCCCGGTGAAAAGTGGCGAGCCATTGAAAACGACCGCGATGCGTGAACCCTCGCCGCCGTCCTTCGGCGCAGGCTCCATCTTGGAAATCATGTGCAGCAGGAAGAGCAGCGCACCATCATTGATACGCGGCAGGCCGGGGCCGAAACGCCCGTTGAAGCCAAACTCGTTGTGCTCTTTGGTGACGTGGTCTTTCTCCGGCTTCCACTCCACGCCGAAGGGCGGATTTGCCAGCATGTAGTGGAACTTCTCGTCCGGGTGACCGTCGCCATCGGTGAAGTCTCCCTTTGATTTACCGGTGCCGAGAGTGTTGCCGTAAACGATGTTGGTAGTCGTCTCGCCCTTGATCATCAGATCCGAACCGCAAATTGCGTAAGCCTCCGAGTTGTATTCCTGACCAAAGAGTTCGACGTTGGCGCTCGGGTTCAGGCCGGTGTCAGGGTCGCTGATGAATTTCTCCGACTCGGAGAGCATCCCGCCGGTGCCAGCGGTGGGGTCGTAGATTTTGATGACCTTGCCTTCCTTGGTTACGAGGTCGTCGTAGGTAAAGAGCAGCGTGACCATGAGCTTGATGACTTCGCGCGGCGTGAAGTGATCTCCCGCTTCCTCATTGGCCTGCTCATTGAAACGTCGGACGAGGTCTTCAAACACGTAACCCATCGCGATATTTGGGATGGTGTCCGGGTGCAGATCGACGGCGGCAAGTTGCTGGACGACTTGGAAAAGCCGGTTCGCCGTATCCAGTTTCTCGATTTCCTTTTCAAACTCGAACTTCTCGATGATTTTGCGCGCACGCGACGAGAACCCAGCCATGTAATTGCCGAGGTTGGCCGCGAGTTTGTCCGGGTCGCCGAGGAGCGTCTTGAAGGTGAACTCGCTGATGTTGAAGAATGGCACTTTGATCTTGTGCGTGATGATCTTTTCGATGGTCTCCGCGTCCTTTTCCTCCGCTTTGAGCTTTTTGTGCAGGGCGATCACGTCGCCCTTGGTCGCGTCCAGCACGCAATCCAGACGGCGCAGCACGGTGAGAGGGATCATCACGCGGCGGTATTGTGGAGGTCGGTAAGGCCCTTTTATGAGATCAGCGATTTTCCAGATGACATCACCGTTCTGTTTGAAGGCGTCGAAGTTTTTCATGAAATGGTAATATCCAGAGAAATGGCGTTGAAAAACCGACCACCCGGCAATGGAGCACCTTTATCCTGCGGGAATCGTCGAAGCATTGCGCCCGCAAGGGCCTGCCTGATCCGACTCGGGAAATTTGGGATAATTGTAAGGCGCATTTGTTCGCAGGAGGCCCAGATGGAGGAGTAGAGGTCGGATTTCTTGATGGCCATGGTTAGTGCGGAGCGAGTCTTTAGCGACTCGACCATCTATTGAAAACGAAATCGACCGTCCAAACCAGTTTTCCCGTGACCGGCAGCGTCACGGTTCAATTCTTCTCGTTCTCATTTCCCCTAGGCGAAATGGGAATGAGAAGCTTTGGTTTCTCAGTTTCTTCTCAGTGAGAATCAGACTGAGAACATGCGCGATATGTGCCCGCAATCTCGTCGAGCTCAATGCTTCCGTCGGCTTCCGCGCTATCCAACCAACGGTAAGCGGTCGGCTGTGGAGTCCCGCGTTCTTTCAACTTGGCGACAATCGCGGCTTTCGTGAGTGGCGATCCTGCGTTTCGCACGATTTCAACGACCGCCTTTTGCTTCGGCGCTTTATCGCGGCCCGCATTGTCAAAGGAATCCCAGTCGAATCCTTCCGCTGGGGAGAACTGCCCGTTGCTGCGATTCCACGCCGAGCGCGTCCCCATCTCGCCGTCGTTGTTTTTGCAACACGTCCAGACAACACGGGAATCGTCCGTGCTATCGGTTGCGGCCTGCATCACGAAGACAGAGCGAGGGACGCTGCCGAGCACGTATGAACCGGCAAGCAAGTTCAGCAGACCCCGCCCGCTCGCGCGCTCGTCGGCCTTCGGCTTCCGTGTGTGCGCGACGATGCCGAGAGCAGGCGCATCGTCTCCGGCAGGGATGACGCTCCGGATGATCTCGAAAGTTTCGAGGTAGTCCTTGGCTTGATCGTTTGGCGCGGCCGCGTTCCAAGGGTCGAGGCCGACGACATCAGGATTGAACTCAGCGATTGCAGCGGCGAGCTGGTCCCGGAATTGGATGCGGCTAAAACATAGTCCGCGTGGAGGCGGCGGGCATACCCGCACCCAATCGTCCAAAGCAGCGCAATCGCTCCCCGCGAACTCATTTCTGAGGCGAAAGCGTCCGTTTTCGTTCTGGACGATCATCGTCTTGAATTTGCGGTGGAGCGGAAGCCCGAGCCAAGGCGCACCAGTAGCGCCGGAGACGGCAAGGGCCGTCAATGCCCGGCTCTTGCCTACGCCAGGCGCGCCGCCAATTACAAAGACCGCGCCGCGAGTCACGTGAAAATCTCCAACGAGTCTCGCGCCGTCCGGCGGGATATACGCCGAGAGTTGTGAAGGCGAAAGAAACTCGATCAAAGGCCCGGTAGAAAGGCGAGCCGTGGCCTTGCTCGACGCCCTCCCGAGAATCTCTCCGAAGTCTTCATGCGCCTTCGCGATGATTTCGCCGGCATCCGTCCCGTCTGCGCACCTTTGGAAAATCCTGTTCGCGAAAGCCATCAGCTCGCGCCGCTGGCTCTGCTCTTTTAGGATACCGATATAGTGACCGGCATTCGCCGCGGTCCCGAGAAACGTGTACAATTCAGCGACGGCTCCAGCACCGCCAAGGGCTTCCAGTTTGCCCTTGTCCCGAAAATGCTGCGCCAGAGTGATTGAATCGTGTGGCGTTCCCGAAAGGATTCCTTCGCTCAACGCTTCCCAGAAGTCCCGGTGCGAAGGGATGAAGAACCAACTCGGAATGAGGTTTGATTCAGCGCACCGATGAAATACTTCGAACGGAGCGTGCAGGAGACATGACAGCAGAGCCTTCTCCGCGTCGGGAGAATGCGGAACAAGCAGCGATTCGTTGGCGCTCATTTCGCAATCCCTCCGTCTTCATTTACGATCTGCCACAAGACCGGATGGCCCTGGCGAACGTCTTCGAGAAACTCGCGCCGCTCGGTGTCGTCCAGCCGCATGAATAGGACAGTGATTGCAAAGTGTGGGTCGGTGGAGCCGGGTGACTCCCCGGCTGATGCCGTGAGCGACCGTGGCTCATTCGAGCGGCTCGCTTCCGGATTTCCGGGCAGTGAATGCGGGAGCGGATGGGGTGCTCCTGTGGATTTGATTCTACTGAGATCGTGCATGGTTTCCTCCTTGCCTTGAATGCCTTCTTCTCGTAGCTTGTTTCTTCCGGGGTCATAGTGGCGAAAGATCGAGCTTGCCGCAGAAGAAGAGGATGCGAGTCCGGTAATTGAAGAAGTTACGGAAGCCTCTGGCGTTGGCTTTGAGCGCTTGGATTTTCGAGTTGAGCCCTTCGGCGGT
>JANMGP010000106.1:0-41998 GCA_031374705.1 Verrucomicrobiaceae bacterium | reverse complement strand
CCAACGGATCTGTCGCGCAAAATTGGGACTCCCGGAAACCCAGCTGGGGCGGATTGCGGGACCCCCAAAAGTGGCTTGGGCATCCCGCCATTGTGTGCACGCCCTTCATGGGCGGGACGCCCAAGCCACTTTCCGCTCCCTCTTTTCGAGTTTCCCGGTGTGCCCAAAAGGCGATTGCTAAAACCCGAAAGATTTCTTTCGGAGCGATAATGAACCGGAGCGATAATGAACCACACTCAATGTATCCCTCAAAGTATCCACAGATGATGAAACGGTCCTCGAAACTTATGATTCTTTGGGTCGGGTTTATCTTGTTAGTCGCTCTGTTGATCCTCCGCCCCGATTCCTCTCTTTCCGAAGTCGGGGCGGATGGAAAACATGGGGCGGCGGAGTCTGAAACTGGGTCGTCTGGGCAAAACAGTAAAACACATCAATCTGCCACGCCGACGCCTTCTCAGAAACAGCGAAGCGAACAGGCGGCTAAATCAATTCGCGAAAACCGGAATGTTCAAAAACCCGTCGTGAAACTGACGGAAAGCGAGCAACGAATTTCAGATCGACTCTGGCAAGAATTCTACAATATTGAGAAAACAAATGCGAAAATTGTGAGCGATATTACAACCGGAAACGAGCAAAGAGTAGTTTTATGGATACACAATCCGACAAAGGAGCAAATTGAAAACTGCCATGCAATAGCGTCGCAGCTACGCACAGAATCGTTAACTGCGACAGCCGATGAACAAGGCAAGCTTAAGAAACTGATCGAGAAACTCCTAAACGAGGGTCTTTCCTGCCCAGCTACATATCGAATTGTTTTTCTCGTGCGCAACGAAGAGAACGGACAGGCATCACTTTTGGAGCGCTGGACAAATAAGGATGACGCATTCGACTATTCTGCAACGTCGTTCAAGATTCCGGCATCTGAAAAGGTAAGAATGGAACCCTATTTCCAAGATAAAGACTCATGGGGTGCAAAGCGATTCGGGCACTTATTCGGTCTTGAGTCTGCCGCACCGAAGTGAAGGTTATTTTGAGCAACATAACTCACAGTTGCCGAGCACTGTTGCCTCAAACCACAGTCAGTTTTAGATGATCACCCTTCAACAAATCAACCGCTTCGGAAACCTCATTTCGCAGTATGCATTCGCACGAACTTTGGCGGACAGGTGGGGGGTATGCGTTGGCGGCGCGGCGGACCCATGGTAGATGCGCGTGCCTCGCATCAACCTTGGACTGAGTGGCGATAATGAACCACACTCAAAGTAATCCACACTCAAAGTAATCCACACTCAAAGTAATCCAAGGTGAACGTAACGCTGAAGACGCCCGCGAGCAAATAGGCGAGCTTTAAGAAGCAGGTAATAGGCGCTTCCGCACGCCTCTTGGAAACCATGCTTGTCGAGTCACCGCTTTTCGATACGATTTCCTTATGACAGCCGCAGTCGCACACATCATTGACGAGGTCGAGCACCTCACTCCTTCCGAGCGCGTCGAGCTACGCCGCCATATCGTCGAGCACGTTCCGATGTCCGACGACCTGACCGACGACGACTTTGCTGCCCTTGCGGCGGCATCTTTCCGCGCTCTGGACGAGGAGGAGGCTCAGCGTGCCTGAACGTGGCGAGGTCTGGCAGGTGGACTTTGGCACCGTCGCCAAAGTTCGTCCCGCGCTCGTCATCAGTGTGCCCTACGCCGATGCAGACCGGGCGCTCATCGGTGTCGTTCCACACACCACATCAAATCGTGGCTCCCAGTTTGAGGTCGCTGTTGGAAAACGGCGGTGACAGACTGATGGTCGCACGCGAATGAGCACGGCCATGGGATTGGACGCTTCGCGTTAGGTAACACCATCTTCCCCAAATAAAGAGACGTTCCCAAGCCGAGCGACGGGGCGGCGGGTAGGGCGGGTATTCTACCCGCCGTGGCGGGTGTTCCACCCGTCACATTCTGAGTCCAAGAAGGGTTCGTTCGCGAAGGAACCTCCGTCCTACTCTGTGAGCACCGGGTAGGATACCCGGCGCGGCGGGCAGGATGCCCACCCTACCCCGCACACGTCCTTTTGCCCAACGATGCGTCTCTTGATTTCCGGCAGATGGTATCAGCCTTCGCCCCGGATGAGGCTATCCAGATACAACGTCTTCGGAGCGCATCCTGACGCTCCGGCTTAGCAGCAGCGGTTCGGCGACGTGAACTGGCGCTCGGTGGCGCTGAGGAAGACGTTGCGGCGGGCGCGGGCGGGGTCTTTGGCACACTCGCAGGCTTGTGCGACTCTCTCGCGTTCGATGGCGGCTTCTCCGCTGACTTCCTTGATTAGCAGCGCGCTCAAAGCGATCGCGCCGAGTGCGTGGCCGGGTGCGGTGGCTTCGAGCGGGATGAAGACGGGCTCGGTCTCGGCGAGGTCCGGCTTGCGCGCGCCGCCGAGCAGACGCAGCCACTCCCGCACGCTCACGGCGACGATGATGATCACGAGCACGAGAAATGCGGCGGTGACTCCGGTGTTGATGAAATTGTTCGTCCGCTGGGCGCGTGCGCTTTTGAGGGCTTTGCCTTTCAGCACGTCGTCCGGTGCGGCGGCGAGGGCGGCCTCGGCTTTGGGGATGTCTTTGGCGAGGAGGTCGGCGGCTTTGGCGAGGAAACCGATCGTCGGTTTCTCGTGCCAGATTTTCTGCACGCCGGCGGTGCCCGTCACGGCGAGCAGCCAGACGAGCGGGAGCAGCGTGACCAGCGCCAGTGCAGGCTGGCAGCGGCGGATGCCCGTTTTGAGCAGGATGGTCGTGGCGAGACACAGCGCGACGGTGGAGAGCAGTTGGTTGGCGATTCCGAAGATGGGCCAGATGGCTTTGATGCCGCCGTCCGGGTCACGCACCGCGCCGATGAGGAAGTAGCCCCAGAGCCCGACCATGATTGCGCTGGCAAGGACTCCGGCGCCGATGTTTTTCACGTCGCCGAACCACTTGCTGACGCCGCCAAACGCATCCTGAAGCATGTATCGCCCGACGCGGGTGCCCGCATCGAGCGTCGTTAAAATAAACAGCGCTTCGAACATCAGCGCGAAGTGGTACCAGATGCCCAGCCACGCTCCGCTGAAGAACGGGAGCCGTGAGAAGAGCTGCGCCATGCCGAGCGCGAGCGTCGCCGCGCCGCCCGTGCGGCCGACGAGCGTGTCTTCTTTCACCGAGGTTGCGAGGTCGGTCATTTGCGCGGCGGTGACGGTATATTCGGGGCCAAACGCGCTCGCTTTCGCCACGACATCCGCGGTGGTGCCTTTCATATTCACGCTGAGGTAAACGCCGGGCTCCAGCGTGCAAGCGGCGATGAGCGCCATGATGGCGACGAGCGATTCCAGACACATCGCGCCGTAGCCGACCGAGCGCGCATGGCGCTCGCGGGCGATGATTTTCGGCGTCACGCCGCTGGCGATGAGCGTGTGGAAGCCGCTAATCGCCCCGCACGCGATGGTGATGAAACAAAACGGGAACAGCTTCCCCGGCACGACCGGCCCGGAGCCGTCCACGAACTGCGTCAGCGCCGGCATCCGCAAATCCGGCAGGAGAATGAGCGTCCCCAGCGCGAGCGCGAAGATGGTGCCGAGCTTCATGAAAGTGCTGAGGTAATCGCGCGGCGCGAGCAGCAGCCACACCGGCAGCACGCTCGCAGCAAAGCCATAGACGATCACCGCTTTTGCGAGAGTGATCGCCTCCAGTTTGAAGAACGGCCGTAGCGACGCGCTCTCGCCCACGAGCTGCCCGCCCCACACAGCAGCCATCAAAAGAATCACGCCGAAGATGGACGCCTCCATCACTTTCCCCACACGCACCCAGCGCAAGTAGCCGCCCATCGCCATCGCGATCGGCACCGTCGCCGCCACGGTGAAAACGCCCCACGGAGAATCGGCGAGCGCATTCACGACCACGAGCGCCAGCACGGCGAGCAGGATAATCATGATGGAAAGAATCGCGATCGTCCCGACGACGCCCGCAGTCGTGCTAATCTCATCGCGGAGCATCTGCCCGAGCGAACGCCCGTCCCGCCGCATCGACGCCGCGAGGATGATGAAATCCTGCACCGCCCCGCCCAGCACCACGCCGATGAGAATCCAAAGCGTCCCCGGCAAATACCCAAACTGCGCCGCGAGCACAGGCCCCACGAGCGGCCCCGGCCCGGAGATCGCCGCGAAGTGATGCCCGAAGACGATCCACTTGTTCGTCTTCACGAAGTCGCGCCCGTCTTCATGCACCTCGCACGGAGTCGCGCGGCGGTCGTCGAGCATCAGCACTTTGACCGCGATCCATTTCGAGTAAAACCGGTAGCCCAGCGTGTAAGTGCAGAGCGCCGCTAGCACGATGTAGCCGGAGTTCAGCGGCTCGCCGCGCTTAAAGGCGATGGCGGCATACGCACCCGCGCCGAGCAGGGCCACGAGGAGCCAGATGAATGTGGAGAGCGCTTTGTTCATCGCGCACGATTATGCGGCGGCGCGTGAAACTTCCAGCGGGAACACGCGGGCGCACCTATCCTAATCCAGCTCTGGCGGCGGGCCTTCGTATTCCTCGCGCATCGCTTCGCAGAGGGATTTCTCGTAAAAGAGGAAGCGCTTCGTCACGAAAAGCGGGTCCTTCTGCTCCTTCGGGTCGAGGAACTCTTCGAGGAATTCCTCGATCGACTTCTCTTCGTAGTCCTCGATCTCGATCTTCCAGAACTCTTCCTTGAAGCCCATCTTGTGCGTCGCCTCGAAGCACGTGAGTGCCAGTTCGAAATCGAGGTCGTCGAACTCGTCGCTGAACAGCTCGGAAATCGTTGTCCCGGCATCGCACTGGATCAGATCCTCGCTGACAAAGTGCAGGATCTCGATGAATGAGGTGACGTAGAAAGCCGTGGACATTTACTTTTTCTCCACCGCGCCTTTAATCATCGCCGAGAACTTCTCACGCGCTTCCTTCACCACGGCGGTCGGGCCGGTCATCTTGATAAACACAGGGCCTTCCGCGTGCTCGATGATTGCGCCGAGCAGCGCAAACGCCGGCTCATCAGTCGCAGGTCCGCCGAACTGTCCGCCCTTCATCGTGCCTTCCGTGGAGACCATCGTCACCTTCACGCCGCCGATGTCGAGCGGCTCCGTCTTCGACGCGCCTTCCGCTGCCGTGAACTGCCCCAGCCAGCGCTGCACATTCGCCTGCACGCCGCCTGCCGGGCTCTCCGAGCCGAAGTGGAAAAAGGTGACATCCGCCGGTTTGCCGCCGTCTTTCCCCGGCACCGCAAGCTGCGCCTTCCGCATGGCCGAGGCCGGCGGGACGGACTTCCATCCTTCCGGCAGGGTAAACGTGAGCGCGCTCACCGGGAACGTGTCCGCGGCGAAGAGCGAGATGGATGCGAAAAGCGAGAGTGCAAGAACGGAGAGTCGTTTCATGAGGAGCGCACTAAAGCCGCCCCGAGGCTCGCGGGCAAGGCGTTTGCGCGAATCTCGAATGGCGCGCATTTCCGCATTCCGTCGCGCACCATTCGCCGATACCCCTCGCGGCATGAACAAAATCCTCGTCCTTTTCGACTCCGCCTCCGGCAACACCCGCAGCATGGCCGCGCTCATAGCCGAAGGCGCGCAGACCATCAGCGACACAGAAGTCCGCCTCCGCCACATCGACGAAGCCACCGCCGAAGACGTCGTCTGGTGCGATGGCCTCGCCGTCGGCAGCCCCACGAATATGGGCCTCATGTCGTGGAAAATGAAACGCTTCTGGGACGAGACGATGATGCCCCACTGGATGCAGGTGGACGGCAAAATCGCCTGCGCATTTTCCAGCGCCGGGGGCTTTGGCGGCGGGCAGGAAATGGCCTGCCTCAGCCTCATCACCGTGCTCATGAACTTCGGGTTCCTCGTCTTTGGAGTCACCGACTACGCCGGCAAACTCACCACCGCGCACTACGGAGCCATCGCCGTGCGCGAGCCGCGCGACGAGGAAATCAAAGCCGCCTGCCGCAAACTCGGCCGCCGCCTCGCCGAATGGACCGCCACCTACCTCCACGCCCGCCCCGAAGAACACCCCGCCCGCAAAATGCACGAGCGCGCGATGCCGGGGTAGGAGCACTTAACTCACGATGTCGAAACCCTGCACCACGAACGCGGGAATCACCTGCACGTCCGCGCTCTTGATGCGGGACTTCAGTTCGCTCTCTTCGATGGCTTCGAGAAAAGCCTCCACTTCGTCCGCATCGCCGCAAACTTGCATCTCCACACGTCCATCCGGGAGGTTTTTCACCCATCCCGTCACATCGTAGCCGCGCGCGAGGTTTTTCGCGCTCCAGCGGAACCCCACGCCCTGCACGCGGCCTTCGTAAAACACGTGGCGCGCCGTCATCGCGAAACCTCCTGCCCGCGCAAAAAATCCGCCGCCACTTCCGGCCACACGCCGTTCACGTGGCAGCCAGTCGCGATTTCAATCCCGCCTAGCGGGTAGAGCCGCGGCAGAATCCGCAAGTGCCAGCAGAACTCCCGCTCGAAGCCCGGCCATTCCTCCGTCTGGGCGCATCGCGACGGAGCCGTGGTGAGGACCAGATGGTAGGCGGGGCCGGTCAGGGCCGCGTTGATCTTTTGCAACGCGCATCGGATCGCATCCGCGAGGTGCACCGCTTCGTCGGTCGTAATCCGGTAAAAGTCGGCACAGTGGCGCTTCGGCCAGATGGCGATCTCGAACGGCGTTTGCGACGCATAAGGGCAGAAGACCACGCACCCTTCGTTTTCGTACACCACCCGCTCGCCCACCTTCCGCTCGCCGGCGAGGATTTCGGAGAAGAGCGACCTCCCGTGGACTGCAAAATAGATGCGTGCCGCTTCGAGCTTTCGCCGCAGGGTCGGCGCGACGATTCCCATCACGACGACCTGACTGATGCTGTGCGCGACGGTCTGTCCTGCGAATTGCCCTTCGTTTTTGATCACAGTGAACGACACCATCCGCCCGTCGCGCATGAGGTCTTCGATGCGAGACCGCCACGCCTCGACCACTTGCGCGATGTCCGCCACGCCGAGCTCGGCAAACCGGCGTTCGCCTGGATCTTCGATCACGATTTCGTGCGCGCCGAAACCGCCCATGTTTAAGTAGATGCCCGCATCATTCACCTTCGGGTCTCCCTCAAGCGCCACGACGGGCGCGCGATTTGGCACCACGCGAACCTGCCATCCATCTGCTCCGCCGCTTTGGTAAAGCGAATGTGAGGCAAACCGTTCCAGTCCTGCGCGAAACGGGCTCGGCTGCAAATCCGCCGGCTGCATGCTCAACACCGACGGCGGCACATTTCTGTTCTCATTAAAGATCGTCCACTCCCGCGTAAGCGGGTCCATGCGAAGTTCGGATTTATCCATCGGCGCGGAACGATGTGCCCGCCGGACGCCGCGGCGTCAAGAAAGCGCAACAATCATCCATTGAAACGGGCCGGTATCTCAACGTTTGCGGCCGGTCGTTTTTGCGCGCGGAATCAGATTTCCGTTCGCATCGTATCGGTCCACGCCGATGAGCGTCGATTGTCCGCCGCGTGTTCCGTAGATGTAATTGTTCGTGCCGGTGAGCGTCCCCTTGGCGTCATAGACAACTTCCTGGATGATGCGGTCGGAACCATCGAGCTTGTAGTTGCACTTTTGGAAGACCTGGTTCTTCGAGTTATAATAAATTCCCGACATGGGCTGGAGCCGGTCGTCGAGTTGATACAGCACGGTCTGATAAGGTGTCTTGGAGCCCAGCGTGTAAAAACGCTCGATCGATCGGCGCTTCTCCGGGTCCATTTCCTTGGAGCTCCAGGTGCCGTCTGGAAACTCACGATTGGTAATCTTCTTGGCAGGCAGTGCGAATGCCGTCGTGGCTAGAATGAGGAATGCGATGATGAATTTCATGCGGCGACTTGATGTGGATTGAACTGTAAATCGTAAAGCCTGCGGTACTCCGGCGAGCGGTCGTAGAGGTCGGCGTGTTTGCCCACGGCCTTGATGACGCCGCGGTCCATGACGACAATTTGATCCGCCTTCAGAATCGTGGAAAGCCGGTGCGCGATGGCCAGCACCGTGCGGCCCTTCGAAAGCGTTTCCAGCGCTTCCTGAATGCGCCGCTCGCTCTCCGTGTCGAGCGCGCTCATCGCCTCGTCGAGGAGGAGGATCGGCGCGTCCTTCAACAACGCGCGCGCAATGCTGAGGCGCTGTTGCTGTCCACCCGAAAGATTGCAGCCCTTATCGCCGATCACCGTGTTGTAGCCCTGCGGTTGCGCTGCGATGAATTCATTCGCGTAGGCCATCTTCGCAGCGTGCTCGATTTCCGGCTGCGTGGCCTCCAGCCGGCCATAGCGGATGTTTTGTCCGATGGTGTCGTGGAAAAGAAACACGTCCTGACTAACCGTCGCGACGTGCTCGCGGAGGGAAGCCTGCGTGACTTTCCGAAGGTCCATGCCGTCCACGGTGACCCGTCCCTGATCGCCCTCGTAAAGCCGCTGAAGCAGGGCGAAAAGCGTGCTCTTTCCGCTGCCGCTCTCGCCCACAAATGCGCACGTGCTCCCGGCGGGGATGTGCAGGGAAATCCCTTTCACCGCGGGCTCTTCCTTTCCGGCATAGGTAAACGTCACATCCTCAAAGCGAATGTCTCCACGCACGGTCGCGAGCGCCACCGCATCCGGCTCGTCCTGAATCGCCGACGGGCGGTCGAGAAGCTCGAAAATCTTCGTCGTCGATGCGAGACACTTTTGCATCATCAGTTGGATGCGGCTTAGCGACTTGAACGCCGGGTAAATCAGCACCAGTGCGCCGACCAGCGCCAGCATGTCGCCCGGATCCATTTTAACTTTCCACGCATATACGAGCGCGAGGCTGATGCCGAGCGAAGCGACCGTTTCCACGGCAGGCCCCGTGATTTCCATGGCCTTCCGCCATTTCATGACAAACCGCAACATCGCCTGATTGGCTGTATTAAAGCGGTCAGCCTCATAGTCCTCGCGGGCGTGGGTTTTCACGACGCGGATTCCACCGAACGCCTCGTGCATGAGGACCATCATTTGCCCCGCTTCCTCCTCCTCCTGGGTGGCGTTCTTGCGGACTTTTTTGCTCACGATGAGGACCGGCAGGAGGCAAATCGGAAACAGGAACAGGGCCGCGATGGTGAACTTCGGATCGATCCAAAGCATGACTCCAACTGCGCTGATGATGCTCACCGGCTGCTTCACGATATCCGCCGCGATGTTTGTGAGGGCCTGCTGCGCGGTCCTGGTCTGGATGAAGACAGTCTGCACAAGATCGCCTGCTTTCTGCCTGTTAAAGAACTCCATCGCCTGACCAAGTGTGTGGCGATAGACCTGCTGGCGGATGTCGTCGAGCACCCGCTGGCTCACCCACAAAACGCAATAGGCATTGAGGTAGGAAAAGAGTCCGCGCACCGTCATCACGGCGGGAATCGTGAGGCAGACTGCGAGCACGAATTGAAAAGACGAGCGGCCATCGGGTCCGGGTGCCGCAAAATCGCGGATAAATGCCGGGAGCTCGGCGAGCTTCTTAATTTTCTCTGCATCGAGCGGCTTGCCGCCCGTAAGAACGAGGTCGCCGGCATGGCGGAAGACAAACAGCAACGCCGCGTTCGCCGCCGCGAAGCAAATGCCGAAAAACATCCCCGCCCAAAAGCGGCCCATGTAGGGCTTCATGTAGCCGAAGAGCCGTCCGTACGGGCCCTTCGCCGCGCCGAGAAAGTCGCGGAACGACATCTTCGCGATGTCTTTGCGGGATATGCGTTTTGAGGCGTTGGCCATAGATTGGCCGCAGTTAATCACGCTAGCCCCCAACCGCCGAAGTAATTTTTTGTTCGTTAATCAGACGGTCGCCGCGCCGAAGCCTTACGGGAGTGTCACTTTGATCCGCATGAATTGCGTTGGATTCGTCGTCACCGGCGTCGGCGCTCGATAAACGTACGCTTCCGAGCCGTTCGGGTTGAGCGTGCGACTCACCAGCACGGCGTCGGCCGCCCAATTCAAGTCGGTGAGGCTCACCCGCGTCTCGCAGGAAACGAGCATGTCGCCCGTGCCCGGAGCACGATTAAACGTCAGCGTCTGGTATTCCCCGACCACGGCATTCACGGTGAGTATAGCGCGCCCTGCGACCGGCAGGCTCGCGGCGTTGCCGGCAGTGGTGCTTCCTCCGAGGAAATACTCGAGAAGGTCTTTGATGCCATCGCCATCGCCATCACCTTGTCCGTCGCCGGAGGCACCGTTCGCCGCGGCCCATGCGGCATATCCAGTGACGTCGGGACCGCCCGGATTGCCGTGGGTGAGACCGTGAGCGGCCCAGTTATTGCCATCGGCTTTGTTGGCTGTCGTAGTATTCACGGTAGTGAAAACCGCAGTCGCTCCAAACCCGTCCGCACCCGTCGGCCACGGGAGGTCGTCTTCATACCGGAAGAGCGCGATATCCGCGCCCGCATAGTTTAAGAGGTGGAGGACTTCGCCACCATTATCGAGGCCGCCGATCCAAGGCCCGACGGTCTTCGCCGAAAGGCCGGGGTAGCTTGAATCCGGATAGCGGGTCTGGAATGTCGCAACATCGCGAACGACGACGATGCGCTCACCGGCACCCAGAATGCGGCCTTCCTGAAATGTGTAGATCAGGTCGCCGGTAAACTGCACGTCCGTGAGATCGATCGGTCCGGCGCTGACATTCATCAGCTCGATGAACTCGTATGATTGTTCATTCGCGCCGGGTGGCAATGTGCCGGGCGCGCCAATCAGCGGGTTGTAGTTGATCTCGGTGATGACGAGATTCGCGGAGGATGCGGGTGTTCCCACGATGAAATCCGCAAACGCAAGGCCCGACCATGTCTGCGTCGCGCTATTGTAAACGCGCGCGACTACTGTGCCTGTGGCGGTGAGCGTGATGGTCGCCGGGCTCGCACCCGTCTGCACCGATGGCGATGGGTTAATTCCACCGCCCACGAGCCGCGGGTCGGTTCCGTTCTTCGACCAGTAGAGCGTGCCGGTCCCGCCATTTGGATTTGTAATGGTCATCGTCGTGCCGTTGGCGACGACACCACCGAGATTGCTGAGCACCGGCGCGTCCAAAACCGAGTAGAGCGGTAGCGGCTGGAATGTGCCATCGGCGAGATTCACCTTGTCCTGATAAGCCCGTAATTGCGCGATGATCCGCCCGTGGCGACCGAGTCCCTGCGTGCCGGTCGGGTTGGACTGCGTGGGAATGCTCGCGATGTATTCCGCATTGCTACCCTGGATAATCCAGTCCCTCAATTGCGTGATTCCCTCGTCCCAAGGAGCAGGAAGGAAGTCCGTGGCCGGCACTCCTTTTGCGTCGCCCCAGCGTGCGGATTCACCGAAAATCGCCGGGCGCACCGCAGCGGCCCGCGCATCAATGACCGCGAGTACGTTGGTCTGCGTGAGCGCTCCACCCGGACGCGTGAGGTGCCGGTAAGCACGATCCGCGAAAAGCTGGCGGTATTCGGTCACAGCGCAGAGGTTTTCGTGGATGTAGGCGGGGTTGCTCTTCAAGTAGTTCGTGAGCTGATTATACATCGTCACGCCTTTGTAGTTCACTCCGTTTCCTCCCCACGGACCCGTGCGGTCCGTGCTTCGTGTGTCGTTGCCGCCGCCTGTGTTCAGGTCCGCACCAAAACCGTGCTCGAAATCGTGCGGGACAAAATGGAAGCCGCGCGTGCCATTACGGTCACGCAGCCCGAACCAGTTATTCGAAGCACCGCCGAGGAACGTGGAGAGCGGTGCGTCGAAGCTGCCGCAATACCATGTGATGAGCATGTAGTCGATGAGCCCGGTTGGATCGAGGACGACAGGGTGGTTTACGATATCGTTGTAAGGCACCCCATTCGGGTCGAGGCCCATCAATTCTAAATACATCGCGCGGCGGCTCGCTTCCGTCATTCCGGAATTGGAGCGGATTTCATTGGTGCGGAACCAGAGCTTTGCCCACGCGCTGCCGGGTGCTGCGGAAGTGCCTTGGGCAAACGTGCCGTCGGTGGCCTCGGTATTATAGCCGGAGGCATTGCCGGCGGATTTCACGACATCATAGTTGTTCTTGTCTCCTCCGAGATACGTTTCGCCGAACGATGCCTCGGCGCGCTCCTGCGTCATGTAGATGCCCCAGTATTGCCCGTTCACGTAGCAGTGGTAATGACGGGTCTTCGGCGTCACCTGCCCCATATCGCCGTACAAATCGCGCGACACCGGTTCGCGGACGAAGGTATTAAATCGAAGCCGTTTTGTCGCAGCGCTGCCTGCTGGATTTGTGTAATTGTAATCGCTGTTTTGGGGGGAGAAGCTCCACGAATAATTCTGCGGACACTGGAGGTCGAGCTGATCAAATTTCGACGCCCCCTCGGTTCCAAACATCGGGTAATTCAGGCTCCCGTCGTAATCCGAACGGAAATAGAAATGCCACGCGTGCTTTGGATTGTCCGCGCTCCGGCTGAATCCACCACGAATTCGAAGGCCGATATTCATCTGGAAATCCCCCTGCAAATTTCCCGTGTTATTCATCAGTTCGAGCGACGCCGGGCGCTCCCACACCCGGCCGCGACTGCCGGCATTCACGTAAATCCCCGAGCCGGGGTTCACGAGATTGCTGATATCCGTCACAATCGAAATCGTCGGGACCGCCTGAAGTGCGGTTCTGATTGCTGTTTGATTCCCCGTCACCACAGAAGTGGACATCCCGTAGTCAAACACCTGCGAATTCACAGACGCCGCGGGCCAGCCCTTCGAGGTCGCGCCCGCCGTATTCTGTGTGATCACATCCGCGGTGAAGATGAACGTATGCGTGTCCACATCGCTCTGGATATAATTCGGGCGCACCGCAATCGACCGCAGAACGGTGGTCGCGGAAATCGTGAGCGGATTGGTGTAAACGGTGCCGTTCACCACCGACGGCGTGGAGCCATCCGTGGTGTATTTCAAGGTGGCATTCGGGTCGTCCTTGGTGAGTGTCACAGTAATCGGAGCGCTGTAAAAGCCACGGTTGTGGACCAGCGTCGCACCTTGCGTAACCACCGCATGGGTCTCGCCGAGCACGTAGCCCTCATAGCCCCCGACATTGCGACGTCCGGGCGTTGGGGCCGCAAAGAAACCGACGTAATGCTCGGTGTCGTATTCTCCGTAGGAAACGTCGCTGGCCTGCGCCGGGAAGGCCGGGCTGAATTGCTGCACGACGGTGTAGCCGCCGGCGCCGTCGTTCTTGGTCAGCGCGAGGTACTCGCCATCGGGATCGAGCTTGAAATTCGTATGATATTCGTCACCGGGGAGCGTGATGTTTTTTGACGACGCGAAGACCAGCAGATACTCGCCGCTGCCCATCGTATGAGCCGGAGCGATCGGGAAAGCCCACTTGTTCGGAATCAGAGGATCATCCGTGAGGTAGTAGCCCGCGAGACTGCGCGGTGCGCCGGTGCCGTTGTAAATCTCAATGTAGTCTTCGTAGCTCCCCTGCCCGTCTTTCACGGTCTTTGTGTTCGACGCCATGATTTCCGTGATGTGCACATCCGGGTACGAAATCGCCACCGTGGTGGGAATCACGGTGAACTGAACATTCTGTGCCGCAGCGTTCGTGTAGAACGTCTCGCCCTCGGCCCCGCCGCCGCGCTCGAAGTAGATGTATTCGATTGGATACGTCCCAGCAGGAAGCACCTTGGCCGCCGAAAATGTTGCAGGTCCGTGCAGAGTGTCGTCATTGATGATCGTCTCGCCCGCGTCGTTGAAGTTGCCGTTGTTGTTCAAGTCGATGCGGAGCCGTCCGCCATCGTCGTTATTGATATTGAGCGTGTATTCCGCAGTAGAAGTGACGACCAGCGTCGCCGTCGCCCTTACCACGAAATCGTCGATTGCAGACGTCCCCCAACTGGCCGTGGGCCAGGAACCGCCGGGAATCGCACCATCGCCGCCCCCGTCTGTGAGGTTCACCGACGGCTGGTTGTTGATCGTGATTGGCGTGGGCACGCTCACAGACGCGACGGTCACATTTCCCCGTGCCAGGGTGCCATCAATGAGCGCCTGCGAATCAGTCAGGTTGTTGATCGCCTGTGTCGCTTTGTATAAAGTGAGAGACCATCCCGCAGTCGTCACGCCGAGGTCCTGCGAGGAGTGAACCATCACAGTCACGCTCGCCGTTGAAGTTCCGAACGAATTCGTCGCCGTAAGGGTGTAAGTCGTCTGCGCCACCACGCGTTCGGATAACGAGCCCGAAGGCGCAGGTGTCGGCGTGTTGGAGACGTTTGGCGAAATGGTGACGGCCGCCGCGCTCGGTACGTTGTAGGAAAGTGTGACCGATGAATCCGGCTCCACAATGGTGTCGTTTGCAGAGAAGGTAATCGAGGGTGGTGCTCCCACCGTGATCGTGACCTGCGCAGTCGTGCTGCCCGAGGCATTCGTCGCGGTGAGCGTGTAAACCGTCGTTGTGGCAGGCGCGACGAGTGTCGTGATAACGCCCGAGCCGGACACATCCGTGAGCGACGTCAAATTCGTTGTGTTCGTGCCATCGCTGATCGTCACACTGTTGGGCGAACTCGCCTGCCCGGCGACGTTCCAGCGGAAGATGAGCGACTGGCCCGCGAGCGCCGTCGTGTCGTCCGCCGTAAACGAATTCACCGCGGGCGGCGCGTTCACGAACACCGTGTAATTCTTTGTCACCGTCTGCGCCCCGCGCACGCCGGTGATTGTGTAGGTCGTCGTGCTCGCTGGTGCCGCGGTCGTGATACTGCCGAGTCCTTTCACCGTGTTCGCCGTGACATTTTGATTCGTAAAGGCCCCGCCGTTCAGTGTCACCGTTGTCGCGTACGGAGCGTCCCAAGTCAGCGTGATGCTCGCCGGCACGCCGCCGGAGATAAACTGCGCATTTGAGCGCAAATCCATGATCGGTACATGGTCCACCAATTGCAGCCCGGCTGACGGATCGCCGATTTGGACAAACGTCGCGTCGTAAGCAAATTTGTCTCCCGGCGCGTAAAGAACCTCGTTCCACGCATTGCTCGTCTGCTCGGCATAAACGTAACGCCAATTATAAGTGCCCGCAGGGAGCGTGATGACGCCGATCATCCCGATGTCGGCGCTCGAAACGCCATTCTGTATCGTCTCGCCCGAAAATGAACCCGTGCCGTTATTCGCGTTCAGCCGGTCCCAGTTTCGCCCGAGGATCGAGAAGATCATGCTGTCGTTTCCTTTGAGCAGAAACGAGTAGGTCCCCGGAGTATTGACCTGAAACGCACCCTGCGCCACCTGGAAGAAGTTATCCTGTCCGCCCGCTGCGTTGGTCAAAAATGGCGACGCCGTTCCGTTGGCACCCAGTCCGCCGGATTCCGGATCTTGAAAATCGATTGCAGTAATCAGCGGGTTCGACGTCCCGTCCCGCGACTGAACCGTCCCGACCGAGGTGCGCGAAAACAGCACGGCGTCCGATGGATTGAAGATTTGCGAGTAGATGGTTCCAGGGAGCGACGCACCGTTTACAAAAACCTCGCGCAATCCGATATAGCCCGGACCTCCCTGAGCCGGCGTCGGAGCCCCCGCCACCGTGCCAAACCAGAATGGCCGCGCCGAAGTGCGCAGCGGGAACCGTGGATCCGCGCCTCTCGCCAGATCTTCCACCTCGGCAGCCGTCAACGCATGGTCAAAAATCGCGATATCGTCCAGCAGCGCCTTGCTGTGCCCTTCCCACACCCCGGTAGCCGCGTTCTGCCGCGCGCCAAAAGTCAGCTTTGAGGATGTCGCCGTCAGCGAACCTGTCGCCACCGCCTCCGTTCGGCAATGGAAGCCATTGATGTAAATGTGCTTGTTCGAGCCATCGCAAATCACGGCTACATGCTGCCATATCGACATCTTATCGATGCCCGCATTGCCCGAGCCAAGGGTCGCCCCGGTCGCCTGCATCGCCCCCGAATTTGAGCCGAACCCACGGGTTACAAATCCGGGATCCGAAGTCGCTGCAAACCGCTGGACCTGCCATCCCTGCGCCACCGCGTTATAAGTTTCCCCGCCCTTGGCCACCTGCGCCACACCGCTGCTGCCGAGAGCCCACGCGTTTCTTGTCCAAAACGAAATCGAGTAGCGCCCGCCGGGAAAATTGAACAGGTCGGTTGGTGTCGGATTGGCAACCCACAGGGCCGCACCCGAACTTACGTTGCAATTCAGATATTTCGCCGTCGTCGCGCCGGCACGCACTCCAAACGGCTGGGCTGTAGTGGAAGGCGGCAGGGGCGGTGCGACGAATGTCGGTGTCGCAGCCGTCCCTGTCGGCCCGCCAGGAGTCGTCGGCAGAAACGCTGTGTTTCCGCGCCCGGAGGAATCCGCCAGCGAATCGTCGTCGAAGGTCCAATAACCGATGAGGCCGGCCTGGGCGGAGGCACCCAATGCGACGACCGCAAGAAAAGCGCGTGTGAGAGAGGAGAATGTCATAGAGAAGGATTGTTGCGTGGAAAAGTAAGGGTTCTTACGAAGAGCCGAGACTGACTACAATGACCGGTAGCGGAATTACCCGATTCGTCAACTGGCAGAACCACGAGCCCGAACGAATCGCCGCTAACGCGCTGCGGAATCGGCGGCGGACTCGGAGAGGCCGAGGCGCTCGAAGCCGTATAGAAGGAGGGAGGTGGAGTCGCTCCACATGCCGACGGAGTTGGACTTCAGAACGACGGAGATGACCTCGTGTCCCTGCCTCGTGGCAGATGAAACAAGGGTCTGTCTGGCAGCGTTTGTGAAACCCGTTTTGCAGCCCGTGCAGCCGGGGAAACGCCACAGAAGCTTGTTGTGATTGCGGAGCTGGACGAACTGGTCGCCTTTCAAAAGCCACGCTTCCGGGGTGGCCACGATTTCGCGAAAGATCGGGTTTTTCATCGCAGCGATAGTGATGCGCGCAAGGTCGCCAGCGGTGGTGTAGTGGTGCGTGTCGTGGAGTCCGTGAGGGTTCGTGAAATGGGAGTTCGTGGCACCGAGCTGCTCCGCTCGGAGGGTCATCTTGTCAGCAAATGCGGCGACGCTTCCTGCATTGTCACGCGCCAGACACATCGCGACGTCGTTGGCACTCTTCAGGAGAAGTGCGTAGAGAAGGTGACGGCGGGGATACTGTTCGCCTGGCTTTACATCGAGCGCGCTTGGCTCGACTTTCGTGTCTTCGAGTTCCACCGTGACAAGCTTGTCGAGATCACCCGCTTCGATGACGAGCAGCGCGGTCAAAATCTTCGTCGTGCTCGCGGGGTAATGAATATCGTCGGGGTTTTTCTGGTAAATGAAGTCGCCGGTTTGGACGTCGACGAGCGCCGCGGCTTCGGCGATGAGAGGGAGTTCGCCGGGAGCGAGGGGCGCGGGCGATGGCTTGGGCTCCGCAGGCGCTGGTGCTGGCTTCGAGGCCGGCTTCAGCGCAGCGGACCTGGCCGGTGTGGTCTTGGCACGATCCTGCTTTTTTGCAGCGGCATGCGCGCCGGTGTTAATTGCAAATACGACGAAGGCGAGCGCGAGGTGGAGTAGTTTACGGTGGCAGGATCTGGCCATTGAGCATCATCCATTGGACGGGTGCTCGATGTTCGATCACTGCGTCCGGGATTTTTTCGTAAGTAGCATCGTTCGGGATGGCAATCAAGTCCGCCACCGCGCCAGCCGCAATTTTTCCGCCATCGAAGCCGAGAGAGCGCGCGCCGTTCACCGTAGCCATCGCGAGAATCTCGCCGGGTGCGAGCGTCGGTTCACTCTCGGACAGCGTGCGCATCTCGTCGAACATTGAGAGCGAATCCGTACTCGCGAAGCTGTCCGTGCCGAGGCAAAGATTCACGCCGGTTTCGCGAAGTCGCGCGAGCGGAAACCTGGTATGGCCGAAATAGCGATGACTGCCCGGACAATGAACGACGCTCGGTTTTGCGGGCAGTTCACGGAGAAGCTCAAAGTCCGAATCGGCGAGTTCATTCATGTGCGCAAGCAACCATCGCGGGCCCAGCGCCGCGTGTTGTGCGACATGACCGAGGGGCGTGCGGCGGTACTGCGAATCATACATCCAACGTCCGAGGCGGAGCATGAAGTCATAGAGCTCGCCCGTGCCATCATGGAACATCTGCCATTCCTCGCGGGACTCGGCGACGTGGGTGGTGATGACCATACCCATGCGGTCCGCGATGCTGGACGAAAGCTCGAAAAGCGGTCCGCTCGCCGTGTAGGGAGCGTGCGGACTAAGGCCGAATCCACCCAGCCATCCGGGGCGATCCATTTCAAAAAAAGCGAGCGCTCCGATGACGGTTTCCTCCGTGCTGAAGCGGTGCCGGATGTCGATCATCTCCATGAACCACCACGTCCGGAGCGGTGGCAGCGGCATGCGAATAAGGAGCTCGGGGAACGACTCGATATTCGCGACGGTCGTGGTGCCCCACTTTCGCAACTCCGCAAATCCGCGCGCAATTGCGCCAAGGTAATCCTCATCGTGCAGGGCGCGCTTGTGGGAGTTGATCGCACGAATCCACTCCGTGAAGCTTTTCTGACGCGAGATGGCGTTGCGAAGCAGCGTATAATCGAGGTGGCAGTGCGCGTTGACGAGCCCCGGCATCAACACTTGTTCGCCGAGATCGGTTACCTCGCCGCCGTGCGCCGCGCGAATGTCCGCAAACGCCCCGACGGCGACGATGCGCCCGCTTTCCACCACGACGGCACCGTCCCGGATGACAGGCGCGACAATCGGAAGAACGTGACGTGCACGAAGAATGATTGCCACTACGCCCTAGAGCTTGAACCGCGGGTTCTGCGACATGAAGCGGACCGGATTTCCAAAGATGACGGCATCGATGCGCTCCGGCGTCCATCCTCGTTTGCGCATCTCCAGCGCGGTTCGCGGGACGGCCAGCGGGACAGAGATACCCCAGTCGCACGCGGAGTTCATCCAGATGCGCTCGGCACCGTAGTTTTCCAAAATATCGATCGCCCGGGACGAGGTGCATTTGCTCTCCGGATAGAGCGTCATACCCGCCCACATGCCCGTATCGAGCACCATGCCGACTGTATGTTCTTCGACATGATCGATGATAACCCGTGCAGGGTCGATGCGCTTGTCGGACTTCAGCACATCGAGGATGAGCCGCGTGCCCTTTAGCTTGTCCTCGAGGTGCGGCGTATGGACGAGGATCATCTGGTCGTGCCGTGCGGCGAGGTCCACATGCCACTCCAGCACCATGAGTTCGTTGCGCGTATTTTTGTTCAAGCCGATTTCGCCGATGCCGAGGACATTCGGTCGCGCGAGGAATTCCGGGATAATACTGATGACCTCTTTCGCGAGGTTTGGGTCCTCGGACTCCTTCGGATTGACGCACAGCCATGAATAATGAGGCAGGCCGAACTTCGCCGCCCGCTTCGGCTCGTAGTCGGTGAGCTGGCAGTAGTAGTCGTAAAAGCCGTCCGCGCTGGAGCGGTCAAATCCCGCCCAGAACGCCGGTTCGCAGACAGCCGCGCATCCCGCCAGTGCCATGGTGGTGTAGTCGTCCGTTGTCCGGGAGACCATGTGTCCGTGTGGTTCGATGTATCGCACTTGAAAAAATTAAGCTACGTTTGCCACGCTCCGACGGCGCCTTTGCCGGGAGCTTTTTCGATCGGCTCGCTACTCGGATCGCTCAAGGAAACGAGCACATTCCTCGCCCTCTGCGGTTCGTTGCATGCGAGTTCCTTCATCGCGTGGAGAAAAGCGGAGAGGCGAAAATCAGCATCACCGGTCCCGCGATCGAGACGGTCGAGAAACGCCGCAATGTCGATGAGCTTTGCGCGCGCATCCATGAAATAGAGGTCGAGAAGTTCGTTCCGCGTCATGCCTTATAGTGTGCAGTGGAATCGGCTGGGTAGCAAGAGGGGCGGCGCACTTTCGCACGCCGCCCCTTTGCAAATCACAGTCCGGAACTAGTCGGCCTTGAAAGCCTTGTGGCCTTCCTTCTTGCCGGCGTTCAGTTTATCGAGCGCTTTCTGGATGTCGGCAGCGTTTTCGGATTCGACTGCGACCTTCAGCGCATCGACGTCCTTGATGGCAGCTTCCATGGCGGCCTTGTAGTCGGCCATGAACTTCGCCTTCTCGGCAGCGGGCACGTCCTTCAGCTTGGCGGGCTCGAGCTTGGCCGCGGCTTCGAAAGTGCTCTTAATCTCAGCGACCTTCGAGACCATGTCTTTGGTCACTTTGCCTTCCTTGGATGCACGCTGCAGAGCCTTCATGGCTTTGCTGCCTTTTTCCATTTCTTTGCCGAGCGGCGTCTCTTCTTCGGCGAAGGCCGGGAAGGTGATGGCGAGAGCGACGATAGTGGCGGTGAACAGGTGTTTCAGTTTCATCTGGTAGTAGAAGTTTTGTTTGTTTGTTTAAGTTGCAAACGCTCCGACCCCAAGGACGGCGCATTTGTTAGAGTCATAGACGCCCAGCGCGCCGATTTAGTCAAAATTCTTTTACAAAATCCTGCGGCACTCCTGGCCCGGAAACGGTTTCAGGGGATTTTGCCGCCGACAATCACACGCGAAGCGATTCAGCTCATGAGAAAGTCTGTTTTTCCGCCATTGCCAAATCAAACGCCCCCGTGCAAAACCCCGCGCGTATGAAACGCATCACACACTCCCTTCTCGGAATCATCGCACTCATCTCCAGCCACGCTTTCGCAGCGGAACTGAAGTTCTCCATCGTCCCGGACTTTTTTGAAAAGACGCCCGGCGACAAGCCCATCGGCGCATGTCATGGCGGCGCGGTGATCGATAAAGCAGGCAACATTTACGTCACCACCGACACCGACCGCGGTATTCTCGTCTTTTCTCCGGAAGGCAAATTCCAGCGCGCCTTCGGCCCATCGAAAATCCACGGACTTGAGATTCGCGACGACGGCGGCACTGAAGTCATCTACGGCGCACGCCCCTCCGCACATGAGGTCATCAAGCTCAAACTCGACGGCACGCAAGAATGGGCCATCAAATATCCCGCCGAGTCCAACATCTGCAAAGACGAAGGCGGCTTCAACCCTTGCGCCGTCACTGTGGGGCCGGACGGTTCCATCTTCGTTGCGGACGGATACGGCTCCAACCGCATCTTCAAATTCGACAAGGATCGCAAGTTCGTAAAAGCGTTCGGCGCCCCCGGTCCCTCGGCCGGGTTCTTCAAAACGTGTCACGGAATCGCCCTCGACACTCGCGGCGAAAAACCGCTCCTCTTCGTCTGCAATCGCAACAACAACCGCGTTGAGCATTGGGACCTCGACGGCAACTTCGTGAAAGTCCTCCAGGCCGACCTGCGCATGCCCGCGGCCGTTCATATTCGCGGCGATTACGCCGTCATCCCCGAGCTCCAGGGCCGCGTGACCGTCCTCGACAAAACCGGCGCCATCGTAGCCCAGGTCGGCGACAACCCGGAAGCGGGGCAGCGTGCAAATTACGGACTGGCCCAGGACAAATGGAAGGAAGGAATCACCAACTCGCCACACGGTGCCTCCATCGATAAAGACGGAAATCTCATCGTCGCTGAGTGGAGCGCCTTTGGCCATCTCCACAAGTTCCTGCTCGCGAAATAGACGGCGCATTTCGCCAGCTTTTGAAAACGGCGCGTCCCTGAGTCATTGGGGACGCGCTTTTTCGTGTGACGGGGAACGTCCAACGTGCAACTCCCAATGCCGCAGCGACTCGAATGCAGATGAACCTTACTAAGATTCGCGAGCTTCGAGGGGTGTTCCGCACTTATGCGTCACCGATATTCTTTTCTCGTGTCCTGCATCGCGGGGCTGCTGGGTCTTTGCGCTGCTCCATTCGCCGGAATGGCCGAAAACCACATCGTTTTTCTCGCGGGCGGGCGGAGTCACGGTCCGGGCGAGCATGAATTTTACGCCGGTTGCTCATTGCTCGCGAAAGCGCTCGCGGAACAAAGCGGGCTGGATATCCGGGCGAGCGTGGTGAAGGGCTGGCCGAAGGACGAGGCCGTGCTGGATTCAGCGAAAGCGATCGTGATTTATGCCGACGGGACAAGCGTCGTGGAGCGGGGCTGGGAAAAGATGGATGCGCTGGCGAAAAAGGGCACGGGCATTGTATTCATGCACTATGCGGTGCATCCCTCGGCGGCGGACGGTGAGAAGTATTACCGTCCGTGGATCGGGGGAGCGTTCGAGACGGACTGGTCTGTGAATCCGCATTGGGTGGCTGATTTGAAGGCGCTGCCAAACCACCCGGTGTCGCACGGGGTTCCTTCTTCGGCGGAGGCGCTGGACGAGTTTTACTATAATATCCGCTTCCCGAAAGACCGCTCGACGGTGCTGGATCTGGTCACAGCAACGCCGACCCGGGAGCGGATGAAACGCTACATCAATCTTTGGAACGAATACGGAGTGGAAGGGCTGGAGAAGAAGCAGACGCTGATGTGGGGAATCGAACGCGCCGACGGGGGGCGCGGCGTAGGATTCACCGGCGGACACTATCATCGGAACTGGGCAATCGATGGCTTCCGCACGCTGGCGCTCAACGCAATTGTCTGGAGCGCGGGGATGGAGGTGCCGAAAGACGGCGTAAAATCCAAACCGCTGACGGAGGACGAGCTGAATGCGAATCTGGACGACAAGGGCAAGGAAAAGCCCTGGCTGAAACTGCCGCAAAAGGGCGAATTTGCAGCGATCCCGGCGGCTCCCGTGCAAACGGAGCGCGAGGCAAAATTTGGCAAGACAATGAAGGTTGAGTCCGTGGTGAAGCCTGCGGAGCCGGCGAAACCGGTGGCCGCGCCCGAAAAGAAGGGAGCGGCAAAGCCGCTCGCGGAAACCGCCGTGCTGACGAGCACTTCCAAGCCGCGTCTCGTCGAAATTGATGCGAAGCTGAAGGGCGCAAAGGAGCTGTTTCTCGTGGTTTCCGATATGGGATCGATGAGCTGCGATTGGGCCGACTGGATCGAGCCGACGCTGGAGATGGCAGACGGAACGAAGGTGCTGCTTTCCACGCTGAAGTGGAAATCGGCGGCGAGCGGTCACGGAAATAACTCAGTCGGGAAGAATCAAAGCGGTGGCGCGCTAAAGGTGGACGGGAAGGTTTTCGACAACGGAATCGGCA
This sequence comes from Verrucomicrobiaceae bacterium, assembly GCA_031374705.1. Taxonomy (GTDB): domain Bacteria; phylum Verrucomicrobiota; class Verrucomicrobiia; order Chthoniobacterales; family Chthoniobacteraceae; genus SXWH01. Next base: position 18,970 of record JANMGP010000106.1, on the reverse strand, counting down.
CGCACGCGCCGTCAGTCATCGCTTTTGACCTGCCGGAAGGTGCGGTTCGCTTCTCGGCAAAGGTGGCGATTGATGACGGAGGGATCGAGCGCGACGGGAAGGCCAGCGACGCCAACGTGAAGTTCAGCGTTCATTCGGAGAAACCGGCACGCGGAGCTGCATCGGAGCCGATTGTGGACGGTCCGCCGCTGGTGCCGGTGGACATGTTCACAGTGCCGGAAGGGATGGAGGTCACGGTGTGGGCGACGTCGCCGATGCTGATGAATCCGACGAACATCGACTTCGACGCGCAGGGCCGGATGTGGGTGGCGGAGGGTGTGAATTATCGCGGCCATGGCGGGCGACGTCCTGAAGGTGATCGCATCGTGGTTTTAGAGGACACGAAGGGTGCGGGAGTGGCAGACAAGGCGACGGTTTTCGTGCAGGAAAAAGCGCTCGCATCGCCGTTGGGTGTGGGTGTTTTCGGCGATCAGATCGTCGTGTCGCAGCCGCCGGATATGCTGGTTTACACAGATGTGAATCACGACGGGAAGTTTGATGCAGCGGTGGATAAACGCGAGGTGCTGCTGACCGGTTTCGGAGGACGCCAGCACGATCACAGTCTGCACAGCGTCACAGCGGGACCCAACGGCCAGTGGTACTGGAATCAAGGAAACACAGGGGCAAAATTCACGGATAAGAGCGGGAAGAGTTTTTACATGGGAAGTCCTTACATGATGGAGGAAATCGCAGGCAGGAAGAGCGACGACGGGCATGTGTGGATCGGCGGATTTACTGCGCGAATGAAACCGGACGGGACCAACGTGACGGTGCTGGGGCACAACTACCGGAACAGCTACGAGCAAACGGTGACTTCGCTGGGGGACATCTTCCAAAGCGATAACGACGATCCGCCGGCGTGCCGCGTCACCGCAGTGATGGAGGGTGGCAACGCAGGCTTTGCATCAGCCGATGGCAAGCGTGCGTGGGGCGCGGACAAACGTCCCGGGCAGGACACGGCGACGGCGGAATGGCGTCAGGAAGACCCTGGCACGATGCCCGCGGGAGATGTGTACGGAGGAGGCTCGCCGACTGGCGTGGCATTCTATGAGAACGGGGCCATGGGCGACAAATGGCCCGGACTTTTGCTGGCGTGCGAAGCCGGAAAGAACGTGGTTTTTGGCTACCTGCCTAAGAACGAGGGAGCCGGCTGGAAGCTGGAGCGGTTCGACTTCATCACGTCGAACAAGGAGAAGGAATTTGCGGGCTCGGACTTTCAGGGAGGAAGGCCGAATAACGAACTAAAGACGCGCTTTCGTCCGAGCGACGTTTGTGTGGGTCCGGATGGCGCAATCTATGTTGCCGACTGGTTCGACGCGCGCGTCGGAGGACATGGCACGCTCGACAACGGAATGACGGGGACCATCTACCGCATCGCGCCAAAGAGCTTCAAATCCGTGGTTCCGAAGCTGGACTTGGGGACGACCGAGGGACAGTTGGCAGCGTTGCGGAGCCCGACGCCGAACGTGCGCTACAGCGGTTTTGCGAAGCTCCGCGCGCATGGAGCGAAGGCCGTTCCCGCGGTCGCGGCGCTCTTGAAGGACAGGAATCATTACATCGCCGCGCGCGCCATCTGGCTCCTCGCGCAAATGGGCAGTGAAGGCGTCGCAATCGTGACGCCGTTGCTTGAGAGCAAAGACGCCGAGCAAAGGCTGGTGGCATTCCGCGCACTACGATTCGCAAACCACGATTTGCACGCAATGCTGGCCAAAATGGCGGGCGACGAATCGGTGGCCGTCCGGCGTGAAGTCGCACTCGCGCTTCGCGACGAGCCTGCGGATAAGGCGCTGTCCGTTTTAGTGAAACTCGCGGGGCAATTTGACGGAAAGGATCGCGCGTATCTCGAAGCCATCGGGCTCGGAAGTGAAGGTAAGGAGGCGGAGTTGTACGCAGCACTCGCGAAAACGATTGGCGGTCCCGCAGACAAGTGGGGCGACGCGTTTGCATGGCTCGCGTGGCGACTGCACCCGGCAGCGGCGGCGGGTGATTTCCGCGCGCGCGCGATATCCGCAGAACTGTCCACCGATCAGCGCAAGCTCATGCTCACAGCACTCGCTTTTACCAACACCCGCGAGGCGGCAAGCGCGATGATGGGACTGGCGAATACGAAGGATTTCCCGATGAAGGATTTGGCGCAATGGTGGCTGATGAACCGGAAGGGGAATGACTGGAAGGCGTTCGACGTGGACGCCGGAATGAAGGCACTCGGGCTTTACGACCCGGAAAAAGTAAAGCTCGTCTCGATCGAACTTCCTCCCGAAATCCCGAACGCGCCAAAGCTCCCGCCAGTTGCCGGGATCGTCTCACTCAAGGGCGACGCAAAGCGCGGTGAAGCCGCGATTGCCGTGTGTTATGCGTGCCATCGCGTCGGGAAAAACGGCGTGGATTTTGGTCCGGAGCTGACGACGTTTGGAAAACAGCAGCCGACCGAAGTGATTGTTGGCGCTATTGCAAATCCGTCGGCTGACATTTCCCACGGATTCGAGGGCAGCGAGGTGAAGACCAAAGACGGGCTCACGATTCACGGGATGATCCTCGCCGACGGCGACCCGCTGATTATCAAAAGCACGGGTGCCGTGATTCAGACTGTGCCGCGCGCTCAAATCCAGAGCGTGAAGAAGCTGGATCGATCGCTCATGTACCAGCCCTCACAGATGGGGCTGAGCGCCGAAGCAATAGCGGATATCGTGGCGTATTTGAAAAGCCTGTAGGCGGAGGAACCGGTTCGTTTTGTGATTACCGAAGGGTGAAACTTGACAGATATACGTCGGAGGCTTAGCAAAAAGACCGTCAGGAAATCATTACGAACAACCACCACCAAATCTACCACCATGAACCGTAATTTCATCAAATCCATTTCCGCAGTGCTTGCTGCAGCGTTTTTCTTCTCAGGATGCGCTGGGACGGCTGACGGAAGAAAGACACAAGCCCAAGGCACAGCGATCGGCGCGATCGGTGGAGCTCTCCTCGGCGCTGCAATTGGCGCGGCGACCGGTAACCGCGATGCCGCCCTGCGGGGTGCTGCAATCGGTGGAGCCGCGGGTGCAGCCGGCGGGTTCGTCTATGGAAGCATGGTCGCGAAGCGCAAGGCAAAGTATGTCGCAGCGGAAGACTGGCTGGATGCGGAAATCTCGATTGCGGAAAAAGCGAACCGCAGCGCGCACGCTTACAATGCATCGCTCAAACGCCGCGTCGCCTCGCTCGACAGCCGTATCCGTGTGGCGAAGGCGCAGGGAAATCAGGGGGAATTGCGGAAGCTGAAATCGGAAGTGGGACAGATTCGCGTTGAAGTGCAGAATCAGAACAAGAGCGAAGTGCAGTTCGAGAAGGACCAAAGCGAAGTGTTGTCCGATTCGAAGGCAAAAGGCGCCAGCAACTACGGCGAGTATCGTTCGCTTTCCCAATCGTTCCGTCAAGCGAAGGCCGAGCGCGGTTCTGAAGTGGGACGGCTCGCGAGCCTTGAGCAATCCATTGGTGGCTAAAATTTCAACGAAAGGAACTCTATGAAACGCAAACTCATCATCCTCGCAGCCGCAGGCTGCTCGCAGTTCTTCACTGCGTGTGAAACCACGGGAAATCCCCGCGAAGGCGGCATTTTCTGGAGCGAAGACAAAGCCCGGCAGCGCCTCGCAGTTCGCGAGGATCATCTGGACAATGTCCGCAGTGATACCCGGCGGACGCAGCGCAGAAATGCAGGGCTGGAATCTGCGGTGGAACGTCGCAAGCGTATGCTCGGCGAGTGAGACCCCGGAGGTTTCGTTGCAGAACGTACTTTTGAAAAACCTGAAAGGCGGCGGGCGGATGTCCCGCCGCCTTCTTATTTCCCGCATGGCGGCTGCGCTGGGCTTGTTCCTCGGCGTGTCGGCAGGAGGCCAGGACTCCGATGCGAATTCTTTCGAGGCGGATTTGGATTTTCTGAAAGGAGTGATGGCGGATATCCAGGCCCTCTGGCTCCGCAAGCCATCGGATCGCGATATGATCGCGGGGTTTTATGCCGGCCTCTCGCGTGAATTGGGTGCAAAGTATCGAAAGTATTTCGCGCGAGCCATTCCGGCGGATTTCGACATGGCAGTGGATATCTACCTCGGAGCAATCGTCGAAATCTCAAAAAACGCGCCCAAGGACGCGCAAGGCTTTGCAGTTCGCGTGTTGTTGGAGCGTTCGGTGAACGCCTATCTCGGGAACGAGGACGAATACGCTGCATTCATCCCGAGGACAATTTCGCAGGTGGTCCTGACCGAAAAGGTTTCGAAGGGATACGTCGGGATTGGTGTGGATCTTAAGAAAGGGCCGGACGGTCCGATTTGCTTCCCAATTTCAGGCGCTCAAGCGGCACTCGAGGGAGTAAGAAAAGGCGATGTCCTGCTGGAGATTGACAAGCGCGAGGCCCGTTACATGACCATTTACGAGGCATCGGAGAGGCTTCGGGGAAAGCCGGAATCGAAGGTGAAAATCCGTGTCAGGCACGGTGAGTCTGGAGCAGAAGAGGAGGAACTGACCATTGACCGGGCGAGGATTGAGTCTGCCCCGCTGGAGATCCGCTCGACCGATACCGCGCACCACTTCCGGCTGACAAAAATCGTCCCGGCCGCCGTGGAAGCGATGAAGACGGGGCTGATGAGTATCGGCCCGGGGAAAGGCATCGTGATTGACCTTCGCGGGAATCCCGGCGGCGATTACGGGGATTCGGTGAAGGTCGCCGAGCTGTTCCTTCCGAAGGGCGTGGCGATTTCAAAAATCCAGAAGCTTTCGGGAGAGGAGCGCAAGGTCTCGGAAAATGCCGCGCCGTACGTACCATCGAAACTGTCGATTTTTCAGGACGGGAACACGGCTTCCGGAGCCGAGTTGATTATCGCGGCGCTGACCGCCCACAAGCCGCTTCGAGTCCGGACTTTTGGAACGAAGACTTTCGGAAAGGGCGTCACGCAGGTTCAGGTCTCAATCAAGGCTGGCAAGGACGGAATGCTCGTTCTTACTGATGCAAAAATGTACGGTCCGAACAATGAGGATTGGGATGGAAAAGGACTCGAATCGGACGAGGAACTACCGGCGGGAATCGCGCGATAGCGCGGACGGTCACGGTGCTGCCTTGAGAGGCCCGGAGAGGCTCCACTCTTGCGGGGAATAAGGTTTGCGCCCCTTCTCTTCTTCCATCTGGCGGTTCACGCCGCTGAATTCTTCGACGTTGAGAAGCAGACTGCCGGACTCACGTTTGGCTATTAGTTTCCAATCGAACGTCTGCCCTTCCTGTGCTTTTGACCAAAGAATCCGCGCTTGAAAATCGCCGTTCTTGTCGAGGCGGCATTCGCTCATGGTCGCCTCATTGCTGACGCTGCCGGCGGTGTAACGAAATGTGGAGGATGCGAGGTTGGGTAGAATCTCGAACCGGCACTCAATCGTGCCTCCCGCGGCGGACGTGCCGGTTTCTTTTGCGGTGGCCGTATAGTTGCCGACCCAGCTTGGCGGAAGCTCGAGAGTCGTCGTGCTATCGGCTTTCACTTCGACTTCTTCTGCAAGCCGGCGCTCGGTCACCAGATTGCTGTTCCCTTGAAGCGTGATGCGGTAAACGCCGCTCGGAATCAGCACCGTCGTTTCCTCCTTATCGAGCGGAAATGCCTGATAGAACTTGGCCACGGGCACGTGCCCTTCCTCGTCTGCGAGCAGCCGTGTCATGCGTGCTCCTACATCCTGATAGTCGGAATTTGGAGACTTTCTCCGGACGATTAGTTTTCCTTTGTGGCGCTCGGGCGTGAACTGAATCGGCTTCTCAGCATCGCCTCGATATTTGATGAGCATCTTCGTCGGAACGTAGCCGATCGCCTGTCCGGTGATCTCTGCGGGCAGCGTGGTCGCTGGGAGCTTTATCTCCCATCCATCTTTGGTGCGAGTGGCGTCGAGGGGCGTGTCGCCAAGCGTAAACCGGGTCGATTTCATATCATCGCCGACGATTTGGAGCGCGTAGCCGGCAGGGAGTTGCTCCGCGCTCGGAGTGGTGGTCTTCGGGACATCCGCCGGCTGGGGCGTCGGTGGGGTCGGCGTCGGTTTCGCGGGAACCGCGGGTGGATTTGAAACAACCTTGGTTTGGTCCGGGCGATTGCTCCACCACCAGTATCCACCCGCCGCGGCACCGAGGATTAGCAATACGCCGATAATTGCAGGCAGCGGGGACTTCGACTGTTTCTTTTGCTGTGCGGTCGCGGCTGAAGCGGTGGACGAGATTGGCGCGAGTGGTGTCGCTGTTTTGATCGACGGAGCCGATGCGCTGCGGCTAGTGCCGGAAGCGGTTGCCGTCGTGGCCGTACGAAGACGTTGTGCGGTGCCTGTCTGGGTGGCCGTGGCGTGTGTGCGCACAGCCGCCGTCGATGTTCCGGCGCGAAGGCTGGTCGCCGCGCCGAGGCCTTCGAGCGACAGCACGCGCGAGAGGAGTTCGCCGCACGTGGAGAATGCGAGTTCGCCCGCGACGACTTGCGCGAGGATGCGATTGCTCTCTTCTGAAAGTTCGGGGACGGGGACGTAGCCGGCGACGGATTTCGATGCGACTTCGGGGAGTTTGCGACCTGCGACGATGCGATAAAACAGGCGTGCAAACTGACCCGGTTCGTAGTCCGGAACTCCGCTGCCACTTGTCGTGGCATCGAGAGTCGCTGCTGCGTCTTCCTCGGCGTGCAGCGTGTTTCCGATGCACTCGCGTTTGAAAAGAAACCGCGGAACGAGCAGCGGCTGCCAATCAGTGTCCGGTGCCTGTGGCGACGGCGAAACAAAGATTTGCGATCCACCCAGTTCGACGCCCGGCAGCCCGGCCTGGATGAGGCGATCCGACGTGGCTGCGATGAGCTCGAACATCCCGCGCGCATTGGCGACCGTGACTTTTCCGCGATCCAAGAGTTCGCTGATGAGGTCGCGCTCCGGCGGCGCTTCCATGATGATGACAACCTCATCGTCGTACCTGCGAATCGCGCCCACAGCGAGCATGCCGGGTGGTCGGATGACGGCCAGTTTTCCCGCGGCTGCGCATACTTTCGCAAGCAACTCAGGATTCGCTACGATGCTGCGGTCGAGTGTGTGAAGCGCAATCGGCTGGGCACCCGGTGTCTTCGGCCACGCGCGATAAGTCTTTCCGGTGATGCTCTCGCCGATTACGCGCGGTTCGTGAAAGTCTTCGCCGAGCGAGCCGACATACGTCTCGATCTGTAGCGGCGGTGTGTCGTGCGCCTCCGGCTTTCCATGGTCCCGACTGCTCGCCCCCTCCACCTGCTGGAGGTCCGTAAAAACAGACGCGCCGAGTTCCGTGGCTGCACCGTTCAGCGCGTCGAGCAATTGCGAGGCGGATTCAAACCGCCGCGTGCGGTCCTTTTCCACCAGACGTGCAATGATTGCGCGAAGCGGTGGCGGCAGGCTGTTGGGAATCCGGGGTTCGTAGCTGTCATTGCCGAGGCGACTCGCGATGATTTCGGATGAGATGCCGGAATCCGGTGCGTTGCCGGTGGCGAGATGCCAGAGCGTCATGCCGAGTGAAAACAGATCTGTTCGCGCATCGACGTCCTGTTCTTTGAGCTGCTCCGGGCTGGCGTAAAGCGGCGTGCCGATATAGTGCGCGGCCTGTCCTTCGTGCTGCGCGGTCTGCTCGCTCTGGACGAGCCCGAAGTCGATCAGCTTCGCGATGAGCGGACCGTCGGTGGAAGCCAGCATGATGTTTGCAGGCTTGATGTCGCGATGGATGAATTTCGCTGCGTGGCAGCACTTCAGTGCGCTCGCGACCTGCTGGGCGAGGCCGATAACCTGGGCTGCCGACAGCGAGCCCCGCGTCTTCATCCACTCGGAAAGATTGCCGCCCGCACAAAACTCCATGGCGTAAAAAAGCCCGTCCTCTACCGGGCCGAAATCATAGACCTGCGCGATGTGCGGATGGCGGAGACGGGCGACCGCCTTGGCCTCATCGAGAAATCGTTCCCGTGCGCGAGATTGAGAGAGGAACTTCTCGCTGATGACTTTGATTGCGGCCGGGCTTTCCAGATAGCTGTGCCGTGCGAGGAATGTCTGCCCGAACGTGCCCTTGCCAAGCAGGCGCGGCTTGCCGTCTGGCGTCGTTTCGATTTCGAAATTTCCGAGTTTCAATGGGATTGGCGTTTTCTCTTCGTTGGATGGTGGCGTGCGAATGACGTGGATGAAGCCACGGCCCTCGCGGCGGTGAAAATGCACGCATCATCGCCGGGGAACAAGATTTGAAAAACAGGGATTATCTGCCGGTCTGTTTTCCAATGAGCCCGAGAAGCATGACGGCGTAGCAAAGCGCCATCCATGAGCCGAGAGTCACCCCTGCGGTCTGTGCCTCGGCGAGACTTCGATAGGGAGTTCCCTTTCGCAGAATGACGTCCCGCCTTCCCTCCACGCTGTCGCGGTAGCCGGAGTTCTCGTCATCATCCACTTCGAGTGCAAATTTGTGCTGGCCGAGCCGGTCGGGATTCACAGTCAGGTTCTGCCACGGCGCGTTAATCGGGGAGATTTTGTCATAGGATTGAGAGCGCGTTTCATCGCCTTCCTTCCATTCGACATCCTCGGTTTTTCCGAGCGCGGAAAGGAACACCGGCGTCTTGGTTCGGTTGCTCAATTTCGGAGTATTCACGCCGAAGACGGAGCCGACGTCCATTATCCGTTGCGCGGAAAAACTCGGCATGATGCGGCTGAAGTTACGGACGGATTTCGACATATCCGGCACGGCGACCACGATGCCGCCGAACAGAATTTGCGGGATGAGCACGAGAGGAACCCAGAGCACGGCCTGCGTGGTATTTTTTACGAGCGATGATATGGCAAGGCCGATTGCGACGCTGACGAGCGTGGCTCCGACAATCGCGAGCAGTCGCAGTCCGAGGGTTGTGAGGAGCACGCTGAAAAGGCTCATGCCGGGAAGAATGACGACCTTTCCCGCGGAGTCCATCGCGCGTGAACCGTCGAGCCTCAGCAGCTCGCGCGGACCGGAATCCAGAACGTTATCGGTGATTTGAAAAAATTCGCAGACTTTGACGAGCGCATTGACCTTTCCGGGACTCGGAGGTGCGTCCGCCGGTATTGCCGGGGCGGGCGGGGCTGCTGGTTTCGGTGCCGGATCGCCGAGTGGATCCTCGCCTTCGACGAGTCCGCCGAATTCCTCCGCCGGTTTGTCGCGTTCGGCGATGAGTGCGGCGTACGGCTTCAATCGCTCGGCGAACCGTTTTTTCAGATCTTCCGCGTCGCTTTTTTCCCCGTGAAACAAGTGTCCTGCGGCGAGCGTGGTGGCAAGGAGGAGGATGCCCTGGATGAGCGAAATGACGGAGAGAAATCCGAGCTTGCTGAGGATGTAGGCGTTCATGCTCTGGCCGCAAACGCGTTCCCGCCGGAAGATGGCCATTTCGGAGACGATCTGTTGTGCGCCGTTCGAGCAGCCAAACCACATCGTCGCGACCACGCAGAGGAACATGCGAAGCGCCGACTCTTCGGCGACCCAGCCCACCAGAAGACCGATGAGCAGCGGTTGCGCAAAAAGGAACGCGATGTTCAGGATGTCCGAGCGCAGGATGCTCCACTGTCGCGCAGCAAGGAGCATGAGCGTCTTCAGCGCGCCCACGCGGGGCTTCGGGGTGCGGGATTTCGACGGTGCCAGAAGCTGAGTCGGCGGAATCGGCGGGCAGAGATTCGGGTAATACGCCGAGGTCTGGTAGAGCGATTCCCAATCCTGCGCAGTGCGCGTCCGGGTCTTCTCGTTTTCCTGGAGGGCTGTGTAGATTTTCTCCAGCGGAGAATGCTCCAGCGTCGCCGTGGCTGTGGCGGAGCCCTCTGCCGTCCGAAAGTGGAGCCGCGCCTCATCGCTTGTTCCTGCAAATATAAGCCGTCCGCCCTCGATCCAGACGACGCGGTCAAAAATGAACGCTTTGTGGAGGACGTGCGTCGTGCAGACGACGGTGAGTTTCGTCAGAGTCAATGACTGAAGGAGCGTCATCAACTCGGCTTCCATCGCAGGGTCCAGTCCCGACGATGGCTCGTCGAGAAAGAGGACGCTTGGTTTCGCAAGGAGCTCGATCGCGATACTCACGCGCTTGCGCTGGCCACCCGAAAGTTGGCTCACTTTTTTTGCAGCGTGCTTGGAAAGGTCGAGTTGCTCCAGCACGCGATCGACGAGCGCGTTTCGCTGATGCTTGGGCAGCTTGAGCCGAAGTCTGGCGCTGTAGTTGATGGCGTCGCGGACGGTCAGTTCTTTGTGGACGATGTCGTCCTGCGGAACGTAGCCAATTCCAAGTTCGCGGAGTTTTTCGCGGTCGGCAAGCGGGACTCCGCCGATGCGCACTTCTCCGCTGGACGCAGGGCTCACGCCGCAGAGGGCGTTCAGGAAGGTGCTCTTGCCTTGTCCGGATCGTCCGAGGACTCCGATGAACTCTCCGGCTGCGATATTGATCGAGACGTCATCGAGAATTTTGTGTGTGCCGCGGACAACGGTGAGCCCACGCGCTTCCACCGAGCCTGCAAGCTCCGGGAGAATGCGGCGAACCGTCGAACCCGTGAACTCGAAGATGTATCCGCCAATTCGGAACCGGTCGCCAAATACGAGTTTTTCGCGCTGAATCTCGACGCCGTTTAATTCCAGACCGCGCTGGGACGGAGATGAGAGAAAGTAGTCCGCGCCCTCGCGCTCGATGACCGCTGCCCTGCGCGAGATGCCGGCATCTTCTCCGTCGAGTTCGGCGCGGTTCGGGCCGGAAGGTTCGGATTCGTGCTTCCGTCCGAACGTCAGCCCCTCGGGCCGCAGCGGCAGTTCGTGGCACACCGCTCCGTTGCACATCGGTTCATCCAGGACGCGGAAGAATTGCATAGCGACACTGCCAAGTTGAACGGTATCGAGATGGTTGAGCAGGGTCTCGTCAGGAGTTCGCGGCCTCGCTGAATTGATGAGGATAGTGATTTGCGGCTCGGCCTCGGGTGCGATGCTAACGTTCCAGCTCGTCCGGCTAAATTCAAAACTCAGGACCGACTGGCAGTATCCCTTCGTTTTGATTTGGAGTTGATCCGACGGACCATTGCCGAGCGTCGTGCGCTCTTTCGGGAGCTCGTAGATGTGCTCTCCGGCAGCGTCCGTAATTCGAAGGATTCCTTTCATATGGTTGCAACCACGGGCAGCCGTCCGCGTTTTCCCAACGGGGGCGAACGGAAGCCGCAGCCTTTAAAACTTAATGGGGACTTCCTGATTCGCAGGCGGTAAATTCGATGGTGTGCGCGGAGGCTGCGCCGGAGGCTGGGCGGGTGGTGTACCGGGCTGCCTCTGAATCGGCGAGCCGCCCGATTTCGGCGCGGCCGAAGGACGCTTATCGCCCCAGTCCACAGCGCGCGTTTCATTCGCGGGAAGGCTCGGCCCGCCCGCCGGAGGACGCGTCGGCGCGGCTGGCGGGGTGAGCACCGGAGACGGCGGGGTGTTTTCAACGACCGGCTGACGCGGAACGGAAACAACACTCGTCGGGTTCGCTGCCAGATCGGATTTGAAACGGGAAAATGCGGCCTGTAGCGCGGTGTCGAGTTCCTCCCGCGACAGTCCGGACGATGCCACGGAAGCGCTGGCTTGAGGCTGTTGGATGTTCGACGCAGCCTTTACCTTGGCTTCGGCGTCCTCCTGCACGCGGGCCATCTCCTTTTGTGTGCGCTCGACTTCCCGGTTGGTTTTCGCGAGTTCCTCTTGCAAGGTCGTGACGCGTATTTGGAGATCAGCGGCAGCATCCTTGCACCCTGCCAAGACGAAAGCCGAGCCCGCGAGCACCGCTGCCATCGACAACCGCCGGGACACAGAACCGCTTTGAATGAGAAACATGTTCATACGAAATGAAGAATTCATCCGAAACGTAACGTCGGATCATCGGTGCGTCGAGATGGAATTGCCGCGCGGCTTCGCGGCGATCAAAAGTTTCACTGAGTGGGGCCGCCGGTCCGCCGGTCGCAGGGCAAAAAATCCACTTGCATGTTGACGGACTTGCCAGATAAACCATTCGCGTATGGCGCTACTCCCGAAGTTTGCAACCGATTCATTAATGAAGGCGCTCTCGCTCGCCTTGTGCATGGCGCAGTTTGGGTCAGCCCCGCTGTCCGCAGCGGACGACAAGGCTGGCTTTGATCCATCGAAAGCCGAATCAGCCGGTCTCGGCCTTCCGACGCCGTACGACAAGTTCCTCGCCATCGATATGGCGCTTCCGAAAGGAAAAGTGAGCTGGGCAAAGGCGTACGTCGCCATAGCGCAGGATGTCGATCCCGATAAATTCTCGGACAAGCAGGTCGGCATTCCCATGGCACTGGGTGTTCGCATCGCCGACGGTGTCATGGCGGTAAAAGCAAAGGACGCAGAAAAGGTGAAGAAGTGCGCCGACGACATCGAAAAGCTCGCAAAAAAAATGGGCATCGGTGACGGCGATCTCAAGCGGGCACGTGACGTTCGGGACGCTTCGCAACGGGGGGAATGGCTCAAAGTGTTCATGGATCTGGCGTTCCTTCAACAGGACATCATGAACTTGATCTCGAAGAAGAAGGATGCTTCCGAGACGGTGCTGCTCATCGTGGCCGGCTGGATGCAGGGTGCGCGCTATACCGGGCATGTGATTTCCGAGAATTATAACCCGGAACTTTCCAATATCCTTCGCGAACCCAAACTCGCGGAAGCACTTCTTGAAGCGGTGAAAAAGCTGCCTGCGGACGTCCAGAGCAACCCGCAAGTGGCACGTGTTCTGGATTCCCTTCCAAAGGTAATCACGATTCTGAATGTGGGCCTCAACGCTCCGATCGCGAAGGAAAAGGTCGCGGAGCTGGAAAACATCGCGACGCAAATTGTGAACGCTGCAGTTCTGAAAAAGTGAGATTATTTTCCCTGGAACAACAACAAAAACAACTAACACCATGAAAAACAAGTACCTCCTCATGCTCATCGGAGCAGTTGGAATCATTGCACCCAACGTGGCCGTTTCGGACCCGGCGACCGCCGAAGACGATTGCTACAAGATGGCCGTCTATTACCGGGATCGCGGATACGCGATGACACCCACTAACTATGGCGGCCTCGGGGGCTCCGGCCATACCGTCAAGTACACAATCCCGGTCAGCAAGGGATTGGACTACGTTTTCCTCGTCGGGCGCGACGGAAATGCCCGCGACATTGACATCTACGTCTACGACGAGGTGGGAAACCTGATCCTCAAAGACGTGCGTGCGGATTCCCGCGCCGGAGTGAAGTTCCGGTCAGCGTATAACGGCTCGGTTTACGCATATGTGCACCTCGCTCGCGCGAGCGGTCTTGCCGCGTACTCTGTGATGGTCGGTCGCCGCGGCAACGATAAAGGCGACGCTGGAGCTGCGGCTGCTGATTCCGGAACCGCCGTCCCTGCTCCGGAGACGAAGTAACTCAACGATCAACCCACAACAAAAACACATAATACTACCATGAAGACACAAATTGCGGCCGCCCTGTCGATCGCCTTTCTTTTCGCTGCATGCGCGCCAGAGCCGCAGCAGGTCATCATCGAGCGCCATCACTATCACGCAGTGAGACCGTCTCCGACCGTCCATAGGACCCCATCGAAGGCATCGCCGAGCGTCGGTGGCGGCGGATCCGAAGGTTTCCGTGCTGTTGAACGCGCCGACTAGAACCGCGACAGTTTTAGCGGAATTATTCAATGAAACACGGGCGGCGACTGCCGCCCGTGTTTCATTTCCCAGCACGCGTTTCGTTTCTCGATGAACACTAATCTGACTGCCCGATGGGCTTCCGTTCCATCCGCCCTGGCAGGGCTCCTCTCGTTTTTTACTCCATGGGTGGAGATCATGGAGGAGGTCGGCACGGGCTTGACGATTGCACGATTCGACAAGGCAGGGGAGTGGACCCAGTACAGTCTCGTCTGGCTGTCGCCGTTGGTTTTCGGGCTAATCCTGCTGGCCGCGTGGATTCGAAAACCGATGTTTCAACTCGTGCTGAGCGTCGCGGCAACCGCGGGTCCGCTAATCGCATTGTGGTGGGTGAAACGCACGTTTTCCGAACACTGGAAATACCTGGACATCAAATACGGGACATGGCTGACGGTCGTCTGCGCGGGCCTGTGCACGGCCTGTGCATTGGTTCGTTGCTTCACACAGTCGGCAACTGCGGCAAAATAAACGACGGCGCGTCGTCAGATATATTCCGTCAGTCCGTCGTACGCGTGGGCGACCTGGACGCTGCTCCCAAGGCGGTGAAGAAGCCGCCGGGTTTGGTTGAGTTTGGTCTCCAGAAAATCGTCGGCGTGTGTCGGGTCGTGGTGAGTGACCAGCCAGCGTTTCACTCCTGCGAGATGTGCGAGAAGGCAGGCATTGCCGACTGAACTGTGGCCCCAGCCGACTTTGTGGGGATATTCATCGTCGGTGTATTGCGCTTCGTGAATGAAGGTGTCCGCCCCTTTCACGAATTCGAGCAACGGCAAATACGGGCGCAGGACTTCGCTGTCCCTCGTGAGGTCTTCGAGCGGATCGAGATGGCCTTTGAGAAATTCGTTGTCGGGAATCCACACGATTTTTTTTCCTTCTACCTCAATCTTGAAGCCCAGCGTCACGCCGGGATGGTCAACATGAATCCAGGAGACCTTTACGCGCTCAATAATCACCGGCTCCTCATTGAGATGATGAAAATCAAGGTGCGCCCGCATGTCTTCCATTTGAACGGGGAAATACTCACGGTCGAGCTGCCCTTTGAACACGGATTTCAGCGGTTTGTTGAAATGCTTTGCGCCGTAGATATCGATTTCCCAACCCGGCGTGTAAGCAGGCGGGAAAAATGGGAAACCCTGGATATGATCCCAGTGGGTGTGCGTGATAAAAAGGTGCAGCCGATGCGGGGGTTCCTCCATGAGTTCGCGTCCAAGTTCACGGATGCCGGAGCCTGCGTCGAAAATGAGTTGTACTCCGTCATGGAGCAGTGAGAGGCACGAGGTGTGTCCTCCGTGCCGGATAAAGCGACCGCCAGGCGTGGGAGACGAGCCCCGGGTTCCCCAGAGGATGAATTTGCCGGAAGGTGAGTCGAGCATGGAGAGTCGTGGTTTAAGAGTTGGCCGACAAGGATTCGAACCTTGACTAGGTGAGTCAAAGTCACCTGTGCTGCCTTTACACCATCGGCCAGTGTTTGCGGGTGTTGAGACTACCGGGCAGTGCGCATTCCGCAACTTCAAAACGTAACGACAGTTCGTTTTCGCGGTGTTTCAGGCCGCCAGATGCTTTCCGGCATGTCCAAAAACCCGCGCAGAAGCCCCGTGGGAAGGAAATCCTGCCCGTGTCAGGTGGACCATGGAATACTGTGGCCCAGCGGTGTCTGTTGCCTATCGCGCGGCACAGAGAACCCGGTAGAACTGCGAATCTGAGCCATCGACTGTAGAACACCGCGTGCCACTGGCAGTCGGAGGAGTCGCTCTTTTTGCCCGGCAGATTACGCCCGTACGTGCCGTGGAAGAGCGTGAGCTCGAAGCCGTCGCAATCCAGCGAATCGTGGACGGGCATCCAGTAAACACCCGAGGCCTCGAGGATCAATTATTAGTCGGGCACGCTGTCTTCACTCTGTCTTCAACGATGCCCGGTAAGCTCTCTCTCATTGAGGAGAGAGCGGCTCACGCTCAAATCTCGGGGCAAGGGGTTGAGAATTCCATTCATTCAATGGGAACCACGTTCGTTCAATGGGAACCACGTTCGTTGACGCTCGCCGCATAGACCATTTTCCGAAGGCGATTCATCCCACCCATGGGACGGTGTTCGGCGAGCGCGTGCCAAGGGTTGAAGGACATTGCTTCGCACTGGGTTGCGAGGTCGCCCGATGCTTTGACTTCCTGTGGCGGGATGCGAAGTGTCGCGACAGTGATAGGGGGGGAAACGGTCTCGTCCCATTCCATGGAAACGTCTTCCACCGGCATTGTATCCGCGTTGGTCTGCAATTGGACCTTGAAGTCGAATACAGCTTCCTGCGATCGCAAGCCTCTCATCAGAGCCTGCGTGAGGTAGTCGCCCGGCTCCTTTTCGGGATCTTCTGGGATCGGAGTGCGAGCTTTCTGCCGCGACACGGCCGAATACTTGACCGCATGACCTCCCTCTCCACTCGCGGGCCCGAGCCAGTACGGCGCGCCACTCCAGTAACTGATCTCCAGCGGGCTGGCGACATGCTTGCCCTTTATCTCTTCCGCGATACTGAGCTCCTTTGGCTCGAAGAATTTCATGTGGACTCCGGCGAATATCTTCCCAGCTACATGCGACATAAACTCCCCAATGGGAAGTTTCTCCCCAAAGGCCATGCGCTTCATGGTTTCCAGATACTTCTTAGGATTGGGGAACGGAAACACCGGGTGATTGACCATCAGGAAATCCTGGCTGCCGTCCCCATCACCCGGCAATGCACGAAGCCCCACAACGTCCTGTAGCTTGATCGCCAGTCCGCGGGCGGCTTTGCACCCATCGGCCTCGATCGTGCCATCCGAGTTGGAAAACCGGACCTTAGCGCTGAAAGTGTGACCGGGTATGCGGAATACGCCATGCCGAAGGTCAGGCGGAATATCGTTAGCGATTTGAAATTCAGCCGTGACACAGCCAGTGGCCTTCGCATGTTGGCCACGCACGTGAGGGCACTTACGCTCGCCCATCCGTTCGAGGGTGACCTTCACCATATTCTCGAAGACCTCTGGGTCGTCGAGTTCAGGATATTCGCGGTTCAACTCTACATTACCCGCGGAGACTTCAGTAAAACTGATTTTCGACATATAGATAACTTGGTGGTTGTTTTTTGGTTTTGATGAAAAGCGGCGGGGCTGTCGCGCTTTTGCAGGTGTTCACACCCGCCTTCCAGTGCCATGTTTGCGGCACATTTAGCGCCACACTGTGATTTTTTGCGTCACAACTGGACTAAACTATGAAAGAGTCAAAACCTCCACGCGACGAGGCGATCCGGGTGCGGATTGTAGGAGCAGAAGTAGCCGGTCTTGATTCTCGCCTTCAGGTGATGGCCTAACACGGGGATGGCGGCGGCGATTTTTTCGATGGCTTGGTTGATGCGTTTGGTCACGGCGCAACGCGCGCGTTCGGAGTCGGAGGAGGTCTTGCGGTCGCGGCCTCCGAGGCCGATGGCGTTCGATAGGTGTTGCGCGATGGCGTCCATCTCTTCGTGGGCTTTGGCGGCACGGTCGGGGACGTTGGATTGCTCGGCTTCTTCCAGCTCGTGCCGCAGTTCGTGGAGGCGGCGTTTGTATTCGGCTTTGGCCTGGGCGTCGAGAATCGGGCTGCCGTCGGGTAGTCCGGCGATGACGAGGTGATCGCCGCCGTCATGCGGGTGTCCGTTCGCGTGTCTTGCGGAAATTGCCGGTGGCGCGTCCGGCAGGTTGGCGAGGAGTTCACTGACGTGGAATTCGCGCCCCGGCGAGCGGAGCAGGATGGCGAGGCATTGCAGGCCGCGCGTGCATTTCAGGAAGGCAGTGTCACCATGATGCCGAATCATCCAGAAATCGCCTTGGTGGATAAAGGAGGACTCATCGCACGGACAACACGCCGTTTTGGACATCAGGAAGTCCCGGACGCTGGCGAGCAGCACTCCGGCAAGCTCGCCGTGCTCCGGGGTGCAGGCGGCGAAGGCGTCCAAAATGCCGGGCGTTTCACGCGCGACAAACAGGGCTTCCTGATATTGCCCGTTGTCCAAAAGAAGCATCGCGCGGGTGACGGCATGGATGCGCGTGAGGTGCGGACGCGACGACTCGAGCTGCACGCGATCTTCCGCGCATCGCGCGTGCTGCCTCACGGTATCGAGGAGGCGGAGGACTTGTGCGGCGTCCCGCCCGGCGCGCGTCCAGTCCTGCAGACGGAAAAGGAGGACCAGGCGATCGTGGTATGCGCCCGCTTCGTCAAAAAGCTCCGCACAGGTTTCGACGTCCAGTTCCCACGCGATTGGCGAATGGGTCTGCTCCGCCGTGTTCATGCGGGCTTGGTGAGAGGCGAGAACGGTCTCCTCGCCATGCATCCGCCGGCCATCCGGGCTGCCATCGGCTTCGTATTGTTCGATTCCCATCGGTCGGCGGACCAAAATGATCTCCCGTCCATCTGCCCCGCGCCCGATGCGGACATTGTTCTCTGCATCATACGGCCAACTTTGGAGGCAATCCCGGAGGTCCAGTGAGTTCATGATTACAACACTCTGTCGAGAATTAGAAACTCGTGCAAGCATTTCGCCTCCGGTCACGGTCAGCTTTCGATGGAATAAAGAGGGTTAGGCTAATACAGCAAAAGCTCTCACCGAATCTTGGACTCGCTTGATCCTGCCTTCGACCGATCGACTCTTCCGCCGTGCTGAAGGCAGTTTGGATGGGTGTGACCGCTGCGTGATGTAGGACAGCAGTCCCGGCTGAAAGCTGAAAGCTCCCCCGGAGCGGGGATTTCCTAATCCCCGTCCCCTTGTAGCGCGAAGCGCGCAAATAGAGAACCGTGTGCCCCTTCTGAGCCCTGCGAAACAGATTAGGCGCTGCGCGCGTGGCAGGACGGGGATTAGGAAATCCCCGCTCCGATTTACATCATGCTGCGGTCACGCCCTCGTGGGGCAATGCTGGAGAGTTCGAACTAACTCATTGGGCGTTAAATTCAAAGATTTCGGCGGGAAATACCGGCTTGCTTCCGGCATACGCGAAATCTGCACCCAAACCAGCCCTGTGTCCTTCACCCAGTAACTTTCACCCAAGGCCCCTCTCACGACTGTGTCTGAAGGTATTTCCTTCCCACTCCACTTCGCAACAACCGTCTCGGGGATAGGTTCTTTCGGGAAAAAAGTGGTAAAACGAGCGATGGGAGAGAATAAGGAGGGGAACAGCGACCCCTGATGAGCTACGCTCAACCGGGGTGGCCGCACTGGAGAAAAAAACATGCAAGATTGGGAGCTATATCAAAC
>JANMGP010000096.1:0-49265 GCA_031374705.1 Verrucomicrobiaceae bacterium | reverse complement strand
CAACTCCGCAAAAAACAGGCGTCCTGCGGTCGTCTGAAGGACGCTGCTGATGGAGATGCGGACCGTTTTTCCGATCAGCGGGCGTGCTTGATTCACGATGATCATCGTGCCGTCCCGCAGGTAGCCGACGGCTTGATGGGCATCGCGGCCCTCCTTGGACAGCGTGAGGTCCAGCTCGTCGCCGGCGCTCAGTTGAGGACGCATTGCCTTGGAGAGGTCGTTCAGATTGAGCATCCGAATTCCGTTGAGACGCCCGATGCTGCCGAGGTTTCCGTCATTGGAAAGGATGCGGGCACCGGTCATTTTCGCGAGCTGGATGAGCTTTGAATCGACCGCGGAAAAGGCGTCGAGATCGGTCTCGTGTATCGTCACCGTGAATGCCTTGTTTTTCTGCAACTCCTGCAAGCGAGTGAGCGCGAGGCGTCCCTTTTCGCGTTTTGCCGGGTCGTGCGAATCGGCAAGCGTCTGGAGTTCCTCGAGGACGAATCGCGGGATGATAAACGCGTTTCCGATGAAACCGGTTTCGGCGAGGTCCTGAAGCCGCCCGTCGATGATGATATTCGAATCGACGAGCACCGGCGGGTCGGGTTGTTCCTGTTCCCGGAAACGCATGAAAGGAATGATGAGCGCGAACTCGTCGCGATTTCCCCGCATCGCGAGCATCATCCCCATGTAGCTAAACGTCGAATACACCGCGAGGCTGATGAGCCATTGCTCGCGATCGGGTGTCTGCCACAGAAGACCCGAGGCGAGGAGCAGTCGCGATGCGATAAACCCGAGAAGCAGGCCGAACGTGGCCGAGGAGAACATTCGGAGCGATAGGCCCTTGAGCATGCGGTCGGCGAGAACCACGCACAGACCGAACGCGATTCCCGCGCACGTCCCGAGCTTTGGGCTGTCCCACATGTGAAGGCCAATCTGGCTGCCGAGGTATGCCGTGAATACAATGAACAGCACCCGAAGAAGATGGATCGTCGGGGAAGAGTTCATGTTGGTGTGGACATCAGCACGACATTAACAAGCACGCATCGAACCATACTTTCGCGAAGTTCACGGAAAGTACTCGCGCGGGATGCCTTGACCTCTGATATAGTAAACGACCCTTTCAATACCGCCGACCATGCTGGGCCGCCGACAAGAACTCAATTTACAATTTCTTCAAATTCTCGACGCATTGCTTTTGGCGGCGGCGTTTTGGGTTGCGCACACCTTCCGCTACCTTGGCTACTCGTGGGGGCTTTTCGATTATTGGATCTCCAGTTTCGAGTCATTTCAGTGGATTCTCGCGGTCATCGTCCCGTTTGGACCGATTGCGCTCGAAAACTACGGTTTTTACGAACATCCGTCCCGAAAGACGTTTGGAAAATCGCTGGGGCAATTGGGCCGGGCAGCCCTCGTCGTGGGCCTTATTATCGCGGTCTGCGCATACTTTTTCAGACTGGACGTGGGGAGTCGGGCCGTGATGCCTCTCTTCGCGATCACGGGAGCGCTCACCCTTCTGATTCGCGAACAGTTGACCGTCGCGCGCTACAAGCACCGTGTAAAATCGGGACTCCTTCGTGAGCGTGTGATCCTTGTGGGGACCAAGGCGGACAATTTTGCGTTTCGGAATGCATTTACTCCCGAACAGGTGATGGAGATCGAGGTCATCCAGGAAATCGATATTGCGGCGGAGCCGCTGAGCAATCTTGTGGACGCCTTGCATGAGCACTCCGTCGGGCGCGTGCTGTTTGTCGGCGGCCATAGTGAAATGGGGAGGCTCAACGAGTATATCGGGGCATGTGAAACAGAGGGCGTGGAAGCGTGGTTGAGCGCGGATTTTATCCGGACGAGCATCGCGAGGCCGGAGTTTGATGCATTTGGCGCGCACCCGATGCTCGTATTTCGCGCCGCACCGAGCATTTCGTGGGCGCTGATGGTGAAGCACCTCGCCGACCGAATCATCGCGCTGACTGTGCTCGTCGTATTCTCGTGGCTCTACGCGATCATTGCGATTCTTATAAAGATCACGTCGCCTGGTCCCGTCATATTCAGCCAGATGCGCGGTGGAAAAAACGGACGTCCGTTTACGATCTACAAATTTCGCACGATGGTCACCGATGCAGAAATGCAGCGCGATGAACTCCAACGGATGAACCAGATGCAGGGGCCGGTTTTCAAGGTCGATTTGGATCCGCGCGTCACAAAAATCGGACGGCTGCTGCGCAAGACTTCGCTCGATGAAATCCCGCAGATTTGGAACGTGCTGAAAGGTGAAATGAGCCTCGTGGGGCCGCGTCCGCTGCCGGTTTACGAAGTGGAGAAGTTTGAAACTGCCGCCCAACGGCGGAGACTGGCGATGAAGCCGGGTATCACCTGCCTCTGGCAAATCAGCGGGCGCAGCAACATCACAAGCTTTGAGCGATGGGTGGAACTGGACCTGGAATACATCGACAACTGGTCGCTTTGGCTCGATGTGAAGATCCTATTCCTGACCATCCCTGTGGTGCTTTTCGGCTCCGGTGCGAAGTAGCCTCAGCGCTGCGAGCGGCGAAATCGGACGATGCGTGCCACGATGAATGCGACGCGCGCAAAAATGAGTGCGGCGACGGCCACGAGCACGAGGCTCAACGGATTGCGGAACATCCCAAGCGTGCCGGCCCATACCCGTTCAACAAACCCCGGTGCATCCTTGGTGCCGAGCAAATCATCCTTCACGGCGAGAAAAACCGCGACGCCGGCACCGGTCGCCAGGATGCGCGGATGGCGCTCAAGGTAGTCGAGCGCCTTTCCTCCGTTGCGCTGGAGTTTTGCAAAAACGGCTGCGCGTTCGCCGGGGACGACGGTCGCGATTTCGTCGGCCGCGCGGGCGAGCCTTACTGCATCTTTTGTGGGGAGTTGCCGCGCGAGATCCAGTCCCTCCTTGCCGAGTTTCTCCGCGATTTCGGTTCCCACTCCCGGGTGCTTTGCAGCCACGAGCAACGCGTCATCGCCAAGTTTAGTGACGAGCTTGCCGATCAACTCCGGCTCCCGACTGGCAGCGCGGACCGCTGCCTCGACGAGATCATCCGGCATCCGTCCGAGGCTCTGCGCGAGCCTGGCTGGCGACGATTTCACAGCCTGCACCGCCGAAGGCCCGAAACGTTCGCAGAGTCCCGCCACCTGCCTTGCCGCGGTCTCGCCACCTTCTGCCGCGGCCTTGTTGATCACAGTGCGAACGGCGGCATCGCCACCGATCTCGGCGAGCTCTTTCGCCGAGTTTTGCGCCATCTTCTTCAAGACAACTTCGGTGATTTCCGTCGCAACGGAGCCGACTTGCGCGGGCGCGGATACGATGAGGCAGGCGGCGAGTGTGATTCGGAACAGGAGCTTCATGGCAGTGGATCTAGGAATTCGCGGGAAAGTGATTTGCGGAACGCAGCGTGATTCGCGGCTGCAGAATCCTCCAGGGCTTTTCGGAGGCCCGGTGCGGTGGCATTCCCCGCGGTGATTTCGCGTTCGAGCGTGCTGAGGAATCCTCCGCATTGCTCGTGGAGTTTCGTTTTGAAGGAGTCCGTCATCCACCAATCCATGATGACGCTTGCGACGATTCCCACGCCGATGCCGATGACTGTTCCCACGGGGCCCGCTGCCGTCCCCGCCGCACCGCCTGTGGCCGTGGCACCTGCTGCCGCAGTGCCTTCCGTGGCGATGGTCGCGGCCGTCGTCGCGGCAAGTCGGGCAAAGAGCGCGGCGACCATTCGGGTCGCCGCCATATCGGCAGCGACGCCGCCGGCCAGCAGCGCCGCAGTTTGCAAAACGTTGTCGCCGCCTTGCTTTACCGCGAGGTCTCCGGCGGATGAGGCGGCATTGTGCAGGAGTCCATCGAGGCGGACCGATGGGATTCGCACCGGGCACTCGGGCATCGAGAGAGCGAGCTTTACCTCGGAGAGCATTCGGTTGTGATTCGCGGCGACCGAGTCTCGAAAAGTGGTCAGTGCATCGGTGACCGCACGCTGGAGTTTTACCTCCGAGACAATGTGGGCGCGGAATTTCGTATTCACGTAATCTTTCGTCGCGGTAGCCGTCGCGGGATCGTCCCAGAACTTCGTCCAAAGATCCTTCACCGAACGCCCTACAATTCCGAACCGCGTGCCCCAGCCCGTGATGTCGTCTGCAAACGCGGGAATCCCGGCGTGAAACTGCTGAAAGTGATCGTGGAGACGGCTGAGCGCGGCATTCGCAGCCTCTCGATCGCGGAGTTCGGCGGCGTCGAGTAACGGCGAAACGCTGCCTGCGTAGTAGGCGGAAAGTTCGTCGGCAGACGGAGCGGGGGATTGCGAAGTGCCGGACTTCCATGCTGCGAAGAAAGCGGCACAGCCAGCGAGCAGCCACGCGATGGCGCTTCGAATCCGGTATGGTGCAGGATGCGGCATGAATCCTCCGCCACATTAGCGGGGAAATCGCATCCTGCCAGTTATCTCTGCGCGTGGAGTTCCGGCTCGCCGGTCCGCAGCACGAGCGCCGCGAACACCGCGTAGGCACCCGCACAGACCAGGAGCGCGACCCTCATTCCCGCCCATGTTTCCAGACACGCCGCGAGAATTCCAGAGACGGGAATGATGGCCACGAAGCTCATGGCCGCAACGGACGATACCCGCCCGCGAATCTCGTCCGGCGCGCGTTCCTGCACGACTTGATTCGCGATTCCGAAAATAAAGTTCAGCCCAAACGTGAGCAGGCTGACCGAGATGGCGGCGACCCAGAAGCCGTGTGCCGACGAAAGTCCAGCCATCGAAAGCACGGACGTCACCGCACCGATTCTGAGGACAGTCAGCCTGTGGTTATTGGTGATTGCGAGCAGGATCATCGACGCCGAAAGCGCACCGATTCCCGAGAGCGACATCAGCCATCCCATCTGCCATTCCTTGAGTCCGAGCGTCCGCTCGCCATACCACGTCAAAAGGATGATGACGAACGGTGAGCAGAAAAACGTATTGCCCGCCATCATCAGAATCATCCTTCGGGTGGGCGCATCCGCTTTGACATGATTCCACCCGAGTGAGAATCCCCCGCGACGCTTTTCCTCCTCGGCCTCCGTGCCTCTCGGGCGTTGTGGGAGGGTGCATAGAACGATGAGTGGTCCGATGTAGGAGAGTGCATTCGCGAAGAACGCGGTCGCCCTTCCAAAGCCGGCAATCAGCATCCCGGCAAGCGCCGGTCCGATGATCCGTGCGCCATGGAAGACAGAACGATCCATGGCCACGGCGGCACCGAGTTTTTCCCGCGGTACGAGTTCCGGGAGCAGCGCGGAATAGGCGGGCATCTCAAAGCCCGCGGTGACTCCGACGAGGAAGGCCATGATGCCGAGGTGCCAGATTTGCAGCGTTTCACGGTAAACGAGCCAGCCCGCGGTGGCAGCGAGAAGCGCCTGAATCAGCACCATCGCAAAAAGGATGCGCCGCTTGTCACAACGGTCCGCGAGGATACCGCCGAGCGGGCTCAGAAGCGGGATGATGGCCATCATCGCTGCGCTGATGAGAGCCTGTTCCACCGAGCTGGTTGCCCGTTTTTCCACCTCAAACTGCTGCGCCTGGGTCTGCATCCATGAACCGACCATGGAAATAAACTCCGCGACCATGAAGCGCCCAAACAGCCCGCTTCGCAAGATGGACGCAGACGCGCGGAATGTGGACGAGCTTTCGGACATGAACCGCCCAACAAAGCGCACCGGGGCATCCTATGGCAAATCGGAATGGCAAAGAATCGCGTCTTCGAGGCCCCTCCGGGTTGATGTCATTTCACACGGAAAGCGGATCGCGAAGCGCGAGGTGAGGTAAACCGGCAACTCAGAATCGCAGCGTAAACTGGCCCGCGAGGACGTTGTTGTAGTCGCGTGCGGAATGCTTGAGATGCTCGATGCTGTATTGCAGTTTGATCTGCGTATTCTCCGTGGGACGCACGCCAACGGCTGCATCCACCCGTTTTAGATCCTGACCCCACGGGGTAAGCTCGCCCGTGCCATCGCGGATGTCGCCATATAGTTGCTGGTTCCATCGCAGCGCCCCGAAAACCTGCGGCGTGAATTTGTATTTCGCCTCCAGGTAGTATGCAAATGTGTCGGCGTGTCCGGCGTTCGGAACTTCGAATCGGGTCTCGAAAAACTCCGCCCACAATTGAAGATGCCCGTGCGCATACGAGATGTCCTGCGCGAGCATCAACTGCCGGTAGTCGCCAATATCGCGTCCGGCGGGAAGTCCCGCAGCCGCCTCGGGGCGCAGGTACGGGCCGCTCGATGCGGAAAAGCCGAATGCCCACGCCGGATCGGGCTTGTAGCCGATGCGCGCGGCGAACGCGGGATGTTCAAAGCCGACATCGCCTGCATCCCATGATTCCGGTCGTGACGAAGGGGACGCGTTCTTTAACTCCGCCGCGTATTCGAAATGGCCGAGCTTCCCGGAAATGGAAACTCCGCTGGTGTATGCCGGGCCCCAGATGATTGGGTTGCGCAGATATTTGTCGCCGTATTCCTCCGCTGCCGATTCGCGGTCGGAAACGTGGCCCCATCCGAGGAGAGTCGATGGAGAATCCACGGCGTAGAGGTCCCATATGCCGGTCAGGT
Source organism: Verrucomicrobiaceae bacterium (assembly GCA_031374705.1). GTDB lineage: Bacteria > Verrucomicrobiota > Verrucomicrobiia > Chthoniobacterales > Chthoniobacteraceae > SXWH01. Next base: position 42,685 of record JANMGP010000096.1, on the reverse strand, counting down.
TTTCGTACGCCGAGGGCGCTGTGATAAACGCGTTGTCCCACGAGCCGTGGCGCCCGACCCAGTTGCCGATCACCGTGCTGAATTTTCCCACCTGAAAACTAAGCCGCCCGTCCTTCCACGGCGAGATGCGCAACGCATATTCGTCGAGGCGTGATTCGCTCCCGCCATCCGTGGGATCAAAGCCACGATCGATCCGGCCCTGCGCAAAAGCGTAAACGTACGGTCCGAGTTGGGCGTCGAGGAAAAGCGTTAGGCGTGGGTTCACGAGCCAGTTCCGATACGTGTAAAGCAGACCCGGAGCGGGTTGCTGAAGATGGTAGCCTTCGATGTCCAGAGTCCCGCTCAAACGTACGCGAATGTCGCCGCCGGCGAGGTTGAAAGTGAGCATCCGTTCGAGCCTGTCGAGCGGGTCTTCCGCGTGGAGCGAAGGGATGCTGATAGCGAGTGCGAGGATCAGGAATTTCATTAGGTTTTCATGGCGGAGACTATCGCTTCCCGAAGGCTGGTGATACTCACCGGTTTGCTGGCGAGGACATCCACTTCGGGAAACCGGTCCTTTTCTAAAAACTGGCCGAATCCAGTGAGCAGGATCACGGGTGTTTGAGGGCGGACGTGTTTCATCGTCGCAGCCATCTGTTCGCCGCTCATTCCCGGCATGGCGCGGTCTGTGATCACCAGATCGAAACTTCCCGCCATAAACTGTCGCAGCCCGTCCACGCCGTGTTTGGCGAGAGTCACGATATGCCCGTCGTGAGCGAGCGTCGCCGCGAGTGTTTCGCGCACAGGCTCCTCGTCGTCCACGACGAGCAAGCGAAGGCCGCGCTGGATCTCGGCTGCCGGGGCAGCCTTTGCCTGCTCTTCATGGTGTGGAGGCAACGAGATGCGAAACGTCGTGCCTTTTCCAAGCTCGCTTTGAAGGTCGAGAATTCCGCCGTGGCGTTGGATGATTCCAAACACCATCGAAAGGCCGAGGCCCGTCCCGCGCTCACCCTTTGTTGAAAAGAACGGCTCCAGGCACCGGCACCTGACTTCCTCGGACATTCCGGTTCCGGTGTCCGAGATCTCCAGCAGCACACGCTCGCCATCGGCGCGGGTCCGGAGCGTGATCGTGCCGCCTTGAGGCATTGCATCGACGGCGTTGAAAATGAGATTTGTGAGCACCTCGCGCAGAGCTGCCTCGTCTCCTGCGATGAGCGCAACCGGATCCAGTTCTGTGCGCAGTTCGATGGTTGCGCCGCCGGCCAAAGCCTGGTCCCGCCAGCGCGGGCGGGTGAGAGCGACGGACTGTGTCACCAGCTTGCAGAGGTCAACCGGCGTGAATTTTTCCACCTCGGCGCTGCTGCGATAGAACTCCCGAAGGCGGGCGACCACGCTCGCTGCATCGCTGGCCGCGGTCTGGATGCTTTGCAAATACCCGCGCGCGCGCGCCGGGTCCGCGAGCGTCTCGGGACTCATCAGCAATAAATCGCTGAAGCCAAGAATCGGCACCAGCGCATTGTTGAAATCATGAGCCACTCCGCTTGCCATCTGCCCGAGCGCGCGCAACCGCTCCTGCTGAACGTGCTGCTGCTGCGCGGCCTTCAGTTTATCCATCGCAGCCGCGAGTTCCGTATTCCGTGCGCGCAATTCCTCATTCGTAAGGTCCAGAGCTGCCTCGGCGCGCTCGCGGCCTACGCGATGGACTTCGGATGTTACCTCGAGCTTCTCTACCGGAGACGAGAGTCGTGCTGTCAGAAAGTGAACCGCTACGTAGGCGCCGAGGAGGATTAGAGCGCCGACGCTCACGATTTTCCAGCGGAGTGCCTGCTGCCGCGCGATCGACTCGGCAAGCGGATAAAGCGCCACGTGCCACGCCGGAGATTTGTGGGTCGAGTCAAACGTCTGGCAAAAAAGTAGATAGGGAGCCCCGTTGATTTCCAAGGGTGCGCTTCGCTCGCTTGGTCCTGCGCTGGCAGTAACCGTCGCGATTGCCTGCCGTGCTTCCGCCATACCAATGCCCGAAAATCCCGGAAGGTGGAGTGTTCCTTCAATCCACACACCACCGTCCGATGAACGGGGAACGAAGCAAAGGACCATCGCCCCAAATACTTCGCCGGTATCGCCATCGATCATTGGAGTCGTGACCACTTCGAGGAGCGAGCCGTCCCCGGCGGCGACATAGCCGGCTGTTTGCGTGGCGGAAATACCATCCTGCTCCAAGCGGGTCTCCCATGGCTCCCGCCTTCCGTTTGGCGGGGCGATCATGGCTCCCGTCTTGTCAAGAAAGCGGTGCAGCCTTGCCGTGCGGATGGTGGATATGCCGTTCCCGCCGATCACGCCGCGAAGCTGCAGTTCGATTTGCGCGTTGTCGTAGAGATCCTGCACGGAGGCCTCTTCCAGTGCGGCGATGATGCGCGGCTTTCGCGCCAGCGCCCGGCATAAATCCGCTAGCGATTCGAGTTGTGTGCGCCGATCTGCGAGTTGCGCGGAGAAGGCGCTCCGGAACTCTCCCTGGATTCGCGTCTGTTCCGCTGCTTCCGCTCCTTGCTGTGCGAGCCACATCGCGAGTGTCGTGGCCGCCGCGACGACGAGCATGACCGCAAGCAGCAGCTTTATTCTGAATCCATGCGGCTTGGGTCGGGTATTGCTCACGGGAAATCTACTCGCGATGTCGTTCCCGCTTTGAGTTCCACGGCCCGTTCCAGCGTTGTCTTGCTGTTCATCCAGACCTTGAGATTGTAGCGCCCGGCAGGGAGTCCGCTTAACTTATAGCTGCCATCGGACTGCGTCTTCACAAAGTACGGAGAATCCACGACCAGGATCAACGCCCGCATGTGTTCATGAATGTCGCAGCGAAGTGCGACCAGTCCCGCTTTGTCGAATGTCTGGGTCGGTACCGGTTTATCTTCCGCACGGTAGCGCCCGAGGTCGAATCGCTTCGTCGCCGAGAAAGAGAAAATGTTGTGGTAAGTAGCGTCCTGATTCGGGAATTCCACGACCGTTCCTGTCCTTATGGGCAGTAAGGCTGGCACGAAAGAGAGGTCCTTTTGGACGAGTTGCGCGCGCGGCGGAGCGGCTGGCGCGGCGAAATTCCCCTCCAGCCACACGACGGCCTGCGAAGGGCTCATTTCACTGAGGCCCGCTTTTGTGACGACTTCATATCGTTTCGCGACAACCGGTCCCGTCTTTGCCTCCGGCAACGCGACGCGACCTTCCACGACCGCTTGAGCCGCGGCGGTCGCCGTGAGCAGGCAAAGAAAGAGGATGGGCTTCATTTTGGGTTGGGTGTCATGCGCTACACTGCTTAGCAAATGCCTTGCCCGGTGGCGAGTCATCTCGTCCGTCCGGGTTGATTGCCGTCCGGATGGCTCGGGATCTGCATCTCTGCGATGCATCCGATCCTTGCCCGAAACGGGGCCGCGCACGCGAACTCTGTGTGGCAACCCGGGCTCGCCAGTCGGGTTCAACTTTATATAATAGCCCTATGAGCATCTTTGAACCGGTTCCGCCAATCGCGGCCCCATCGGCACCCACGATTGAAAAACGTGCCGGCATCCCGCCTCTGGAGTTCTACCGTGAATACATGCTGCCCAGACGGCCTGTGGTGCTCACCGATGCCGTCGCAGGATGGCCTGCGCTCGGCAAATGGACGCCGGAATTCTTCGCGAAATGCTGGCCCGATAAGACGTTCGAGATGGATGGAAAATCGTGGCGTCTCGCTGACTTTATCGGCGCGGTCCTGGCATCGGACCCTGCGGACCCTGCTCCGTATTTGCGCAATCAAGTGCTGCGGGAGCATTTTCCGGAGCTGTGGGACGACATCCGTCCCGAAATCCCTTACTTCATGCCGAACTGGATGCAGCGGCCGTTCCGCAATGCTGTCTTCCGCGATTTGTTTCACCGCGGGAGCGCCATCGAACTTTACATCGGAGGCAAAGGTCGCGGTTTTCCGATTCTGCATTGGGACGGCTATCACACACATGCGTTCCTCATGCAGTTTTACGGACGCAAGGAATTCTACGTGTATGGACCGGACCAAACGAAATACCTGTATCCGCGCGAGGATTGTCCGAACCTCTCGCACTGTGCCGACATCAAGAATGTGGATCTTGAAAAGTACCCGCTTTTTGCAAAAGCACAGCCGGCAGTCTTCGTTCTCGAGCCCGGCGAGACACTCTTCATCCCCAGCGGTTGGTGGCACACAACACAGATGCTCAGCCCGAGTATCTCGCTTTCCTGCAATGTCGGGAACGCGACCAACTGGGCCGATATGAGGCACGATCTCGTCGCAAAATCCAGCGCGCTGAATCGCATCAAAGCGTCCGCGTACCTCATCAGTAAAGGCATCCTCTGCGCTGCACAGGACCTGGTCGGCATCGTGTGACGGGCACCGCAAAAGTTCACGATTGTAATTGCAGGTGGCGGCGTTTCACCCGTCGGCGAGGTTGTGAAATGAAGGGGACGTCACGCCAAAAAATGCACCCGGTCGCGCGTGGGGGCTTGACCGCCCCGCGGGCGATTGAGACAAGGCCAGTCGCTTACCGCGATTCTTTTCTAAAATGACCCACACCACTCAATTGAAGGCCGTCAAAGGCAGCACGAAATCCAAAGTCGAAGCCGAACTCACACGCACCGGAGGACTCCTCCGCCTTGCTCCGTGCTGGGTTCCACGTTCGTTTCTACAGCCCGGCAAGCGCCTCAAGTTGCATCCGGACGACTTGTATGCTTTTGGACTGAACCGCGGTGGTATCGACGAGCGGTGGTTTGCATCCACGACGCCTGCGGCGAATGACAACCGCACGCCGGACGAAGGCCTAAGCTACGTTGTGGTCGGAAAAGAAAAGTTCACATTGCAAAAAGCAGTCGCCGATTGCGGCGCGACGCTCATCGGTGCGAAGATTTGGAAGAAATACTCGAAGTGGCCCGTTTACTCGAAATTCTTCGACAACATGGGGCCGATTCCGCACCACATGCATCAGTCCGCCAAGCAGGCCAAGCTCGTCGGCTTGGAAGGCAAGCCGGAGTCCTACTACTTCCCGCCGCAGCACAATAATGTCGGTAACAATTTTCCTTACACGTTCATGGGCTTCGAGCCCGGCACGACAAAGGAGCAAGTCCGGCAGTGCATCGCAAACTGGAACAAAGGTGACAACGGCATCCTCGATCTCTCGAAGGCTTATCGTCTGAAAGTCGGCAGCGGCTGGCTCATCGACCCATGCATTCTCCACGCACCCGGTTCGCTCTGCACATACGAGCCGCAGTGGGGATCGGATGTTTTCGGCATGTATCAAAACCTCGTCGAGGGCCGCGAAGTCCCGTGGGCGCTGCTTGTGAAGGACATGCCCAAGAGCAAGCACAAGGACATCGACTTCATCGTAGGCCAGCTTGACTGGGAGAAAAACGTGGACCCGAACTTTAAGGAGAACCATTACCTCGAGCCGGTGCCGGTCGCAGATACCCGCAGCGAAGGCTTCGTGGACCGCTGGATCGTTTACGGAAAGGTGGACAACGAACAGCTCTTCACCGCGAAGGAACTCACCGTCGAGCCGGGTTGCAAGGCGACAATCAAGGACAACGGCGCATACGGACTCATCTGCGTTCAAGGCAGCGGCAGGATCAACAAAGAGCCGCTCAATTCACCACAGCTGATCCGTTTCACCGAGCTCACGGAAGACGAATTTTTCGTCACCGAAGACGGCGCGAAAGCCGGCGTGACTTATGAAAACACCAGCTCCACAGAGCCGATGGTCGTCCTCCGCTATTTTGGCCCGGAAGTGAACCCCGACGCCCCGGCGATGGGCGCGTATCGGAAGAACAAGTTCAACTAAGGACCGGGGCACTCGCAAGAAAGCGCACAGCGGTCGAAGCGAAGGTTACTTTTCTTCGATCGCCGGCGGCTTCTCGCCGTTGATCCACAGGATTCCACGCGAGAGTCGTTCGACGAGGTGGTCACTGTGGTGGCCCGGAGTTTCTAAAAATGTAACGGGTGCCGGGCGCGATTTTAGGATGTCGTGGATCTTTCGTGCGCCGATGTTTGCGCCGAATTCGTCGTGCTTCGCGCCGTCGAGATAGATGCGTTGCGTTTTGGAAAATGCGTCGGCTTTCTTGCGTACAATCGTGAGCGAGTCCTGCTCAATCCAGCGCTGCCAGACGTCCGGACGCCAGCGACCTTCATCGTCGTAGATCCATTCAAAGGTGCCGGGTTTTTCGCCTGGTGCGTAGTTTGCGCTAAGGCCGAGCATCATTTGCGCAGTCCCGTTGCGCGGCATCCGATAGTTGGGCGCGGGTGCCATTGCGGCATCAAGATCGGCGCGTGTGATTGCGCGAACAACCGGGTCTTTTGCAAAGCCGATGTGCGTGACGTCGAGGTCGCTGTCCGGCGAAAGTGCAACGACCGCGCTGATTTTTTCGGAACGACCCATCCCGAGCCGCAGCGCTCCGTAGCCGCCGCTGGAATGTCCGGCGACGATCCATTTTGCTCCGGGCGGAAGCGGATGCCGGGCCTCGATGGCGGGCATGACTTCACCTATGAGCCATTGGGCGTAGTTCCCAATCGCGGGGGAATCGAGATACTGACTCCCGCCATATCGGGAGCGTGCATCCACTGCGGCAATGCGCACCGGATGCCCGGCGACAGCGAGCCGCGCGACCGTTTCTGCGAGCCAGTCACGAGTGCCGCTGGCGATGGAATCCTCGGACGAACCGCCCCAGCCGGGCAAATAGAGTACGAGCGGAAGATGGGAATCCACTCCTGCGGGCGAAAAGAGCGCGACCTTTCGCACAGTGGGATCGCCCATGGGATTCCCTGCAAGCAGCTTTCCGGGAATCTCGAGGACTTCGAGTGACGCAGAGACCGGTTTGTTTTCCGCGCACGCGCTGAGGGAAAACAACGTGAGGGCTAGAACGATGTATTTCATGAGTGCGGTATGATGGTGTCCGGAGCGAGCGCGCCTAGATCGCCGTCCGGTGCCTCGATGACCCGGACGTGCGCCCCAATCGGTGCCCACACAGCAGGTACGGTGGGGCCAAAAAGCAGCGTGCAGCGCACACCCACTGCCGCGGCGATGTGCGAGATGCCGGTGTCGTGCCCGAAGTATTGTCCGGCTCGCGAAAGTATCCCTGAGAGCAAGGGCAGGGGAAGATGATGTGCCCGTGTGAAGCCGGAGAACGCACTCATTTGCGCGGAATCAGCCTCGCCGCCCACGAGCAGAACGGAGCGGGAATCGATGCGCTCCAAAAGCGCGTGCCAATGATCGAGCGGCCAGTTTTTCCGCGCGCTTCCGCTGCCGGGATGGATGGCGGTGAAGCCATGATCGAGTCCGGCGGCGGCGAGCCAGGCATCAGCTTCGGCGAGGATATCGGGTGTCGGACGAAGGACGGCCTCGGGAGGGCCTTCGAGGAACATGGCCATCCGCTCCAGGCCTCGTGCAAGCTGCGCAGCCGCATGCTGATCGTCGGTTACTTTCGTGTAGGCGGAGAAATAGTTCTTCACACCGGCGCGGCGAACATTGTCCTCAAAGATCCCGTCCGGATCAAAGAGCCAGCTAATGACTTGCTGGTAGCTGGAAAAGAACTCGCACATGCCCGAATCGAGCGTGCCGCGGCGGGCGAAGAATCCCGCTAGCGGGCCGTATTCGATGCTGTGCACAGCGTCTGCATACGGGCGATCGGGATTCGCGCCGCATCGCACGGCGAGCGATGCGATGTGCGGGTAGCCGAGGATTTCGAGGCGGCATTTTGCGAAGTTTTCGCGCAATAAGCGGAGGGCGGGGAGCGTGAGGATGAAATCACCAATTGCGCCGCCGCGGATGGCCAGTATGCGAGGAGTCTCTGCCATGGAAGGGCGGTTATTCGTCGAGCTGCGCGGCGACAGCGGGGTCAGGTGCGGCACCGAGATCGATGGCGCGCGTGTAATGCCGCCGGGCGAGTTCCGTGGCAGGCGGCTGTCGCTTGAGGTAAAGCACCGCGAGATTGTAGTGCGCATCGGCGATGCGGACATCGAGTTCCAGAGCGCGGCGGAATTCATCCTCCGCGGCACTGTTCCATCCTTTTTGAGCGAGCGTCACTGCCAGGTAGATATGAGCATGGGGATTCTTCGGGTCGAGATACGCAGCCTGCGCGAAGTGGGCGAATGCGGCGTCGAGCTTTCCCTGCTCGAGGCTGACAACGCCGAGGAGCAACCATCCGGTTCCGCTGGTGGGCGAGGCTTGGACGGCGCGGCGAAGGACGCGTTCGCACTCGGAATAATTTCCGATTCGCTGTTCCACGATGCCGAGATTGATGAGCGCCGCGGGGTTATTCGGCGAGAGATTCAGGACTTTCTGGAAAGCCGTACGTGCCGCAGGCAGGTTGCCTGCGGTGAGTTGCTTGAGTGCGTCGTCGTGCAGCTTCTGAGCCTCTTTTTTCTGTTCCGCAATGACTGGCGATGAATACGGGACGGGTGCAAAACGAAATGCCGGAACGGCTTTTTCCGCGGCGTCTCCGCTCGCGATGCAGAGGAGCAGTCCTGAAAGGAGCGCTTTCATTTGCCGAGTTCCCGGGCGCGCTCGGTCGCAGCGCGCACCGCGGAGATGAGTGCGGACCGCATCCCGTGCGCTTCGAGTTGCTCAATGCCCGCGATGGTCGTTCCTCCGGGGCTGGTGACTTGATCGCGGAGTGCGGCGGGATGTTCACCGCTTTGCATGACCATCGCTGCGGAACCGGCGACGGTCTGCGCTGCAAGTTTGAGCGCGAGTTCACGAGGAAGTCCCATCAGCACCCCTCCGTCGGCTAGCGCTTCGATGATCAAATAAACGTATGCCGGGCCGCTCCCGCTGAGGCCGGTCACTGCGTCGAGGAGTGTTTCTTTCACCTGCACAGCAACACCCACACTTCCGAAGACGCGTTGCGCAATTTCGGCATCCTGTCCGGTTGCAGTGCCGCCGAGCGAAAATCCTGAAGCGCCCTGAAGCACAAGGGCCGGCGTGTTCGGCATCGCGCGGATGACGCGGAAATTAGCACCCGCGGCTTCTTCGAGACGGCTGATGGTGAGGCCTGCGACAATGGAGAGAAGCAGCTTGCCGGCGGGCTTGTCTGACGGGAGCGCGGTGAGTGCCGAGATGGCGTCATACGGTTTCACCGCAAGGACCACGGCGTCGCATTCGCGCAGCACTTCTGCATTGCTCGAAGCGTGGCGGGCTCCCGTTGCGGCTGCCAGCTTTTGCGCCGCTGCGGGAATCGCGTCACTGACGAGGATGTCCGACGCCGGACAGACGCCCGATTTGATGACGCCCTGCGCGAGGGCGGTTGCCATTTTTCCAGATCCGATAAAGCCGAGTTTCATTTCACGCGCACCCATAGCCGCCCCGGCGCGCGAGGGAAAGCGGAATGGTCACGCAGGATTCATGGGGGTCCCGCTTTTCGGCGCGGGGTGATACAAAATACGGCGTTTGAATAGCTCGGATTTGGGCGATGCGGGCGCAAGTTTCACAAACCCGTTTAAGGAGCTTGCCGTTCCATCGGGGATTTCATATCCCGCGAGCAGTCGGCCCTTCATTTAATGCTCTGCAAGCTACTCCTATGAAATCAACCCTATCCAGAATCTTCCGTCCCCGCCGCATGGCCGGGTCTTGCGCACCAAACACCTCGTGCTGTGCGCCCCGTTCTCTCAAGCCGGGCTCCAACTGCGAACCGCTGGAGACCCGCATCGTCATGGATGCCTCAGCCGTCATATTCGATATTGATGGAGACCAGATCGACCTGAAGCTCAAGGGGGCCGGTCGTTTCCAAGTCACCCAGGTCGATGCCGATGGCGATCTCTTTGGAGCGCTTTCCCGCCTTCATCTTCGCGACACGACACAAAAGACCACGTTCACGATCAAGGTCACAAAGTCCGCGACCGGTGACGGGAAGGTCGATTTGGGCAGCCTGGATCTTGCTTCCCCGTTGGGCGGCTTTTTTGCTCCGGCAGTGAATCTCACCGGGTCAGGGATTGCGGCCGGCGATTCGGTGGGAGCCATCACACTCCATGGCATTTCCAATGGCGCGGATGTCACAGTGGGCGGAACAGAAAAATCGCAGCTTGTCTTCACAGTCGGGAGCGTGGGTGACGACTCGAACATCAGCACTCCGGGCGCACTGCAAGGCAAGTTCGGCTCAGTGGAAATCACCACATTCACCGCCGCGAACTTCGGGAAAATTTCCGCGACCGGAAACTTCGCAGCGGATGTCGTTTCCACCGCGGCTGCCGGTGCGCTCGCGAAGCTGCCGGCACTGCTCTCGCTCACCGTCACGGGGGGCGATTGGTCGGGAAGCATTGCGGCGAATGGCGCGATTGGTTCCGTCACCGTAAAGAGCGCAAAGGGCGTCGGTGGTGCTGTCACCGGCGTGAATATTTCCGGCTCCGCTCTCGGTTCGATCACCGCGAGCAAGGGGATGGACGCCAACGTCCTCACGTCCGGCGCGATTGTTAATGTCACCGCAGGCGGGGAAATTCGTGGCGATTGGTCTGCGAATCGCTTCGGTGTCGTGACTGCTACGGGCGGCAACATTTCAGCGACCATCAATGCCACCGGAACTCCGGCACAACTCGGGAAAACGCCGTCCGTTGCTTCGATCACGATCTCAGGGGGCGACTTCACTGGCGATCTCTTTGCACACGGTCAGGTCGGGAATATCATGATCACATCCGGCAAGACCGGCGGTGGCAGCATCGTTGGCTCCACGCTAACGGCCGCTGGATTTGGGAACGTGACCATCAAAAAGAATCTCACCGGTTCGCTCCTGCTCGCCGGGGCGGATCTCGGTGCCGACCATATTCCCGGAGGCACGGGCACCAATGCAGATACATTTGCTCCCGGTAAAATTGCATCCATTGCCATCGGCGGAAACGTGTTCGGCACGGTCGTCGGTGCGGGTCTTTCGCCTGCCGATTCCGACTTCAAGAATGGCAACGATCAGGTTCTCGGCACCCCGTCCACCGCACTCATCAAGTCATTCAACGTCAAAGGCACGCTCGGCAACGACAGTCTGGTCGGTGCCTTTCTTTTGCCCGCCACTGTCAAGATCGGCACCTCCAAAGTCAGGCCGGTCGTCGATTCGCGCTTCCTTACGAATGGCAGCGTCGGCTCGAATTTCCTGACGTTCAAGCTCGTGAATGACACGGGCCTTTACTCGACGGATGCGGTCTCGACCGATGTCACCGTCGCCGGTCATCTCTCGATCACCGAAGGTCTGGTGGGCTTCCGCGCTGCGATTGGAGCGGGTGCGCTCCAGAATATTACCGTCGGGCCGGACGCAAACGGCGACTTCTTCCTTCCGGCGTCTCTGCTGGATACGCTGAATGGCTCCACGCTCACCGACGGATTGCACCCGCTCCGCGTGGAGGTTCGCGACAAGAGCGGGGGAATTCACGAATTCTCGTTTACGTTCCGGAAGGATACCACCGCGCCCACGTTGAGCGCCGACCTTTCCGCAGCGTCCGATACGGGCATTCTTGGCGACGGGATTACCGGCGCTTCGGTTGTGAATTTCGCCGGCACCACCGAGGCGGGTGCCCGTGTCACGGTCGGCGGCAAGAGTGCGCTCGCCGACAACCTGGGTAAATTTGTGCTCGCAAATATCGCCCTGACTGACGGCGCGAACTCGCTCGCCTTTCAGGTGAGTGACCTCGCGGGCAATATGGCGACGCTCAATGCGACCGTCACCAAGGCGGAGCCTGATGGCGGGACCGATGTCGTGCTCGAATGGAATGCGTTGAATCTCGAAGCCGTCAGGCTGGATGCCTCCGCACCGCCGGTTGCCAGTCGGGGACTCGCGATGACCAGTATCGCGATGTTCGATGTCGTCAGCGCGTTCGACGGCACCGCCGGATACTACACCAAGTTCGCCGCGCCATCCGGCGCATCGATCGAGGCTGCCGTGGCCACTGCGGCGCATCGCGTGCTGTCCTATCTCTATCCGGGGCAAAAGACGCAGATCGATGCCGCGCTTTCCACCACGCTTTCCCGTGTGCCGGACGGCGCAGCCGAAGACGACGGTGCCACTTTCGGGCGGCAGGTTGCGGACATTATCATCGCCATCCGTGTAAACGACGGCTTCGATAAGTTCGTCAATTACACTCCCGGCAATCTCCCCGGCGACTGGCAGCCCACCGGTCCCGGTTTCGATGTCGCGCTCCTTCCTCAGTGGGCCACGCTCACACCGTTCGCACTGAACACCGCGAGCCAGTTCCGCCCCGACGGGCCCCCTGCGCTCGACAGCGCGGCCTACGCCACGGCTTTCGACGAAGTGAAAAGCCTTGGTGCCGCGACGGGCAGCACCCGCACCGCCGATCAGACCCAAATCGCCCGCTTTTGGGCCGATGGAGCAGGCACCATCACGCCGCCCGGACATTGGAATCAGATCGCCGACGCAGCCGCCATCGAGGCCGGCAACAGCACCGCTGCCAATGCGCGGATGCTCGCCACCCTCAACGTGGCGCTCGCCGACTCCGCCATCTCGGCATGGGATGCAAAATATTTCTACGAATCCTGGCGTCCCATCACAGCGATCCACGGAGCAGAGAACGACGGCAACGCCGCGACCATCGAGGATGACGCATGGCAGTCGCTCCTGATCACGCCTCCATTTCCAGAGTATATCTCGGGACACGCCACCTTCAGCGCCGCCGCTGCGGGCGTGCTCGGAAATCTCTTTGGCGGGAGCTTCTCATTCTCCACCACCAGCCCCGGACTCCCGGGCGTGACCCGCAGCTTTACCAGCTTCGACGCAGCCGCCCAGGAAGCCGCCGTCAGCCGTGTCTATGGCGGCATCCATTTCTCGTTTGCCGACAACGACGGCATCGTCACGGGCGATAAGATCGGCGATTGGGTCATTGCCCGCTTCAACTCGAGAGCCGACACCACTGCGCCCGTTCTCATGCTCGACGGGCTGCAGGAAGGCGATGTCTTTAGCGCCAGCCCTGTGATTTCCGGGCACATTCTCGACAGCCTCTCCGGCGTCGCCAGCGCCTCGGCGAAATTTGATGGCGCAGCTCCAATCCCGCTCACTCTCGACGCCACCGGAAAATTCACCCTGCCCGCCGCGGCCCTTGCCCACGGTTCGCACACGCTCGTGCTCTCCGCCACCGACGCAGTCGGCAACGTCGCGACTCCGCGCACCGTTCACTTCACCGTCGATGCCCTCGATCCCACTCTCTCGCTCGCCACTCCGGGGAGCGGCAACATTCTTGCGGCCGGAAGCCGCCTCACCGGCCAGGCCGACGGCACCGGCTCGCCCATCGTCTCCCTCTGCTACCAGTTCGACGGCGGCCAGCTCTTTCCCATCCTCTACGACACCGCCACCGGCGCTTTCGACATCCAGCCCTACCTCGGCGCGCTCGCTCCCGGCGCGCACGTTCTCACGCTCGATATGCTCGACGCGGCGGGCAATCGTTCCGTGCAGGACGTAAACGTCACTCTCGACACCCGCATCGCCTTCACCGTCACTGAGCACACCCCGGCCAGCTTCGCCTCCGAAGTCGGCAGCACGTTCCGCCCACAGGTCTTCTTCAGCCGTGCAGTCGATCCCGCCTCGCTCAATGCGGCCAACTTTTACGCCACCGACACGACCGGCGCAGTCATCCCGTCCACCATTGTCCCCGCGCAGGATGGCAGCTTCGCCTGGCTCTTCTTCACCAACCCGATGCTCGGTGCATCGAATGTCACAGTCCACGTGCTTGGCGACACGATCCTCGCCGCCGCCGATCAGCAACCGCTCGATGGCGATGAAGACGGCACCGCCGGCGGCACGCTCACCTACAGCTTCTCCACCGTCAGCCTCACCCCGCTGGCCGGCACTTCGCTGAGCGGGAAGGTCGTCGATCCCGGCGTGGATTTGAAGCCGATGACCTTCGACGACTTCCGCGCCGGCCCCGACGGCATCCCGCACACCGCCGACGATGTCTTCCTCAACCCGATCGCCGGTGTGAAAGTCTTCGTCGTCGGCCTGGAAAGCACCGTCTTCGCGTTCACCGACGCCCAGGGCAATTTCACCCTCCCGAGCGTCCCCGGTGGAAATGTGAAGCTCGCCGTCGAAGGCCGCACCGCCACCAACGCCCCCGCCGGCACCTACTTCCCCGAGATGGTCATGGACCTGCAAATCGTCCCCGGCACGGCCAACACCGTCATGGATTCGATGGGCCAGACGGCTGACAAGATCGCGAACGCCGGTCGCACAGAAGTCTATCTCCCGCGATTGCAGACCTCGATTCTGCAAGAAGTGAGCGCCACGGAGAACACGATGATTCGCGTCGATGCGAACGCCGCCCCAAACCTCACCGATACCCAACGCCAGTTCCTCGAATTGGAAGTAAAGCCCGGCATGGCACTCGGCCCAGACGGGCAAACAATCCCCAACCCAAAGATCGGCATTAGCGTGGTTCCGCCGGAGTTAGTTAAGGACATGGCGCCGCCCGGCCTGGAGCACAGCTTCGATTTCACGATTCAAGCCCCCGGGGTCGCGACGTTCGCCGAACCACAGACGATAACATTTCCGAATCTCTTCAACGCAGCACCGGGAAGTAAGATGAGTTTTTTCAGTTACGACCATACCAGTGGACGTTTGGTCTTCGAAGGGACGGCGACTGTGTCATCAGACGGTCAGAGTGTTACAACTGATCCCGGAGTCGGAGTGACAAAACCGGGCTGGCATATCACGCAACCGGGAATGCCTTTTACCTCCCAACCCGGTGGCGGATGCGACAACGGACAGTGCTGCACCACTAGCGGAGGAGGAAATGGGAACCCTGATCCATTCGGCTTAACCGTTGCAGCGGGCGCCGCACGCGCAGAGCTTGAGACATGGGACGATTGCGTTCTTCGTGTTGGCCGCGCTTTCTGGAAGTGTTATTGGGAAAGTTTCAAAAATGGCTTCAAGTTCGACTCAAAATATGCCTTCCAGACAACGAGAAAGGTCTGTTACAGGGTTTATGAAATCCAAAAATTGGAATGTGAGATATTGCCGGACTGCCCTGATTTTCCGCATCCTTCTATAAGTCAACTAGCCAGTGCACCGATGGATTTCCTAGATTCCGTCGGAGAACGGCTCGGCGCCTTAGCAGCAGAAGCGATCGACATTTCATATCCCTACATGGTCAGCAACCGAGCATTGCCAATCGATGTCTCAACGCGAATTGCGTCAATCGAAACTCAAATGGAAACATTGGCTCAAGGAGATCCCGTAGAATACATGGATCGCCTTTTAGTCAACGCAACCCTACAAATCTCTAAGGGACCCGACCATCAAGGCAACGCACCAGTAAATCCACTTAACTACGTGGCGTTAATTGAGACTGAGAACGGGGGGACATCTATTGTCCGCGGACAAACCGAAAGCTATGGTGCCTTTTCTGTGTTTGCGCCATCGGGTGGCACCGTTTCAATGGTTGCCCTCTATGATCCAGTTACGAATTCAATCGGATTTTTATCTCCGGATCTAACCCCTAATGCGGCATTCGCGTTTCCGCGTGTTAACCTAATCTCGTTAGATGACCATTTCCTCGATTTTGATGGAGATGGACTTGCAGATATTGCCGAGACTGTGCTCGGAACTTCGGTTACGGATGCCGACACGGATCACGACGGGATAAGCGATTTTGCGGAAGCACGAGGCGGAAGTTCGCCGGTTGGCGGACGATCGACGAATACCGGAATAGTATCGTCAACTAAGATCATTGGCGAAGCACAAGCTGTCGTTTTAGGTGATCTCGACGGATCGGTGCATAATGTATTCGTAGCAAGTGGAAGTGGTGGCCTGACAATCATGACTGCCGGGGTGGGTTCTGCGCCTACAGTGTTAGGTAATGTGAGCCTTGCCGGTAATTCTGTTGATGTTGCGGTGGACTCGAATCTTTCGATTGCTGCGGTCGCATCGGGTGCCGGCGGCTTGCATTTCGTCGATGTCTCCATCCCCCGCGCGCCGGTGGAAACCGCCTCGAAGCCAATTAGAGCCAGTCCTCTTTTTCTGATGTTTTGAAAACACTTGGTTATTCGAGGGCGCGAGTTTTTGAGTTTTTGGAAATTCACCCGCTGTTTTTCGATTTCGCCAGTTCCTCCCGGACTTGTTGCCGGTTTTGGCCTTCAGTTTCCGTTTTTCATTACGCGCCGCTCCCGTCGGGGTTCGGGTTTCTTCGGTTTTTCCTGAACTCCGCTTTTTAGGCGGCCTGCTTTTGCTCGTCCTCGTCGAGGTATTCTCGCGTGCCGGTTTGTTTTTGCGGTTGGCGGGCGAGTTTTCGCAGGTTGTGCGCGAGCACTGCCCAGTTCACTGCGGCGGCTCGGTTTTTGTATCCCTTGATTCTCGGGATGCCTCCGAGGAAGTCGTTTTTCAGGTTGCCGATTTTGCCTTCGGTTTGCGCTCGGCGTTGTTGCACGGCGGCGAAAATCGGATCCTCTTTGAGCTTCGCGGCGTGGACGGCGGGGTCGCGCGGGCTGGTGGCGTCGAAGATGTCTTTTTCTTCGAGCAGTTTGCTGTTGGCTCGGCTCGCGAATCCTTTGTCTGTGCCGATTCCGTGGATGGGCGCGATGTCGAGTGCTTCGATTCGCGCGATGCTTTCGCGGAGGATCTTTGCGTCGCCGGGACTGGCTTCGCGGTGGAGCTGATGGTCGATGATGAGGCCGATTGCGTTTTCGGCGATGTGGAGGGTGTTGCCCCATTCGATTTGCGCTCCGCTTTTGCCTCGGATGATGAGGTGGATTTCGGCTTCGTAGAGGCTGTGTATTTTGTCGGCGTTGTCCACAAGCCTTCCGCCGATGATGCGTTCGTGCGCCTGTTTTTTGATGGCGGGGATTTGGGCGACGATGTGGTCGATGCGGTGCAAAATTTGTTCGGCCTGGCCGCGGGTGAGGTCGGTCGCGGCCCAGCGTTTATCGAGTTCGGCGCGGTGCCGGGTGGCGTGCCGGGCGATGGTGTCGAGGAGCGTTTTCATGGTGCGAAGGAACGCTTTTTTCATCGCTTTGCTGTCGGCTTTTCGCCCGGCCATCGCCATGCCGATGCTGAGTTTGTTCATGCGGGCGAGGAAGTTTTCCGGCGCGGTCATCCGGGCGCAGAGGGCGTGTTTGCGGATGAGTTTGATGGCGTTGATCAAGGTGCGCGCGGCGTCGCGCAGGAGCAGCCAATCGACGGGGAAATGGATGTTCGCTTCGAGGCAGGTGGTGTCCATTAAAATGAGGTCGAGCTCGATTTGCGTATCGAGGCCCATGCGCTCGGAACCGGCTTGGGTGCTTGCGCTGCGCAGGAGTTGCGCGAGGATTTGGCGCATCATCTCCTCGGGCAGCCAGGTCGCGTAAGTCTGCAGGCGGCTCTTGCTGGGGATGCGCACGCTGTCGAGCCCGTCGATGCCGCAAAACTGCCGTTCGCGAGCACTCGTCGCGAGGCGCATGCTCATCGGGCGATACGCCTGGCCGGCGCAGAGTGCGCGCAAAATTTCGCACCGCAAAGCGAGGCGGGATTGGGCCTGGTGGTTGGCGATGATTTTGTCGGAAAGCGCGCGCCCGGCTTGCTTGGCCTCGGCGCGGAGTTGCTCGACGCTGAGGCGGATGAAAAGCGCCTCGACTTCGCTGGTGGTGAGCAGGCTGTCGATGCGGGTCAGCTCAGCATCCATCACCGTGTATTCGGCGCAGCCTTTTACCTGCGGGAGTGCTGGACAAAGTGGGAGTTGGAAGTGAAGGATGCCGTCGGTCTGTGATGCTTTCGTTTGCAAGATAAAATCATAGCAGACCAATTTCGGACATAGCGGTGAAATTCGCCGTTTATGTCCGTCTTTTTTTGCCCGCGAGCCCGCTCAGGTGCTTGTTCCAGGCAGAGAGGGACTAGCTCCAATTAACGCAACGCAGGTGGAAATTCACGGCGGAATCGCCTACGCGAACGATGGAACAGTGATCCGTGCCTATAGCCTCGAAACGGGCGATTTGTTCCAGACCATCTCTGTCGGCAGCGAAGTGGTGACCGGCTTGTCGATCGAGGGCGATCATCTTTACGCGATGGATGCCGGGAACCATCTCACGGCGTTCGACCTCAGCGGGCCTTCGATGGTAAAGCAGGGCACGTTCACCACGCCCGTTGGCGGTGGTCAACTGACCGTTGGCAACGGCGTCGCCTACATCGCCGGCGAAAGCGGGGCCGTCGGTGGTTTCGCAACCGTGGACGTCTCCAATCCGAACACGCTGACACTGATCAGCGGTGTGGACGCGAACAATCTTGCCGGTCACGCGATTGCACTGAACGGCTCGGGCCTCGCCGTCACCGTCGGCAGCCCCGGCAATCTCGGCAACCTCGTGCATCTCGTGAACGTCAATGACCCGACGAACACCGGGAACCTTGTGACGCAATTTACCCTGCCCGCCGATCCGCATGGCGTGACCATCGCCAACGGCCTAGCCTTCATCGCCGACGGCACGAACGGCCTTGTGGTGGTGAACTATCTCTCGGCGGATACCGCCGGCGTGGCACCAACCGCGACGCTTTCATCGACCGCCGCTGATCGCGATCCGGTCGCGCCCGGCCTGCAAGTCCAGGCAGGCTCGCTGATTCCCATCAAACTCACCGTGGCCGACGACGCGCAGGTGGCCTCGGTCGAACTGCTCAAGGACGGCGTGGTCATCGGCACGGATACTTCGTTCCCGTTTGAGTTCGGCGCAATCCCCGCCGGCCTCATAGTGGGCGGACAGACCAAGCTCCAGATTCGTGCGACCGACACCGGCGGCACAACCGGCCTTTCGGAGACGCTCACCTTCGACATCCTCGCCGACACGAACGCTCCGACCCTCACCGGCTCGAACCCCAACGAAGGCGGCACCCGCTCCGGCGGCCTGCAAACCGTGCGCCTCTTCTTCAACGAAGCGCTCGCCCAAACCGACCTCACCAGCGACCGCTTCACCCTGACCGGACCCGGAAGTGCGTTCGTGCCGGTGAAGACGGTCACTGTGAGCCAGCAAGGCCGTCAGGTTTCCATCACCTTCGACCCGTTGCTCGCCGGTGCCTACACCCTGAGCCTCGACGCCGCCAACCTGCACGACCTCAGCGGCAACGCCCTCGGCACCACCCCGCTCGACCGGCACTTCAACGTCGTGAACGCGACCAAGACCTTCATCAACGCCGACGGCGGCGACTGGAACAGCCCCGCCAACTGGGAAAACGGCACCCTGCCCACCGCCAGCGACATCGTCGCCCTGCCGCTGAACCCCGGCAAATCCGTGACCATCTCCAGCGGCGCGATCAAAGTGCAAGGCATCCTCACCGACGACACCCTGCAAGTCACCGGCGGCTCTCTCACCCTCACCGGCGCATCGGACATCGCGGGCATCCTGAAAGTGAGCAATGGAGCAGACCTGATCGTGGATGGTATCAATGCGTCGCTCACGGTGCAGAATCCATTGCTCGATGGCGGCGATCTCATCAGCCGAAACGGTGGCGATTTTCATCTTCCAACGCTGCAAGTTTTCAACTCGGGTACAATTACGTTCGACGGACCGGGTGAAGACTTCGACGCGCCGCGGCTCACCAACATCGACAACAGCCGGATTTTCCTGAGCGGCGGCGCGCAGTTGACGCTCGCGGCGACGAGCTACCGGGCGGACGGGCTGAGCAACAACGACAACGTCACGCTCTTCTCCGTGGACGGTCCCGGCACGGTGCTCAACCTCGCGCAAGTGCAGAGCTTCAATGATGGCTACTTCCGGCCCGACGGTGGCGTCTCCCATGCGCTCAGCGCCAGCAATGGCGGAGCGATCGATCTCTCCGGCTTGCAACTGCTTACCCTCGCCCTCGAAACCGATGACCGGTTGGACTTCAAAGCGCAGGTGAACGGCCAGATCAAGCTGGGCAGCCTGGCCACACTAACCGGTGCCGGCTTTGCGCGCTTTTCCATCGAAGGGGCGGGCTTCACGCTGCCGGCTTTGGTCAACGCGCATCATACGCAGTTCGACCTGCCGGCCTACGCCACCTACCAGTTGCCGGCCCTGCAAACTCTGGATGGCGGCCGACTGGCCCTTGGCGTCGGAACCACGCTGAACGCGCCGGATTTGCTGAGCGCGGTCGGCATCTCCATCACCCTCGGCACTGGTGCCGTGATCAATGCACCAAAGCTCAAGGAGTTCACCTCCTCCGATCTGACTCTGGGGGCGAGCCAGACCTTCAACGCTCCTGCCTTCACGAAGATCGACAACAGCCGGATTTTCCTGAGCGGCGGAGTGCAGTTGACGGTAGCGGCGACGAGCTACCGCGCGGACGGCCTGAGCAATAACGACAACGTAACCCTCTTTTCCGTGGACGGACCGGGGACCACGCTAAACCTCGCGCAGGTGCAGAGTTTCAATGATGGCTACTTCCGGCCCGACGGTGGCGTCTCCCATGCGCTCAGCGCCAGCAATGGCGGAGCGATCGATCTCTCCGGATTGCAACTGCTCACCCTCGCCCTCGAGCCCGATGACCGGCTGGACTTCAAAGCGCAGGTGAACGGCCAGATTAAGCTGCCCAGCCTAGCCACACTGACCGGTGCCGGCTTTGCGCGATTTGCAATCGAGGGAACAGGCTTCACGCTGCCGGCATTGGTCAACGCGCAGCACACACAATTCGACCTGCCGGCGAATGCGACCTACCAGTTGCCGGCGTTGCAGAGTCTGGATGGCGGCCGACTGGCCTTGGGGGTCGGCAGCACGCTGAACGCACCGGAGATGCTGCGCGCGAATGCTATCTCCGTCACGATCGGCAGCGGGGCCGTGCTCAACGCGCCAAAGTTCAAGGAGTTCACCACTTCTGATTTGACCTTGGGAGCCAGCCAGACCTTCAACGCTCCTGCGTTCACCACGATTGACAATAGCCGGATTTTCCTGAGCGGGGGCGCGCAGTTGACGGTAGCGGCGACGAGCTACCGGGCGGACGGGCTGAGCAACAACGACAACGTGACGCTCTTCTCCGTGGACGGTCCCGGCACGGTGCTCAACCTCGCGCAAGTGCAGAGTTTCAATGATGGCTACTTCCGGCCCGACGGTGGCGTCTCCCATGCGCTCAGCGCCAGCAATGGCGGAGAGATCGATCTCTCCGGCTTGCAACTGCTCACCCTCGCCCTCGAAACCGATGACCGGTTGGACTTCAAAGCGCAGGTGAACGGCCAGATCAAACTGGGCAGCCTGGCCACACTGACCGGTGCTGGCTTCGCGCGATTTGCGATCGAAGGAACAGGGTTCACGCTGCCGGCTTTGGTCAACGCGCATCATACGCAGTTCGACCTGCCAGCGAGCGCCACCTACCAATTGCCCGCACTGAAGAGTCTGGATGGTGGCCGACTGGCCTTGGGCGGTGGGAGCACGCTCAACGTGCCGGAGTTGCTGCGTGCAGATGCCATCTCGGTTACCCTCGGCACCGGCGCCACGATCAACGCGCCAAAGTTCAAGGAGTTCACCACCTCCGACCTGACCTTGGGAGCCAGCCAGACCTTCAACGCTCCTGCGTTCGCCACGATCGACAATAGCCGGATTTTCCTGAGCGGCGGAGCGCAGTTGACGGTGGCGGCGACGAGCTACCGGGCGGACGGCCTCAGCAATAACGACAACGTCACGCTCTTCTCCGTGGACGGTCCAGGGACGGCGCTCAACCTCGCGCAGGTGCAGAGCTTCAATGATGGCTACTTCCGGCCCGACGGTGGCGTCTCCCATGCGCTCAGCGCCAGCAATGGCGGGGTGATCGATCTCTCGGGGCTGCAACTGCTCACCCTCGCCTTGGAAGCCGATGACCGGTTGCGCTTTGTCCAAGACAACGGCGGGCAACTAAAGCTGCAAAGTCTGTCTTTCATCACCGGTGCCGGCTACGCGCAATTCGACGTCACCGCCAGCACGATGACAGTCGGCAACCTTCCCAGCGGCAAATCCGATGTCGCCGTTCACGCCGGCGGATTGCTGCACGTCCTCGGCGATTTCACGATGGGTGCGAGCCGGAGCGTGACGGTGGACATCACCGGGGCGGCACTCTCGCAGTTTGGCCGCATCGAGGTGGACGGCATCGCCGCAATCGTCGGCACACTGAACATCGTCCGCCCGACAAATTTCATCCCGAGCGTGAGCGACACCTTCGCGATCCTGACCTACGGCAGCCACAGCGGCACATTCGGCACAGTGACCGGCACCACTGCGGGGCCACGCACTCTCACCCCTGCCTACAGCGCCACCGCGCTGACTCTCAACGTGACGTGAGCTATCGCAATGGCAGATGCCACACCCGATTGGCGAAGTCGGAAGGCTCGCCAACTTTCGCGATCAATTCGAGGTCGGCGATGCTTTGCCCGATGCCAACGCGCAACTGGTGCGCGTAGATCACTCCGGCGAAGGGTTCACCTCGTTGCTGGCGACCGTCCGCCTCAACGAAGAAGTCTTCGTCGCGGGTGAAGAGCACTCGACCCAACGTCCCGGCGTGATCAAGGAGAGGACCATCTTCGAGTTGCGCCGTTCCGTCTTCCTTCTCAATAACACGGTGCTCGCGCCGTCGCCGTTCTCGCAGATGAGGCCTGCGACAATGGAGAGAAGCAGCTTGCCGGCGGGCTTGTCTGACGGGAGCGCGGTGAGTGCCGAGATGGCGTCATACGGTTTCACTGCGAGGACCACGGCGTCGCATTCGCGCAGCACTTCTGCGTTGCTCGAAGCGTGGCGGGCTCCGGTGGCGGCTGCGAGCTTTTGCGCCGCTGCGGGAATCGCGTCACTGACGAGGATGTCCGACACCGGGCAGACGCCCGATTTGATGACTCCCTGCGCGAGGGCGGTTGCCATTTTTCCAGATCCGATAAAGCCGAGTTTCATTTGACGCGAACCCATAGCCGCCCCGGCGCGTGAGGGAAAGCGGAATGGTCATGGGAGATTCATGGCGAAGATTCATGGCGGGGTGGTTAAAACCGGGAGGGACGTGCAAAGCGGCACTGTACGTTCGCTCCGCAGCACGGCGGCGAACGTCTCGGACCTCACACTTCCGCACCAAGTGCTGCACGGCGAAGAAAAAGCCGTCTTCAGGGGCGCCGGATTTACCGGAGCGCAAACGCGCCCGAGATCATAGAAAGGCCCCGTGAGCCGAGTTCCTCATCGCCACCAAAAACAGCAAACTGAGGGCGATGGCGGAAGGCTTTTACAAAGACCTGCTGCGAGGCCTAGGGCGGCGAGATTCGCGATAAGTTCTACGAACCGGCTGCGGGCGCGGTGAAAAAACAGGATTCACCGACATGATGGACCGCCGGCACTATTTTCGTAGCATTTTAGCCACGATAAAAATAAGGATGGCACCGCCAAGGCCCCCGCCCAAAAGAAGATAGATGAGCGAATATCCGGCGGCAGCGACGAGCGGTAAGAAGATGAGAGTAGTCATGGTATGTTGAGTTTATTTTACGGTGGTGATTGTTATTGTGACACGAATTGGCCCGCGGCTACACGCTGCCGACGAAGGATTCTGATTCTTTTTCACTCCTAGGATCAGCGGACTTTTCCGCCACGGGGATGCGCGATTGCGTCGTTGTAGAGATGTCCTCTGCTTCCTGCTCTTTGTAGATTGCTTTGGCGCGGTCCACTTCGTTGCTGTCTTGTGCGTGCACCGAGACAAGGTAGTTGCCGATCTTGAGTTTCCCTTCGTAGATCCGCGCCTCAATTTCGGGAATCCCGAGGCCAATCAAGCCACCGACAATTCCGCCGGTGGCTGCTCCGACTGCGGCACCGCTGAGGGCGGACAGAAGCGGGCCGGCCGCAATGAGCGCGCCAACGCCGGGAATCGCGAGCGAGCCGATTCCCGCCAGGAGGCCGATGATTCCGCCCGCGACGCCGCCTGTGGCAGCGCCGGCGACCGTCCCTTCCGGTGCTTTACTCGTTTTCACGTGCCCGATATCGTGATTTGAGTCAATTTCCGGCATCAAAACTGAAATCTCCCGATAGTCGAAACCCGCGACGTGAAGGCGATCGATGATGCGTGCGGCGTGTGCGCGGGATTTACTGATGCAGAAGACGGCGGTTTTAGACATAATGTTTGCGAGTTGTTCTTTAAGCTGGCTGGCACGAAGCGATTGATGGAATTGCCAGCGTTGCTCCTGAGTTGCATTGATATATCGCGGGGGATAGCAGCACCGGACGTATGAATTGCGCCGAGGCGGTTCAGCGCTGATTGCTCCTCCGCGAAGAAGAAAAGTGCGGAATCGCCTAAGAATGGTCATGGTAACAGTATTGCAATCGTGATCTGCGCCCTTTGGCGTAGGCAGCATCGATCCTTTTTGTGAACTCGACTCATCAACGCAGTCATCTACAGGCAGCCGGCATCGCATCGTTTATCGCATGCGGCGCCGTCGCTGTTTTGCTGGGGTGGTTTGGGCGGCTTGAGGGGCGTTACGTTCACATCCTTGCGCCAGAGTTGAGCGACTTAAAACTTCAGGGCGTTGCGCTGCAAAAGGCCGCTTTTGCTCAGCAGGATTTGCTGGTTCTTTACGGGAGCTCGGAGCTCGTAAAGGAGGTGCCAAATCGGGCTGTGGATTTTTTTGAGGAATATCCCACGGGATTCCGGGTCTTTCCCGTGGGAAAAGCCGGGACAGTGTCTTTGAATATCCTTCAGAAACTGGCTGCTGTCGGCGGGGATTTGCGTGGTCGAAAGGTGGCGTTTTCACTCTCGCCGAGTTTCTTTTTTACGTCCGAGGTGAATGAAGATTACTACGAGGGAAATTTCAGTGCGCTCCAGGCTCAGGAGCTCGCCTATAGCGGAGTGTTGTCGCATGAGCTGAAACGCGACTCTGCAAAACGGATGCTCCGGTACGATGAGACGCTCGAAGGAAACTGGACTCTCAATTTCGCGCTCGATCGTCTGGTAGGGGATACATTCGTGGACGATGCGCTTTATGCCGCGATATGGCCGCTGGGAAAGCTCTCGAATGCAGTGGGTCGTGCGCAAGATCACGTGGAAGCCGGGATCCGGATCATTGCGGAGAGCGACGATGCCGAGGTGAAGCACACCAAGTTTGCCGGCATCAATTGGAAGGATGTTTTTCGTCGCTCGGATGAACAGGCAAAAAAGCTCGTTCCGAAGCCGGCGAAACTTGTCCAGCGTCCGAAAGGTGCGCGCGACGCGAGTTTCATCGCCGATGTGCTCGCCGCGGATGAGTGGGACGACTTTGAGTTGATCCTTCGCACGCTCCACGAACTCGGCGCGGAGCCGCTCCTCGTCTCGATGCCACTCCATGGACCTGATCTGGAAATCACCGGAGTCTCTGCAAAAGCACGTCACACCTATGGCGAAAAGCTTGCTGCGCTTGCCAATCGCTATGCGGTGAAGCTGGTTTATTTCAACCAGTATGAAGAAGACCCGAGTTTCTTTGCCGACCATCAGGATCATCCCGGCGTGAAAGGCTGGGTGCGCTACAACAAGGCGCTCGACGAATTTTACCATAACAAAAACGAACTGTGACCGACGAAAAAATTCTCGATGTGCTCGCCCGCGTTGCGGAGACGGATGAGGTGAGGACGAACCCCGATCTCGCGCTTTATGATCTCCAGATTCTAGACTCGATGAAGACCGTCGAACTGATTGTCGCACTTGGGCAGGATGTCGGCGTGGAGGTATCTCCTGCGGAGTTTGATCGCGATGCATGGGCCACTCCGGCGAAGCTGGTGGCTGATGTGAATAAACGCCTTCTTGCGTAAATGCAGTCCGCAAAACTCTGGCTGGAGGCGCACCCCCGCACGCGACTCTCTCTTCTCACACTTTATTATCTCGGCGTGCTCCTGGCGCTTCTGGTGATGTACGGGCGGGGAAACTTCGAGACTCCGGAGTTTGTGTATCAAGAGTTTTAGCACCGCACCGGTTCCGGTTTTCCGCTGAATGAGGCTGGACTTCCGGACCTGATCATCGCAACGGAAATCACTTCATTCATGCATCTCCTTGACCGCATCGCACATTGGGCCGCTGTTTCGCCGGACCGCATAGCACACATCAGCAATGACCGCACGCTGACGTACGGCGAATTGCACACGCGTTCGAACACACTCGCCGCGTGGCTCGACCGCGAACTCGGAGATCGTCGGGTCCCCGTGGCCATCCATGGGCACAAAGAGCCGGAGATGCTCATCACATTTCTCGCTGCCGTGAAGAGCGGGCGGCCGTATGTGCCCATCGATTACACCACGCCCGCAGCGCGCGTTGAACGCGTGATGGAGATTTCCGAAGCGGGCGTTCTGCTAACCCCGGAAAAGGTGGCTGCGCTCGCGGATGGTCAGTCGCCATACGACGATGTCCGGCGGGTCCAGGACGATGATCCGTTCTACATTCTCTTCACCAGCGGCAGCACTGGTGAGCCGAAGGGGGTGGTCATCACGCTCGCAAATCTGAACCACTACCTTGCGTGGATTCAGGGTGC
The DNA here is from genome assembly GCA_031374705.1 of Verrucomicrobiaceae bacterium. GTDB lineage: Bacteria > Verrucomicrobiota > Verrucomicrobiia > Chthoniobacterales > Chthoniobacteraceae > SXWH01. Next base: position 16,329 of record JANMGP010000096.1, on the reverse strand, counting down.
CCACGATTTTGTCCCGCAGGGCGAGGTGTTTCTCAACCACGCGCCGTTCACATTCGACCTTTCGGTCCACGATATCTACCTCGCGCTTTCGACGGGGAACACGATTTTTTCACTGACAAAAGAACTCGCCACCGATTTGCGCCGTCTTTTTTCCGCCCTCCGGGAATGCGGTGCGACGCAGTGGATGTCCACGCCGAGTTTCGCGCAGATGTGTATGATCGAGCGCACGTTTGGCGCAGCGATGCTCCCGCACATGCGGAGGTTCTTTTTCTGCGGCGAAGTGCTCGCGCCGGAGACCGCGGCGCAAATGCTGGAGCGTTTCCCCGGCGTGGAAATATGGAACACCTACGGCCCCACCGAGGCCACCGTCGCGGTGACCGGTATCCGGGTGACCCGCGAGTTGCTCGCGCAGTGGAGTCCGCTTCCCATCGGTAACGTGATGCCCGGAACGCGCATCATTATTCGCGGAGAAAATGGCGCTCCTGTTCCGGACGGAGAGCGCGGCGAAATCGTCATCGCAGGGCCCAATGTCTCACCCGGCTACAAGAGCCGTCCTGACCTCACCGCGAATGCGTTTGCGGATTTTGAAGGTACGCGGAGCTACCGGACGGGCGATTGGGGCCGCGACCGCGGAGGGCTCGTGTTTTGCGAGGGCCGGATGGACAGCCAGATCAAGCTCCACGGTCATCGCATCGAACTTGGCGACCTTGAGGCAAATCTCCGCGCGCTCGACGAGATCGCGGATGCTGTCGTCCTTCCCGTGCAGAAAAACGGCGCGGTGGATTCGCTCGCTGCGTTCGTGGTTTTACGGAGCGCAAAAGCGGGCACCGATTTTGAGCAGGCGGCGACGCTGAAAACCGCGCTGTCCGCCCGACTGCCCGCCTACATGATCCCTCGCAAATTCCATTTTCTCGACAGCTTCCCCATGAACAACAATGGCAAGGCGGACAGGAAAGCGCTCGCGGAGCGACTCTAGATGACGCCCTTTGGAAACTGGACATTTTTCGGACTGCTCCTGATCTACGGGGTGCTGCCCGTGTTTGCCCTCGGGATGCTCGGCAAGGCGAGCGCGAAGCGGTGTTTCGTGGTCACGCTTTTCGTGCTGGCGATTGTATTCAGCAGCGGCGACAGCGCCGTACTCCGCATTGGCGGTCTTCGCGGACTGGCATTGCCGGGGCCGGAAATCCTGCATCCGTGGCACATTGTCGATGGCGTTCTCCAGGTAGCGCCGCTCTACGTCTTCCTGCTTGCGGCGCTCTATTTCTGGTTGCTCTGCTTTGGGTGGATGCGGTGGAAAAGCAAACGCCTGCTGCCGGTGGCGCTCATTCTGGGACTTGTGCCGATTTTGGTTTCACGGCTGCTCCCGTTTTTTTCGCTTACCGGCACGTTTGGCTTTCTCGGAATCAGTTACGTGACATTTCGTGCTTTGGATGTGGTTTTCTCCATCCACGACGGCGTGGTGAAGAGCCTGCGGCCCGGCGAACTGTTCGCATTCCTCTTTTTCTTCCCGACCGTGGCGAGCGGTCCGATCGATCGCTACCGCCGATTCTCGCTCGACTGGTCGCGCGAACGCACGCGGGCGGAGTTTCTCGACGACCTTGATTTTGCCGTGCAGCGCACCTTTCGCGGCTTCCTGTATAAATTCATCATCGCAGCGCTCATTGATGAGCACCTCCGGCAACCGTTGCTCAAAGTGCCCGGGTTTTGGGGCAGTGTGGGCACGATGTACACTTACACGGCTTACCTGTTTTTCGACTTCGCGGGCTACAGCGCATTTGCCGTCGGCATCTCGCGTCTGCTCGGGATCAAGAGCCCCGAGAATTTCGCCGCGCCGTTTCTCGCCCGCAATATTCGTGATTTTTGGGCGCGCTGGCACATGAGTCTCTCGTTCTGGCTGAGGGATCACGTTCACATGCGGTTCCAGCTCGCCGCGATGAAAGGGAAGTGGTTTTCCGGGAAGCACACCGCCAACTACATCGCGATTTTTCTAACTTTCGGGATCATGGGTGTCTGGCACGGTCTTGCAGCGCACTACCTTATCTACGGGCTCTACCACGCGATTCTCGTCAGCGGGTACGACTTCTTCGCTCGCTGGAACAAGGCGGCTAAATTCTGGCCCGACGGCCCGTGGTGGCGTGCGCTGAATATCGGCATCACGTTCCACATTATTGCATTTGGGATGCTGCTTTTCAGCGGACGTCTGATTCCGCCGCCGGCTCCGGTGCATGAGGAGCGGGTGGAAAAGGCGGACTGCCAGACAATCGAAGGCTTTGTGTGGCAGCGTGCGAAACGCGAAGGTGGCGCGCTCGTGGATTTGTATGTTGATTACGGCTGGGTCGCGCGGGCGAAGGCTGACCTGCTCCGTGCTGACCTCCTTGAACGCGGATACGGCAGCGGCCGGCTAGGCTTTTACTTCGAGACACCGGAGTGGGTCCACGACGGATCGCCGCATGTGATCGAGGTGCGAATCGTGGAGGGCAACCGCGTCATCGGAAAACCCAAGGTGGTCACATGCAACGACGCGACGCCCGATCCAGCCCCGGCACCGATCCCGCCCGAGAGCCCGTGATTCTGTGAATTATGTTGCGGGATTTTCAGTGTCGGCGCATTCCCGCGTTGCCGGATTCTGACGGATGTGTTTTTTGAGGGGTCGATGAAAAACAAGACTCCGAATGATTCGCTTTCCAAATCCGCAGCTTCCGTGGCCGACGTGCTGGCCAGGACAATCGAGAATGTAAACAACGCGGCGGCGAACGGCTCGGAGTCTTTCCTGCGCGCCATCTCGGATTTGCAGGACTCCGGGAGTTATACGGAAATCGTAAACCGTTTTTACAGGACGCTGGCATTTGGCACCGGCGGGTTGCGGGGACGGAGCATCGGAGAGGTTGTGACGCCGTCGGAGAAGGGGACATCGAAGGGGCTGCGGCCCGACCAGCCTTGCGCGGGAACGAATGCGATGAATTATTTCAACGTGAGCCGCGCAACGCAGGGGCTCGTGGCCTACATGTGGCAGGCTCACAAAAAGACGAAGGCTAAGGGCCGTCCGAGCATCGCGCTCGCTCACGACACGCGGCATTTCTCGAAGGAATTTGCGGAGCTTGCGGCGAAGGTGGCCACTGAGCTTGGATGCGATGCTTACGTCTTCGACGGCCCCCGCTCCACTCCGGAATTATCGTTTACCGTTCGCCATTTGAATGCCACGGCGGGTGCCGTTGTGACGGCCTCTCACAACCCGCCGCACGACAACGGATTCAAGGTCTATTTTTCCGATGGCGCGCAGATTGTCGAACCCCACGCCGGCGCGATCATAAAGCTGGTGAACGCGGTGACGAGCGACCGCTACACGCCGCTCCCAAAAGCAAAACAGGGCAAGCGCATCGTGCTCGGGGCGAAGGTGGACAATGCTTACATGGACCGCCTTGAGACGCTGCTTCTCGACCGCGCGATGGTGAAGTCCGCGAGCCGGCTGAAGGTCGTGCTCAGTTCCATCCACGGGACGGGCGGCGTCATCATCAAGCCGATGCTCAAGCGTCTTGGCTTCCGGTTCGCCGTCGTTGCCCAGCAGGATAAATTCGACGGCCAGTTTCCGACCGTCAAATCGCCGAATCCCGAAAACGCCGAGGCACTTTCCATGGCGATCGCACTTGCAGAAAAAGAGGCTGCCGATGTGGTGGTCGCGACGGACCCGGATGCCGACCGCATGGGCGTCGCGATCCGGAATCGCGACGGGAAAATGCAGCTCCTCACAGGCAACCAAATCGGCTCCCTCATTGCGGCCTACCGCGTGGAGAAGCTCAAGGCGCTCGGGATCATCACCGCCGAAAACGCGTCGCGGTGCGCAATCATCAAAACGCTTGTGACCACCGATCTGCAAAAGGCCATCGCCGACAAACACGGCCTGCGCTGCGTCGAGACTCTCACCGGTTTCAAATACATCAGCCAGAAACTGGGGCAGTATGAAGCAGCGATTCCAGCGAAAGCGCGCGCCAACTACCGCAAACTCTCGGAAGAGAAGACGCGTGATTTGCGGCTGAAGCACAGCGTTTACTACGTGGCAGGAGGGGAGGAGAGCTATGGGTACAGCGCTCATGATTTTGTGCGCGACAAGGACGCGAACGCGGCGGTCGTTCTCTTCGCCGAAGTCTGCGCCTACGCAAAGTCACGCGGACTCACGGTGGACCAGCTTCTCGATGAGGTGTATGCGAACTACGGATACTATCTCGAAGAGAACAAGACGCTCGAATACCGTGGCGCGGCTGGCGAAGCGATTATTAAGAAACTCGCGACAGGCTTTGCCAGCGAGCCTCCCAAGATAATGGATGGTTCCAAGGTCGTGGCAGTGCGCGACTTCGCAAACAACAATTACAAGGATTGCGAAGGGCAGACGCTGCCCAACGAAAAGATGGTCATCTTTGATCTCGCCGATGGCCGCCGCGTCGCCGTCCGCCCATCCGGCACGGAGCCGAAGATCAAATTCTACCTCTTCACCCGGGCGACCGTTTCATCGCCCGCGCAGCTCGCCAAAGTAAAGGCCGCCTCTGCCAAAAGTCTGGCCGGCCTCTGGACGTGGATTCAAGCCGACGTCGCCGCACGATTGAAGCGATAGCGTCCGGTCGCCGGCGCGAAAATCGCCGTGGGTGTGATTCAGAGTTGCGTGGCAAGGTACTGCCCGCCAGTCTCCGCGCCAGTTATGGCTCAAGACTCCACACTGCCCTGGTACAAACAGCTCACAGCATATCATTGGTTCGTCTTCATCGTCGCTTCGGCGGCCTGGTTGTTCGACTGCCTTGATCAGCAACTCTTCATCCTCGCCCGCAACAACGCCATTCAGACGCTTCTCGCGTCGGATGCAGGGGTGGATTTCGGCAAGGTGGACCCGGCGAAGGTCAAGGAATACGGCGCGTATGCGACGTCGATTTTCGTCATGGGCTGGGCGACCGGCGGGCTCATTTTCGGTTCGCTGGGAGACCGCATTGGACGCGCTCGAACGCTCGCGCTCACCGTTCTGCTTTACTCGGTCTGCACAGGGCTGAGTGCGTTTTCGAAGAGCATCATTGATTTCTCCATTTACCGCTTCATCACGGGCCTCGGGGTGGGCGGGGTATTCGGTCTCGCCGTCGCGCTGGTTGCGGATGCGCTGCCGGAGAATGCGCGTCCGAAAGCGCTCGGCTTGCTTCAGGCTTTGTCGGCGGTCGGAAATGTCACGGCGGGTCTGTGCGCGATGTCGGTCGCCAAGGTCGATCCGACGCAGTCCTGGAAATATCTTTTCTGGATCGGCGCGGCACCGGCGTTCCTCTGTATTTTCATCATGCTGCGTCTGAAAGAGCCGGAGAAATGGGTGCAGGCCCGCGCGGCAAGTCAGGCGATCGGCGGGAAGAAGATGGGTTCTTACACGGACATGTTTGGCGAGGCCCGCTGGCGCAAGCCCGCGCTCCTGGGGATGCTTCTCTGCGTCGCTGGGGTCGTGGGACTTTGGGGTGTCGGGTTTTTCAGCCCGGAGCTCGTCGGTCCCGCGATCGAGGCTTCGCTCAAAGCACAAGGAATCTCCGCCGCCGACCTCGGCGCGGAGAAAGGACTATGGATTTCATACAACCTCATCGTCCAGAATCTCGGGGCCTTCGCCGGCATGATTGTGTTTAGCAAAATCTGCCACGCGTTCGGACGAAAAAAGGCGTTTGCCGGCGGCTTCATCATGGCATTCGCGGCGACCGTTTTCTTCTTCAAGAGCTTCAGCGGAAAAGGCGATATCTGGATGAGTGCCGTCATGGGCTTCTTTCAGCTCGGTCTGTTCGCAGGCTTCGCGATTTATCTGCCGGAACTATTCCCCACACGGCTGCGCAGCACTGGAACCAGCTTTTGCTACAACGTCGGCCGGTTTATCGCGGCATCCGGTCCGTTCACTCTCGGAGCCCTGCAGAAATCGCTGGGTGACAAAGCGATTGCGGCCCTGCCAGCTACTGCGGAAGCAGTGCAAAAGACCGCCGCCAAGCTCGACGCATTCCGCGACGCCGCATGCTGGCTGAGCAGCATCTATCTAGTCGGGCTCCTCGTCCTTCCATTCCTGCCCGAGACCAAAGGCCAGCCAATGCCCGAAGACACCAAGTAATCCATGCTCAAGACCACGCTCCTTCATCCCGACATCCTCCGCGTCATCGCGCGCGGCGGACACCACTCGAAGATCCTCATTACCGACGGCAACTACCCCGCCGTCAATAAAATGGGCCCCAACGCCGAGCTCGTCTGCCTGCAACTCATGCCCGGCGTCCCCACCGTCGCGCAAGTCCTGGAGGCCATTCTCAGCGTCGTGAACATCGACATCCTCAACACCATGGGCATCCCCGCCGACGATCCCTATGCCAAATTCGGCGAGCCCCCCGCGTGGCCCGAGTTTCGCCGGCTCGCCAAAGACTCCGGCGTCACCACCATCGAGCCCATCTCGAAATGGGACTTCTACAAAGCCGTCGAAAGCCCCGACCACATCCTCACCATCCAGACCGCCGACCAAGCCCTATGGGCCAACGCCCTCCTCACCGTCGGCTGCCGCACTGCCTGACGCCTCGGGCTGGATCGTCCGACTTTTGGTGCGTTGGTGGACCGCGTGAGCTACGACTGACAATCGCGGCGATTGGAATTACTTGAGCGTGCCAGCTTTGACCGTGATCATCTTTGCGGGGTCGAGGTAGCGTTGGATGGCGCTGTTGACTTGTTCGAGGGTGAGTGCGCGGAGTTTACCCGGGAATTCGTCGAGCCAGGAAATCGGGAAGCCGCGTTCCACGCAGCGGAGGAGTTGTTCGGCGAGGCCTTCGGTTGTTTCCATTTCCACGGCAAATTGCCCGGCGGCGGCACTCTTGCGATAGTCGAGTTCGTCGGGAGTGAGGCCGGTTTTGTGCCATGCGTTGATTTCGCGCATGGTGCTGTCGATTCCCTTTTGCAGCAGGGCAGGGGAGAAGGTCGCTTTTACCACCCAGACGCCGTCGTAGAGTGTGTCGCCCGCGGTGGCTGCGCCGATGCCGTAAGTGAGCCCTTCGCGGTCCCGGACTGTGCCGACGAGGCGGCTGGTGAAACCGCGACCGAGGACGTCCGTGGCGAGCTTGAGCGGGAGCCAGTCGGGGTCGGAAACGCGTAGTCCGTCTGGCTGGCCGATGAGGACACTGACGCTGGTCTTGTCGGGCATATTGACGGATTTTTCCGATGCTTTGGCGACGGCTTTTTCCGTGGCTGGGCGCTGTGCGCGGCCGGCTGTCCAGGCTGCAAAATGTTTGGCGACGTGTTCTTTCACGAGCGCCGGATCTGCATCGCCGACGACGACGATGTGCATGCCATTGGCGCTGAAGTGGTCTTTGTGAAACGAGCGGACGTCCGCGAGTTTTGCGCTTTCGATGGCGGAAATCAGATCAGTGATTCCGTCGCGGCGATTGGGGTGGCCGACGGGGTAGGCTGCTTGTGAGAATGCGACTGAAGCCTGCGCGTTGGTGTCATCCAGAGTCATCTGGAGTTCGCTGGAGAGTTGCCTTTTGAGCTTCTCAAAATCCTTCGCGGCGAAGGCGGGAGTTCGGAGCTGTTCGGCGAGGAGTTCGAGGACGACGGGGAGATCTTTCGTGAGGCATTTGGCGGCGAACTCGATCGTGTCGTTCTGCGCGTGGAAGTCGATTTGCGCGCCCGCCTTGTCGAGCAGTTCCGCGATTTCAAACTCGCCGTGTTTCGTTGTGCCGCGCTCAAGCATTCCTGCGGCGAGATTGGCGATGGCCCGATTCTTCGCTACGGACTCGCCTGAGGGAAGGCTGCCGTGGAGTGTGACGATGTCTTTTACCCCTGAGCGGAATACGAGGATGTCCGCACCGGCGACGGTTTCGCGGACGACCTGGCCGGCGAGGTTTGTCGGCGCGGGCGAGTCGAGTTGCTTCTCGGGCGGCTTGGGCGGGAGGACTTCTTTTTGCGTGAACTTCTCTTCTTTTGCAGCGGGCGGGGTGGACGGTCCATGCTCCGCGTCATCTGCGTCCCCGGCTTCGGGCTCGAACCAGCCGACGACGCTGCGTTTATCGAGGAAATATTTCTTCGCAACGCGCTGAACGTCGGCGGGAGTCACGGCGCGGAACTTTTCGTCGAGAGTGGAGAAAAGAGTCCAGTCACCAACGGCGATGCACTCGTTGATCATCGATGCGAGGGCGAAAGTCCCGTCGCGCTCGAACGCACGCTGGGCGAGGAGTCCGGCGACTGCGTTCTGAGTTTCCGATGGCGTGACGCCGTCCTTTTTTACTGCGGCAATCTCGGCGGCGATGCGCTTTTCCACGTCGGCATGTTTTGCACCATCGGCGAGTTCGGCGGAGATGACGTGGAGCGATGGGTCGTAGTTGAAGCCGCATGATGCGCTCACTTCAGTGGTGAGATTCTTGTCGGTGAGGGCACGATACAGGCGGCTGGTTTTTCCGATGGTGAGTACGGCGCTCAGGACTTCGACAGCGGGCCAGTCGGCATCGGTGGCGCGGGGGATTTTGTGCGCGACGGAGACTACGCCGAGTTCACCTGCGCGGCGGATGCCGACACGGCGCTGCGCGGTCTGCTCGGGCTCCTCGGTGTAGATGGACGGGAACGGATGCGGTGCTTTCGGAATGACTCCGTATTGCTGACGGATCAGCGCGAGCGCCTTGGCGGGCTCGAAGTCGCCGATGAGGGTCGCGGTGGCATTATTCGGCCAATAGAAGGTGTCGTAAAAGGCGCGCAGTTTTTCGATCGGCACGCGCTCGATGTCGCTTCGCCAGCCGATGGTATCGTGATGGTACGGATGTGCCATGAATGCCGACGCCCACAGTTCCTTGTCGAGTGCGCTGCGCGGGTCATTTTCTCCGCGCTCGAACTCATTGCGGACGACGGTCATCTCGGGCCGCCGATCCTCGTCGGTGAGCGCGAGGTTGCGCATGCGGTCGGCTTCGACTTCCACGAGCAACGGCAGCGCATTGGATGGGACGGTGGCGAAGTAGTTCGTGCGGTCCAGCCATGTCGTGGCGTTGGTCTCCGCGCCGACGCGTTCGAGCAATTGGTCAAAGCCCGTGCCCTTGCTGCGATTGAAGCGCGCGGTCCCTTTAAACATGAGATGCTCCAGCAAATGCGTCGCACCGGTGGTGCCTGTGACTTCGTGCCGCGAGCCGACGTGGTAGGTGATCATGAATGTGACCACGGGCACGGATTTTTGCGGGAGCAGCAGGACGCGGAGGCCGTTGGCGTCGAGCGTGTATTCGTCGATTCCGCCCACTGTTCGGACGTGCGAGAAGCCCTCGGACTGGGCGGGTTCGGCGATGAGTGCGGCAGTGGACATAACGAGGACGGTCAGGATTAAAGGGAATTTCATTGGTTTGTTGATGGGTTAAACGCCTGCGGTTTCGAGCATGCGCGTGAGGACTTTTGTGGCCTCAAAATGTTCCGCTGCGATCTCAAATGCGGCGCGTGAATGGGCAGCATAATCGGCGCGAATGGCGCGGACATGCTCGACAATCTGGTCGGTCGTCTCAAACGCGAGCAGCCCATTTTCTCCGCCGTAGAGCCGGGTGAAGCCTGTCTCCTGCGTGATAGCAGGACGTCCGGCCGCGAGGTAACACGCGGTGCGATCGCTGAACCAGCCGGTCTTCAGGCGCACGTATTGGTCTTTCGCTGCGGTGAATTCGCCGCGGGAATCCTGAATGTAGCCGAGATAATTGTCCCACTCGACGCTCATCTGATCGGGCGAGACGAGCCGCCAATGATTCTCTGCGAACTGTTCGCGGATCGCGGCATCGCGGATGGTGGTCGCCATTTCGAACCATTCCCCCGAGCGTTTCGGTGCCTCGATGAATTTCAGGAACTCGAGCGACTTGCTCCAGAGATACTTCTCACCGCGCCACTCGATGTCCTTGCGGCCGCTGGTATTCCAGTTTGCAATGGTCGTAAAGACGGCATCGTCCGCCGGAGGTCGGGTGGTCTTCCAGAAGTCCGTGACGACCGGTTGTCGCGTCGGCAGCCAGCGGGCGTTGTGCAGCGGTACGGGGAAATGCTCGCTGCCGACGTTCTCGCCAAACGTGAAGAGCGCACGGTGCCGGTCGAGGTATGCGCGTGTTTTCTCGTCGCCCTTGTCCACTTTGATTTGCTCCACGCCGGGGTCGCTCTCGACGTAGAGTAGGTTGTGGCATTCGAGGAGATCCTCGTTGAATTCCTGCGCACCGCAGACATTCAGGACCGCATCGGCGGTTCGATAGAGTTCGCGGACTTTTTCGAGCGGCATGCCCGCAGTCGGATTTCCCGGCGCAAACCGCGCGCAATAGCTCCAGCGGTCTTCGAAGCCGAACTGACGTGCGAGCCGTGCGAGAACCTCGGCGGCATAAGCGTAGTTTTCATTCTCCTCGTACGTCACGGGATTATAGGGGTAACGCGCGGAGTCTTCCACGTAGTAAACTTCATGCCCCAGCCTCTGGAGCCCCACAATATAGTGAATGTGCTGCCAGACGACGCCCGCAATCGGGCAGCCACCTTGAAATCCCATCACGACAATTCGCTTTCGCTGCATGGCGGATTGAATCGGTCAAAGTCCCGCTGGTTGCGAAGCAAATCTTCACCAAAAAGCGCACAGTCGTCCCATTCGGGCAAAAAAAACCGCGCCTCAGAAGGGTGGGGAGCCGAATCAGTTGTTCCCCCCAGAATCCGACCCAGTCATCCCCACCCTTCTATTGCGCGGTGAAAAGGGAATACGGGAAACCGCAAATCGGCGCAAGAAGAATTTTCAGAATTTTAACAAACGGAGGTTACAGATCGGTAGGAATGGCTGAGCGACAGGGGATTACCGACGAACACGATTGTTTTTGGGAATCCCGATCCTCCCGAGGCTTGCACACCGGCCATCCGTTGTATTGCGTGATGTGATGAAATTTCGACTGACAAAAGACTTCACCTTTGAGGCTGCGCAGACACTTCCGAATGCACCGAAGGGGCACAAATGCAGACAAATGCACGGACACAGCTTCAAGGTGGAAATCACTGTGGAAGGCGAGCGCGACCCTGAAACCGGCTGGTTTTACGATCACGCCGACATTTCCCGTGCGATGCGTCCGCTGCTCGAAAAGCTCGACCACGGTTATCTGAACGATATTCCGGGACTGGAAAATCCGACCATTGAAAACATGTGTGCATGGTTTTGGGGAAAGATAGCGGCGCAATGCCCAGGCCTCGCGGAAATCGTCGTCCATGAGACTCCGACTGCCCGATGCAGCCTGCGCGCACAGTAGCATTAAATCCTGCAAGTAGCAGTTTACCCACCTTGGGATTTTCTAGAGTCCGCCTCGTCTTCACTCACGAAACGCAAACCTTTGGCGCGACTCGGTGCTTTTTGTTCGTGCTCTCGTGCGACAAGCGGCACCGCCGGGTTTGGTGGTGTGAAGTGAAGGTGTGATTAATTCTACTTTGCTAGCAGCCTGTCGGACTTCCAAAACACGACGCTCTAAAATGCCCGTATTCGCGTTTTTATTTTTACCGAGAGTGTTTCGATTGGCGAAAACACCCGATTTTTGCCCGAAAATACCGAAGTCCGACAGGCTGCTAGTAGCGGGGGCCGGTCGGCCCCGATGACCTTTAAAGCGGTTTGTGAAATGCTGGGGTGTCCCAAGGAAAAGCGCGGGGACCGGGACGGTCCCCCTACTTTCCGACAAGGCGTGACAAAGTAGGATTCCTCACGTCGGGCTCTCCTCGGGAGACGGCTCGGGGGATTGTCACTTGATTTTCCTCAGCGCGGGGTTAAATGCCCGCAACCAAGCGCTCTTGCCGGCGCGGTGGAAAGTCGTCTTTATCCCGGTAGAGCGCTCCGCTGCGGATGAAAGCATCGTGCGCGACCTTTTTTTCTCATGAAATCCCGAGCATCCATTTTCTTCCCGGCAATCCTTCTGTGCGCCCTCATTTCCGGCGCGCTCCAGCAGATTCGCGCCGAGGCCATCTTGCAGTATTTCAATACCTCCTGGAAGGAAATCGAGCGCCGGATTCCGGAGGTGGCCGAGGCCGGATATACCGCGCTCTGGCTGCCGCCGCCGGCGAAGGGCGGCTCGGGCGCGTACTCGGTGGGCTACGATCCGCTCGATCGTTTCGATCTCGGTGACAAGAATCAATCGGGCTCCATGGCGACCCGCTACGGGACGAAGGCGGATTTGCTCCGCCTCGTGGAGGTTGCGCAGCGGTTCGGGATTCGGGTGTATCTCGACAACGTGATGGCCCACAACGCAGGGCCGCTCGACGATGTGCCGGCGGGCACGCTGTTTCCGGGAGTCCCGGGCTTTGTCCCTGAGGATTTTCACCTTGTGAGAAGGTTTGGCGGCGGATGGCGGAAAGCCAGCGATAGTGTTGATTACAACGACGAATGGCAGGTGCTGAACCGCAATCCTTTTGCGTGGGACATCGCGCAGGAGGACCCGAACACGAGCTTCGATCCGACGGGCGGATCGGAAGGGCTGGACTATCCGAAGTGGGTCGGCATTCGTCATCCCGGCAAGACGTGGCTTTACCCGGACACGGATCTCGCGGGAGTGACCGATGCGAACGGCATCGTATTTCGCCCGTTCGCCGACAAGGAGCCCTATGTGGATGCAAACGGGAACGGTCGGTTTGATTGGACCGATACGAACGGAAACGGCCAGCATGATGCCGGCGAACCGAGCGAGTCATTTACGGATACAGGAGTCGATCCTTCGGTGCCCGCACATCAAGTCGTCGGATGGGGATTCGGCGACGGGCGTTACAACATGGGCAATCCGGTGGCGGAGGATGTAAACGGGTTGCTGATTCGCTCCATCCGGTGGACGATCGACCAAACGGGGTGCGATGGGTTTCGTCTCGATGCGGTGAAGCATGTGCCGAGTTATTTTTTCGGACAGCAAAACGGAGCGAAGGACTCGTCGAGCGCTGGTTTTCTCGGCAATGCGCAGGCGCAATTTAATCTCACGCACGGATACAGCGACTGGTCGAATCATCGCAATTCGTCGTATTCGACGAATGCCGTGCGCGACGATCTGATGATCTTCGGCGAGCACCTCGGCGCGCCGCCGAATCCGAACGGTTACCTCGAAGCCGGAATGCGCATCGCCAATGACGATTTCATCAACAACGTCGGCGGTTTTGCGGGCATCGGTTCGAGTATGGTGAACTACGACCAGCCCGGACTGTTCACATTCGGCGTGGATGGCGGTGTCACGTATTGCCTGAGCCACGACAACAACGGAATGGCCGGCAGCGAGCGGCCCGCCGCACACCAATACATGCTCACGCGTGCCGGCGTGCCAATCGTCTACACCGATGGATACAACATCGCAGGCGGTCCCGACTATTTCCCGAAGCCGTCCTACGTCCCGTTCCTCGGACAGTACGGACAGACATTCGTGACCGGGGCGCTGCCGCTGCGGCGCGACTTTATCCGCGGCGACCAGATCGCGCGGTGGTCCACACAGAACTATTGTGCTTGGGAGTTTCGCGACAAGAGCGAGAACGCCTCCATGTCGGATGCGGATGCGACGACGCTCGTGGTCATGCACGCTCGAAACTACGTGGGTGGCCAGCAGATGCCGTTCGGCACGACATTCCCGAGCGGTGCGCGGCTCAAGAACTACTCGCCTTTCAATGGCGCATTCTACGCGACTGTGGGCAACGATGGACGGCTCCGCGGTGATGGCGATCCAAATCCGGTGATCGTGCCGACCGGAGGATACTTCGCTTTTTCCTACGATGTGCCGGAACTGCCCGAGGTATGGAGTGGCTCGTCGAAGGTTCATCCCATCGACATCTTCGAAAGCGGCGTGGCGGTCCCGACAATCGGCGTGCTGCGCAAAGACGGCGGAAACGGCGATCCTGCTTACAACTATACGGCGCAAATACCGGTTGTTCGCAACGGAGCGAACCTGCGATTTACCGCGCGGGCGGATGGTTCGACGGCGAATCTTCTGATGAAGCTCGACGGCGGCATCAATATCAACTCCCAGATGGGCGCAGGATTTCCCGCAGGCCGCGACAATCCGCCGGGCACTTCGGACGACACTTTTCTCGGCTACGAGCAAATGCGCTTTGTGCATCGCATCACGGAAAAATTCGCCGCGCAGCTTATCACTTCGCCTTCGCGCGATATCATCGGCTCCGGCGGCGCGGAGACATGGCAATGCACGATTGGTACGGCTGGTTTCACGCGCAACGACGGCGGCGGTGTGAGCACGGATACGGACACCGCAGACTGGGTGTATCACAGTCCCGGTGCCGCTGATATTAACGGCACGGCGCAAACACAGTTCTCCCCGGTGCCGGCATCCGCCACGGGACAGGCGATCACCGTTTGGACAAAGATCGGCTACAAGGCCAGCGGCATAACGAATGCATGGCTTTACTACACCACCGACGGCGCGACTTTCCCGGAAGGCAGTGCCGGTGTGGGGCGCGGCACAACACAGGCGATCGCGTTGACGTTTGATCGCGATGGCACCGTCGATGGCACCGGGACGCCCGAGTGGTGGCGCGGAACCATCCCGGCGCTGCCGGCCTCGACCGTGTTGCGCTACAAGATCGGCGTTTACAAGACGACCGCCGCCATCCGCTTTTCGTCGAACGCGGATCAGGTCACCAAGAAGCAGAAGATGGAGACGCTGTTTGAAGTCGCGAACTTCAACGCGACGACCGCCACTGTTTATCCGCACGCCGATCTAGGCGCGCGCACCACGGGGCTGGCGGAAGGATTTCATGTGTTGAGGACGCGCGCATTTTTGCAGCGCACCGGCCAGGCCTCGCTCTTCAAGACGAACACGCAGACTTTTTACTACGACACCCAGCGACCCGCGGGAGCGGTGCTTTTCCCCGCCGAGAATGCGACCATCGGGGGCTCCACGTACGGATTTGTCGTGGCCACGGATGCGAGCGTCACCGGGGTGAAGTTCAACATCCTCGACTCCAACGCCGCAAACGATTCCGCGGCGAACGGCAACGGCGCGGGTAACTGGGCATCGGCAACCGAAGTGACTCCTTCGCAACTCGGCTCGACCGGTCTCGCACGCGAGTGGCGGTTTGAATACAAATCGATCCCGACCAGCGGTGCCGCTGTGGTGAAGGTGCGCCTGCGCGAAGCATCGTCCTCTTCGAACAACGCGCTCGACGATACGACCGGTTGGTTCACGACGCTCACGCGCAGCATCAATACGGGTTTTCCGGTGAACTACCGCATTCAGTTTCCGACGACTGACGGCACGGTGGTGGATTCGAACTACGTCGGGAAAATCTACTTCGACAAGAGTCTCGGATTTATCAGCGGCAACCCAGTGAGCGCGGCGCAAATGGTGAATGAGTTCAGCATCTCCGTAAATGATGTGCTCATCCCGCGCGCCGGCTACGTCTTCATCGCCAATGAAACCGCGACCGAGAGCGCGATGTCGTTTCATTTCCCGAATCTTTACACCGGCAATCCCGACGACTTGCACGAGCTGCGTGCTACCCATCAGCGCGCGGATATTTCTCTAACCGATACGCGGCTTGTGAAGGCAGCACCCGGTTCGATTGTCGATAGCGACGGCGACGGTCTCCCGGATTATTGGGAAAATCAGAACGGTCTCGACCCGAATAACCCGGACGGCGTGGAGGGCGCGGTGGGCGACGTCGATGGCGACGGCGTCAGCAACATCATGGAATTCCTCGCCGACTTTAATCCGGCTGATCCAAACGACGGACGTCTCCTCACACCGATCCTTTCGCCCGTGGGCAATGCGTGGCGGCTCCAGTTCCCCGTCATCCCGAATCGTCTCTACCAAATCGAGAGCACCACTTCGTTCACCGGATGGTCGAATCTTGGCAACAGCTTCAGCGTCCAGACTGCCGATCCCTCTTATCAATGGACTGCGCCCGTTACGACGGGTCCGCAGCGGTTCTACCGCGTGCGAATCAGCCTGCCGTAGGGCAGGGGCAGGAGTCAGGAGTCAGGAGTCAGGAGTATCATACCATGTTCCAAGAACAAAATGACTACGAAGGGCGCGAAGGACGCGAAGATGACACGGAAATGAAGCCCGCTCCTTCGCTTCCTTCGCGCCCTTCGTAGTCACCCCCTCGGCGGTCTGATTTTCTTTGCGAGATGGTATCACAGGCTCTTGTAGAGGCTTTCGTAGCGCCGGCCCAGGGTGCTCCAGTCGTAAATCGCGCGTGTGGAATCTGCGATGCCGTTGCGCTGTTCTGCCGTGAGCTTGGCCGCGGAGAAAAAGCGGGCGAGTTGCGCCTGGATGCTGTCCGCGCGCGGCTCGGCAATGTAACCTTGCGGAGGCGTGAGCGAGCCCCACGGCGTTCCTATCGTCGTGAGAACGGGAG
>JANMGP010000309.1:0-22745 GCA_031374705.1 Verrucomicrobiaceae bacterium | reverse complement strand
TTTGTCTCGAATCAAGGACTCTTGCCCATCACTCGTCCCGGCTTTGTTCATCAGTCTTCCTGATTGGCGGGCTTGTGCGTGGTCTTCGCTTCGGTTTGCTCGAGAGTCCGCGATTTTCACTGCGAAGATGGTAAAGCGCCGGAAATTATCACATCCGTGATGCGCCAGCTCGCGATGCCGAAAGAGGCATCCGTATTTCGCTTCTGCCAACCGCGTGGACCGAAGCTTTCGTAAGCGAGGGAGTTACAGTTCTATCTAGTTAGTCTGAGAACGGCCCGTTCTAGGTGTGTGGCTTTGTCCCACCGTCTCGGCCAGCCGCGAAGAGGGCAAATCCTGCATGAACGGAAATCGCATCTTGCAGGACCGAAGCAAAGGGATCGGGCGCATTGTCGAATAGCCATTGGACGGGACCGAGCGCGATCTGCTCGGCCGCGGATTCGTCGCCGCCAACCGAATCGATGAGGTTCAAAATGATCGCGAGGACGTGAAACGGCGAACTGGAACTCCATGCGAGGAGATTCATGTGGTAATCGCTTGTAACATCGCCGCGCCGTTGCGCTACGAGCCAGCCTTGGGAAAAGGCGATCGCCGCTTCAGATTCCCGGAACGTTTGGACGTCGGAGTAGCTGTTCATCCTTCCGACGATTTGATTGGGGAAGTCATCCAGTCCCAAGTAGGGAAAATGCTGCCATCGCCCAATTCTACGCCGTTCGGATTCATGGGGTGGATGCCTTCGGAGCCATTCTGTGAAGCGGAGATCGAGGTGATGCCCACTTCCGCAAGGGAAAGAACTTCACCCGTCTCGGATACGCCGTTACCATTTTTATCGAACCACACTCGAATACCTGAAAGCTCCGCGCCTCGGAGGACGGTATCGCCATCGAGATCGAGCACGGCGAGCGGTTGATAGCCATTGTCCCAGAATATGCCCCAAGTGTAGCTGCCGAACAGTTGTGCCCCGCTGCGGATTTGTCCGTTCGCAGTGGGATTCCAAACGAGAATGCCAGTCTCCGGCTTTACCCAACTCCAGGAGTCGTCCGGCCCCCAGCCTCTCAATGGGAAGGATACACGCTTCCCGGGCGCGAGCAGTGCATCGATACCGGCAACCTTGCGGAGAGGAAATATGACCGGTGTGACGATCCTCGTCCCGTTGTCTCGTGACTGTTTCGCCGCCGCCTCCCGTTTTCTGAAGCTCTCCTTTATCTCTGTGACCGCGCGTAATTCTTCGTCGCTCGAGTCGGCCATCGGTTCCTCCACAAGCCGCATGAATGCATTGGCCGCCTCGTCCCCCCCAAAGCGGACCAACTCAGATTCCGTCGAAGGGGTGGATTGAGAAAGTCTCCATGCTTTCAAATACTCGGAGCGAATTCCCTGTTTGTTTATCGTCGCGAATACCTTGGGGGTAGCGACTTTTGGGTGGCGTTTGCACCACAGGTTGGCTTCCTCGAGCAGCGAAGCGTATCCGAGTTGGTAAAGGGCAGACGATGGTTCCAATTCCATCGCTTTTTCGAAACTCGCGACCGCCGATGTGAGGTGACTGGCCAGCTCGGCATCGGTCGCAGAAGTCGGCGCGGGAGCCCATCCTGACTCGGTCAGTTCATTGAAAATCTCCATTCTCCTACGAACGAAAGCATCGCGCTTTGCTCCGAGCTCGCTATCTCGACCGAGCTCCGCAAGAGCGCGGCGTTTTGCTTCCTCGAACGGAACGATTGGCTCGGAAATAGATCTGACGCGAACATCCGAAACATCAGGCAGGTCGTGCTTAAGAGCACCTTTTGGTAATTCAATATTCTGACCCTTCGAAACGAATGCCAGGTAGTGGATTCGTCCGAGTGTGTAGTGCGCTTTGCTGTCTTCCGGGGCCGCCTTGATTCGCTGTTGCGTCTTCTCCACAAGCGCGACAATCGGGACTGGTTCCTTGGGAGGATAGTAGAAAAGTGCGCTGGATTGTCCGGAGAGCGCAATGATCGCGCCGACTATGGCAATACATTGGTAAGATTTCATAAACGACGTAGTCGTCTTGAAGACCGCTCGGTTAGGCTATGGCAACGCATATTGACTTCCAAGTGTTGAATTCGGGTCATTTGACAGGCATCCGTGCGAACTGTCCGAGCTGGTGTAAAGGATTTTGCCAGCTCACCTCACCACCCGCAATCGCTCGAAAAACTTCACGGCCCCGACGGGCGGGGTGATGCGCCAGATGTCGCTGACGATTCCGGCGACTTTGTGCATGTCGAATTGTCAGCCTTCCTTTCTCGGCCAAGGGCGCTCTTTTGCGGTCTTGATGCCGTATTTCGTTTTAAGGAATTGATCGGCTTGGTCGTTGAGCTTCTCAATCCCAGCATTACCGAGTTGCTCATCCAACTCGCTGAATATCTCCGACCAACCGCCCTTTGCTTCGCCAAGCTGGTCGAGTATTGGCCGACGAGCGGTTTGAGATCTCGAATACCTGCCATTAAAAACCCCGATCGCTCGCTCAATTACCTTTGCACATTCAGGCATTTCGAGGATTTGAAAGCCCTCCACCATTTCAGGCGCGGCGGCCCCCGTGAAATTCAAAAAGAATTGAGCTAGGCCGCCGTTATCGATGTCAGGAACCCCATAGAGACAGGCCCAGACACAGAGCATTTCCCTTGGGATCGAGGCGACAGACGGATCAAATCCAGAATCAGTCCACGGTTCTCCCACTAGATCGTGATTCATAAGAAACCACTGACCACTGAGCGGCAGGAAATTACTCAGAATTGAGAGCGAACGGTCGGGATCTTCGAGTTCCTCCGGCTTGGTCGTAGCCACGTTGAAGACAGCTTTCATACGCGCTCCCATATCATCCCCCAATCTTCCGTAGTTCGGACAGAAACTCTCCAATATTGAGTTCCCCATCATCTGGATTGTTCTTTTTGTTTTTCATGGAAGCGTCTGAATGAAACGGTCACAGCCTCTCGTCGTGCCGGAAGTTCTGCAACGTATGCCCCACAACGATTCCACAAGGCACGCCAAAATAACTCACCGCACCACCCGCAGCCGCACGGAAAACTTCCCACCCCGAGTGGCGGGGTGATGCGCCAGGTGTCGCTGACGATTCCGGCGGCGACGGGCGTCGGCGGGGGACCAGGCGGCGCTGACGTCGGTGGTGCCGGGGTTTCCGTTCACAGTGAGGCTTGCGCGCCAGTTGGCGCCGGGGTGTGATCGGGCGCGGTCAGGTCGGGCCACGCGGCTACAGATTGATACCCAAAGCTGCGGTTGACGGCGTCTTGCCCGTAAGTTGAGGGGGACGGGGTCGCCGCTGTTGTTGAGCGAATCGTTCAGTGACGGTCGGGAGCCCGGTGCCGGAGCGCCGCGCTACTTCGCCAGTTCGTGTGCGCGGTCGAGAATCTCGCGGATTTTCCACGTGAGACCGTCCGTCTTGGTGATGCTGCGGATTTTTGGATCGGCGTAGCGGGCGCGGAGGATCTGGGCGAGCTGGCCGTTGCCGTAGAATCCCTCGTCGTTGAGTTCGACCACGAAGACGTGGTTGAAGCCGTCGAAGATCTTCTCCAGTCCGTTTGGCAGCGGGTGGATGTATTTGATGTGTAGGCTGCTCACCGCTTCGCCGTTGGCGCGTGCGGTTTTCACAGCTTCCTGAAGCGGGCCCTTTGCGCTGCCCCAGCCTACGAGCAGGATGCTGCCTTCGGGCGAACCGTACACGGTCGGTACGGGCAGTTCGGAGGCGAGCTTCTTGTATTTGTTCCGGCGCTTTGTCTGCATCTGCGTGTGCAGCTTCGACGAGCCGGTCGGGTGACCGAGTTCATCATGCTCGAGTCCGGTGGCAATGGGGTATTTGCCGCTGGCGATAAACGTGCCTGGCGGGACGTGGCGTGTGATGCCGTCCGGCGCGGAAAGATCGTAGGGTTTGTGGTCGGCGACTGGCGTGAAATCCGGCGAGATGTCCTGGCAGATTTCCTTCAGGTTTGGTTCCGCGAAAGCCTCGATGCGCGTGGCAATGCCCTGATCGCTGAGCACGATGACCGGAGTCGAATATTTGCGCGCGATATTCACGGCCTCGATGGCGGTGTAGAAGCAATCTTCGACGCTGGCCGGCGCGAGCACGACACGCGGGGAGTCGCCGTGTCCGCCAAAGCACGCGATATTCAAATCCGACTGCTCGACGCTCGTCGGCATGCCGGTCGAAGGACCGCCGCGCTGCACGTCGATGATGACGACGGGCATTTCCGCCATGCTTGCCCAGCCGAGCGCCTCGGTCTTCAGCGAAATGCCGGGGCCGCTGGAACCGGTCACTGCGACGTGTCCGGCGTAGCTCGCGCCGATGGCCATGGAAATTGCCGCGATTTCGTCCTCCGTCTGGACAAAAGTGCCGCCGTATTTCGGCAGTTCGCGGCGGAGGAGTTCCATGATTTCGCTCCACGGCGTGATCGGATATCCGGCACCGAAACGAACGCCGGCTGCCAGCAATCCCCACGCGAGCGATTCGTTGCCGCTCATGACGACCTGGGTGTGCCCGACGTTTTGGCCGGGGTTGAGCTTGAATTGCTCCATGAGCCCTTGGATCTCGTGATTGTGCCCCGCGCGGAAGCAGTTGATCGCATTATCCGCGATGGCCGTATCTTTTCCTGCGAAGCGCTCGCGGATGAGTTTCTCCAGCTTCTCGGTGTTCAAACCGAACATCTTGGCGATGAGGCCGAGCGAATAGACGTTCTTGCCCTTGCCGCTGCCGGTGCCGCCGATGGCTTCGACGGTGAGCGACGAAATCGCCACGCCGATGTGGCGGTAGGTGGTCAGTTTGTCCTCGGCCGGAGTCACGTGGTCGGTGTCGTAAAGCACGATGCCGCCCTTTTTCACCGAGCCGATATGCGCGGCGTAGCTGTGATCGTAAAAGCAGAGGAGCATATCGGCTTCGTCGCCGGAACTGAGCACTTCACCGCTGCCGATGCGCACCTGGAAAATCGACGGACCGCCCGAGATGGTCGAGGGGATGGTCATAAAGGTCATCACTTCCTGTTCGCTGCGTCCGGCGAGCCGTGCGAGGAAGCCGCCGATGGCCTGAATGCCGTCCTGCGAATCACCCGCGATGCGGATGACTGTTTCGTCGATGTTGGATTGCTTTGGTGCGCCCTGCGGCCCGGCTTGTGTGGTGATGGTGTCGCTCATAGGAGTGAAAAAGAAAACGTAAGGAAGAAGGCGGACGCTATCAATCCAGCCGGAGTCGTCAAGGCGGAGCGCAGAATTGGGAAAAGTTTCGGGTGTGATTGAACGTGAAATAGCCTCTTTCGGAATGGAAGCATCAAGAGTGGTGCTAGCCTTTGGAGTGCTACAGCCTGCTGTAGCTTTGTGCCCGCAGCCTGCTGCGGTTGTTCGCCAGCAGGCTGGCGGAGGAAAGCTACAGCAGGCTGTAGCACTCCAAAGAATTCTTCCAATCGCGTCGATTGCTGGTTCTCTACGGCATCATGTTTCGACGTCGCGGCCAGCAGTGCGAAGAGTCGAATGCGACAATCCTTCAATAGCGCGAGTCGCGGGGATTTCCCTCGTCACCGCATCGTGGCCGACGATGCGAGGTTCCGGCACAATCGTGAACAATTGCAGTGACATCCGCCGCCGTATTTCTGTATGCGGCAGGAAATGTCAACATCCCTTAGTTTCGTCCCATCGCCGATCTGTTGCGGGAAACGCACGGTGAAAAAAGTCCCCTTCGTCGAGATACGCGAAGGGCGGATTCAAGGCGTCGTTTCGAGCGGCTCGGATATCGAGCGCGTGTATGTTTCGTTCATCGAGCTGGAGAGCGGCAATTACTCGTGCAGCACGAACAACAATCGACCGTGCGGCGGGTTGCGGGGCGCGCCGTGCAAACACATCCAGGAAATGGTGGAGGAGGCTGTGGTGGAATTTGGTGCAGCGCGGATGAATGCCATCCTCGGGCTGGAGTCGGGCGCGGACCCGCTGCATCACCTCATGCGGCTTTCGGGCAGTCAGGTGAAGGACAACGTCGCGGTGATTTTCAGCCGGTTTCTTGACTATCTGCGGCTCACGACTTTGAAGACTCCGCAGAGATCGTTGCCGGAGATGAATTGGTTTTAGACTCACGGCTCATGGACCTCTCGATTCTCAAACAAAAGCCGGAGGGCGTCGCGGAAGCACTGGTGCTGGGCGCCGCGCTGGACGAAGCACTGATGACTGGGTTTTCCCGCCTGCCGGAATCGACCCGCGATGCGCTGGGAAAGCTCGCCGATGCGCTGGGCGGGACGCCGCTCGGCGCGGTCGCTGCGGAGGCTGTCGGGCGAGTTCTGCGGTCGGAGTTTTCCGTTGCGTCGTGCCTCGGGCTGGCTGCGGCGCGCTCGGCGCTGATGGGTGCGGTGCACGATGCGCTGAGGGCGCAAGTTTCCCCGGATGCGAAAGTTTGCGATGCCACGGAGCCGCTCGCCGCTGGCGACCACGCGCCGCTTCTCTCGGGCGTGCAGCAGTGGCTCGCGGAGCTTGCGGTGGCAGGGCTGGAGCATCTCTCGGAAGCGCAGCTTTTGCCATTCGCGCAGATTCTTGCGCAGGTGCAATCGCGCGAGGAACTCGCCGGGCAGGCGGCGTTGCTCGCGGGATTTTACGACGAGCTGATCTTGTCGAACCAGCAGAAGAACCGCGGCGGTTTGCCATCGCGGCGCTGGGCGGATTTGTGGTGCGCTGCGTTGCTCGGCGCGCAGAATATCACTCCGGCTCCCGCATTTGCGGCGGTGAGCGGACGGCTGCACCCGTGCGGGCTCGATGTGCGGGAACACCGCTCGTTTGTCATGGCGACGCTGTGGGGACTTTTGGAGGCCGACGGTGCCCTGCGCGTGGTGCGGTGGCCGTTTGTCTCGTGGAAGGTGAGTGTGCTCGAGAGCGATGAAACGTGGCGTCTTTTTGGCACCGCCATGGAGCCTGTGCTTGGCGCGCTGGCGAGCGGGCAAACCCTGGAGTTCAAAGCCGCGGAACTCTCCGCAGCCGGAGATCTCCGCGTGACGGAGATGCCGGTGCCGGGCGCCGCTGCGAATATTTTCGAACTGCCGCAGCCGTGGATTGCGCAACCCTCCGTCCGGGCGGCGGTGCGGCATCCGGCACACTTGTCTGAACTTGTGCGACTGGAGCCGTGCAGTGTTTCGGAAGGCGCGGTGACGGCGGGCGGCGTGGCGATTCCGCTGGCGATGGAGCGCCTCGCGAGCGTGGCTGCGGAGGTGGGTGAAAAGCAACTCGCCGCAGCGAGCGGGATGATCGGATTACTCCGCTGGGACGACGACAACTGGCGGCTCCAGCCCCTCGCGATTCGCGGCGCGGGGAAGCTGAAGGGCGGACTGCGGGTGGGGCAGGGAATCTCCGGGCGGCTGGCAAAACTGAAAACGGAAACGATGGTGCAGCTTCAAGAACGGGCGTCGCGCCTGCTTCGCGCATGAGCGTCGAATCGCCACTCTCCGCTGCGCAAAAAGAGCGCATGGCCAGCTACTGGCGGCTCATCGGCGTGTGCTTCGGGCAGGATGAACTCGCGAAGGGTTTCCATGAACAAGTCGCCGAGATCGTGCGGCGTGAAGACCTGCCGCCGGCTTTGCTGGATGCGCAGATGAGCATCGAGATTTTGCAAAAGCGGCATCCCAAGCTGATGCCGCACTTTGACGAGATCGGGAAACTTGCCGCGCCGGAAGATGATATGCCCGAGGAAGCCAGCCCGCTGGACCCTGCGAGCATCAGCACTGCGCGGACGCTCGTCTTTTCGAAGCTCGTGCTGAACGTCTTCGGCCCAAACGTGCGGACGCCGCAATGCACCGCGCAGCAATACACCCAGTGGCTCAAGGATGTGGAAGCGCTCGAGCAATGTTTCGGTTACGCACCCGGATCATTGCGGGGAACGGGCAGCGCGGCGTGCGGTGGCGGTGGCGGTGGCGGCAGCGGTGGAATCGGCGTGGGCGGTGGTCGCGGCGGGAATCGCGAACTCATCGACGACACGCAACTCCGCTCGGAATTGCAGGCGATGGAGAGCGACATCATTCAGCGCATGGATCTGCTGGAGGTGCTGAGTCAGGACGGCCTGGCCGCGAATCTCCAGCCGACGGCTGCTGTGGTCGAGCAGCTCATGCACTTGAAAGGAAAGCTCACCGGCAAAGCACTCGGCCATGCACGAAGTCTCATCCGCCGGCACGTGGATGCGCTCGCCGCGGTCCTCCGCAAGCAGGTGCTATCGACTTCCACAGGCCGCATCGACCGCAGCCTTCCGCCGAAGCGCGTCTTCCGGAATCTTGATATCAAGCGGACGATCTGGAAGAATCTGCCGAACTACAATCCGGGCGACGGGAAGCTCTACGTGGACTCGCTGCACTATCGCCACACTGCGCAGAAAGAGCTGAACAACTATATGATCGTCGTCGTGGACCAAAGCGGCTCGATGCTCAGCGCGATGACGCAATGCGCGATTCTTGCCTCCATCTTCGCCACGCTCCCGCGCATCAAAGTGACGCTGATCGCGTTCGACACGAGCGTCATCGATCTCACGCCGTGGGTTCACGATCCGTTTGAGGCGCTGATGCGCACAAACCTCGGCGGCGGCAACGACGGCCCGCTGGCAATGGTCGAGGCGCGCGCACACATCGCCGACGCGCGGCGCACGACGATGGTGTGGATATCCGACTTTTACGAACGCCGCGAACTCATGCCGATGATCCGCTCGGTAAAGGAAAGCGGCGTGCAGTTTCTGCCCGTCGCCTCGGTCTCGGGAACCGGATACTACTCGATGGACGGCTGGTTCCGCGACGAGCTGAAAAAGATCGGCTGCCCCGTGCTCACCGGCAACATCAAGAAGCTCATCGCCGAACTCAAAAAACATCTCTGCCGCTAGTCCGGCATCATTTCAAAACTACTCAAACGCTATGGCCAAGTCCCAAACCAAACCCGCAGAAGCAACCATCCTCCGCGAACCTGCCGAACTCAAATACGCCGACGAACTCGCGTGGTTGCGCTCCATCGACACCGCACCGCGTCCTTTTACGTGGCTGCTTTCGCCGAGGATGATTCGCATGTTCATCCTCGGCAGCACGCCTTCGGATAAACTCGAAAGGCCTGTCGTGCAGAAGTTCTACGGCGACCCGCGCACCGTGGAGCGCGCCATCGTCACGCTCGCAAGTGACCGGGGGCTTTTGCTCATCGGCGATCCCGGCACTGGAAAAAGCTGGCTCGCAGAATTGCTGGCCGCAGCGATCTCCGGGAATAGCACGCACGTCGTGCAGGGAACCGCAGGCACGACGGAGGATCACATCAAATATTCGTGGAACGTCGCAATGGTCATCGCCGGCGGCCAGACTCGGGAAAGCCTCATCCCGTCGCCCATCATGACGGCGATGCAGCTCGGCGCGATGGGCCGGTTTGAGGAGCTCACGCGATGCAGCAGCGACGTGCAGGATGCGCTCATCTCCATCCTCTCCGAGAAATACACCACCATTCCGGAACTGAAGGGCGAAAATGTCGTCTTCGCGCAGCCGGGCTTCAATATCATCGCCACCGCCAACGCGCGGGACCGCGGCGTGAACGACCTCTCCACCGCGCTAAAGCGTCGCTTCAACTTCGTGCAGATTCCTATCGTCACGAACAAAAAATCCGAGAAGGAGATCGTCCTTTTCCGCGTCCGTGAACTGCTTGCCCGGAACAAGTTCGAAGTCTCCGTGCCGCCCGCGATGCTCGACATTTTGCTGCAAACATTTGCCGACCTGCGGGAGACTTCGGCCAGCCAGGAGAGCGAAGATTCCCGGCTGGAAAGCTCGCTGTCCACGGCGGAGCAAATCGGCGTTTTGGAAGATGCGGTGCTGCACGGAAACTTCTTCGGCGAATCCGCCATCGACCCCGCCACGCTCGCGCGCAGCGTTGTGGGCACACTCGTCCGGCGCATCCCGGAGGATGTCTCCATTCTCAGCAAGTTCTGGCACGGGACGGTGGAGAAGCAGGCAAAGAAATCCGGCGGCGACTGGCAGGCGTTTTGCGCCGGCGGGATCGAGACGCTCGAAGGCATGAAATAGCCCGCACCGAGCAGATGCCGCAGGAAACCATGCCCAAAGCACACGACGCACTCCGCGCGCAGATCAAAGCCGCTGCGGCTGCATTTGCAACCGACACGAGGCCCATCGCTGAAATCCTCGGCGGGCTCGTGGACGACGTGGAGCGCGCGATGCGCGAACCGCTTGAGATTTTCCCGGTCTGTCACCATTCACCTTCGTCCGCCGTGCACATGGTGCGGCGGCTGGGCGAGCGGATGCCGAGGGTGATTTTCATGGAGTGCTGCGAAGACATGCGGCCGCTGCTCGCAGGCCTCGCAGAATGCACGCTCCCAGTCGCGCTGCAGGCGTTTTCCTCGCAGACGGATGTCTTTCCGCCGGAATGGTCGCCGCTGAATCTGGTGTGTCCGCTCACGGAGTTTTCGGCGGAGTTTCAGGCGATCGCATTTTGCCTCGCGCATCCGGACGAGGTGGAACTCATCTTCGTAGATCGCAGCGCAGACCATTACTTTCAATGGCAGCCGCGCGACGAGCCGCGCAGCGAGGAAAGTGCCGCGGACGCTCCAGCCGACGAGGAGGAGGGCGACGGCAACCCGCACGGCGCAGCGCGTGGAGTGGAGCTGGGGAGTAGCGCGCCGACGCTGGGTGAGTTCACCGACATCCTTTTGCGAAATGCCCGAGTGGCGCACTACAGCGAGTGGTGGGACCAGTATGTCGAAGAAGCCGTAATCAGCGCGGACTACGCGCACTATCGCGAAGTATTTTTCCTCGTCGGAAGTCTCATCCGGCGACTCGGACGAAAGGACGAAGACATCGCCGAGGACGAACAGCGTGAGCGCTACATGTGGACCCGCATGAAGCAGTATCTCGCCGCCCGCAATCTCCGCGCTTCCGATGCGCTCTACGTCTGCGGTGCGGCGCATGCGGCCAGTCGCGTAGACGAGTTTGGCGCGGAAAGCCCGGTGCTCTGGGACATCCCGCCTGCGACGAAAACGGCATGGCTTTACGGTCTTCTGCCGAGCAGCTACGCCGCGATAGAGCGCCAGTTTTCCCACCCTCCGGGTAGCGCGAGTCTCGCGGAGGAACGCTGGCGGCGGGAGTTGCGGCGTGCTCGGCTCGCGGCGTTTCGCTTGCCCGCAGCAAAGGTCAAAGCGGACGCGGAGACGAAGCCAAAAGCGAAGGCCGCACCGAAGGCACTCCCGCCGGAGAAGGCCGGGACGCTTGCGGAGTTCCTCCAGTCGCCACCGCCTGCTGCCGAGGAGGACCAAGAAAGGCTGCTCGCGCTATGTACGGGCATCGTCGCCTCCGCTCGCAGGCATGGCTACATGTCCAGTACGGCGGATAGTATCGCCGTTTACCAGACGAGCATCCTGCTCGCGAATCTGCGCAACCGCCGCCACCCGACACCGTGGGATTTTCGCGATGCAGCCGTGACGTGTCTCGAAAAAGACAGCGTGCCGAAGCGGCGCGACATTTCCCGGCTTTGCGATTTGCTGCTCGGCGGCGATCGCATCGGGCGAATCGGCTACGACTCCATGCCGCCGCTCGCGCGGGACGTGTATGATCGGTTGAAGGTCCTGCCCGTGAATCTCGAAGCACGGAACATCCAGCGGGCGCTGCTCGATTTTAGCGCGCATCCCGAATGGCTCCCCGCGTCGGACCTGCTTTGGAAGCTCCGCTACCTCCTGCCCGCGGAGGTCGTCCGCCCAATCATGGGCCAGCGCGAACTCGGTGCCGCGCCCCCGCGGCAGGAGAGCTGGGATCTCGCAATCGGTCGCCACCAAGGCGCAATCATCCAGCTCGGCTACGAAGGCGTGACGATCGAGTTTGTCCTTGAGCAGCGACTTCACCGCAAAGCATTCGCTCCGGAAGCGCGCACTGTGGATGCACTCGCGGCCGCCGAGGAAAGCATCCTCTTTTTGAAAAGCGAACGGCTCACCGCCGAGCTCGGAGCCCGCGCGAGAGCGCTGCTGGTGACAGAGCCCGATGTCCGCGATGCCGCCGCGATTTACGCGCGAATCGCGCGGCTCGTTCACTACTATCGTTCGTTCACGCGCCTCCCGGATTGGTGCGCGGAGTTCGTCACCAGCGGATATTCGCACTACAGTACGCTACTTCCCACGGCATTCAGTGATCGCAGCGTGCGCCCGGCGGACGTTGCGGCGATGCTCCAGTTTATCCTTACGCTCGAAAGCCTCGCGCTCTCCCTTGGTTGCGAGCGCAGCGAACTCGTCATCGCGATCCGTCAGGCCGAACGCACCGCCACCGACCCGATAAAGCTCGCGCTGCTTTGGTCCGTGGAGTGTGTCCTCCAGCTCCGCACACTCGCATCGCTGCGGCAGAAATTCGATCGCGTCCTCGAAAATCCGGTCGCGCTCGGGACGCTTCCCGCTTGGCTCAATGGCTTCCTGCTTTCGCTTTCGTTCACGCCGGTCATGAGCGGATTCACCGTCGAACTGATGAGTAAAGCCTTCGCGTGGCTGCCCGACGAAGTGCTCATGAAGTGGATGCCCGCACTCCTGATGAGCCTGCGCGAGCACGCACAGGCAAACGGCGCACTCGCGACGTTGCTCAAAGAAGCAACCGCAGTTTTCCCCCGCACATTGACTGCGCTCGAAGCATGGCGACCTTCATGGGAAGAACGCCAGATGCCCGCACCCGCTGCGGAGAAAGTGCGCACGCCATCGGCAAATTCTCCAGCTACCGACCTCTTGCGCCGACATCCCGCGGCGACCGACGCACTCGCGGCGATGCTTGGCGCTTCATCCGCGTGGGACGCTGCTGCGGAGCCCGCCGATGCTGAGGCATCGAAGCCCGCACAGCCCTCCGTGAGCCGCCTGCTCGCAGCCAACCCCGCGACTGCGACGGCGCTGGCCGCGAGTCTAATGGCTCGAAATCAATTGAGATAGGTCCGCACCCCGTCCGGAAGCTTGGTGCAGTGCGTCGGCTACTAACGCGCGCTACTTTCCTCGCTTGCGTTTCCTCCGTTCGTGTAGCGATGATTCTAGCGGATGAAAACAGCCGCCTCAATTCGCCTCATCGTATTCCTTTTTGCCTCCGGCGTGCTCCAAGCCCAGAGCATCCGCTATGAAGTCCCGAAGACGGCGTGGGATAAGAATCTCGGTTCTCATCGCGTCGTGGTGAGAGTCGATGCGCCGGCGGAGGCGGTGCGGGCGAATCTGGAATGGCGGCGGCGCGACCCGCAGCCGGAGAAGCACGGCGTTGTGGTCACGGATGCGTCGGGGAAGCGCGTGGAGAATGCGCTGGCCACGCTGGTGACGAACGACGCGGGCGAGGTGGTTTTTCAAGCGGCGGCGGCAGGGGAGTATGCGGTGTATTTTCTGCCGGGGAATCCGGGCGGCGGCTCGTTCCCGGCGGCGAAGTATCTCGGCCCGCAGGACACGGGTGCGGCGGATTGGAAAGGGAAGCTCGGCGATGTGAAGAAGTTGCCCGAGGCCAAAGCCATCCGCTGGGAAGCGCGGACGGAGCACGACCGGTTCAACGAAATGGAAATCATCGCCACGAAGGCGGAAAAGGACGCGTGGTTGGCGAAGAATCCGGGCGACGTGCACGTCTTCCTCGAAAGCCGCGAGCGGCCCGTGCGAATGTTCGACCAGGTGCCGGAGATTTGGCTGAAGCGGGAAAAGCCGCCGGAGTTCGTGGCGCGGCCGGGGGAGGTGTTTATGTTTCAGGTGGGTGTGTGGAGCCCATCCCGCGCTTTGCAGATACTGAACTTGGATAACGACGAACCGCTTCTCGGCGGAATTACTCCAATTCAGGGAAAGCATGATTCAGTGGTTGCGGTCAACGTGGGAAGAGTTGACCAAGGAGCAATCAGACCAATATGGGCATACATCAAAGTGCCGACGGATACGAAGCCCGGAACGTATTCCGGATCATTGCGTGGGATTTTTGGCAAAACTATTTTGGTTTCCGAAATCTACATCTCACTTCCCGTAACAGTCAAAGTCGTGGGTGAGCCATTGCTCGACGGAGGCGATTCCGAGCCTTGGAAGCACACGAAGCTGCGTTGGTTGGATTCGAAAATCGGAATGGACGGTTCGCCAAAGGCGAATTCTGCGACAAATTCACGTCAGCGGATTAGAGTGATTTCTGATAGATCCTCGCGAACGGGCGGGTCTGCGCCGCGGCCCACCGCCCCAGTTCAAATCAACCCGCAAGTCCCGCATCCCTCCGACCCGCCGAAAGCGCAGCCTCCGGAGAGCAGACAGCGCATAAAGGTCGTTGTGCCGCCTGCCGCAGGAGCCACGCCGCAAGTGCCAGATGAGAAAACCGTTCCACGCACAGAACGTCTCCCGCCGCCAAACGCCCCGGCTGAGCCGCAACCTGCGCAGACTAGATTGCAGACAAAGGTCATCGAACGCGACGGAACCGTCCGCTACATTGACCCGCCGAACAAGGAACCGCAGCCTTCCATTCCACGTCCAGAAGGCACTCCTGCGATTCCGCGCCCACGATCTGACTCGGAACGTCTCGGAACGCTGATCCTTCACGATAACAGCATCCAGGAAATCAAAGGGCGGAAGCTGACGCTCGGGAAAAGCGGATTGCCGACGCGGATAGCGAGCACTTTCACTCCGGGCATTATGGCAACGGACGGTCCACCGGTGGAGATTCTTGCCGCACCGATACGGTTCGTAGCGACCCGCGACGACGGGACTCAGATCGAGTTCACGACGGCGAGCGATTTGGAGATCGACTCCAAATTCTTGTGGACCGCGCTACTCACTGCGGATGGCGTTGGGGAAATAAAAGTCATGGGTTCTGTCGATAGCGAAGGCTACTTGGATGTAAAATGTGCGTTGAATCCGACGGCCGCAAGCATCCGCGACATCCGCCTTGAAATCCCCCGCACCGCCGACACCTGCAAATACTCCACCGGCCTCGGCTACTACGGCGGGGCGGCGCAGTTGCCGGTGGATTGGAAATGGGACGTTCGCAAGCATCAGGACGCGCTTTGGATGGGCGATGTGAATGCCGGGCTGCGCGTGCGGCTCACGGC
The DNA here is from genome assembly GCA_031374705.1 of Verrucomicrobiaceae bacterium. Classification (GTDB taxonomy): domain Bacteria; phylum Verrucomicrobiota; class Verrucomicrobiia; order Chthoniobacterales; family Chthoniobacteraceae; genus SXWH01. Next base: position 7,730 of record JANMGP010000309.1, on the reverse strand, counting down.
GGAGAATTACGTCCGCCCGATGATCAATATCCACTACCCGCGCCAGCCGCTCAATCTCCCGCCATCCTGGGGAACCGGCGGAATCAAAGTAGAGCGCAAGGACGACAAGACCGTCCTCTTTACCGCCTACTCCGGCCCGCGCACGCTGGAGCCCGGCAAGCCGCTGCACTTTAATTTCGACCTCTCCATCACCCCGTTCAAGCCGCTCAACACCGCCGCGCAGTGGAAGGATCGATACTTCCACGTCGGCGGCATCCAGGACCCCGCGAAGGTCAAAGCCACCGGCGCAAACATCATCAACATCCACCAGGGCAACGCGCTCAATCCCTACATCAACTACCCGTTCCTCACCGCCGACAAACTCCGCGAGTATGCCGACAAAGTCCACGCCCTCGGGATGCGCGTGAAGTATTACTACACCATCCGCGAACTCTCCAACTGGACGCCCGAGATCTTCGCCCTGCGCTCGTTCGGAAGCGAGCTGCTCGCAGCGCCCCGTAGCACAGCCGTCCCGGCTGTGGGGACAACGGGCGTCCCGCCCGTTGCAGCAGGCGGGACGCCTACTGTCCCCACCGGCGAGACGCCCGTGCTACGGCGCGAAGTCGGTCATGCGTGGCTGGAGGAGCATCTCGGCGGCAACTACTGGGGCGCTTGGTACGAGCCCGGCACGAACGACGCCAGCGTCCTCACCGCCACCAAGTCGCGCTTTGACAACCTCTACCTCGAAGGCCTCCGCTGGCTCATCGAAAACGCGGGCTGCGACGGCATTTACCTCGACGACATTTCGTTCGACCGCACCGTGATGAAACGCGCCCGCAAAATCCTCGACCAATACGCCACCCGCGGCGGCCTCATCGACCTCCACTCGTGGAACGAAATGAACGACATGGCCGGCTATGCCAGCAACGCCCTCATCTTCATGGATTCCCTCCCGTATGTGGACCGCATGTGGTTCGGCGAAGGCCACCACTACAACGTCTCCGCCGAACAAATGCTTGTCGGCATCAGCGGCATCCCCTACGGCCTCATGGGCGAAATGCTCGAAGGCGGCGGCAACCCGTGGCTCGGCCTTCCATTCGGAATGACCGGCCGTCTCGGCTGGGGCGGCTCCCCTCAGCCCGTGTGGAAATTGTGGGACGACTTCGGCGTTCACGACAGCCAGTTCATCGGCTGGTGGGACACCGCGAACCCCGTGAAAACCGACTCCCCCGACTGCCGCGCCACCATTTGGAAAAAGAACGGCAAAACGCTCATCGCCGTCGGCAACTACAGCGGCAAAGGCGTCCGCACCAAACTCGTCATCGACTGGAAAGCCCTCGGCCTCGACCCCGCCACATGCGCCCTCTACGCCCCGCCGATGGACAACTTCCAGCCCGAGCTTTCGTTTGCACCCGACGCCGCCATCGGCATCGCACCGTGGCGCGGATTCGCCTTCATCCTCGACGCCACCCCGCGCAACGTCGCCAAACCCGTCTCCGCCCTCACGCTCGATAAAGCGAAAATCGTCTTCGAAGACACCTTCCTCCCCGCCCCGAAAGACGGCTGGAAAAACGTCGCCTCCAAGCGCATTGAAAGCATCAAGCCCGACAAAGAAGGCCTCGTCATCCTCGCCCCTGCCAACGTCCACGCATGGACCGAGCGCCCGCTCCCCGACGGCACGAAAACCGTCGCCGCCCAAATCCGCCAGGACGCCGGCGACGAAGGCAACAGTTGGGGCCCCGGCGTCGCCCTCGTTTGGCCCGACGGCAAATTCCTCAAAGCCAACCGCCGCAAAGACGGCCGCTTCGGCATCAGCGCCAACGGCGGCGAAAAACTCACCGGCCTCTGCGACATCGAAAGCCCCGTCACCGTCGCCTTCGTCCTCGAAAAAGAAACCATCCGCATCGTAGCCACCGGCCCCGGCACCTTCGACCAAGACATCGACCTAGCCCGCATCCCCCGCAAAGACTACCCCGCCGCCCCCGCGACGTTGCGCCTCGGCAAAATCCCCAACAACGGCAAACCCGAAGACCACGCCGAAGCCGGGCAAATGGGCTGGAGCCGGGTGGATTGGGTGCGGGTGTATGGGGAGTGATGCAGGGGAAATGCGAGCGTAAGCGAGCCGGAGCCGGGATTTCCTAATCCCCGTCGCTCAAAAGCGCGAAGCGCCTGATCAAATAGCCGCGCCCCTCGCAGTGTGCGGCGCTTTCGAAATGGGCGCTTCGCGCTGTGAAAGGCGGGGATTAGGAAATCCCCGCTCCGATGGGTTTTCGCGCCTCGCGCAAAATCCCCAACAGCGGCAAACCCGAAGACCACGCCGAAGCCGGGCAAATGGGCTGGAGCCGGTTTGATTGGGTAAGGGTGTATGGGGAGTGATGAACCAGCTCGGTCATGTGTAATCCGCCGGCATCAGCCATACACCTGGCATCAAATCGACTGGCGTCTCGTCCCTAAGTTTCCCCGTTAGCATATTTTCAATGAAGGCGTCTAACGACAGTGCGTAGAACTCAATCGTTTCGTCTATTGTCAGGATGACTCTACCTTTCAAATCGGCCCACGCGTCATATGCGCCATTTATTTCACAAAAGTGAACCCATTCTCCGGGACAGATCCCAGGAAGTTTTGTTTCGAGCCAAGTACAAAAGGAACCGCGGCAGGGCTTGAACCGAAGCAAACCGACTTCATCAGGCCAGACGTAGCCTTTTGGTCGCTTTATTGGAGCAATCGTCAGCTCTCCAAACTCCGAAAGTGCGTTCCTCAAAAACTCCACATTGCCACCAATCCGAGCGGCTGAAATCAAAGAGCTTTCAGGGACATTTACCTTTCGCCCGGGGAACCATCCTTCAAGCCGTAGTTGCGCTTCGACTTCCTGAGAAAAGCGTGGAGTAGCAGTCATATTTGATGTGAAGACGGCTGGATGGAGAGTGAGCGAAGGCATCAGTTCTTCTTCAGAAAAAGCTTACACTACCGAACCGCCTCACGCCGAAACTCACGATCGTCGGCTGTCGACGCATGGGTGAACTTGAGCTTCTGCAAGAGCAGAAAGAACGCATCCTCGGCTTTGTCACGCTGTTCCGAAAACGGATCGAGCGCGTGCGCAAACTGGTCGTAAAGCTCGGCCAGTTCTTTGATGCTTTCTGAGGGAATCATCTAGCTGTGCAGGTCGCGAAGCCGTGCTGCTTTATTTCGGATGTCGAGCACGTTGTCGTAAGACGCGCTGCACGCTGGGTGTTCCGCGCACAAGCTGAGAATCTTGGCTGCGACCGCATCACATGCCGCAATCATCGCTCCCCATATTTCGGCAGTTGCTTCCAACTCCGTCTCCCGCCGGGCCATCAAAGCTGCAAGGCCGTAGAGCTGCTCGACTTGCGACTCCAACCGTGCGACTTCGATATCGAAGTCGAAGCACATTCCGGGACGGGTGCAGGCGACGCGATCCTCAAAGTGCTTCAATGCAAAATCGGTCATTGTCTGGAAGTCAGCGGCTGCATGAAGAATCATTGCCCGAGGCTACTCAGCAACCGGCCCCGTGCAATTTCAAAGTGAGCGTCGCCACATCGACGCCCGCTCCGCTCCCGTGCACCTTACGGCGAGCATTACACTCGAAGTCGATGATGCGGTCCTTCAACAACTCCCGCTAGGGCTGGGCGAACGCGCGCGACACTCGTGCCAGACTGGGTCCAGACTGATAGTCGCCCGTGGATTCATGCCGCTTTCTTGAGGTTCAAGCATGTCTGTTTTGAAAATGGGGGCGGGCGGTTGACGATCGCGAGTGCTTTCGCGCATGGTCGGGGATGGGTTTACGGTTGCTCCGGTATTTTTCCACGCTGTCGAAAGGGCGGATGGTCCTTTGGTGCTATGCAATTTGGTATGTGGTGAACGTTTCGCTGCATTTTGATGGGAGTGCGCGGCTTTGGCTGACTTCGCTGGGGCTGAGCGGGATCATCGGGTTTGCGCTGCTGTTGAGCACGGCGACGGGGACGACGCGGCTGGATCGCTGGCAGGTGTTCCGGCTTTTCCTGATGCCGTTTTGTGTGTCGTCGTTCGCGGCGTTGGTGAAGGACCTGGACTATGTGCTGATTTGCCCGCCTTCGCTGCGAGAGAATGCGATCGGGCTCGGCGCGATCGCGGTTTTTCTAGCGGTGGTGATGGGGCTGAGGCGTAGCATCTTCCGACAGTGATGTCCGGTTGCGAGCAAAGAAAAGTGAGGCGGCGCTTGCCGATGGGAGCGGCGACAGCCGTGAGACCGCCGAAGACATTCCTGTCGCCGATAGCGTGGAGTTTGACGCTCCGAATCCCCACTATGCCCGGCCAAAAAAAAACCGCTGCCCGGACTTCATAGCCCGGGCAGCGGTTTCTTTGTCGGAGTGGATGTCGCGTTACGGCGTCGGCGTCGGTGTTGGAGTAGGCGTCGGCGTGGGAGTGCCGCCGGATTTCTGCACGCGGCTCGCCGTCTTCCATCCCGTCAGCAACTCCGCGTTGTCCTTATAGAGGTTTGAAAAAATCGCGTTCAGCGTCTTCACCACGCCCTTACCGGAGCGCAGATGCACGGGGATTTGCGCTGTGGCACCGGCGCGGTCCGAGAGCGCATCGCCCTGCTCGCCTTCGCTGTTCTCAAAGTTATCCGCCATGGCGCGCAGGCTCGCCGCCGTCTCCGTGTTGGCATGGCCGGCCAGTTCATCGGCGAGCGAAAGCTCATCGATCGCCGTGGCAAACGCGCGCAGCTTTGCCGCCAATTCTCCGTCGTTGTTTCCGTGCGGCATACGGAAGCGGTCCATGATCTCCGGCGTCTCCTGATCTTCAGCCACAGCGGCCATTGTCCGGTTCACGTTGCGCAGCGCTTCGAGCACCTCCGAGCGCAGCACCCGTTGCGAGCCCGTCTCCTCGCCAAAATCCCCGCCCGCCTGAATCGCCGCCGTCCCGCCGAGCGAGCCGATGACGCTGCCGAGTTTGCTCATCGCCCCGCCGTATTTCAAATCCACCGGACGGATCGGAGTGTGGACGAAATCCGCCGCGCGCCCTTGGGCCCAGGCGCGTGCGCGGACAAACATTTGTGCTTCGAGTTGCTGTTTCCTTGTCATAGTAAGAGGTAGGTTATGAGTTGAGTTGAACGAACTCCGCCGGGGCATTTCTCCGCCCTGAGGGATTGGGCCGAAAAAGGAGCACTCCCCGCAGAGTTTGGCAAAAACTTTTTTCGTGGCTTTGCAGAATCATTTCGGGCCGCTAGACCACAGCGTGAGGTTCCTACTGAGGTACAACTCCAAAAACCATGCACCTGCACTCGGATAAACCAATCAAGCATACCCGTGACGATTTGCTCGGTAGAAAAATTCTCGCCAGAAACATCGCCAAATCGCTCACCAACTGGAAGGGTGATGAGAGTTTGGTGCTCGCGCTGAATGGACCCTGGGGCAGTGGTAAATCCTCGGTGAAAAACATGGTCATTGAGTCGCTTCAAGCCGATTCGGATGAAACGATTATTGTGGACTTTAACCCGTGGGAAATCTCAGGAAGCGAAGAGCTCACCGAGCAGCTCTTTAATGCGATAGCGGATCGGGTTCCAAATGTAGCGACTGACAAGGAGGCCAAAGAAAGTGCCGAAAAACTACGAAAATGGGGACGTGGTCTTAACAAGGTCGCACGGGGCGGCAAGGCGCTCTCGGCATTGCTGCGGGGAATCGGAGTTGTGGTGCCTGCTTTACCCGCTATTGCGGAGTTAATCGACCGCGGAAGCGAAAAAATTAAGGAGGCCGGAGAGGAAGCATCTTCTGGAGCCGCAGAGATTGGAGCCGGGTTAGAGAATCGCTCGCGGCTGGATCAAAAGAATGAAATTGGAAGGAGCCTTTCCAAGCTCAAACGCCCTTTCATCGTGATGATCGACGACATCGACCGCCTCTCTTCGGACGAAATTTGTCTGCTTTTCCGCCTCATTAAAGCGAACTGCGATTTTCCAAACTTCGCTTTCCTTTTACTTTTTGACCGTTCGTACGTGAGTGCTTCACTCGACGGAATCACCAACAATTGCGGAGCCGAATACCTTGAGAAGATTGTTCAAGTTTCGTTGACCCTAGGAGTGCCCGATCGTGATTTTCTCCGGACGCTACTACGCCAAGAGGTGCGCGCATTACTCCCTGCTTCTGCGTTACGTGAACCGCTGTGGAGAGAGGAGCGGTGGAATCTTCTAATCGATTATCATGTCGTGGAGAGCATCCGACACATGAGAGATCTCCGGCGCCTTCTGAACTCGTTTCAGGTCAGTTTTGCAGGCTTAAGAAGTAGGTCGCGTGTCGAGGTGAATCCCATCGATCTGCTGGCGTTGGAACATCTCCGTCTTTCGTTTCCGGACATTTATGAGATCCTCCCTGCCATCCGCTGGAGGCTCGTGGGTGAAAGGAGTTCGGTGAGCGATTTGATTGATTCCGAGATATTCTTGCAAACGGTATTGCAGGAACTGGTGGGACGCATCTCGCAAGAAGGAGCGGCGGAGAGCAAAGCCGATGATTCCAAGAATCCAATTGAAGAACTGATGCGGATGTGTCCCGATGTAAAACGCAAGGACCTCGTGACTTTCCTCAGTTCCCTGTTTCCGCGATGTATGGATTTTCGGTATCGCGGTAACAAAGCACTACCCGTTGAGGGGCTTCACGTGGGGCATCCGTTGTTCATTGACGTGTATCTTCACAGGGGCATCCCATTGAAGCGAGTGAGTCAGATCGAGGTCGATAGGTTTGTCAGACTCGCCTCGGAACCGGGTAAGTTCACAGATGCGCTGCTCAAAATCAAAAGCCAGTCGCGCCGAGCGATGGTAGTTGGGCATTTATCCGCCCGCATTTCGGAACTGATGCCGAGGGTAACGTCTGTATTGGACACAATCTCCTTGGTCACAGAAGAAATCGCAAAAGAGGACCAGTTCTGGTGGAAGAGCACCGTTGGTTCGAGTTTGGCAGACCTCTTCCGCCAATCCCTGACCGAAACACCCGACGAGACCGAACGAATCCGACTATTGCGCAGAAAGTTGACGGAATCCGACAGCCTCCGAGCCGTTGCGGAGTTTTTCGAGACAGAGATTTCTCAAGTATCGCGGATTCAAAGAGTGCCGAGCGATCACATCATTCAAGATGCGCAGCTGCCTGAGTTTAGGGAATTGCTCACTCAGACTTTTAGAAAACTACTCGCGCCCACCACATTTCAGAAATGCCGAGATTTGCTCTATCTACTTCAAGTTTGGTCCCGCGCTACTGACCCCGAGCTATCCCGCGCTTGGTTGCGCGAGCAAATGGTTAATCCAGAGTCCGCATCGCATGTGATTCTCTCGCTATCTTATCCGATCAAGAGGGATGATTCACTGCTCAGACCCTACCAATGGTCGCTGGATCAATTGGCTTTATTTTTACCCAAATCGGAATGGCGACGTCTAACCGACGCGGCGCTGGGACATTTCGGGAGCAGTGCTCCAGCACATTTGGTTCAGTTCGACCGCGTACTCCAAAACATGCCCGACTCGATATGAGTGCTCACGAACGTAGTCCACGACTTTAGTCGGCCAAACCGCCGAAAAGAGAACGCGGGAACGCGCTGCCGCCCATCGGAGCGGGGCTTTCCTAAGCCCCGTTTGGCGCGATAGCGGCAACTCGCGGTTGCCACTGAAGTGGCAATGGGGCTTAGGAAAGCCCCGCTCCGATTTGTCCCGGCTGTCGCGTCGCTATGGTATCCGACCCGCCGCTCGTCGCCCGCCTTGGGAACGTCTCTTT
>JANMGP010000059.1:0-8396 GCA_031374705.1 Verrucomicrobiaceae bacterium | reverse complement strand
TGCCGGCCAGCGCGCCCTTGCCGAACCACACATAGACCGCCCCGGCATCCGTGCGCACCGGTATGCCGGTATCCGCCGATTCTGCACCCATGATGAGGTCATCAATATTATCCCCATTGATGTCCGCCGCGAGCATCGCCGAGCCGGCAAAACCGTCGTCGCCGTAGGCCACCACGCCGGGCGCATCGGCGGCAGAGCCAGGCGTCTTCGCGAGATCGTAGTCCTTCATGTCCGTCACCGTCACGGCCAGCACTTCGTCATAGCTCATCGGCGGCACCCCGCTGTCCGTGGCGCGCACGCGGATGGAATAGGCGGCCTTATTTTCAAAATCCGCGTATCCATTGATGGAGAGCACTGTGCCCGTGATGGTGAAGGCCGCGTTGTCCGCATCGCCCACGCCGCTCACCAGGGTGAATGTGTGCGTGTCGGCGGGATTCGGATCGGTGGCGGAGAGGGTGCCGATGGTCGCGCCCGGCAGGTTGTTTTCCTGGAGGCTCGAGGCGCTGAGCGCGATGTCCGTGGGAGGATTGGTGGTGGTGCCGCTCTGGGAGTCTATGGTGTAGCCAGTCACGGGAGTCTGGGCGGAATTGAGCACGCTGTTGACGCTGTTCCATTTCACCTCGGCATCGGCATAGCCGGTGACGATGTCGGTGAAGTTCGAGGTGCTGGTGCTGGAGGCGGCGGCGAGCGAGTAGAGGCTGACGCGGAATTGCTGCCCGAACGTGATGGGCACAGAGAACGTGATTGTGCTGGAAATGGCGAACGGTGGCGGCACATCCGAACGGTAGGACCACTGGACCAACTGCTCAGCGCCGGGGTAGATGCCGCTGCCGCTGCTCGCGCCGGGCTGGGGATAGGGAATGCTGAGGCCGTTCAAAAACGCGCGCACCTTGATGGCCGACGCGCCATTTGCGCCAGAGGCGGTGAGGCTGCCATTCACACTGACATTGAAGGTGAACCAACCCGTCTGTCCCTGGAGGCCGGGCGCGGTGACGAGAAAGGTTTCGCTCCAGCCCGCATTCGCCAGGCCAGGCCCGAGCGTGTAGCGCGGCTTGGAACTGGACGCGCGCACGGAGACGGTGCCCATGACGCCGGCGGCGCGCGCCCAACAATTCACAAAGCCGGGGCCGGCACCGTCGGTGACGGGTGAATTGATCAGCTCGGCGAAGGACAGGCTGCTGGTGCCAACGGCGAAGGTGCCGGACTCCGTGTCCAGTGCGAGCGGCGGACTGAGGCCCGGACCGCCCACGGTGGGAAAGTCAGGATGGGGCTGGACACTTGCCCCGCCGCTTCTGTCGGCAGCCAGGGCATAAGTTTTGCCGTCCGCAGCCGGACTCTCAAAGAGCACAGGCGCAGGCGGGCAACTAACCATGCGGAATCCGGTGCGGTTGAACCGCTCCGTGGGGCTGCGGTGTTCCACGGTGCCAGCGCTGAGAGTGATGCTGGCCGAGGGATTGTCCGTCCAACTGCCGCCGGTCAGGAGCCGGTTGGCGGCATTGTCCTGCTCCACCCATTCGGCCACGCTGCCTGTCTGATCGAACGTGCCATAGGCGCTCGGCGCGCTGCTGAAATAGCCCACGGGCATGAGATTGCTCGCGCTGTTCTGCGTGGGGCTTTGGGTCGCTGCGTAGTCGCCGTCGAAGTAGTTCGCGCTGACGCTGTTGTTCACCAGGGAATCGGCGCGCGTGGCGTAGAGCCAGTAGCCGCCTGCGCCGCCGTTCTTCGCGGGATCGTAGTAGGCTGCCTTATACCACTCATCCGTGGAAGGCAGCGCCAGCGTGGTCCCGGGCGTGCGCACTTGAGCGACCGTGATCTGCGCCGGCAGCGTAAGGTTATAGGCTCCGGTCTCCGTGCCGCCGCTGCCCTGACCGTTGATGAGCCAATTCACAAACCGTGCGGCGCTCGCCCAGTTCACCCACGCGATGGGCCGGCTGCCGTCGCCGACGATGTGATACTGATACGCGCCGGATGTGCCACTCCGGAAGATGCCGCGCGTCTGGAGCACGGTGCCCATCTCCGGCGCGTAGAGACCATTCGGATCGCTCGCGGCCACGGCATTCAAAAAGGCGGCGTACTGCGCGATGGTGACCTCGTGCGCGGAAATCTGGAACGTGTAGTTCACCGCGCCGTAGCCGTTCACGTCCGCGGCATTGCCGGGATTTCCCACCGCCACCCATGCAGGGCTGACCGTCACCGGCAGCGGCGCATACGATGGCACGACGGCAACTTCATACGCGCCGACAAACGGCTGCGTCACGCCGCCTTCCACGCCGATGAGGCGCAGGCCATTGATGCCCGTGGCGGGAGACGCGAGCGTAAACGTGACCAGCGGTGGCCGCGTGGGCCGGTTGTTCGCCGCGGCGATGACGTGGCCGGTGAGCTGTGTGACATAGTCATTCGTGGCGGGCACCGTAGTCCATGTGGCACCGCCGTCATAGGTCACCTGCACGATGGGCGCAGCGAGATGCGCCGCCGTGAGCGCGCCGCCCGCCGCGGGGCCAATGCCCGCGGGACCAAACCAGCCGGCGTGATTGAAGATGGCAAACTGCACCTGCACCGCCGCGGCCTTCACCGGCACGGGCCAGCGCACGCCGAGGTAGCTGTAGGGGAAGCCGGCAGTGTTGTTGAATGAGTCCACGCGCGTCACCGCATCCCCGTCCGTGAGATGGCCGGGCACACCCGCATTGGCCGAGGTGGTTCCATTGAGGTTGTTCGCCGCATCGTGGATGCCGATGATGCCGCCGCCGGTGAGGCTGAGATTGGGCGGGTAGGAGGAAGCGAGCGCCGCGTTCGTGCCCTGACGCACTTCGAGACCGTCCAGGAAGAGATCCCCGTCCGTGTCGGCCACCAGGGGATTGGTGAGCAACGCATTCACCTCCGCGGCGTCGGACGCCGTGTCCTCGTCGCTGTCGCTGTAGGCGGGAGAAGTGCCGGCGATTGTTTCCGCGGTATTGCTGAGGCCGTCTCCGTCAGTGTCGCTGGCGGTGCTGCTGTCGCACGCGGCAATCTCAAACGCGCCGAGATAGTTCCGGTGCAGCCCGGCGATGCGAATGCCGCGGAGGCCGCTCGCCGGTGTATTCAGCGTGACCACAAACGCGCGCCGCGTGGCCACCGGACGCGGTCCGCCACCGACGCCGTGCCCGATGAGGCGTGTGACGTAGTCCGTGGTGAAATCCGCCGCATTCACCGTGGTCCATGTCGTGCCGTCCGTTGTCGTCTGGAGCACCGGCGCACCCGTGATGTGCGTGGCGGTGAGCGGCCCGCCGTCAGACGGATTGAAGTTCGCATTCCCGATCCACCCGCCGTCGGCGAAGGTGGCCATCGTGACCTCCAGCCGCGCCACCGGTTGCGGCCAGGCCGCATCCCAGACAATGCCGAGGTGCGACGCCGTGCCTGTCATGCCGCTGGTGTCCGCGCGGGTGTAGAGGTCGCCGTCGTTGAGGTGCGCGGTGGAATTCGCATTCGTCCGCGAGGTGCCGGTCACGGCGAGATTCGCGGCGGAGTTCGTCACATTGCGCCCGATGATGGCGCGTCCGCCGCGCGCGATGTTCGCACTACGGCTCGCGGCGTTGAGCGGATTCGTGCTGAGCGCTATCTCTGCGCCATCGCCGAATCCATCGTCATCCGAGTCGCGGTCCAGCGGCAGCGTGAGGTGCGTGTTGACTTCCGCTGCGTCGGTGAGGCCATCGCCGTCGGTGTCCGTGAGCTTTGCGTTGGTGAGGTGGACGTTGATCTCCGCGCTGTCGCTGAGGCCGTCGCCGTCCGTGTCCGCCGCGTTGGGGAACGTGCCGTGCGTTGTGTCCTCCGCTCCATCCGAGAGCCCATCTCCATCGCTGTCGGCGAGCTGAGGATTTGTGTTCCATCGGAACTCGCGCACGTTGCTCAAGCCGTCACTGTCGGCGTCGAGATTTGCGTCATCCGTGCCCACGGCGAGGCCATTCGCCGTCTCCCAGGCATCGTCCATTCCATCAACATCCGAGTCGGTGAGCGCGTCCGCCTCCACCGCCAGTTCAAACACGCCAATGAACCCGTTCCCGTCGCCCCACCCGCCCGTCGGGCCGATGATGCGAATGCCGCGCATCCCCGTCTGACCCAGCGGCAGCGTGATCGTGAACGCCCGGGTCGTCGGCTCCGCATTCTCCGCGATGACATGACCGGTGAAGGCGCTCACGTAATCCATCGTCGTCGGCACCGTGGTCCACGTCGTGAGATTCGCCGAAACCTGCACCACCGGCGGCACCAGCATGTCCGCCGTGAGCGGAAACCCGGAGCGCGGACAGTCCCGGTTCCCAAACCACCCGCCGTCCGGAAAATTCGCCATCGTCAGTGTGAGCGACTTCAGCACATCCGTCCGCGCCGTCGCCCACGAGATGCCGACGTAGCCGTTCACGTTGTTCGGCTGGCTCGCCTGATAATTATCCACCCGTGTCGTCAGATTGCCGTCCCGGATGTTCGCCAGGACACCCGCATTGAAATGCGCGACCCCCGCATCGCCGATAGTCGCATCATTGCTGCCCATCAGCCCCGAGCCGAGCGGGGCGATGTTGACGCCGCGGGATTGCATGAGGAGCGCAAAAAGCGCCGCGATGGATGAGAGGATGTATGTTTTCACACCCCTTTCCTCGGCACCCGGGCCGCGTTGTTGCAGAAAAAATGATCCGCCCTTACGAAAGCGCTGCCCGCAGTGCTTCCATCTCCGCATCCAGCGCCTCGCGCGTGCTCACGGTCTGCGAGAGTTCCTCCCGGATCAAATCGCGCCATCGATGCCGCAGCCGCATCGCCAGCGTGCGAAAGCCCGTCTCCACCAGCCCGAGCCGCGCACCAGCATCAGCGCCCGCAGCCATATCACCCGCGCCAGTTTCCGGAAACAGCGCCGCGAAAACCTCGCCTTTGCCGGAAGCCACACATTCCTCCTTCAGTTTCAGTCGTGCCCGAGCCATCACCGCCATCGCCCAAGCCCGCTCAAACGCCTTCTCCGGCGAATCCGTTTCCACCGCCAACTCAGCGTAGCCTTGCTCGTCGGCGTCGAGATTCAGCGAATAATGCAACGCCCCGCCGCCGCGTTTCTCCGCGCGGTTCGCCGAGTGGACATCGCTCATGTGATTCCGCATTCCCGAGAGTAAAAACGTGCGAAACTTCCCGCGCCCGCGCTCCACATTTGCCAGCGACTTCCGGGCAAGCAGCGACGCAATGAAGCCCTGCACTGCGTCCTCGGCGTCCTCCTTTGTGCAACCCCAACGCCGCGCAAACGCGTACAGCGGACGCCACGCATCGCGGCAAAGCTGCTCCATGGCGACGCCCGCCGCCGAACCTTCGCCGGCGGCAGAAATCACAACGCTCCAACGGGTAGTAAGAAACTCGTCCGCCACGCGATCACCGTGCCTCGGAAGTTCCGCAGCGCGCAAACGTAAATTGATCCGCTGTCCCTTGAGCAGACCTCCTGAAGGTTGTTTGGGGGAAAATCCCCCGGATGAAGTTTTGCTACCGCTTCAGTGTTACAGTATCTCTTTTTGAAGTGGCTGATTCTTCCGCAAACGACCACCCTGCAAAGAGTTGAAATGGTGCGCGATACAGGTTTCGAACTGTGTGCCGGTCAGAGGAACGGCGATTTCACGCACGTCTGACACACGCCTGCGTCCGATTTTACTCGCTGGCTTTAGGCATTCCACTGGTAGGGCGCTTCCATCTCGATGGCGGTTTGGAGGTCCACTACGGCGTAGTCGTCTTCGGGGCCTTCGATGACGGTCAGGGGCTCGGCGTGGGGGTGGCGGCGGTTGAGCTGGTGCATCCGGTCTAGGGCTTCGTTTTTGGTGGGGAAAAATTCGGTGTGCGGTTGTGTTTTCATTGGTGCGAACTTAGCGAAATTGGGGCGGGGAGTCCATTTTATAAGGGCGTTTTCGGGTAATACGAATCGTGCCACGATGCTGTGAAATAGAGCCTCTGCGGGCAAATACGAAGCGTGCCAGCTTGTGGAAAGTGGCGGAACTAAAGGCAGATAGATGACTACACTTTCTTTGACGGAAGAGCGAACACACACGCCTTATGAAAAACGACTCTGCTCTCGCAAATCTCACCGAAACTCTTCAACTCCTCGACCTGAATGCGCTGCTTTTGGCGGTGACGGGCGATGTCAATTTGGCGCTGCTTTTCAAGGCCGAGCTTGCGAATCGCGGGTTGGGGTATTCGGGCGAATGGCTCGGTTTCGATAAGGTGCATGAGGAGATTTTTTCGGAGGGCGAACTCTCCGAGCTGGAGATTTGCGCGGAGGAGGAGTTGTATCGCGACGGGCTCGCGGGCAAGCCTAACAGTCAGGCTCGGCTGGGCAGCATTCGGAAGGCGCTGCTCAAAAAGCAGTCAGCTCGCAAGTTGGCGGCGGTGACGGCTCGCAAGGCTCGGCAGGCTCGGGAAGCTCGCTTCGAGGCGGCGACGGTTGAAGCCTAGAACGGCTTGAGGAAGCCGACGACTTTCATGCTTCCTGCTCCGTTGACGTTTCGCAGAGTCTCGTAGCATCCGCCACCGTCGCGTTCGACGTGGCCGGCCGCAGTCAGTCCGCTCTCGGTGTTTCCCTCGACTGCGCTGAATTTTCCGTCCTTGCCGGCGGAAATCGTGATCCCGGTGTGACCGCTCGGCCCGGCTCCGTGTCGCCAGATGATGATGGCTCCGGGCGCGGGCACGGTCTTCACTCGCTGCTCTTTCGGCGTGTCATTATAGACGGTCATGCAGTGCTCGCTTGCTGCGATGGGCGAGGGTTTGCCGGTTCTCAGTTCAGCCCATGCTAGGCAGGTCTGAACCAGCGACATGCACCAAGGCTCGCCGTCTGCGGTGCCCAAGGTGTCTTGGATCAGCTCGACGAGCCGACCTCGATTGTTGCCTCCTTTTTCGCGGATACCGACACATGCAATCATCGCGTGTAGAAAGCAGGCGCGGGCGTCGGCGGAGATAAGGGCTGCGTGGGCTGTTTCGCGGCATTGGCTGTCGAGCCATGCGGCCATGTCGTGATGGAGCGTGCGTTTCATTGTTTGGGTTCCGGCTGGGTAGTTTTCTGTTCGAGCCTTTTCTGTTCGTCGTCCTTCAATTTGGAGAGGGTTTCCAGGAGCGCTTTGGGAATCGGCACACCGAGCGCGGCGGAGTTTTCTACAATCGAAAGTGCTTCTGCGCCGCAGTAAAAAAGCGCGATGATTTGCGCGAGTGGAAGCCCTTGGGCAAAGGGTTCGAGCACCGCGCCGGTTCCGACAAGGATGATGCACAGCGCTTTTCTGGTGAGTCCGCGAAAGCTCACCGTGCTGTTGATTTTCCTTTTCGCTGCGGCGACGAGGATGCCCGTCAAAACATCGAGTCCAATCAGAATCAATAGCGTCGAAATCATGGGGACGATATGCAGCCACCCGGTGAGCGTCTTGATGAGACTGTCGATTTGCTCGGGTGTTAAGGTTTTCATTTTGTGAAACCAAACAGGACGGCGTTGCCGTTCGTGGTGGCGGTGACGTGGCCGTAGCGGGTCGGCAGGTCGAGTGAGACTGTGGCACAGCCTGCGAGGGCTGTGGCGGTGAGGATTGCGAGCAGGTATTTCATCTTCGCGTTTAGAGCTTTGTCAAAATGAGCGTTGAGCCAGCGCGGAGGGTGACGGCACTTGCGGCGACTTCGCTCGCGAACTCGACTGTTACGTTGCCCGCCGTTGCGCCGATGTGGAGGATGCCGCGAATGTGTGCGACGTGGTCCGTGTTCGCGGCGCTGACTCCGGTGCCGAGGACGCTGCCTTGACTGCCGCTGAACCCGTTGCTGAGGCTGGTTGCGGCGGCGGCGGCGCTCAATGGCACCTCTACGCGCATTGCTCCGGTCGTGCTGGCCGTGGAGTTGTAGCCGATGTTTGCGCCGGTCGTGGTGATGACGCTGCGAAAAACCACGAACGCCTCGACGCGGTAGGACGTGTTGGCCGCGACTGCTACGGACATCCCGCTTGCCGCGAGAGCTGTGACTGAGCTGCTCACGTCGGCACCCTGGATGGCCTTGGTAATCGCGCTGTCGCCCGACGGTCCCGGGGCTCCGGTTGCTCCGGTCGCGCCGGTCGCGCCGGTCGCGCCTGCGGGGCCGGTAGCTCCAGTTGTCCCTTGCGGTCCTGTCGCGCCTGTCGCGCCTTGTGGGCCGGTTGCGCCTTGCGGGCCTGTGGCTCCGGTGGGGCCGGTCGCGCCCGTGAGTCCCTGTGGGCCGGTGGGTCCGGTCGCTCCGGTTGCGCCCTGCGGTCCCGTGGCTCCGGTGAGACCTTGCGGGCCGGTCGCTCCTTGCGCTCCGGCTGTTCCTGCCGGGCCTTGTGGTCCGGTAGCTCCGGTTGCGCCCTGCGGTCCCGTTGCCCCGGTGAGCCCTTGCGGGCCGGTCGCTCCTTGCGCTCCGGCTGTTCC
>JANMGP010000052.1:0-3540 GCA_031374705.1 Verrucomicrobiaceae bacterium | reverse complement strand
GGACTCATGATGGCCGGTCGCTGTATCAGCGGCGACTTCATCGCACACGCCAGCTACCGCGTCACCGGCAACGCCGTCGCCATGGGCGAGGCCGCCGGAGCCACCGCCGCGGTCGCTGTGAAAAACAAGACCGCACCGCATGACGTGCCGTGGAGCGAAGTGCAGCCCGTCATAGGCAAGTTGCGTGAGAAAGCCTGATTCTGAAACACTGATGACGCTGCTCCTCAATAGGCTCTCAAACTCTCCACCACTTAAATGAATACCACGCGACACCTACTACTTTTCACCGCCCTGCTGCTCGCACCGCTGGCCGCACTGCACGCCGACGACACCGCGAAGTTGGCCGCAATCCTCGCGCCTGAGAACGCGCACGGTGGCACTGTTATGATTCCGCCGGGCGACTACAAACTCGATGGCACAACGCCGTTGCCGATTGCCTCTCACACCACGGTGTCCGCCTACGGTGCTCGGTTTCATTTGCCGAAGGCACTCGGCGACAAGGCCCGGGTGGTTTTGTTTGCCGGGACAAATGTGAGCGACTTCCGCTGGTTCGGTGGACATTTCTCGGGACATGTTTTTGATCCGGCAAACGCGGAGAACTCGTGGGAACCGAATGTGAACACGCGCGCGATTCTCATCACCACAACGCAGGGTGGGCGCACGGAGAACCTGACTTTCCGCGACATCACCTCCGACGGTCTCGCGGGCGCGGCCATCACCGTGCTCGGCGCGGAAAAGCCCAAGAGCGACCGCGAGGTGCTGAACTTTGCGCGCAATGTGACGGTGGAGAATTGCACGCTGGAGCGCACCGGGAAGTTCATGTGGGACTATGGCTATCTGTGGCAGATCAGCGTCTGGCCCGAGGACTACAACGAGGCGGAGCGGACATTGGCCGCGAAGTATTTCCGCAATGACCTCGTGCGTGGGCCAGTGCGCATGAAGGGGGGTGACGATCGTGTGTTCTTCGATAATGCGAAGCCGCTCCCAGTGTCGCGGCAACGCGAGGGGGCTGATGCCGAGCGCGGCCACGACACGGTTTGCTTTTTCGGCGATGCGCTGGCGTCGAACATCGCGCGCGGGCGGCAGTATTTCGTCGTCGAGAGCACGCCGGAGTTTATCCGCATCACGGACAAGATGGGCGGTAAGGCACTGAAGTTCGCCAGCGACGCTGGGCCGCAGGCGCGGCTCATCAGCGATCTGTTTCAAGCGCATCTTGCCCTCTACGCACCAGCGGGCAGCGGGCCGGGGAAAGGTGCGCTCGACCTCGTGGGTTGCGAGAATGTCATCGTGCGCGGCTGCCGCCTCAGTGCGCTCGGCGACACGATGCACATCCAGAAATCGCACGGCATCACCTTTGCCAATAATCACATCACCGGCGCGCGCATGGGCGCCTTCTTCCTCGCTGAGTTTTGCAAGAACGCGACCATCACGGGCAACACGGTTGACGGCTCGAATGGCTCGCGCATCATCAGCGTGGAGAAGTCGTGCGAGGACGTGACCATCGTCGGCAATACCTTCCGCAATGGCGGTCGCGGCTCGTGGATTAACCAGCCTCGCAACTTCGTTCTCGCGGACAACATCTTCGTGAATAACACGACCAAGTGCGAGCACGACCCGCGGCGCGGACGCCGCAGCTTCCTCACCGGCGACTACGAGAGCTATGCCGAATTGTATTTCACGACGCACGAGCCCGGTGGGCGCTACGGCAACGTCGTCGTGCGGGACAACATTTTCACCAGCGGCCCCAATGCAGAGCACGCCGTCACCTTCGCTCCCGGCGGCGACAACATTCTCGTCACTGACAACATTTTCAGCGGCCCGGTGCGCGACATTGCGCCGGCACCCGGCTGCGAGAATGTGAAGATTCGCGACAACCTCGGTCTCGAAGACAACCGCTAGTTTCAACTCAAGACAGTCACCAGACCATGTTTCACATCATCCGCTTAACCATCACCGCCTTTCTGCTCGCGCCACTGGCTGCGATCCACGCGGCTGAACCTGTCGCGATCGACGTCACCAAACGCACTTGGCAGGGCATTCCTGGGATAGAACGCACCGCGAAGGGGCGTGTGTTTGCTTCGTGGTTTACCGGTGGCCCGAAAGAGCCTTCGCCGGATAACACGGTCTTGCTGTCGCACAGCGATGACAGAGGTAAGACCTTCAGCCCGCCCGAAGCCATGGCTTTGCCGACGAGCGAGGGGACGCGCTGCTATGACCCTACGCTTTGGATCGATCCGAAGGGGCGGTTGTGGTATATCTTCAATCGCGGCAACAAGGAAACTGCGAAGCACGACGTCTGGGCTCGCATCTGCGATGATCCCGACGCGAAGCCACCTGTGTTCGGCACCGAGTTTCGTGTCGGATACGATGTGCCGTTTGCGTTCCGCATGAACAAAGTCACGGTGCTGTCCTCCGGTGAGTGGCTCATGCCGGTGACGCTGGCAGAGAAAGCCGTTCGTGGATGGAGCACCGGCTACAATGACCAACAAACACCCACGCTCCACGGCGTGGGCATCTCGACCGATGAAGGTCGTACATGGAAGCTCCACGGCGCGGTCAAATCGCGGCCATGGGCGCTAGAGAACATGATTACAGAACTCAGGGATGGCCGCCTCTGGATGCTCATCCGCACCAACGCTGGCGTCCTTTGGCAAAGCCACTCCACTGATAAAGGACGAGCTTGGAGCGAAGGTACGGCGACCGCGATTAAGAGCCCGGGCTCGCGTTTCTTTATCCGCCGACTCGCTTCTGGAAATTTGCTTCTCGTCAACCATCACAACTTTACCGGACGCAGCCATCTTACCGCACAGCTATCCACCGACGATGGTGCGACATGGAATGACGGCTTGCTGCTCGACGAACGCAGTGGCGTTTCTTACCCCGACGGTGTGCAGGACAAAGACGGCCTCATCTGGATCACCTATGATCGCGATCGTAACGGCACGGGCGAGATCTTGTTGGCAAAGTTCCGCGAAGAAGACGTGGTCGCGGGTAAGGATGTCTCCAGGACGGTAACGCTGAAGCACGTCATCAGCAAGCTTGACAAGCCATCACTCCTCCCGCTCGGCTGGGACCCGAAACGCGCAGGAGATGAAGTCCTGTCCAAGCTCATCAAAGTCAGCGCGCCTCAGGTCAAGGGTGCGCACGATGCGGATCTCGTGTTGGTTGGTGAGCGAGCGTTTATTGTCGAGCATGACAATGACATCAAGCCTGGTCACGGTGCGGGAAAGGCTCAGTATTGTGTGCTGACGGTCGTGAATGTGAAGACAATGAGCGTGGAGCGAATCGTGCCGATGGCGAAGTCCGCGCAGTCTTTCGCCAATGAAACGCTGCCGGTGGGAGCCTGCTTTGTCCCACGCATCATCCAGCTCAATGACACCACGCTGCGCTGCTTCTTTGCCTGCGAAGACCAGAGCGGCAAGAGCCAGTCGCAGACATGGCATCGCGACTTCGACATCGCCTCGCTCACCTTTGCGCCGGACATCCATCGCGTGAAGCTGAAGACCAGTGACGGCACCTTCGACATGCAGCCGCAGTATT
>JANMGP010000037.1:0-30537 GCA_031374705.1 Verrucomicrobiaceae bacterium | reverse complement strand
GGCGACA
Source organism: Verrucomicrobiaceae bacterium (assembly GCA_031374705.1). Lineage (GTDB taxonomy): Bacteria > Verrucomicrobiota > Verrucomicrobiia > Chthoniobacterales > Chthoniobacteraceae > SXWH01. The sequence goes on along the minus strand of JANMGP010000037.1, from coordinate 30,530 downwards.
TCTATCAGGTGAATCTTTCGCACCGTTTTTCTGCGGCGTGGTCCGGCGAGCCGTGGGCTTTTTATGAGGCGCTCCGGCATTATTCCCCGGCACCGAATGCGTCGTACATCGACCTCGGCGGGCGCGTGGTGCTTTCGACTTCGCCGGAGTTATTCTTGAAAATGAGCGGCCGTTCGATTTCCACGCGACCCATCAAAGGGACCCGCCCGCGCCGCTCCGATCCGATGGCGGATGAAAAGAGCGCTTTCGATTTGATCACTTCGCCCAAGGAGGTTTCCGAGCTCGTGATGATTACCGATTTGGAGCGCAACGACCTCGGCCAGGTGTGCGATTTCGGGACGGTGTCGGTGCCGGAATTGCTAAAGCTGGAGCGCCACGAGCAAGTCTTCCACCTCGTCTCCAAAGTCGAAGGTCGCTTGCGTTCGGGCATCGATCATGCCGCGGCATTGCGCGCCTGTTTCCCCGGAGGAAGCATCACCGGCGCACCGAAAAAGCGAGCCATGGAAATCATCGCGGAACTCGAGTCCGTGCCGCGCGGGCTGTACACCGGCGCGGTCGGCTGGCTGGGCTTTAATGAAGAGAGCGAGCTTGCCATCACCATCCGCACCGTCGTCATCGAAGGTGCCGAAGCGAGCTTTCACGTCGGCGCGGGAATCGTAGCCGACAGCATCCCTGAAGCCGAGTGGCAGGAGACGCTCGATAAAGCCGCCGGCATCCTGCTCGCGGCGGAGCGGCTTTAGGCCGCCTGCCGACTTGTGCGATTGCCCGCGACTAATCCGTAATCGACTCGCCGGAGCACATGGGATATTCCGGCAATGATGTTTTTTCGCGCGACAGCCATTTTTACGGGATTTCTCCTGTGCGGTTGCAATTACAATCCCGCCGACCAACTGCTGGGCGCTTGGGAAGGCAGCGAGGCCGACGGCTCGCGGATGGTCATGATCTTCGAAAAGGAAGGCCGGCTTTCCGTGATCGCAGGAACGGAAAAGGGCAAGGGAACTTACGTCGTGCACCGCAGGACTTCGCCGGTCCACATCGACCTCGATTTTCAACTCGGAGCGACGCCAATTTCCGCAAAGTCGATCTTCGTTTTTCTCTCTGCGAACAGGCTTAAACTCGCCCAACCCACACAGGAGCGGCCGGCTGATTTTGGCGGGAAAGTGCTCGTCATGAACCGCCGCGCGCAGTGACCGATGCTGCCTGAAATCCTCACATCCATCCCCGGCCCGCGCTCGCTCGCGCTGGCAGCGCGCCTTCGCCGCAGCGAATCGCGAAACGTCACTTTCACCTCGCCGGAATGGCCCATATTTTGGGAGCGCGCCGACGGCGTGAACGTGTGGGACGCGGACGGCAATCGTTTCCTCGATCTCACCGCCGCATTCGGCGTCGCCTCGCTCGGCCACGGTGCGACGGCTGCGGCGATGGTCGCGCAGGCCGGCACTCTCGTCCACGCAATGGGCGACGTCCATCCCACTGCGGTAAAAGCCGGGCTTTGCGAGCAACTCTCTGCCATCACGTTTGAGCGCTGGCAGAGAGGGCCGGGCAAAGTCATCCTCGGTAATTCCGGGTCCGACGCCGTGGAAGCCGCGCTAAAAACCTCGCTCCTCCATACTGGAAAGCCCGGCGTGATCGTGTTTCGCGGCGGCTACCATGGCCTCGGGTTTGGCGCGCTCGCGGCAGGGGGACTTCCGTTTTTCCAAGACCCGTTTCGCCCGCAGCTCGCCGACCTCGCCACCGTCCTCGACTACCCGAGAACCCCCGCCGATCTCGAGGTACTCCGCGCTGAACTCCCGAGTGCGACAACGACACGGGAAATCGGCGCGGTCCTCGTCGAGCCCATCCAAGGGCGCGGCGGATGCGTGGTGCCCTCGCCCGGTTTTCTGGCAATGCTCAGGGAGTTTTGCGATGCGCACGGAATCGTGCTCATTGCCGACGAAATCCTCACCGGCTTCCATCGTACAGGCCCGCTGTTTGCGTGCGACCGCAGCGGCATCGTTCCGGACATCGTCTGCCTCGGCAAAGCGCTCACGGGCGGATTCCCGCTCAGTGCCTGTGTAGGCCGCGCAGCCCTTATGGATGCATGGCCGGAGAGCCACGGCGAAGCGCTCCACACGAGCACTTTCCTAGGACATCCCGTCGGCTGCGCGATGGCGCTCGCATCGCTCAAAGCGCACGCCGATCCGGCCGTCGCCGCGCGCGTCCGGGAAAAAAGCGCACGCCTGCTCGCCGGCCTGCACGGCATTTCCGGCAGAGGCATCGGTGATATTCGCGGGCACGGGCTGATGCTCGGCTTGGAGCTCGTGACGCCAGATGGCCGGCCTGACGGCGAACGAGCGATTGCGATCATCCAGCGCGCGCTGCGGGCCGGCATCGTGATGCTCGCCGATTCGCCGACCGCGAATGTCCTCAGCTTCATGCCGCCTTTCACGATCGCGAATGAAGAGTTCGATTTCGTCATTCGCTGGCTTGCGGACGAGCTGCGGTAGTGGCTCAAATGCGGTTCTTTCAAAAGCCGCTTCCCATTCTGCGGGCGTTCCGCTTTTCTCACCCCGATGCCAACCAAGACCGCCAAAGCAAAATACAAACGCATTCTGCTGAAGCTCAGTGGGGAAGCCCTGCGCTCAAAGGATTCACAAGAGACGATCTCGCCGGAGATCGTGCAACGCCTCGCGCAGGACATCCACGGGATTTACGAAATGGGAGTGCAAATCGGGATCGTCATCGGCGGAGGAAATATCTGGCGCGGCCTCACGGCAAGCCACCGCGGCATGGAGCGCACGACCGCGGATTATATGGGAATGCTGGCGACCGTGATCAACGGCCTCGCGATCCAGTCCACGCTGGAGGAGCTCGGCATCCAGACCCGTGTGCAGACGGCCATTCGCATGGACATGGTGGCAGAGCCTTTCATCCGGCGGAAAGCGGTGCGCCATCTCGAGCAGGGCCGGGTCGTGATTTTCGTGGCGGGCACGGGAAACCCGTTTTTCTCCACAGACACCGGCGCGGCGCTCCGTGCCAATGAAATCGGCGCTGACGTTGTCCTCAAGGCGACGAAGGTGGATGGCATTTACACCGCGGACCCACGGAAGGATCCGAAGGCCATAAAGATCGAAAAGCTTACCCACGGCGAAGCGCTGGCAAAGCGCTACGGTGTGATGGACGCCACCGCTTTTTCACTCTGCCAGGAGAACCGGCTGCCCATCGTCGTGTTTGATCTCTTTGCGCCCGGCGCGCTAAAGGATGTCGTGCTCGGCAAGAATGTCGGCACTCTCGTCGTCCCGGAATGAATCACCAATTAATACATACTTATGGACCCTGATGAAATCGTAATGAATGCCGAGGAGTGCATGGAGAAAGCAGCGGAGTATTTGAAGCACGAGTTCTCTGCCATCCGGACTGGCAAAGCTTCTCCAGCCCTCGTGGAAAACATCGACGTGGAATGCTACGGCTCAGTGATGAAGCTCAAGCAGTGCGCCTCCATCAGCTCGCCGGAGCCGCGGATGCTGGTGGTGGACGCCTTTGACCCGGGCACCGTTCAGGCGATCGAAAAAGCGATTCGCGAAAGCAAAATCGGCATCAACCCCGTCGTGGCTGGAAAGGTCATCCGGCTGCCTATCCCTCCGCTGAGCGAAGAGCGCCGCCGGGATCTCGTGAAAACCTGCAAAAACATCGCCGAAGAGACGCGCGTGCGGGTTCGCTCGTGCCGCCGCGACGCGATGGATGCGCTCAAAAAATCGGAGAAGGACGGCGGAATGACGGAGGATGATTTGAAGACATTCGAGAAAGACGTGCAAAAACTGACGGACGACTTTGTGAAGAAGGTGGACGACTTGTTCACCGCGAAGGAAGCCGACATCATGAAAGTCTAGAGCCCTGTGAGAACAATCGCCGCCATCGTCGCCCTCTCATTTGCCACCGCCCATGCGGCCAGTCCAATCGTGCGTCCGGCGCCGGATGTCGCTTTTTCCGGCATCGGCGGCATGAAGTCGCTGCGAAGCCTGCGCGGCCAGCCCGTGGTGGTGCTCGTGGCGAAGAGCCCGAAAAGCAAGGCCTTTCGCAAACAAGTGAAGTTCATCGAAGATGTGTATCGCGAGCTCGCAAGCAGCAGCACGGTTTTCGTCGCCGCGTTCAGCGAGGGTGGTGATTCGGTGGCGAGCAATGTGCCTTTTGTCGTCGCAAGCAACGGACCGGCTGTCGCCGCAGCTTATGGTCTGACGGGCGACTTCGTCCTTGGCGTGGTGGGGCCGGACGGGAACCTCGATCTTGTCACAAGCGAAGTGACGCGCGGCCTGCGCATCCGCGAGGTCATTCACAATACGTTCGCGGTGCAAAACGCCGCACGGCGCGAGCAGCCGAAAGGACCGCCGCCGATTTCAGAACGGTAGTCCCGGGCTTGAGCCGCGTTGACGGCTGGCCAAACATGCGTCATTCTCTCCGCTGTGAAAACGGTATTGGCATTTCTGGCATTCCTCATCGCGCTGCTGTCTCCGGCAGGCGCGGCTGAGAAGGTGGTTCTTTTCGCACGACTGAAGGAAACGACGGTCGTGGAACTGACGACAGGCGCGAAGTGGCGCATGGATAAAGGCGATGCGTTCCCGATTATCGCCTACAAGGAGTCGCACACCATGGTCATCCTCCAGCTCGCCGGCGCGCAATTCATGCTGCCTGCGGACCAGACGGAGGTTGTGCCGGACAAGGAATTGCAGGCCGCGATCGCGAAGTACCGGGACAACGTCACCAACTACATCAACGGCTTTTCAGACCGCTGGAAAAAGAACGCGCAGGAAGGAAAACCTACTCAATGAAACTCTACGTCAAAGTGTGGTGCCCATGGTGCGTATCCGGCCGGGACTGGCTCGATTCGCGCGGCTACAAATATCAACTTATCGACGTGGAGGCAAATCGCGCGGACTACGACGAGATGATCCGTCTTTCGGGTCAGTCCAAGACCCCGACACTCGTGATCGCCGATGGCACTGTGCTTCCCGATTTCGGCCCGGAAGAGCTGGCCGCATTTGTCGCGAAGCACAACCTTCGTCCGTGACTCCGGTCTCCAAACTTCTGTTCATCGCGGGCGTCTTCGTCCTCAGCCTCGCGTTGCGCAGCACGGGCGGCCTCCTCACGCGAAAGCTCGGCGTCCTCGGATTTTTGGCGACGTCTTATTTCATCGGCTGGTTCGTGAGCGACTGGTGGCCGATGGGCGTGGTGTTCGTCAGCTTCTGGCTCGTATGGCCGTGGTACGAACTCATCACGCGGGTGAAAAAAATCGCGATGCCAACCGAGAACCCGCTCCGGCACAAGTCGCCGCCGCACCCGGAGTTCTTTCCCGCCCTCGGGGAATTGAGCGATGAGATGGAGCAGGAAGGCTTTGAGCATGTCGAGGATCTGGGGCGGGAATGGGATGAGGCGCAGCAGTTTTTCCGCATCTATCACAAGGACGGCGAACGCATGCAGGCCGTCATCTGTCTCGTCGAGCAGAAGCAGTTCGCCTTCTACTATCTGCGAATCCTTTCCCGCGGTGCGGACGGTAATGTTTGGACAACGTGGAACTATCCTTTTTCGCTGAACCTGAAGCTTTCGCCCGACTGGCGCATCAATCGGGAAAGCGGCGACAAATCGTTCCTCGAACTCATCGAGAGCCACCGTGATTTTCTCGTCCGGCATCTGGTTCATGAAGACGATCTCGTCGAGAACCATCCCGAGCAACTGCACGAACAATTGCAGGGCGAGCAAACCCGGCAGATTGCGCATAACGTCACCGCTGGAATCCTCCGCAAAGACCCGGATGGCGCGATTCGCTATACTTGGCGCGGGCTGTGGTTTATTTGGATTCAACTTCTCCGCGATTTCGTCCGACTATCGTAAAAACGCCATGAGCATCACCCTTCCACCAGCGCATCCAATCGACCAAATCATGGCCGAGGAGCGCGCCGCTTCATTCACCAAACGCAGCATCAAAGCCGGCGCAAAAATGGCCGGACTGAAAATGATCGTCTCCATGATGGACCTCACGACGCTCGAGGGAAAGGACACGCCCGGCAAAGTGGCGTATCTTTGCCGCAAGGCGATCCAGCCCGCCGAACCACGCTTCGGCGTGCCGAGCTGTGCAGCCGTCTGCGTTTACCCGAATCTCGTCCGCGCGGCGAAAGCCTTTGTCGGCACGAGCGGAGTGAAGGTCGCCGCAGTCGCCACGGCGTTCCCCAGTGGGGCGATGCCTCTTCGAGTGAAGCTGCAGGACACACGCGCCGCGGTCGGGGAGGGCGCGGACGAGATCGACATGGTCATCGATCGCGGAGCCTTTCACGCCGGGGAATTCGCGCGGGTCTCCGACGAAATTTCCTCTGTGAAAGAAGCGTGCGGCGAAGCGCATTTGAAAGTGATTCTGGAAACGGGCGAACTCGTGACTTACGACAACGTCCGATTTGCCAGCGACCTTGCGATGAATGCAGGCGCGGACTTCATCAAGACGAGCACGGGAAAAGTGCAGCCGGCGGCGACGCTGCCGGTGACGCTTGTGATGCTCGAAGCGATCCGCGATTTCTTTTTCGCGACGGGTCGCCGCATCGGCATGAAACCCGCAGGCGGCATACGCACCGCAAAGGAGGCCCTCGCTTATCTCGTCATGCTTTCCGAAACCCTCGGCGACGACTGGCTGACGCCGGATTTGTTCCGCTTTGGCGCGAGCACGCTCGCTAACGATGTCGTGATGCAAATCGCGAAACTTACGGACGGGAACTACCAGGGACCGGACTACTTTTCGTTGCCGTAAATCACGCAGACCGGGGCGGGAAATACGTTCCGGCCGGTTTTCCCTCGGCAGCGCGCAGCATCGGGCCCGCGGTCCGTCCGCTGGCGATGACTGTGGGGATGCCGGCGGCCACGGCTATTTGCACCGCATGAAGTTTCGAGGCCATTCCGCCGACGCTCAGGCGGCCTTTCTCATCGCGGACAAATCTGGCTACTTCCTCGAAATTATCCACGCGCGGGATGAGCTGTCCGTTCGCATCGAGCAGGCCTTCCACGCTGGTGAGCAGGACGAGCAACTCGGCTCCGGCGAGAAGTGTCACTTCGGCGCTGAGCCGATCGTTGTCGCCGAACTTCAACTCTTCGACGGCGACGGTGTCGTTTTCGTTGATAATCGGAACCACTTTGCTCGCGAGCAGCCGGTCGAGGGTCGTTCGGACGTTGGCGTAAGCGATTCGGCTGTCGAGGTCGCCGTGAGTGAGGAGGATCTGCGCCACGGTGAGTCCGTGTTTTTGAAAATGCTCCGTGTAGCACGCCATGAGGCGGCCCTGTCCGACCGCCGCGCAAGCTTGCCGGGCGGCGAGGTCTTCTGGCCGTTCCTTCAAACCCAGTGCATCGAGGCCGGCGGCCACCGCACCCGAGGAAACCACGACAACTTCGTGGCCCTTCGTCACCAAAGTCGCGATTTCGCGGGTCAGTCTCGCAAATTGTCTTTGATCCAGGCCAACACCGCGCTGGGTCGCGAGGATGCCCGAGCCAAACTTAACGACGATCCGCTTTCCCACTATCGCCTCGCCATATTCGCGATTTGCGCCTCGAGTTTCTCGACCAGCATCTCTGAGGTCTCCCTCGCGCGACGCTCTTCGAGAAGTGCTTCCTCCAGTTCGCGAACACGCTGCTGGAGATTGATCCGGATGCTGTTTCTCGTTCCGTTTAGCGTCAAGTCACCCTCAGGTCGTGCTCCGGCGGGAGGAACCGGCGGAATGAGATCCTTCACGTGGAGTTCGGTCGCATCCTTGGAATTCGTGATGCGGGATTCCGAGGTGATTTCGCCGGCTTCCAGGAATTCGCGGATCGCGCCGACGGTGGTCGGGCCGTAGTATTGGTCTTCGCTGACCTCGATCAGGTAATCCATTCCAAGTTCCGGGACCATGGGGGCCTTCATCCAGGTTTTCTCATCTGTGGAGACGCGATCGAGTGGCGACACTTGCGCATCAGCAGCCCACTGCTGGAGCTGGCTGAAGGCGATAGGGCCAAATTGCGAGCCGTCGTGGGCCTTGCGGAGGTACCATTGGGATTCTTCCATAATAAAGGATTATTCGTTTTTTTCCGGAGGGAGTGTGAGTTGCTGGCCGACTTGCAGTTTCTTCGGGTCAGTAATGTTGTTGAGTTTCTGAAGCTCCGCAACTGTGGTTTTGTGTATTTTTGCGATCTTTTCGAGCGCTTCGCCCTTTACCACGATGTGAACCTTGGGCGCGGCTGCAATCACCCGCGGCGTAGGCGCAAACTCTGTTTCTGCTGGCGCGGCGGCAGGTGCGGGAGTGTCGGCAGGGGCTGGAGCCGGCGATGGAACGGGAGCCGTAGCTGGAGCGACCGGCGCAATCGCGACCGCTGCCGGAGCTGCTACGCCGGCGCGGGCATCGATTTGTGCGCTCAGCCGGGCAATCTGGGCGGAGAGGGCGTCAATCTTCGCGTTTTGCTGTTCGACTAATTTCCGGAGCTGAGCAAGTTCCGTCGCCGCAGGTTCCTGCGCGATCATCGAAATGGGAATTGAGAAGAGTGCCGCGATCAGGGCGGCAAGCATCGGAATTCGAAGTCGCAATTTCATATACTCGTAGATTTCAGATAAATTCGACTTCAAGGCAAGAATACGTTACGTTTCAATGCCGTTTTCACGGGGTCTCGCCAGTTCAGTAGCGGAGATATGTGGTCAAAAAGGTCGCACCGGCAGCCGTGATGGCGTGGATGCCGCCTGCGGGCGGATCATCCGAGCCCGCAACGATGATACCCACGACCCGCCAGTCGCCGGCTTTCACCTCGGCAAAGACGGGACCACCGCTCATCCCGCCCTCGAATGACACGGACAGGTTGTCGTAATAGGCGCTGTAAACTTTGGCCCAGCTCTGCGCGGGCTCGTTAAAGAGCAATTCATCCCCGTTGTGGAAATCGGCACCGTAGCCGAGACAGATATTGTAAGCGTCACCAGTCAGGAGTTTTAAATCATACTTCCAACCGGCGTAGGAACCGTTCGCCAGCGGGGAGGCGAAGCGCATTCCGCCCAAATCCCTGGCGAAGGAATAATCCGAATCTGCGCCATAATTGAGGGCCGTCCTCTGGTAGCCGCCGAACACATAGAGCCGGGAGGCAAAACGTTTGGCTGCAATGGTTGAATTGTGACGGGCACGATTAAACTCCACATCCGTGCTCCATCCGCCATCTGCGTCCCAGAGGTTGTGTGCGGCAGTCAGGGCGCTGCGTTTGTAAACCACGACGCTGCTTCCCTGGTAGTCGGATTCTCCACTCGTGAAGATAATCTGCGCGGTCATCGAATACGGAAATGTCGCAGTGAGCGCCGGCCCCACGGAAGCAGGGTAAGCGACATCCTGTGCTTTCACGTGAGCGAAAGCGGCGAACGCGATGCTGAGCAGAGCGATAAGTTTCTTCATAATGTTGAGCACTACGACGGGACCGTAGCGCATTTTGTTCATTTGTAAAACACCCGCCCCTGATGTTCGTCGCAAAAACTATCCGATAAACGAGCAAACGTATTCGCAAATGCCCGCCCGAACTTCGATATCGAACCCGCTTTTTGCCGGGACATCAAAGTGAGTTCCCGCGGCAAATTCTTTGGTGCCGGACTCCCCGTCGAGCTTCACCAAACAGGACCCGGCGACGATTTCCATGCGCTCCGCCTTGTCCGTGCCGAAGTGAAAATTGCCCGGATAAATGAGCCCTAGCGTCTTTTTCGAGCCATCCGCAAAAAGGATCGAGTGGGAGACGACCTTGCCGTCAAAATAGACATTCGCCTTGGCGACCGCGGTTACGTTTTCAAATTGCATCCGCGCGAATTACGGGAGGAGGGCGGGGCGGTCAAGCCTGTCAAATCGGATGCTCAGGCGGATGGACCCTCGGCGCGAAGATGATGACGACATTTGCCGCGAGAATCAGCACGGCACCGATGTAGAATTGGTTCGTCAGGTGTTCATTCGCGTAGGAAATCCCCGCGAGAGCGGAGAACCATCCGGGAAGGAAGAGAGCCCACAGCGTCGCAAATACCGGCTCCGTGGCGTAAATCAGCCCGGCTTGGGTGCTGGTGACATGCGGCTGCCAGCGCACCATCGTGGCGTAGGCGTAAGTCGTGCAAAACAGCGCTAGAATGAGCGTAATCGCCATCACCGGACCGGAGGTGTAAGCGTGAAGGACGTCCGCACTGCCGCCCATGAACACGAGCGGAGCGAACAGCGCCGCCTTGACTCCGAACATCACGGTCGCCGTCCGGCGCATGTCGTTACCTGCAAAAACCGGGCGCTCGAGAGTGACGATTTGCCCCGTGAAGAGCATCGCGCTCAGGATCGTCTCCCATTCTCCGCGACCGAGGTGAATGCGCCCGAGGTGAATGCGCCCGAGTTCGACACCGCTCAGCACGGCGCATCCGGCGACGACCAGCCCCGCCGCCACGACGACCGCCCACGGGGGAAACCGCCTGCCTTGGAGCGCCACGAATATCGGGACGAAGACGCTCGTGAATTGTGTGAAAAACGCGGACGTGCTCGCAGCGATGTAGTTCTGCGCATCGGTTTGCAGGAGCATCCCGAGCCCTCCAAAGAGACCGAGTTGCAGCCCTTGCACGCTCTCTTTTTTCGTGAGTCCGCCCATTCGCCCGCGAAAAACCAGCATCATCACGATCGTGGAAAGCAGCATACGGTTCATCAAAATGAACGCAGCATGAAACCACTCCGGCCGTCCCGGCATGATTGCGCCCTGGGCCACCATGACGGCCTTCGCGGCAGGAAAACTCAGCCCCCACGCTGCCGTGGTGAGCGTGAGTCGCCAGATGGCGGCGCGGGATTGATTCATCGGCTTCAGGCTCCGATCCGCTGGGCGGCGAGCACCGTATTGTGCATGAGCATCGCGATGGTCATCGGGCCGACCCCGCCCGGCACCGGGGTAATTGCGCGGCACTTCGGTGCTACTTCCGCGAACGCCACATCGCCCACGAGCTTCGAGCCTTTTGGAGAAGTCGGATCAGCGACTCGATTGATGCCCACATCGATCACCACCGCGCCTTCCTTGACCATATCGGCCTTCACGAACTCGGGCTGCCCGATTGCGGCGATCAGGATGTCTGCGCCACGGCAGACTTCGGCGAGGTTTCTCGTGCGCGAGTGGGCGACGGTCACGGTCGCATCCCCTCCGCGGCCTTTATTCATCAAAAGGAGTGCCATCGGCTTTCCGACGATCATCGAGCGGCCAAGCACCACAACGTTTGCGCCGGAAGTTTCGACGCCACTCTCGATGAGCAGTCGCTGGCATCCGAGCGGCGTGCAGGGCACAAATGCGTCCGCATCGCCCAGCGCAACTTTCGCGACATTGATGGGGTGAAAACCATCCACATCCTTGCGAGGGTCGATCGTCTCCACCACGGCGCGCTCGTCGATATGCTTTGGCGGCGGCGATTGGACGAGGATACCGTGAACCGCCGGGTCGGCGTTCAGTGCGCGGACGACCGCGAGCAGCTCCTCCTGGGTCGTCGTCGCGGGCATGTCTTTTTTTACGGAATGCATCCCGAGATCCAGAGCCGTCTTCTCCTTGCTCTTCACGTAAGCATGCGAAGCAGGATCGTCCCCGACCACGACCACGGCGAGGCCGGGTGTGATGCCACGGGCTTTGAGCAACTGCACGGCTGCACGGGTTTCTTCGTTGATCCGCTTGGCGATCGCTTTTCCATCAATGAGCATCATCCGCGCATCAAGGCGGAATCCGATGGCACGAGGCAAGCGCGATTCCACGGCATTTGTGTCGCGCGAATCTTCCGCGCGGTGAGAACGATGAGCGGCTTGGCCGCCCGTTTATGCGAGCAGTGCCTTGACGACTTTCGAGGCTTCGACTCCGGTCAGCTTTGCATCCAGCCCGAGGAACTTGTAACTAAGCCGATCGTGGTCGATGCCAAGGCAGTGGAGCAGCGTCGCATTGAGGTCGTTCACGTGAACCGGATTCTCGACGATGTTGTAGCTGAAGTCGTCGGTCTCGCCATAAACCTGCCCTCCCTTGATTCCGCCACCTGCCAGCCACATGCAGAAGTTTCGCGGGTGATGGTCGCGACCGTAGTCTTCCTTCGTGAGCGTGCCTTGCGAATAAACGGTTCGGCCAAATTCACCTCCCCACACGACAAGCGTGTCGTCGAGAAGGCCGCGCTGCTTGAGGTCCATGACGAGTGCCGCCGTTCCCTGATCGGTATCCTTGCACTGGCCGCCGAGTTGGGCGGGCAATGATCCGTGCTGGTCCCATCCGCGATGAAAGAGCTGGACCACGCGCACGCCGCGTTCGACGAGACGCCGTGCGAGCAGACAACTGTGCGCAAACGAGCCCGGTTCCTTGACTTTCGCGCCGTAGAGATCGAGCACGCTCTGTGGTTCCTTATTTATGTCCACGAGTTCCGGAACGCTCGTCTGCATCCGAAACGCCATCTCATACTGTGCGATGCGGGTGGCCGTCTCAGGATCGCCGAGGCGCTCAAGGTTGAGCTGATTGAGCTGATTCACGGCATCGAGCATCGTGCGCCGATCACCACCGCTCACGCCGTCGGGGTTTGGCAGATACAGCACCGGATCGCCCGCGCCGCGAAACGCGACGCCGCTATGTTTGGTGGGCAGAAAACCACTCGACCACATCCGCGTGAAAAGTGCCTGACCGTTTCCGGTCTCCGGCCATTTCGGCGTGAAGACGACAAACGCCGGCAGGTCGTTGTTCTCGCTGCCAAGGCCGTAGGAGAGCCACGAGCCGATGCTCGCATAGCCCGGGACTTCGCGGCCGGTCATCACGAATGTGCACGCGGGATCGTGGTTGATGGCGTTCGTATTCACCGTTTTGACGACGGCGATGTCGTCCACAATTTTCGACGTGTAAGGAAGCAGGTCGGTGTTGACCCATGTGCCCGCTTTTCCCATCCGCTCGAATTTGAATTTCGATGGCGCGACCGGGAATCGCGACTGGCCGCTGGTCATCGTAGAGAGACGCTGCCCGCCCTGCACGCTGGGCGGGATGGGCTTGTCGAAATACTCGGCGAGCTTCGGTTTGTAGTCCCAGGTGTCGAGCTGTGACGGCCCACCGTTCATGTGCAGATAGATGATCGATTTCGCCTTCGGCTTGAAATGCGGGAGTCCCGGGAGCGGCGGATGGACGCGACCGCCCGTGACTGCGCCATGCGCTGTGCCGCCGAGTTTGTCGCCGAGCATCATGGCCATGGCCGCACTGCCGAGACGGATGCCGAGGTCGCCGATAAAATTCCGGCGGGTGAGGTTGCGATGGTATTCGAGGAGTGGGTTCATGGCTTAATTTCGGGATACGGTTTCATCGAGGTTGAGGAGCGTGCTCGCGACGAGCGTGTGCGCTGCGAGTTGCACAGGATCCACCTTCGGGTCTGCCTTGGACTCGCCGACTGCGACCAGTTTCTTCGCCGAATCGGCGTCCTGCTGGAAACGGATGATGTGCGAGGCTAGCTGCTGCTGAAGTATCGCCAGTTCGGAATGCTCCGGCTTTCGCGCGAGCACGGTGCGGAATGCGAAGGTGATGCGTGCGGCTGGTTCTGCTCCGCCTGCGGTGAGCATGCGCTGGGCGAGCACGCGCGCAGCCTCCACTTGCTGCATGTCGTTCATGAGCTGCAATGCCTGCATGGGCGTATTGCTGCGCTCGCGCATCGTGCAGCTCTGCTCGCGGTTCGGGGCGTCAAAATTCGACATGAACGGCGGCGGTGCAGTGCGCTTGAAAAATGCGTAGATACTCCGACGATAAAGCGCGTCTCCTTTGTCCTGCGTATAGTTCCGGGTATTCGATCCAGCAAAACCGACCGGCTCCCAGATGTTCGCAGGCTGGTAGGGTTTCACGCCGATTCCACCCATCTTCAAATTGATCAATCCCGAGACAAAGAGCGCATTGTCGCGCACCTGCTCGGCATCGAGCCGGAAGCGTGGGCCGCGCGCGTAGAGCAGGTTTTGCGGGTCGCGTTGCACAAGGTCCTGCGTGACGTGCGACGACTGGCGGAATGTGGCCGAGGTGACCATCAGTCGGACGAGAGCCTTCACGTCCCACCCGCCTTCACGGAAGCTGACCGCCAGCAAGTCGAGCAATTCGGGATGACTCGGCGGAAGCCCCTGCGAACCAAAGTCGCCTATTGTTTGCACGAGGCCGGTGCCGAAGAATTGCTGCCAGAAACGATTGACGGTGACGCGTGCGGTGAGCGGGTGCTCGGGCGAGACCAGCCATTTTGCGAAATCCAGCCGCTTCGCACGCTCGCCTTCTTTCTTCAGTGGCGGCAGAAAGGCCGGAGTGGCCGGAACGACTTTCTCGCCGGGCTTGTCGTAGGCACCGCGGACCATCACGAAGCTGTCGCGCGGCTTGTCGAGGTCCTTGAAAATGAACGTGCTCGGAACGTTCTTCTCGATGTTGTCCCGCTCTGTTTTCGCCGCGGCGATTTCCCCGATGAACGGAGCCAGCGGAGCTTTCGTGTCGGCGCAAATTTCCCGCAGGTAATAGTCGTGCAGCAGCTTTTCATCGGTCGCAGCGGGCTTTTTTTCCGGCCCGTCTTTGAGTGTCTTTGCGAGTGCCGGCGGAATGCCCTTCGGGTCTGTGCCGGCGCGCGATTTCCACCACGCAAGGAAGGAGCGCGAAGGGTCTGAGGCGGGGTCCATTTTTCCTTCGACGCCAATTTTATCCCAAAATACGAGACCCGCGAATTGCGTCACAGCGAAGCCCGCGATGCTGTCGCCTGCTTTGAGCCCGACTTTTGCCGCATCGACCTCGAGCCGGGTCCATTTGCCTTTTTCCGGAAGCGGGCCGGCGTTGAAACGCTCCTTGCTTCCCGCCTTGCCCCAATCGATCGCCGCCTGGTCGCCCCACACGGCGCGCTGGTCCCAAGATCCGTTCAGGTTGTATTGAGGCATCACCGATTTTGGCGGGTTGGCGGCGTCGAGGAAGACGTAGGCGAACAATTTCGCGTCCTGCGGGATGACCAGCGGCGCAGCGCCTTCGTTGTAATAATCCTGTGTGAGCCCGTCGGAGGAACGCTTGATCGCGACCTTGCCGCTGAAAACCTGCGCACCTTGTTCCTTGGTCCGCAGCTTGAGCGGGTGTCCGCTCGATCCCACTTTTGCGCCGGACGGAAACTCGTCGTCGAACCACACATTCTCCGCGACCTTTGCGGGCGGGCGCGGCTCGACCGTGGCGGGATCGGTGTAAGTGAGCTTCGACGCCGCCGCTTCGAGCGCCTTCTCTTTTTCGGCGATTTTTGAATTTAGCGCCGTGACCTTCAGTTCGGAATCTGGCGTGGAGATCTTGATGGTCGGCTGCGTCAGAAGGGCGTTGCCGTCCATCGCGGGATCCGCGGCGGAATGGAAGAACGCGTAGATGGAATAGAATTCCTTCGTCGTCAGCGGATCGAATTTATGATCGTGGCATTGCGCGCAGCCCGCCGTGAGGCCCATCCATGTTTGCGCGGTCGTCGCAGCGCGCTCCACAGCATATCGGAATGTGTATTCCGCATCGATGGAACCGCCCTCGCTCGTTGTCGCCGTGCATCGATTGAAGCCCGTCGCGATGAGTTGTTTCGAGGTGGGATTCGGCATTTGATCCCCCGCGAGTTGCTCGATGGTGAACTCGTCGAAGCGCTGGTTGTCGTTAAACGAGTTCACCACCCAATCGCGGTACGCCCACATCTGCCGCTCGTTGTCGAGATGCAGACCGTGCGTATCTGCGTAACGCGCGACATCGAGCCAGTGGCGGGCCATTTCCTCGCCGTAGCGCGGCGAGGCGAGTAAGCGATCCACCATCTTTTCATACGCATCGGGCGCTGCGTCAGCGAGAAATACATCCACCTCGGAAACCGTCGGCGGCAGTCCGGTCAAAGCGAACGCCGCCCGCCGGATGAGCGTCTCCTTGTCTGCCTGCACGCTCAGTCCGAGACCATCCCGCTTCAGTCGCTCGGCCACGAACGCATCAATCGGGTTCGGGCTGCCCACCGGCACAGCGGGTTTCACCGGCGCTTCGAATGACCAGTGTTTTTGATAAGGCGCACCCTGTTCGATCCAGCGTTTAATCGTCGCCCGCTCCGTTTCGTTCAGCGTCTTGTGCGACTTTGGAGGCGGCATCACTTCCTCCTCGTCCGTGCTCAGAATGCGCTGCCACGCCTCGCTCGCGTCGGGCTTTCCGGGAACGATCGCCTTTGCGCCTTCATGGTCCGCATAAGCGCTCTCCGGCAGGTCGAGTCTGAGTTCCGCCTTCCGCTTTTTTGCGTCAAATCCGTGGCAGGAAAAGCATTTGTCCGAAAGGATGGGGCGGATGTGCTGATTGAAGCTCACCTTGTCCGGCACGGCGGCGAATGCAGTCGAGGTGATTGAAACGATAATTGCAGCGGATGAACGCATCTTCATTGTATTCCTTGGGTACTCGAAGGGCGGAAAAACCATAGCTCAAAAAACGCCGCCGTCGTTCGCATGGAAAACGAAAAGGCGCACCCGCGGAGGTGCGCCTTTTGTGAATCGGCTTTGGAAGCCGGAATTCTAGTGCTTGTGCTTGCAAGCAGCGCCTTTGGTCGCGCAGCAGCTATCGCCCGTGGCGGCTGCCTTCTTGCCACCCATCGGGCATGAGCCGTCTTTCGAGCAGCAGGCTCCGAGGCTGAGGGTGAATGCGATGGCTACGAATGCGATGATGTGTTTCATATCGTGTTTATGAGGTTGGTTTATTGTTTTTATTCCCGCCTGTTTAGCTGGGACGGAGAGAGTGTAGAACAGGGACCATTGTGGAGCAAGCCCGCACCGCCGTCGTTTTTCACCCCTAGTGCTTCGGCGCACGCACCGTATTCTCCTCCACGTCGCGCTGCCTTCGCGCGACGATACGGTCCGCGATTTCGCCGACCATCTGATCCAGCAGGAGCCTAAGATGGCTGCCCGCCCGGTAGTCCGCGGGCGCGATGTGCCTCACGCGGTCCGCCGTGCCCACGAGCTGGTAGCATTTGCGGAAGCTGTTTCGCGATTTATCGTCCGGATTATACACCGCGATCGCGTGTCCGCCTTGCTGCCGGACGACGGTAAAGCACGGAACGTCCGTCGGGCCGTCGCCGACATAAATCATGTGATCAAACGGCACCGGCCGCAGCTCCGGCGGCATGTGATCGTTTACATCCTGCGTATAGTCGAGGAGCCCTTTGTTGATGCGGAAAAGGAACTGCGTTTTTTGCGTGTGACTGATCACGCGCTTCGGGAAAACGATGTGCCCGTGCGCGTCCTCCGCGAACTCGCAGCCGAACACCGCCTTGATGTACGGCGCGATTCGCGAGCCGTCGATCAGCGCCTTCAATCCGCTGCTGATGATGTAATGCTCCACCTTGATTCCCAGCGCCTCGTGCTCCGGGCGGAGCAGGCCGCCGCTCATTTCATCGAACATCTCCGGCAGCCCTGGATAAAACTTCAGTCCTGCCCCGAGCTCCGCGAGCCGTGCATTCGTTGGGCGGTCCATGTCCAGGCAGTCCAGCAGCGCCTTCAGGTAGGCGAGTTCGCTATCGTAGCCATCGTCGCGCACCAGCGCCTGGCAGCGCGCCCAGAATTTCCCCGAGTCGATCCCGAAAGCAGGAAACAACACCTCGTCCTGCATGTAATTGGGCGAGAGCGTTTGGTCGTAATCATAGACGATGGCGATGGTGTTTTGCGGCACGGACATAAATCAAGAATGCTTGGGCGATGCCGAAACGTCGATGCCTTCCGCGCGTTCCACGATGAATTTCGGGCGCTGCTTCACCTCCTCATAAATCCGCGCCGTATATTCCCCGAGGATGCCGATTCCGATGAGCTGCACCCCGCCCATAAAAAGCACGAGGATGACGATTGTCGGATTCCCGAGCGGAAACGGAAAGCCGCACACCTTCATCAAAAAATACACAAACCCCACCAGCATCGCGCACACTGCGATCACAAATCCAAGCATCGTCGCCATCTTCAGCGCCGCCGTGGAAAAACAGAAGATCCCGTTAAACCCGATGCGCAGCGATCCGAAGAACCGGTTGTAATTACCCGCGCCGGAAAACCGGGCCGGGCGGTCGAACTGAACCGCCGTCTGCTTGAACCCGACAAGCGCCACCATCCCCCGCAGAAACCCGTGCGACTCCTTCAGCCTCACCACTTCATCCACCACCCGCCGGCTCATCAGCCGGAAATCCCCCGTGTTTGGCGGGATGTTTACTTCCGCGATTCGATTGATCACCCGGTAGCCCAGCCACGCCGTGAATCGCTTGATGAGCGTCTCCCCGTCGCGCGTCCGTCGTTGTGCATACACCACATCCGCTCCATCGCGCCACTGCGCCACCATCTCGCGCACCAGCTCCGGCGGGTCCTGCAAATCCACATCCATCACCACCACCGCAGCGCCGCGCGCATACTGCATCCCAGCCAGCGTCGCCATCGGCTGACCGAACCTCCTCGAAAACTTCAGCAGCTTTATGCGTTCATCCGCCTTGCGAGCTTCGAGCACGACCTGCTCCGTGCGGTCGGGCGACGGGTCGAGGCAAAAGATGATTTCGTATTCCATCCCCAGCCCCGCGAGAATCGGCGTCATCTGACGCAGAAACTCGGGCACATTGCGTTCCTCGTTATAGATCGGAACGACGATCGAAAGCAGCGCTGGTGAATCGGCAGGCATCGGCGCGGAACATGGCACGCTCCCGTGGTGGAGTGAACACAATCTTTGTCAAAGCCCTCATAGCACGTGGAGCCTCACTCAGGCCTGAGACACGCGAGAGTGATTGTGCGTATCCTACCCGGCCCGCTGGCCGTCGTGGCGGCCGGCGGCGTAGGCTTCGAAAACACGGCGGATTTCATCACGAACGCGCCGGAAAACCCCGAATTGCTCGTCTTCTGTGCCGGTGGCGTGAGCAGGATCATCGAAGCCCCAGTGATGCCGGTTTACCTGGCCGGGAAATGTTGGACAGACCTGGTCTGCATTTCCACAAACTGTGATGACGGTCTCGACTTTCCGCTCAAGAAATTCGCTCAGGTGTTTGGAGTGGTGCGCACTGGCGTCGATGCCAATCTCCGCGAGCGCGCGGATGGCGAGAGGGTGGACAAAACCAGCGGGTTTGCTGCCGGCGCTGGCGACTTCGAGGATGTCGCCGGCGGCTGAGCGGAGGATGGCTTCGGCGAGATGGGAGCGGCACGAATTGCCGGTGCAGAGGATGAGGACGAGTGGCTTCATGATCATTTAAGCTACGGCTTTTACGCAGCAGCAGCCTTCCTCCCGGATGACGCAGCAGAGCGGAACGGCGATGAGCGCGCCGAAGACGGGCGCGGTGAGATAGACCCAAAGGTGCTGCAAATTTCCGCTGACAACAGCGGGTGCAAGCGAGCGGAACGGGTTCATCGAAGCGCCGCAAATCGGCCCGGCGAACATGGCTTCCAGCGCGATGACGGCACCGATCGCGATCCCCGCGGTGATGCCTTTTTCTTTCGCCCCGGTGCTCACGCTGAGGATGACGAACATGAGCAGCGCGGTGAGGATGACTTCGAGCACGAAGCTCTGCATCGGCGTGCCCAGCGGCAGTGTGGCCCCAAGTTTGGCATCGTCCGGGAAGAGGAGCCTCAGCACTCCGCTCGCGGCAAGTGCCCCGACGAGTTGCGCGCCGATGTAGCCTGGGACTTCATTCCATGAAAAGCGCCGCGCCACTGCGAAAGCGAGGGTGACGGCGGGGTTCAAATGCGCGCCGCTGATGTCGCCGAGCGCATAGATCATCGCGAGCACGACGAGACCGAACGTAATGGCGATGCCTGCATGGCCGATTCCGCCTTTGGTCGCGCCATCGATGACAACCGCGCCGGTCCCCGCGAAAACGAGCGCAAACGTTCCGAGGCATTCACTGAGAAGTTTTTTCACCACGCCGCTTTATCTCGTTGCAAAGCGCAGGGCAAGCGCACCGATGCATGCCATCCCGATGTCACATTGCCCGACCGCTCGATAACGCGAATCCGCAATTGCAAACCGCCCGCAGTCGGCTACGCTTCGCACATGCCAGATCGGATGCAAAAACCAACCGGCCCAGCGCCGTGGGAGCCAAAGCAGGGGGACGGCGACGGACCCAAGTCGCCCGACGTGAAGAAGCCCGACACCAAAAGCATCCTCGAACGGATGCGCAAGGTGGACCCCGACCAGGCCCGCCGGTACAAACAACGCACCGGCCAGTAACGGCATGACTTTTCCCGGCACCCCGATTTCGCTGACAGACCCGAGCGCTCCGGATTTCGCCTCGCTTCTCCAGCGGCAGGGTCTTTACCCGAAACCGGCCACCGACGTGCATTCGACGACGGCTCTGGTGCCGACGCATGCGACGACGATCCTCTCATTTAAATTTGCCGACGGAGTCCTCGTCGCGGGCGACCGGCGCGCGACTGCGGGAAATGCGATCATGTATGACCGCGCGGACAAAGTGCTGGAAATCGACCGTCACTCGCTGATGGCCATCGCCGGTGTTCCTGCCACCGCATGGGAAATGGCGCGTGTGCTGGAGCACAGTTTTCACTTTTACCGTCGCAGCCAGCTCGCTGAAATGAGCATCGAAGGCAAAGTCCGTGCGCTGTCCAAGCTGCTCCGCGACAATCTCGGTTTCGTCCTGCAAGGCGTGGGAGTCGTGGTCCCGATCTTCGCCACCTACGATCCCGTGGCCGATATGCCGCGCGTGTATTTTTACGACGCGATGGGCGCCGGCTTTGAGGCTGCTGAATACACCGCGACCGGAAGCGGCAGTCCGGCAGTGAAAGCAGTGCTTCATTTCGAGAACACCTATGGCCGCCGTCCGCTGAAAAAACTCCGCGCCAACGAAGCCACGCTGCTCGCTCTGCGCGCCCTGGATACGGCTGCCGAGGCCGACTCCGCGACGGGAGGTGTGGACCGTCGTGCGAAGATTTTCCCCATCGTGAAAATCATCACGAAAGACGGCATCTCGACGCTCCCCGAGGCGCGGCTTGCGAAGCTGTATCGCGGAAATCTGACGGCGGCTTGATCGTTCCGGAATGCCGACGTTATCCACTTTTGAGTGGCTTTTTGCCATCATCGCCGCGCTCGGAATCGGCATTTCGAAAAGCGGCTTTGCAGGCGTGAGTCTCGTCCACGTCCTCGTCATGGCGCACATCTTCGGCGACCGGCTCTCGACCGGTGTCGTGCTGCCTATGCTTGTTGCAGGCGATGTTTGCGCAGTGCTGGCGTTTAAGCGGCACGCGATCTGGAGGCATGTCGCCCGGACGCTGCCCATCGCGTGTATTGGCGTCGGCGTGGGCACATGGCTGATGACGCTCATCCCGGAGAGCGCTTACAAGCCGGTGATTGGCTGGACGGTGCTCTCGCTGGTCGTGCTGCAAGTGTGGCGGATGTGGAAGCCGGCAATGTTCGAGACGGTACCGCACTCCTGGCCGTTTGCAGCGGCGATGGGCATGCTCGCGGGCATCACGACGATGATGGCAAACGCCGCCGGGCCCGTGATGGGGCTCTACTTTCTCTCGGTCGGCCTGCCAAAATACCAGCTCACGGGAACGAGCGCGTGGTTCTTCCTGCTCATCAACGTGTACAAGATCCCGTTCAGCGTAGGGCTCGGCCTGATTCACGTGAACACGCTCATGTTCAATGCCGTGCTCGTGCCGGCCATTGTCGCCGGGCTCTTTCTCGGTCGCTGGCTTCTCAAGCACGTGCCGCAGCGGCTTTTCGACGGGCTGATTCTCGGGTTTGCCGCCGTTGCCGCGCTGATGCGGATCGGGTTCTTCGGCTGGGTGCGCAGTTTAATTTAGCCCGGTATCCTCCGGAGCCTCGGCTACGAGTTGGAACCACGGGCCAAACGTCCGCGTCATCTCCCGCCAGATGCGCGGGGCGCGCTCGACCTCCAAAACCTCCTCCTTGTCGGCCTTCCGCACGAGCCACGAACGTTGCGCGAGTTCCCCTTCGATTTGCCCGCCGGACCATCCACTGTAGCCTACGAATGCACGCACCGTGTGGTGTTTCGCCCCGGTGAGTTGGGCGGCATCCTCCAGAGAAATATGGTGACGGCATTCCAGAATCTGCTTCTCCGGATACCACCGAAACGCCGCGAGCAGCAGCTTGTCCGGCTCCACTGGACCGCCATGCAGGACAGGCACACGAGCGAGCTGGCCGAGTGGCTGGTCGTCCAGTAAATCGCCCACCAGCTTTCCCGTCGGACGATTCAGAACAAGACCAAAGCCCCCCTGCTTCGCATCATGGTCTGCGAGCAGGATGACAGTACGGCGGAAGGTCGGCTCAATGAGGCTCGGATGAGCGATCAAAAAACTGCCCGCCAAAGTTGCTGAAGTAGTTGCCGGTTCCCGCACGGGGAAAGTGTAGCACGCTGAATCCTCGCGTCCAGAGCAACGCCCCGCTGGTGGGAGAAAAAATGCCGTTCTGCCCGGCAGAACCGCTTTGATTTGCGGTTCGCGGCGCGGTATTTAGTAATGAGGGGACGCGACTCTGCGAAAACTCATCCACGTTTCGCGTCACGAGCCAATCCGTTCCGCAAGTCTCGGCCGATACCGCCTTCCTATGGGGCGTGATTAACTAAAAGTGGAACATCGTGGCACAAACGCCCTCGTTCGTGGGGGTGTGCCGGACGCCTTGCGCGGGCAAAGAAGAAGGGCGCGTCCGTTTCCAGACGCGCCCCTTTCCAAATTACGAACTCTGCGAAATTACAGGCCTTTGCTGACGATGTATTTCACGAGGTCCACGCAGCGGTTGCTGTAGCCCCACTCGTTGTCATACCAGCTCACGAGCTTGAAGAACGTGCTGTTCAGTTCCACGCCGCTGCCAGCATCGAAGATCGAGCTGCGCTGGTCGTGAATGAAGTCGGTGCTGACGACTTCGTCGGTGGTGTACCCGAGGACGCCTTTAAGGTAGGTCTCGCTGGCTTTCTTCATCGCGGCGCAGATTTCTGCGTAGCTCGTCTCTTTCACGGTTTTCACGGTGAGATCGACGACGGAGACGGTCGGCGTGGGGACACGAAAGGACATTCCGGTGAGCTTGCCCTTCACTTCGGGGCACACGAGCGCTGTCGCCTTTGCAGCGCCAGTGCTCGCGGGGATGATGTTGATGGCGGCGCTGCGTCCGCCTTTCCAATCCTTCTTGCTCGGTCCGTCCACGGTCTTCTGAGTGGCGGTGTAGCTGTGGATGGTGGTCATCAGCCCTTCCACGATGCCGAAGCCTTCCTTCAGCAAAACGTGGACGACTGGTGCGAGGCAGTTCGTCGTGCAGCTCGCGTTGGAGATGATGTTGTGTTTCGCGGGGTCGTAGTTCGTGTGGTTCACGCCCATGACGACGGTGATGTCCTCATTCTTGCCGGGAGCGCTGATGATGACTTTCTTTGCGCCTGCGGTGATGTGGCCCTTTGCTTTTTCAGCGTCCACAAAAAGTCCGGTGCTCTCGATGACGATATCGACGCCGAGCGCCTTCCAAGGAAGTGCGGCCGGGCCTTCTTTCACTGCGAGACATTTGATCTCGTGTCCATCGACAACGAGGATGTCGTCTTCGAGGACGTCCGGGCTGCTCTTCTTGGAATAGACTTCTTCCTTCGCCTTGCCCTGCGTGGAGTCGTACTTCACGAGGTATGCGAGGTTGTCCGCAGGAACGAGGTCGTTGACTGCCACGACCTGGATTTCCTTGCCTAGGAGTCCCTGGTCACAGATTGCGCGAAATACGAGACGACCGATGCGCCCGAAGCCATTAATGCCGATTTTGATCATTGTGTTGTTTTATTTAAAAAGTGGGCGCGCATCAAAGCAGCGTGTGCGACTTCGTCAACATCGGAGGGAAAAAAGAACACGCGGGCCCGGGAATGATGCGTCAATCGGGCGCGGTCCCGCAGAGTTTCTCACGCACACTGGAGAGCACGACCATGCCGACGGGCTCTGAGGGGAGATGCTGGGCGAGATTCAGCATCAAGAGGAGCGACAGCACGCTCGACGGATCGCTGCCTGCCTCGCGGGCGAGCTCCGAATACGGGACGCGCCTGCCTTTCCGGAGCAGGAGGGAAAATGTAGGCGCGCAAGCCCGTGCGTCGGCCTTTGCGAGAGCTCGTGCTTTTGCCACAGCTCGCCACAGTGCGGCAAACGACCGCGGCGCAACGAAGAGGACCTGCGTGATCACTTTTGCCATTGAGCCCACCGTCTTGGTGCTGATGATGTTCAGATTGCTGGCGTGAATGCCGCCGGGGAAATCGATGCTCCACGGGGCTTTTCCATCGGTCGTGTCCACCTCGAGCTGTGTGAGCCTCTCGCTGTCGTGCCGCGGATAGCTCAGGAAAATCGCAGCGAGGTATCCCATGGCGATCCAGTGGGGCACATTGGACTCGCGAAGAAACGCGAGCCACGAGATGGCAACGACGAGCCCATACGTGGCGAGCACACAGACAATCCCCACAACGCATAGGAAGCCTGCGATCAGCGATTCGCTGATGACGGTGCTGCGACGCTCCTTTTCGAGGAACTCGCGGAGGGCGGACTCGTCCGGAAATCTGGTCATTGAGGGTGTATGCTAACGCGGGTGACGGCATGACGCCAAGAACGGGATTCCGCCGATTGATTGAGGATTTTTCCGGAAAAGCACCTCTCGAGACTTCCCAACTGGCGGCGGTCCACCTATATCCGCGTCACTCATGAGAGTACTCCTCTTCGCAATCATCGGGCTCATCGCCGGGCCATTCCTCGCCTACCAGGGCTACCAAGCCAAACAATTCAACGACCTTCTGAATAGGGAGGGAATTGAAACAAAAGGCATCGCCACCGAAGGACACTCCTCGGGCGGGCGTCGCAGCCGCTCTTACAAATTGAGCGTCATCTTTCCAGTAAAGGACGGCAAGCCGGTGACCAAGGACTTCAAGGTGTCGAGCAGTTACTACAAGAGCATCGGCAGCGACGGAAAAATCACCGTCGATACAGTGCCCGTCAAGTATCTCGCGAATGACCCGCAGCAGGCGATTATCGTCGGAGGGTCGGACGACGACTCAATCCTCCTCTGGGTGGGGCCGCTCGTCGCGGTGGCGTCGCTCGGATACCTTGCATACCGGCTGTTCGGGCGCAAGGAAGCGACCGCATAGAATTGTGCTTGGGCAGGTGCGCGGCGCGGGTTATCCCACCATGCGCATGAACCGACGCTCTTTTATCGCCAAATCGACCCTCGCCACTGCGGCGCTCGGGTTGCCGTCGTCTGGCGCGGTCTCCGGGCCGCTGGGGAAAGCAGAGCATTGCATCTCCATCTGGCTCGGCGGCGGGATGTCGCAGATCGACACGTTTGACGCGAAGTCTGTGCGCAGCGATGGGAAAAAACCGGGCTGCTATTACGACACAATCGAGACGGCGATTCCGGGAGTCACTTTCTGCGAGCACCTTCCGCGGCTGGCGAAAATGGCGGACCGGCTCGTGCCCGTTCGCAGTGTAAATCACGCGGTCATCGACGAACATGCGGCGGCTGTGAACCGCATGCACACGGGACGTCCGGTGAGCGGGAGCGTCGTTTACCCGAGCCTCGGCTCAATCATCGCACATTGCCGCGGGCCGGTTGCGGAAGGGGTGCCTCCGTATATGCTCATCGGGTATCCGAGCGCGACGCGCGGGCCGGGATTCCTCGGTCCCAAGGCCGGCTACGTCTATCTCACCGATACCGAGAGCGGCCCGGCGGGAATTACGCGGGCGGCGGGAATCAGCGACGAGCGGCAGGCGCGCAGGGAGGCGCTGCTGTCCGGATTGCGCACGGATTTTGTGAAGAAGAATCCCGACGATAAGTTTGTCCGCGACTACGACGACGCGATCGGCGAGGGCTTCAAATTGCAGCGTGGGGATTTCATGAAGGCGTTCGATTTAAAGGCGGAGCCGGGCGCGCTTCGCAGTGATTACGGCGATGAGTTCGGCCAGCGTTGCCTGCTCGCACGGCGCCTCGTTCAGCGCGGCGTGCGGTTCGTGGAGGTCGGCTTTAATCTGAACTTCGTAAACGGCGCAGGTTGGGACACGCACAACGGCGCGCAGAAAGAACAACACGGTCTCATCCGGAGGCTGGACCAGGGCGTCGCGGCGCTCATCGCGGACTTGGAAAAGGAGCGACTGCTCGACAAGACGCTCATTTTTATCAGCACGGAGTTTGGCAGGCCGGCGGCGTTCGACGGCGGCGGCGGTCGCGGTCATTACGGAAAATCGTTCTCGTGCGTGCTTGCGGGCGGCGGACTCCGGACCGGGCAGGCGGTCGGCACCACGGATGAGCTCGCTCAAACGATCCTGACGGAACCGTGCGGCGTGCCGGATTTGTTTGCAACGATTGTCGCGGCCCTCGGCGTCTCTCCTTCCAAGAACATGATGGATGGCGACCGACCGGTGCCGGTCACCGACAAGGGCACGGCGGTTGCGAAGTTATTTACGTAATCCCGCGACTCAGCGCGACACGTCGCACTTCGTAAGCTTCACCATCTCATCCCAGCCGGCGCAGTCGCCGAGCACATCGATCGCGCCGCCTTTGGCCACGCGGATTTCGTTTCCTTCGCGCGGGATGAGAACGAGCAGCGTGTTCGGGCCGAACTTGTCTTCGCGGTAGCGCCACTTCGCAGTGTGAAACGAACACTGCACCCATCCCGTGCCGGTGGCGGGCGCCACATACACGAGCAGAGTATTCGCGTCATTCGGGTCCACGCGATAACCGGCCATGATGCCGCGCACGAGAAAGCGGACGCCTTTATACGTCTTGTCGGCACGCCCGCGGTCGGCGCTGTACGCCTGCAACAACGTCTCCACCGGAACCATGCTTCCGGGATCGGTCTTGCTGATGGGCACATTCGCGTTTTGCAGACGCTCGATGGCCTGGCGCACCGCCACCGCATCGTCCAGCTTGCCCTCCACGGTGAGTTGCTTTTTGTATTCCACGAGTTTGGGCAAAGACTCGTTCACCACACCCGAGACCAGCTCCTGCATTTTCGTCACCGTATTAGTTTGCAGCGTCCGAAGCGACTTGGGTTCGCCGACGTAATTCTTCTCCGAAAGCACGCCCTCGGTTTGCGCACGCGTCCGCTCGGCACGCACTGCCAGCGCCGCTTCGAGGTCCGCGGCTTTTTGGAAGTGAATCTGCAATTCCCCGAGCGCCATGTCGTATTTCCCCAAAAGATCCCGCCGCACGCTTGCAATGCGTTCTTCGACCTTCAGCGCCTCGGCCTCGCCGATGCCCGCCGCCGTCGGCTTAATCTGCGCGACGAGCGGCGACGCGAGGCAAACAATCGCAATTACTGTTCTGGAAAAATTCATCGGCGCGAATGAATGCTGGTCCGCATTTATTGGCAAGGGAGATCACTCGGGCCGCTACATTCCCTCAAAGAACCCGCCGCCCCGCGCATCCTCTCCGGAACAATGAACCTGCTCGCCCGAACTCTTCTCTTTTTCACCGCCGCAACCGTCCTCGCCGAAGACATGACGCCCCTCTTCAACGGCAAAGACCTCACCGGCTGGGTCCCCGTCAACATCGCCCCCGGCACCTTCAGCGTGAAGGACGGCGTCCTCATCACCACCGGCTCCCCCGTCGGCACCATCCGCACCGACCGCATGTATGAAAACTGCATCATCGAACTCGAATGGCGGCACATGACCAGCGGCGGCAACTCCGGCCTCTTCCTTTGGGGCGACGGCCTCCCCGCCACCGGCTCCGCCTACCCCCGCGGCATCGAAGTCCAAATCCTCGACACCGGATACAACGCCGGAGGCAAAAACGAATGGTACTCCGTCCACGGCGACGTCTTCGCCTGCAACGGCGCAAAAATGACACCCGCCGGCCGCATCTCCCCGAACAAACTCCGCAGCTTCCCCATCGAAGAACGCACCAAACCCTCCCCCGAATGGAACCACTACCGCGTCGTCGCCAAAGACGGCGAAATCCGCCTCAGCGTCAACGGCAAGGAAGTCACCGTCGCCACCGGCGCATCCCCCCGTAAAGGCTACCTCATGCTCGAAAGCGAAGGCGCCGAGTGCCAGTTCCGCAACATCCGCATCACCGAACTCCCCTCCACCAACCCCAAGCCCGACGAAATCGCACTCCCCGCAGACGGCTTTGTCCCCCTCTTCACCGGCATCAACCTCGACGGCTGGAAACTCCCCGACGGCGACAACGGCCATTGGAAAGCCGCCGGCGAAGTCATCGACTACGACGCCTCCAGCGAGGCCAAAGGCGACAAGCACCTCTGGACCGCCCGCCCCTACACCGACTACACACTCGTCGTCGATTGGCGGCTCAAAGAAACCCCCTACACCAACCCGCGCACCCGCAACGTCCTCCCCGACGGCAGCGACGAAAAAGGCCCCGACGGCCAGGTCCTCGGCATCCCCCGCCCCGACTCCGACTCCGGCATCATCCTCGGCGGCGACCAGAAATACCAAGTCAACATCTGGTGCTGGCCCGTCGGCTCCGGCGAAATGTACGGCATCCGCACCGACGGCAAAAACCCGCCCGAACTCCGCGCCGCCGCCACCCCCAAAGTCAAAGCCGACAAACCCATCGGCGAATGGAACCGCTACGAAATCACCCAGCGCAAAGGCCTCGTCACCGTCCTCCTCAACGGCAAGACCGTCCTCCCCGGCATCCAGATTCCCGACTTCCCCGCCAACGCCCCCATCGGCCTCCAGCACCACGGCGGCAAAGACAAAAACGGAGTCTGGAACAGCCCGCCCGCCCTCGTGCAGTTCCGCAACCTATTCATCCGCGAGCTAAAGTAGATCGCGCGAAGTCCAAGGAGCGATACCGAGCCCGGCCAGTTCCCCCGCGACCGGCTTTTCGGATCCTCACTTTGTCCGTTGATAGGGTCGGCGATAAAATGGGGGATTATTCAGCATCGTCGGGCGTTATTTTTTCTTTTTTCGCCCAACCCCGTTTCCCGTTTCCCAATTTTCGATCACTGCTCCCGGTCCAGAAGACGCCCGCCGTTTACGCCGAAGGCGTTGAATCATTCAGCCCAAGGTTGCGAGGAACGAGCTACCTTGGGTCATCCCGCCACGCGGCATATACCCCAAAGGGGTTTCATCCATGGCGTGCGTTTCGATGAAACCCCTTGCGGGGTAAATCATCTGCGGCGCGGCGGACCCAAGGTAGATGCTCGTGCCTCGCATCAACCGTTGGGCTGAGTGATGAAACGCCTTCGGCGTAGCGAAGTGCCGATCAGTCCGGCCCACTATCACCACACGATAGGGTCATCCCAATAAGGATTGTGTGGAGAACAATGTCGGAACAACTCGAATATTCCGGGCTCTCGAAGCTCGACTCGGCGCATAAACTGCGACTTCGTGCGAATACGAACCCAATGATGTTTACACGACTTGGCATCCCGCGTGGTGTGCGAAAAGCTAGGCACGCCGTCACTAAAAAACCCGCCGTGCAACGTGCTGCACACAGAGCACTCGAAGAACGCTGCGTCGCCGCGGTTCACTGCTGGTAGTCCGGCCCGCGCGCGCACGCTTGATGTGTCTGCGCTGGCGCATCCGGGCAGGCAGCAGATTGCAAACGAGAGAATGATGAGAATCGTGGAGTTCATGAAGTGCTCGCGTTGGCGGGCGCATGGGTTTCGTGTAGCACTCCAGCGGGCTCGGCCAAGGGATTTCTCCCGCGTTGTCGCGCGACGCGCGAAGAAAGTAGCTCGCGAACCGGAGGTAGCCTGAAAGGCAATCCCTTCGCGGCTTTACGCCCCCCCCCGCGAAGCGGCACTTCATTATACTTGTCGCTTCGCGGTTGCGTCGAAAACGCGAAGGGACTCGCGTGCTACTTTTCCACGCCCTCTCTCTGTAAACCGGCCGTGGAACGTCGTTGTTCCACGGGGAAATGGGGTTTTTCTCTGATGGCATATACTCATTCTGTGACAGAATGAGTATATGCCGGGACGGAATCTGTTTAAAAACCCACGAAATCTGTTTGGGAAACGACGGGATGAGTTTAGGGCGGGACGGCATCTGTTTAGACTGCGACGGGATGAGTTTTGGGCACGATCGGATGAGTTTAAGGTGCGACGTCCGGAGTTTATGGCGGGACGGAATCTGTTTAGCCGCCAATGGCATGAGTTTAGGAAACGAGGGGATGAGCTACGGAGGGAAACTCTTGAGCTTATTCCGCGAGGAAATGAATACCGATTCCGGCGGAATGAGTTCCATTTTTGCCTGCAAAACTTCGGGAGATTTTCAATTGACCGCCAAAGAATATTTAGTAAATCGGGAACCGTGGCCAATCCGCTCCGCTATGATATGATCCTACCCAATGGAGAGCCTCTCCGATGGGATATGGGACCAGAGTTTGTGTGGAATGGAGATGTGCCCGCTCACCTACTACCAAAAAAACGTATGCCTCAGATTCGCGTCAACCTCGGCTTTGCTCAAGCAGCCGACTATGTCATTGAAGAACTCGCCCAAGAAGTCCACACCGGGATGTCCGGGAATGCGGACTTCCCGGACCCGCCCGTCACGATGGCGGCGCTGGCTACGGCGATAACGAATTTTTCCAACGCGCGGGTGGCTGCGGCGCAGGGCGGGCCGGCG